>CANRGH010000018.1 GCA_947630135.1 uncultured Monoglobus sp.
TAATTCTACCACTTTTTCTTTCCCACACTTAATTCCACTCTAATTTCCACTCTGGAATTTACTTTGGGAATTCACGCTTCATGCGTTTTGCGTGCTCCCCTGTCTTGGGGGTATTGACTTACTTAGCATAAATTGGTATAATATTCGGGCGGCGTTTTGCCGCACAGACTTATGAACAGGAGACGACACAAATGATAATTGACGTACACGCGCATGTTTTTCCGGATAAGATCGCCGAAAAGGCCTCGCACGGCATACAGGTGTTTTATGACCTTGACGTGGTGAACAACGGCACTCTCGGCAGGCTGCTCGACATGGAGGACGAGGCCGGGGTCCAAAAGGCGGTTATACACTCGCCCGCAACCACTCCGCATCAGGTCACGTCGATCAACGACTTTATATATGAATGTACGCAAAAATATCCCGACAGGATAATCGGGTTCATGACCATGCACCCCGATTTTGACGACATAGACGGCGAGGTCCGCCGCTGTATCGACTTGGGCCTCAAGGGGCTTAAGATTCATCCGGATTTCCAGCGGTTCCACATTGACGACCCGAAGGCCTACAGCATATACGAGGCAATCGCGGGCAAAATACCGCTGCTTGTGCACACCGGCGACTTCCGCTATCAGTGGAGCAAGCCGCAGCGCATGGCTAAGGTCATGGACGATTTCCCGAACCTTAAGGTGATCGGCGCGCATTTCGGCGGCTGGTCGGAATGGGACAACGCTGCCGAGGTTTTCGCAGGCCGAAAAAACAAAATATACGTTGACACCTCAAGCACCATGTACGAAGTCCCGCCCGAGCGAATACGCGAGCTGATCAAGCTCTACGGCGAGGAATATGTTATGTTCGGCACAGACTATCCCATGTGGAACGCGGTCGACGAGCTGAAGCACATCGACCGTCTGGATCTTGACAGCTCCGTTCGCGAGCTAATTTTGCATGAAAATGCAGAAAAGCTGCTTAATTTATAGAGCCAGCGCACACGGCTCCCCTTCCGTTTGGACGGGGAGCTTTTTTGCGTCCGAAAATAAAAGTTTTATCGCGCTCCCGATTTGACATGTTTTTTATGACGCTTGGTTTATAATTGTTGTCGGTGATGCAAATGACGGTGTATATTGACGCGCTGTTTCTGAGCAACATGATCTTAAACTCGGTTATCGTGCTGTGCGCCGAAATGGCTTTCCGCGACAGGATACGCGCCTTTAAGACGATCGCGGGCGGCGCGGCGCTCGCGCTCTATTCGGTGATTATGTTTTTTCCGCACACGCGCCTGCTCTTCACCGCGCTCGGAAAGATTTTCTGCACCGCGCTTTTCACCCTCGTCTATTTCCGCCCCTCGACCGTCTCGGAATGGATAAGGCGCACAGCCGCGTTTTTCGCGCTGTCGCTCATCATATGCGGCGCGGCCTTTGCCGCGGCCGCGGGGCTTTTAAAGGGCGGAACGGTGTCAAACGGAGTTCCCTATTTTGACATTGACTTTAAAAAGCTGCTGCTCGCCGCGGGATTTGCGTTTATCGTGATCAAAGCGGTCGCCGACGCATTCAGCCGAAATCTGAGCCGCTGCTGCGTCGATCTGACGGTCACGGCGGATGGCCGCGAAACAAGCGTTAAAGCGCTTATCGACACGGGCTGCGAGGCGAGGGAGCCGATAAGCGGAAAACCGGTCGTGATCATCCGCGGAAAGAGCTTTGAAAGCGGCGTTCCCGTCGCGGTGAGCACCGTGACGTCAAGCGGGATAATATACGCGAAAAAAGCCGAACGGATCGAGTGCCGCGACAGGAGTTTCGGGATCGACGCGGACAGATGCCTTATCGCCTTTGTTGACGCTAAGCTGTCGGGCAGCGGACTTTACGGCGCCGTCGCGCCGCCCGAGGCGTTTTACATAAAGCGCGGAAGACTAAATTCAGGAGGACACAAAATGAACTTGCAAAAACTTAAAGCCCGCGTGAAGCGGGCGTACCTGAAGCTTATAAGCTTAAAAGCGGGAAAGGTGAACTACATAGGCGGGAGCGACACTCTTCCTCCGCCGCTTGACAAGGACGAGGAGCAGATTTGGATCGCGCGGCTTCATGAACCCGACTTTGCCGAGGAAGCAAAACGGCTGCTTATCGAGCACAACCTCAGGCTCGTGGTGTATATCGCGAAGCGGTTCGACAGCACCGGAATAGGAATCGAAGATCTGATCTCGATCGGCACAATCGGCCTCATTAAGGCGATAAACACGTTCAAGGCCGAGAAAAAAATAAAGCTCGCGACCTACGCCTCACGCTGCATTGAAAACGAAATACTCATGTTTCTGAGGAAAAACAGCAACGCGAAAACGGAGATCTCGATCGACGAGCCGCTGAACGTTGACTGGGACGGAAAAGAGCTGCTGCTGTCGGATATTCTCGGCACCGACGGCGACGTGACGCAGAAAAACATTGAGGACGAAACCGACCGCGAGCTGCTCAAGATCGCCCTCGACAGCCTCGGCAGCCGCGAGCGGAGCATTGTCGAAATGCGGTACGGGCTGGGCCGCGGCGGCGACGAGATGACTCAAAAGGAAGTGGCGGACCTTTTGGGAATTTCACAGTCATACATATCGAGGCTTGAGAAACGGATAATAAAACGCCTCCGCAAGGACATGACGAGGATGCTCACGAGCTAACCGATATTATAAGCCGCGAGGAGATCGCACACCCTTTCAAACAGCAGGCCCACGGCGAACCAAACCGGAGCATAATCGAGGCGGATAAGCCCCAGCACCGAAAACTCTCCCGTGTAGCGCCACGCCTCTATCCCAAAAAGCCGCAGCAACCCGCCGCTCAAGAACTCAATGGCAAAAATAAGGGTCGCCCAGACACAGCCCCGCAGGAACCAGTTTTGATTTGAAATAAGGTACCGGACCGGCTCCAAAACGACTGCCGCCAGCCCGTATATGAAAAACATCCAGACAGACGTGTGGCCGATAAAATTAACGGTTTTCTCTCCCGCCGGGGCGAGCCCCGTCCAGAAAACCTCCATGTTCATCCCGAGAAGTCCGTAAATAATGCAGCGTATAATCATGCTTTTATTATTGCATTGATAAGCCGTATTATACCAAATTTTTTGAAAAAATTTTTGAAAAAAGGCTTGACATATCAAAAGTATTTTGCTATAATGATCCATGTTGTTTGTGAGTTGTCCGTTTTGACTCGCGGATACGAGACTTGGCGGTATAGCTCAGTTGGCTAGAGCATACGGTTCATACCCGTAGTGTCACTGGTTCAAATCCAGTTACCGCTACCACCACGGCTCCTTGGTCAAGTGGTTAAGACTCCGGCCTCTCACGCCGGCTACAGGGGTTCGAATCCCCTAGGAGTCACCAAAAACCCCGCGGAATTTCCGCGGGGTTTGTTTTTTAAAAAATTTAAAAAAATTCTTGACACGGAATTTTAATTGTGCTATACTGATATAGTTGCAGATCGAGGTGTGGCTCAGTTTGGTAGAGTACTACGTTCGGGACGTAGGGGCCGCTGGTTCAAATCCAGTCACCTCGACCAACTAACAAAACCCGCGTTATATCGCGGGTTTTGTTTTGTTTAAATACAATTATTTTACGAGCTTCATTATTTTTTTAAGCCGGTGGTTCACGCCCGATTTGGTGAGCGGCGGATTAAGCCGCCTGCCAAGCTCGGTCAGGCTCAGATCCTTGTGCTCAAGGCGCAAGCGCGCGATCTCGCGAAGATCGTCGGGCAGCGCGTCAAGCCCCACCGTGTCACGTATCTGATAAATGGCCTTTATTTGATCGACCGAGGCATTTATCGTCCTCGAAAGGTTCGAGGTCTCGCCGTTGGCGCCGCGGTTGGCGTCATTGCGTATTTCCTTTTCTATCTTGATGTTAATGAGTTCCATCTGCGAGGTACACGCGCCCAGCAGGGCAAGAATATCCTCGATGACCTCGCTGTTTTTCACATAAGCCACATATTTTTTCTTGCGCGCGGTGATCTGGAGCTTAAAGCCCAGATCGTCGAACAGGCGCGCGACGTCGCCGCAAAGCTCGCGGCTTGGGGCCGATATTTCAAGCGCGTAATTCTTGTTCGGGTCGCTGACCGCGCCCGCGCCCATGAACGCGCCGCGAAGGAACTCGCGCTTGCAGCACATCTTTTTTATTTCCCCGGCGCGCATGAGTATTTCGCCGGCCTCGTCGAGCAGCTTGAGATCATAAAGGAGCTGCGCGATCTTCACGCTGTCGCGCGCGACGGCGCTGTATTTTCCGCCGCCGCTCTGCTTGACCTCGGCCTCAATTCCCAAAAGCCTTGACAGCTCAACAAAACAGCCGACAACGTCGGGATTGTCGCTGACAAGCCTTATTTCGTTTTTCGTGACCGAGGCGGCGCCGAACAGAACAAGCCCCTTAAACCTCGAGCGGACGCAGCACATTTCGCCCGGCTCGATCCGATAAAGCTCGCGCTTGACTTTTCTGGAAAACGACCGCTTTCCGTTATCGTTATCGGGCAAGTTGATCACCTCCGCCTGTGCTCGGGAGTGTAAAGCAGGACTCCCTCGCCGCTGACCTTCTGGCCGTGCTCGTTTCTGTTTATGCTTATAATATCCACAAGGGCATCCGCCAAGGCATAGGTGTTGTGGCGGACATGGCCCTCCGCGTCAACGGACGCCATATCCCGCTCGATCACGTTTATGCTCGTGGACGCAAACCTTGATTTGTCATACTCGACCGGCACCGCCCCGTCAGCCTTATATCGCTCAACCAGCTCGGGGCTTATCGCGCCGGTGTTCACAATGCAGTAATCCAAAAAATCGTCAAACGTGTGGTCAAGGATCGCCAAGGCGTGATCGAACGCGGTGTAGCCGTCGGTCTCGCCCGGCTGGGTCATTATGTTGTTTATGTAGACGACCGGCGCGTCCGACTCCCTGACCGCGGTTCTTAGATCGTCGATAACCAAATTCGGCAGCACGCTTGTGTAAAGGCTGCCCGGACCGAGGGTTATCAGATCGGCGCTTTTGATCTCGTCAACGATCTCGCTCAAAGTCTCGACCGGCATGAGGTTGCCGAACCTCTTGCGCAGTCTCACCTTTTTGATCGCGGAGTGCCGCTCGCTGACCGAGCGCCCTATGCGCGACTCGCCGACAACCGTGCTGCCGTCTTCCATGGTCGCGACAAGCTCAACGTTTGAGGCTGTCACCGGGAAAACCCTGCCCGTTATGTTCAGGACCTCGCACACGTTCCGCACCGCCTCGACAAAGTCCCCGCTGAAGGTTCCCGTCATCGCGGCCAAAAACAGGTTTCCGAAGCTCTGGCCCTTGAGCTGCCCGCTGTCAAAGCGGTAATTGAGCAGCCGCTCCATCACGGGCTCGACCTCGGACAAAGCCAGGATGCAGCTTCGGATGTCGCCCGGAGGCGGAATGTTCAAATCCTGGCGCAGGACGCCGCTGCCTCCTCCGTCGTCGGCGACGCTTACCACCGCTGTTATGTCGGTGGTGTAACGCTTTATTCCGCGCAACATGGCCGACAATCCGGTGCCGCCGCCGATCGAAACTATCTTCGGATTAAAGCTGTGGAAACCGCTCCTGTTCCGCCGCTCTAAGTTTTTATATTTTGATCCGTCATATTCGCGTATGTCCGGATTTCCGGTATTATCCATATCTACACGCCCTTTTGAATATCTCTGTGGCTGATGCTGACATTCTGCTCGTCATCGCTTTTTAAGAATTTATAAAGCTCCTCGGCAAGCGTCACGCTGCGGTGGTGCCCGCCGGTGCAGCCGATCGCGATAACAAGCTGATTTTTGCCTTCTTTCACATATTCGGGCACGAGAAAGTCGATCATCGCGGTAAGCATATTCAGGAACCTGCGGCTCTCGTCAAAGCCCATAACGTAATCGTGAACGTTTGTCTCAAGTCCGGTGCTATGCTTGAGCTCCGGGATATAAAACGGATTTGGCAGGAACCTCACGTCAAACACCAGATCGGCGTCAAGCGGTATTCCGTACTTAAAGCCGAACGACATTACATTAATAATGATCCCCGTCCTCTGCCGCGGCGAAAACATCATTTTTATCCGCGCGGCAAGCTGGGCCGCTGACAGCTCCGACGTGTCAAGCACATGGTCGGCCTTGTTTCTCACGCCGCTAAGCAGTCTGCGCTCGCTGGCAATTCCGTCAACAATACGGCCGCCCGCTGCGCCCGGGTGCAGTCTTCTTGTCTCCTTGTAGCGCTTTATCAGCGCCTCGTCGGACGCGTCAAGGAACAATATCTCGTGGTCTATGCCCATTTCCTCAAGCTCGCCGATCGCGGCGTCAAAGCCGCCAAACATGTTCTCGCCCGCGCGCACGTCGCTGACGATCGCGACGTATTCCATGCCCTCGCCCGCTTTTGCGGCGATCTCAACGAACCTCGGTATCAGCTCGGGCGGCATATTGTCAACACAGTAAAAGCCAATGTCCTCAAGCGCTTTTATAACTCCGGTCTTGCCCGCGCCGCTGAGTCCCGTGACGATCAATACCTTCACAATCAAGCACCTCCGCTTAAAACTCTCCTATAAGCTTGACCTCTGTCTCAAGCCTGACTCCCTTTTTCTCAAGCACCGTCTCGCGCACATGGTCAATAACCCCCATAACGTCCGCCGCGGTGGCTCCTCCGTTGTTCACCACAAAGCCGGAGTGCTTTTCCGAAACCGACGCGCCGCCGACCGCGTAGCCCTTAAGCCCCGCCTCCTCGATAAGTGCGGCGGCATAATATCCCTCGGGACGCTTAAAGGTGCTTCCCGCGCTGGCCTTGTCTATCGGCTGTTTTGCGACACGCTTCTCGGTAAGATTTTTTATATCCTCCATAATAACGCTTACGCTCTTGTGCATAAGCTCCATCTCGGCGCTTAATATAACATAGCTCTTATCGGTAAAAAAGCTGCGTCGGTAACCGAAGCCGCAGTCCGCGCCGTTTATTTCCCTGATCTCGCAATCGTCGTCAAGATACGTCACCTTTGTAATAACGTCCTTCATCTCTCCGCCGTAGGCGCCCGCGTTCATATACACCGCGCCGCCCAGCGAACCGGGAATTCCCGACGCGAATTCAAGGCCCGAAAGTCCGTTCCGCGCCGCGGAATTGGCGAGCTTCGAGAGCAGAACGCCGCTCTCCGCCGTGACCGTGCCGCCCGCGAACTTCACGTCGCCGAGCTCCTTGCCGATCTCAATGACCGCTCCGCGTATCCCCTTGTCGCCGACAAGCAGGTTGGAGCCGTTGCCTATTATCTGATAATCGATCCCAAGCTGCTTAAACAGCTTGATAACCGCCACAAGGGCGCTGACGCTGTGCGGCGCCACAAAAATATCCGCGGGGCCGCCGATCCTGAACGTTGTGTGCGCGCTCATGGGCTCGTTGATCCTCGCGTTCGCCTCGCCCACAATTCCCTTCGCCAATGCTAATGCTGTGTTAATCATAGTTGTCCTCCATGTTCCGCACCTTATATTTTCTTTCCGGATCTCCGCAGAAAGTCGATAAACTTCTCCGCGGTCGTGTTCATAATAAGCTCCTCGGGAAAATCTATATCCTCAAGCATTTCAAGCGCGCTTGAAATGTTTCCGACATCCCACGGGGTGTGCGCGTCGGAGCTGACAACGATCCCGCAGCTGAGCTCTTTGCATTTTTCCGCGATCCTGCGGCAGTTTTCCGCGCTCTTGCTGCGCACCGAGTAGGAATGATTGTTGATCTCGATGCACTTGCCCTTATCCCTCGCGGCCCGCACGACTGTCTCGATGTCATAGGGGCAGCGCGGATCGCCGCTGTGACCGAGAATGTTAACATAAGGATTTTCGATCACACCCAGCCATGTCTCGGTGTGATCCGCAAGCGCCCTGTCGTTATAGCAGGGCTGGTGGATCGAGGCCACCACGACCTGCGCGTTTTCAAGATGCTCGATGTCGGGGCTGATCTCGCCGCGCCTGTTCAAAACGTTCGACTCGCAGCCCTTGAGCAGCCGCACCCCCTCAACATAGTCGGGCAGCTCGAGCATTGTCGTGAAGTGCCAGATGTGAGGCGAATCGGGCATGGGCGGCGTGTGGTTGGTCATGCACACAAGCTCAAGCCTTTTCTCCGCCGCGACCCGCATGTTTTCCCAAATTGTGCCGAAGGCGTGGGCGCTGCAGCATGTGTGGGTGTGCGCGTCCACCTTTATCGTAATACTCATAATTCGCTTTCACCCCGATCTATTCAAACTGGTTCATCTGCTCGGTTATGCGGCGGTTGAGCTCCTCGGCCGCGTTGTAACCCATGCGCTTCTGGCGGTTGTTCATGGCCGCGACCTCGAAGATGACGGCCAGATTTCTGCCGGGGCGCACCGGAATTGTCAGCGACGGAATGTCAAGCCCCAAAATATTGGTGTACTCGTCAACCAAACCCAGACGGTCATACTGCTTGTTGCTGTCCCAGGTCTCAAGATGGATGATCATGTCTATATTCTCGGAGTCCTTGACCGCGCCCATACCGAATATATTCTTAACGTCAACAATACCTATGCCGCGTATCTCGATAAAATGCCTGATAATATCGGGCGCGACGCCGATCAGCGTCTTTGACGAAACCTTTTTGATCTCAACCGCGTCGTCCGCCACCAGTCTGTGGCCGCGCTTAATCAGCTCAACCGCGGTCTCGCTCTTGCCGACGCCGCTCTCGCCGAGGATAAGCACGCCCTGGCCGTATATCTCGACCAGAACGCCGTGCCGGGTGATCCTTGGCGCGAGCTCAACGCTAAGATAGGCGTTAAGCGTGCTCGTGAAATAAGACGTGGGCTGCGCCGTTCTCAGAACGGGCGTCTCAAACTCCTCCGCGAGCTTCAGCATCTCGGCCGAGGCGTTTCCGTTTCTGGTCAGGATTATCGCCGAAACATTTTTCTCAAACAGACGCTTAAGACTGTTGTATCTCACCTCGGCGGACAGACCCGCGAGGTATGTGTTCTCAACCATGCCGAAGATCTGAATTCGGCTCGGGTCAAAATAATCAAAAAAGCCCGTGATCTGAAGGCCCGGACGGTTAACGTCCGCGGTCTCGATCATAATATCCTTTTCGGGGTAATAAAGCTTATCCAGCTTCATCTCGCGGATAACTTTTTCAAGGCTCACGGTAAAAATTTCGTTTTCCATAGACTCTACCTCAAATGCAATAATTTCTTTAGTTTCTATTATAATTCAAGCTCAATTGTTTGTCAATCCGTTTTGAAAAAAACGCCCCCGAAAACACAAACCGCGGCACTTTTCCCAAAAAACCACCGCAAAATAAAAAAAACCGCCGCAAAGACGACACAGCCTGTTTTCTGCCGCCGCCTCGCCCCTTGGAGAGTTTCATCACCCCGTAGTGGCGGATATTATCCGCCCGTTCTGCCTCGCCCTCCGTGGAGGGAGAGGTGGCTGCGGCCGGAGCCG
The DNA here is from genome assembly GCA_947630135.1 of uncultured Monoglobus sp. Lineage (GTDB taxonomy): Bacteria > Bacillota > Clostridia > Monoglobales > Monoglobaceae > Monoglobus. The sequence goes on from CANRGH010000018.1 coordinate 9,408, forward strand.
CGCAGCGGGTTCGAGGCACTATCGTATTTCGATTGCACATATAAATGAGGCCACAAATCATTAACGTGAGCGGACATGGCCGAAGGCGACGGAAAGGGAGGCGAACCAACGTGGTCTCCCCTTCCTAAAGGAAGGGGAGCCTGATTGTTATACAAATGTTACTTGAAATTTTTGTTGAATTATGGTATAATTAATTTTGCACAAAAGGGAATTTTGAGCGGTTAGCCATCTCCTATTTCTTTAATAGAGAGGAGGTGACCTCCTGATCATGCCGTGAGTTCTCCTCACGAGTTTAACGAAAGGGGGGATTGCAATGCTGCGCGCGATTTTTAAAATAATCGTCTCTGTTGTGATATTTTTCATGATAGTGAGCACAAAAGCAATATGACCGTCTCTAAGTCAGAATAAATAGACGGTCATATGACTTCATATTAAATTTTGGCTGACTGTTTAAACAGTTACCCTTTGTGCGATTGGGGATCGCTTAGGCGGTCCCCTTTCGTATTTTTATTATATAGTATTTTTATTGTCTTGTCAAGTGAAATTTTTACAGACAGCTCCATCGGGGTGGAAACCGGGACGTCGAGGGCGCATACAGTCTCCCATTAATGATTTGTGCCCTCGTTTATCCTTGAAAACGGGATACGATTGTGCCACGGACCCGCTGCGCGGCTCCGGCCGCAACCGTCCCCGACGACCAAAGTGCGCAAATCACCATAGAGGCAGAGCAAGCAGCTCTGCCTCTATATTTATTGATATTAACCTACATATAAATACAATGTAACCGTTACCTCACCCTAGCGATTGTTATCCAAAAATACATTTCTCCAACAACCATATATCCAACAATGATACATAATAAATTTCGGACTTATCGGTTTGAAATTCACCATTACTGTTAAACATTCCAATCAAAACACAATTGCCTGCAATATTAATCTTTTTTTTCTTACCATCCTTATAATTTATTGTCAATATGGAGGTGGGTGATTCCTGTAATGCGGATTCTTTCGAATAATAGAAATTTATATGTCTTATTTTATTTTCAATTTGTTTTACATCATCAGCCGACACAAATTTTTTATCCATAGAGATTTCGACACATTTCGAATACTGTATGCTCTGTATTTCCGAATAATTGTTTTCCTCATGATATGAAATGCTATGTAAAACCAGATGAATAAGAACAGCCACCACATAGATAACCGCAATAATTTTAACGATCTTTCTTGCCACTTTTCGTTACTCCCCTTTATTTGCCTATATCCTATTCGTTCACGCTTATGCATGCTCATGTCAAGACAATAGCGCAGAACTACTTATACATATTACTCAATCTTTCATTTATCTTCTATATAAAATACTTTATACGTTTAGCAAAATACCAAATTTCTAAAAAAAGAATTACAATACTCGCAAAAAAATTAATTAAACTTAGTTTAAAATATATGTTCATCGCTATCATCGAAACGTATACGATAATATATAAATATATTGCATACTTCTTTTTATGTTTAAAACCATGCCATATTAATATGCTAACTACAAGTATATATATACAAAACATATCTAAAAATAAGGTATCAATAGCAAAGTTAGTAAACACTTGCATAGTTAATACTATTGATAATACTACAAAAACTAATACTATTATAGGTATTTTTACCTTAGTTATAAAGCTAAACCATTTCCATCCAAGTACGCTTTTATTCATACCGATCTCCTCTATTCCTGTATTAAATAATAATCCTGTTGTAGATAGAAATCTACATAACCTTGAATTGAAAGCATATTCTTTCACTAAGATTTAATCTCTTAGTGGCATAATACGCCGATTTTAACTCATCTGCGTCATGATTAACTATATCTTCACTGCAATCAATATAATAGTCAATCGTACCGTTTTTATTTATCTGAAAACAAAATCGATGACCGGGCACAATTCCTCCGGGCTGTGAATAACAACCCGACAACTCAATCGTTGGATAAAAATATATAATTATACATGCTGCAACACACAAAATACCTGTTATAAGCGCAATACACAATAATACTTTTCTACCAACTTTTTTCATATCTTGTCCTCCAAAACATATTTTATATAAAAATACGCGGCCGCAAAATCACGACCGCGCATAAAAAACGCAGCCTTGATTCTATGCTGCCACGAACTTATCTATATTTTGTATTTCAAAGTTAGATAACCAAAGCGTGCGCTTTTTTCATAAGCGCAAACCCCAAAATACAAAATATTAAAATACGTAGCATATTTAATATAACACATTTATCCAAAAAACACAAGCAAAATTTTAAATTTTTGTAAAAAATATCGCCGACGGTGTTACATAACAAAAAGGACGGCGAGCGCCGTCCTTTGAATTTTATTCAAAAAATTCTTTGAATTTCTCGCCGAAGGTCTTTTTGCGCTTGTATTTTGACGGGTCAACGTTGTCGTCAAACCGGCGCAAAAGGTCTTTTTGATTTTCGGTCAGGCCCTTGGGTATCTCGACCTGGACCTTGACATACTGATCGCCCCTTGACGAGCCGTTCAGCTTGACCGCGCCCTTGTTTTTGAGTCTGAACACGGTTCCGGGCTGGGTTCCCTCGGGTATGTTGTAAGTAACGTTTCCGTCTATCGTGGGCACGCTGACCTCGCCGCCCAATGTCGCCTGGACAAAGGTGATCGGATAATCGCACAAAATATCGCTGCCCTGACGGACGAAAATTTTATGGGGCTTGACGCGGACCGTGATCAGCAAATCGCCCGACGGGCCGCCGTTCTTGCCTATGTCGCCCTCGCCGCGGACGTTGAGGGTCTGGCCCCCGTCAATTCCGCCCGGGACGTTGACGTTTATCTTCTTGCTTTGGCGCAGGCTGCCCTCGCCGCGGCAGGTCTTGCACGGCTCGCTGATGATCGTGCCCTTGCCCCGGCACACCTCGCAGGTGCGGACCGACTGCATGCTGCCGAACGGCGTCCGCTGGACGCTCTTTACCTGGCCCGTTCCGCCGCAGGCCGTGCACCTCGTCGGGTGCGAACCGGGCGCCGCTCCGCTGCCGTGGCAGGCGGAACAGCTTTCAAGGTGGCTGACGGTAACTTCCTTTTGAGCGCCGAAGCAGGCCTCCTCAAAGGTCAGGTCGATATTCATGTGAACGTCTCTGCCGCGCTGGGGCGCGTTGGGGTTCCGCCGCGACGAACCGCCGCCGAAGATACCGCCGAACAAGTCGCCCAGATCAAAGTCCTCAAATCCGCCGAAGCCTCCGAAGCCGCCAAAACCTCCGCCGCCGTAGCCAGCGGCAGCGTTCGGATCAACGCCCGCGTGGCCGAACTGGTCGTATCGCGCTTTTTTATCGGCGTCGCTCAGGACCTCATATGCCTCGCTGGCCTCTTTGAATTTTGCCTCCGCGCCCACCTTGTCGTCGGGGTTGAGGTCGGGGTGATATTTTTTCGCCAGCTTTCGATAAGCCTTTTTTATCTCATCGGCCGAGGCGTTTTTATCAACCCCGAGCACCTCGTAATAATCTCTTTTTTCTGCCATTTGTTTCCTCCACTTTGGAACATAAGTCCCGCGGGCGGATAATATCCGCCCCTACATTTTTTGCACTTTGCGTTCGTAGGGGACGGCGCCCTCGACGTCCCGCGGGCGGATGATATCCGCTCCTACATTTTTTGCATGCCGCGCGGGAATTTTTATTAATCCGCTTCGGTATAGTCGGCGTCAACAACGTTGTCGTCGTTATTTGGCTGTGCGTTTTGCTCGGGGCCGCCCTGGGCCTGTTGCTGCGCCTGCGCCTGAGCCGCCGCTTCCTTATAAAGCTGCTCGCTGGCCGCGTAGAACTTCTGCGAAACAGCCTCGGTCTGGGCCTTCACGCCCGCAACGTCAAGAGGCGTTGCCTTGAGCATTTCCTTGAGCTTATCGACCTCGGCCTGAATGGCGCTCTTTTCGCTCTCGCTGATCTTGTCGCCAAGCTCGCCGAGCGTTTTCTCGGTCTGATAAACCATGCTGTCGGCCTGGTTGCGCACGTCAACCTCTTCCTTCGCCTTCTTGTCCTGCTCGGCGTACTGCTCGGCCTCCTTGACGGCCTTTTCGATATCCGCATCGGAAAGGTTGGTGCTGGCGGTGATAGTGATCGCCTGCTCCTTGCCGGTGCCGAGGTCCTTCGCCTTTACGTTAACAATTCCGTTCGCGTCGATGTCAAAGCTTACCTCGATCTGCGGAACGCCTCTGGGCGCGGGCGGAATGTTGTTTAAGTTAAATCTGCCGAGCGTCTTGTTGTATGCCGCCATCTCGCGCTCGCCCTGCAGAACGTGAACCTCAACGCTGGTCTGGCCGTCGGCTGCCGTGCTGAATATCTGACTCTTGTTTGTGGGGATCGTGGTGTTCCTCTCAATAAGCTTGGTGAACACGCCGCCCATGGTCTCGATACCGAGCGACAGCGGTGTAACGTCAAGCAGAACCAGGTCCTCAACGTCGCCCGTGAGAACGCCGGCCTGAACAGCCGCGCCGATCGCGACGCACTCGTCGGGATTGATGCCCTTGTGGGGCTCTTTTCCGGTCAGGCGCTTAACCGCGTCCTGAACGGCGGGTATACGCGACGAACCGCCGACCAGCAGAACCTTGTCGATCTGGCTCGCGGTGAGTCCCGCGTCCCGCATCGCGTCTCTTGAGGGGCCCATGGTCTTTTCAACCAAGTCGGCCGTAAGCTCGTCGAACTTCGCTCTTGTCAGCGTGATGTCAAGATGCTTCGGACCTGTCGCGTCGGCCGTGATGAAGGGCAGGTTAACGTTTGTGCTTGTCATGCCCGACAGCTCGATCTTCGCCTTCTCTGCTGCTTCCTTGAGCCTCTGGAGCGCCATTTTGTCCTCTCTGAGGTCAATCCCGTTTTCCTTTTTAAACTCCTCGGCGAGGTAGTTTAATACCTTCTCGTCGAAATCGTCGCCGCCCAGACGGTTGTTTCCGCTTGTGGCGAGAACCTCAAAAACGCCGTCGCCGATCTCAAGGATCGAAACGTCGAACGTGCCGCCGCCGAGGTCGTATACCATAATCTTCTGGTCAACGTCCTTGGCGAGGCCGTAGGCCAGCGAGGCCGCCGTGGGCTCGTTTATAATTCTTTTAACGTCAAGGCCCGCGATCTTGCCCGCGTCCTTGGTGGCCTGTCTCTGCGAGTCGCTGAAATACGCCGGGACGGTGATGACCGCCTGCGTTACGGGCTCACCGAGATACGCCTCGGCGTCGCTCTTGAGCTTCTGAAGGATCATGGCCGAGATTTCCTGCGGCGTGTACTGCTTGCCGTCGATCGAGACCTTGCGGTCGGTTCCCATGTCTCTCTTAATCGAGCTGATCGTCTTGTCGGGGTTGGTGATCGCCTGTCTCTTGGCGACCTGACCCACAAGACGCTCGCCGTCCTTGGTGAAGGCGACAACCGACGGAGTCGTTCTTGCGCCTTCGGGATTGGGGATAACAGTGGGCTCTCCGCCCTCCATTACCGCCACGCATGAATTTGTTGTTCCTAAATCAATACCAATTATTTTGCTCATAATATTACCTCCAAACATAGTGATTAGTGATTAGTAAATAGCGAATAGTTGTCGCTTTTTATAATTTTCAGATTAATCGGGAGATTTGGCTCCCTCTCCATCGCCTTCGGCCATGTCTGTTCACGTTAATGATTTGTGGCCTCATTTATATGTGCAATCGAAATACGATAGTACCTAGAACCCGCTGCGCGGCTCCGGCCGCAGCCACCTCTCCCTCCTAAAGGAGGGCGAGGCAGACGGGACGTCGAGGGCTAATTTTGCCAAACTTCAATTATCTGTGGCCTCGTTTGCCATTGCAAACGGAACACTTTATCCAAACGAACCCGCTTCGCGGCTCCGGCCACAGCCGTCCCCTACGAATTATACCAACCTCGTATGGGCGGATATTATCCGCCCGCTCCTAGTACCTAGTCCCTATTCCCTAGTACCTACGTTGCTACCTTAACCATGGAATGGCGGATCACACGCTCGCTGTCGCCCGACTTATAGATATAGCCTTTGGCGAACTCGTCGGTTATCGTGTTGCTCGGCTCGTCGCTCTCACCGGTCATAACAGCGTTGTGCAGATCGGGATCAAACTCCTTGCCGACCGCCTCGATCTCGCTTACATTCAGCGCGCCGAGCGCCTCGACAAACTGGCTCCGCACCATCTTAATTCCCTCAAGCAGCGCGTCCTTATCGTCGTTTCCCTCGGCGGCCCCGATCGCCCTGTCAAGATTGTCGAGAACCGGAAGCAGCTTCTCGACCGCTCCGCAAAGGCCCAGCGTGAAGTTCTCGGTCTTCTCCCGCGCGGTGCGCTTTTTGAAGTTGTCAAACTCCGCCGCCTTACGCAGGAATTTATCCTTCGCCTCCTCAAGCATCGCGGCAAGCTTTTCCTCGCCGCTCTCCTTTTTCTCGGGCTTCTCGCTTTTTTCTTTCTTTTCCTGTTTTTCGCCGCTCTCGGCCTTCGCTTCGGCCGCAGCGGCCTCTTCCTTAATTTCCTCGCTCACTTCCACTTCTTTTGCTTTCTCCTTGTCCTTATTTTTATCTTTTGCCTTCAAATTTAACCATCTCCTTCTTCCTCTGTTTCCCTGCCGGGTCCCAAGCGGTCGTTAAGCACGGCGCTTAAGGTGTCGGACAAATATTTTATTCCCGACATCACCTTGGCGTAATCCATGCGCTGCGGGCCGATAACGCCCACAATTCCGACCAGGTCATTCCCGACGCTGTAACGCGAAACGATAATGCTGTTTTCCTTAAGCTGGGGCAGCGGGAGCTCGTCGCCTATGTAAATGCTCACTCCCTCGCCCTCGGGCGAAATGTCGATAGCGTCGATCGCCTCGCTGAGCACGTTTTTGTCGTCAAAGAATTCAAGGATATTTTTAATCTTTTCCACATCATTATACTCCGGGAACCTGAGAATATTCGCCGCGCCCTCAACAAAGACCTGTTTGCTGTCGATCTCGCGCTCGGCCTCGTGTATCAGCTCAAGCACCGAGGCGAAGATCTCGGTATTCTCGCCGACCGCCCCGAGGGCCCCGATCAGACTGTCAAGATTGGCGTAGCCGCCCATGCCTATGCCCGAGATATGCTCGCTGATGATGCGGTTCATCCGCTCGACCTCTTGATCGGTCACCGTCTTTCTCAGCCTCAAAAGCTTGTTCTTGATGATGCCGGCCGAGTTCGACACGATAACCATGATGTTGCGCCCGTCAATGTTGGCGAGCTTCACGCTCTTTGAGCCGCTCAATCGGCTTATCGGAGTTATCGCGAACGTCGGCATATTGGTCACTGCCGAAAAGGCCGACGACGCCTCGCGCACAATGTTGTCAAGCTCTTTGAACCTGCCGATAAGCGCCCTTTTGAGCCGCCCTATCTCGATCGCCGTCATCTGGTACCTGTCCATCAGATTGTCAACATAAAATCTCAGGCCCGCATTCGACGGTATCCGCCCCGCCGATGTGTGGGGCTGAATAAGCATTCCCATCTCTTCAAGGTCGCCCATCTCGTTGCGGATCGTGGCGGCGCTCAGATTGAGCCCGGTCTTTTTGGCAATGGTTCTTGAGCCGACAGGCTCGGCATTCTTGATGTAATCCTCAACGATTGCCCGAAGAATAAGCTTCTTCCGTTCGTCAAGGTCAGCCATAAAAACCACCTCGTCTTTTAAATTTATTAGCACTCACCCAATCCGAGTGCTAATCCTGTTTAATAATAGCACCGCCGCTAAAATTTGTCAATACCTTTTTTCAAAATTTTTTTGAATTTTTTGTAAACTAAAAAGGGCTCCTGCAGGAGCCCTTGAATTTTTTAGTCTTTGGGAACGGTGGCCCAGTCGGCGTCAAATCTGGCTATGCCTATGTCGGTCAGCGGGTGATTGAGCATCTGCATGATAACGGCGTAGGGAACCGTGGCGATGTCGCAGCCGACTCTCGCGGCGTCGATAACATGGATCGGGTTTCTGCACGAAGCGGCGATGATCTCGGTGTGGATATCGGGATCGTTCGCGAATACCTCCACGATCTCCTCAATGAGGTTCATGCCGTTTGTGCCAACGTCGTCAAGTCTGCCGAGGAAGGGGCTGACATATGTAGCGCCCGCCTTCGCGGCCAGCAGCGCCTGCGCCGCCGAGAATATCAGCGTAACGTTTGTCTTGATGCCGAGCGCCGTCATCTTCTTGCAAGCCATCAGGCCCTCTTTGTTAAAGGGAATTTTAATGATGATGTTCTTGTGGATCTTGGTGAGGGGGATCGCCTGCTCAACCATCGTGTCGGGGTCTTTCGCGGTAACCTCGGCGCTGATGGGGCCGTCAACGATCTGAGTGATCTCTTTCACAACGTCCTCAAATTTTCTGCCCGACTTCGCGATAAGCGACGGATTTGTCGTAACGCCGCAGATAACGCCCATGTCGTTGACCTCTTTGATCTCGTCAACTATGGCTGTGTCGATAAAAAGTTTCATTTTGATCAATCTCCTTTATAATTAATTTTTATATTTTTCTATAAGCGCCTTAACGGTGGCCGACGCGGGGCCGCCGATAAGCTTCCTCTGGTTCACGCAGGTCTCAAGAGAGATCGCGTCGTATATATCCTCGCCGAACAGCTCGGAAAAGCTCCTAAACTCTTCGGGCGAAAGCGCATCGATCACGGTGTTTTTCTCAATGCAGTAGGCGACCATTCTGCCAACTACGCCGTGCGCGTCGCGGAACGGCAAACCCTTTTTCACAAGATAGTCCGCCACATCGGTCGCGTTTGTGAAGCCGCCCTTCGCGCCCTCGAGCATACGATCTTTGCGCACCGTCATGGTGGCGATCATTTTCTCAAAAACGTGCAGGCACATTTTGACCGTGTCGATCGCGTCAAAAAGCTGCTCCTTATCCTCCTGCATGTCCTTGTTATACGCGAGCGGAATTCCCTTCATCACAGTGAGCAGGCCCATAAGATCGCCGTAAACCCGACCGGTCTTGCCTCTGGCAAGCTCCGCAACATCGGGATTTTTCTTCTGCGGCATTATGCTTGAGCCTGTGCTGTAAGCGTCGTCAAGGTCAATGAACCCGAACTCGTGCGAGCTCCAAAGAATTATCTCCTCGGAGAAACGGCTGAGATGCGTCATGATCACCGAAAGGTCAAACGCCAGCTCGAGCGCAAAATCACGGTCGGATACGCCGTCGAGACTGTTCATGCTCACGCTGTCAAATCCGAGCTTGTCCGCCACGAACTCGCGGTCGAGCGGATAGGTGGTTCCGGCGAGCGCGCCGCTGCCGAGCGGCATCACGTTTAGCCTCCTGCGACAGTCGTCAAGCCTCGACGCGTCGCGGCGGAACATCTCGTAATACGCCATGAGGTGATGCGCCAGCGTCACGGGCTGTGCCTTCTGAAGGTGGGTGTAGCCCGGCATGATCGTGTCAAGGTGCCGCTCCGCGAGATCAAGCAGAGTCGCCTTGAGGGAGTCAACGTCCTTTTTTATCTCGTCAAGCTCGTCGCGGACGTACATTCGCGTGTCAAGCGCGACCTGATCGTTGCGGCTGCGGCCCGTGTGGAGCCGTTTGCCGACGTCGCCGATACGCTCGATCAGGATCGTCTCAATGTTCATATGTATGTCCTCGGCATCGATCGTGAACTCGACCTTGCCGTCGTCGATGTCTTTTTTGATCTCGCCGAGTGTCTTTACTATCAGCTCGGAGTCCTCTTTGCTTATGATCCCCTGCCTGCCCAGCATCTCGGCATGGGCCTGACTGCCGCGAATGTCCTGCGCGTACATGCGCGAATCGAACCTGATCGACGAGTTGAAATCGTCAACCAGCGCGTCGGTGGATTTTGAAAAGCGGCCTCCCCATAATTTTGCCATTATCTGTCCTCTTTCCGATATACTTGTCTATTTATCCTCTTTTTTCTTCATCAGGGCCCTCACCTTGAGCGGCAGTCCGAACAGGTTTATGAAGCCCTCGCTGTCCTTGTGGCTGTAAAGCTCATGGCTGTCGCCGAAACTCGCGATGTCCTCGTTATAGAGCGAGTAAGGCGACTTCGCGCCCGCGGGAGTGACGGAACCCTTATAGAGCTTCATGCGGACCTCGCCTGTCACGGTCTCCTCCATTGAGTCGACCATAGCGGACAGAGCCTCGCGCAGTGGCGTGTACCACTTGCCGTCATACACAAGCTCCGAGAACTTGATCGCGGCCTGACGCTTGAAGGCCTGGGTGTCGCGGTCAAGGCAGAGATACTCAAGCTCCTGAAGCGCGGCGTAAAGAATTGTGCCGCCGGGAGTCTCATAAACGCCTCTTGACTTCATGCCGACCAGTCTGTCCTCAACAATGTCGGCGATGCCTATGCCGTTCTTTCCGCCAAGCTCATTGAGCTTTTCAACCAACTCGCGCGCCTTCATCTTCTTGCCGTCGAGCGACACGGGAACGCCCTTCTTAAATCCGATAGTGATGTATGTGGGCTCGTCAGGAGCCTTCTCGGGCGAAACGCTGAGCTTGAGCAGATTGTCAAGCTGCGGCTCGTTCGCCGGGTCCTCAAGGTCCATGCCCTCGTGGCTGATGTGCCAGATGTTCCTGTCTCTTGAATACAGATCCTTCTTGGTAACGGGGATCTCGATATTGTGAGCCTCGGCATAGTCGACCGCGTCCTCTCTCGATTTAATGTCCCAAATTCTCCAGGGCGCGATTATCTTAAGCTCGGGCGCCAGCGCTTTGATAGTCAGCTCAAAGCGAACCTGATCGTTGCCCTTGCCCGTGGCGCCGTGGCAGATCGCGACCGCGCCTTCCTTCTTAGCAATCTCAACCAGCCGTCTCGCGATGATCGGGCGCGCGTGGGATGTGCCCAGCAGATACTTGCCCTCGTAAACGGCCCCCGCCTTGAGTGTGGGGAATATAAAGTCTTCAACGTACTCGTCTCTCAGATCCTCGATATAGAGCTTGAGAGCGCCCGATCTCTTGGCTCTCTCCTCAAGGCCCTCGGTCTCTTTGCCCTGACCCACGTTGCCGCATACCGCGATCACGTCATAGTCATAATTCTCTTTGAGCCACGGAATGATGATCGAGGTGTCAAGTCCGCCCGAATACGCCAATACTACTTTTTCTTTTGCCATTTTTATACCTCCAATTTATGTTATGCCCACGCGGGCAAATTTTTCTTTTTATATTATATAACAACAAAAGCCGATTTGCAATACCAAATTTTAAGATTATGCGCGATCAAAATATTAAAAAGTATGCAATAACGACCAGTCCGAGAATAATTCTGTACCAGCCGAAGGCTTTGAAGTCGTGGCTCTTGACGAAATTCACGAGGAACTTTATCGCCAGCATCGAGACTATGTACGCGACCGCCATGCCGATAAGCAGCACAGCCGCCTCGCCGCCGCTCATAACAAGTCCGTATTTCAATATCTTCAAAAGGCTCACGCCGAACATGACGGGAATTGCCAGAAAGAACGAGAACTCCGCGGCGATCTCCCTCGAGCAGCCGACGAGCATCGCGCCCAATATTGTCGAGCCCGAGCGCGAGGTGCCGGGGATTATCGAAAGCACCTGAAACATTCCGATGAGCAGCGCCGTCTTGCAGGTCATTCCCTTCATGTCGTGGACGACCGGGGTTTTCGGATGGTTCTCAAGAATGATAAACGCTATGCCGTAGATGATCAGAGTCGCCGAAACGACCTCCCAGTTTTCAAACCGCTCCATGATCGGGTCAAGCAAAAGGCCTATGACCGCAGCGGGCAGGCAGGCGATCAGCACCTTGAGCCACATCTGCCAGGTGTCGACTTTCTCCTGTTTGGTCTTGCTCGGGGCGAACGGGTTAAGCTTGCGAAAATAGAGCGTTACTACCGCAAGTATCGCGCCAAGCTGTATAACATACAAATACAGGTCCGAGGCCGTGAAGCCCGTATTGTTTATAAGCTCGTTGACGAGGATCATATGTCCGGTGGAGCTTATCGGCAGCCACTCGGTTATGCCCTCGACAATGCCAAGGATGACCGACTTAAAGATTTCCAAAAAGTTCAACTTTGTGTACCTCCAAAAAAATAATGCGCTTATTATTATATACGCAAACAGGCCTTGTATCAAGACCTGTTTGTTAAAAATTTCTTACAAATTATTGATATAAGTAATAATTAAAATTGTTCAGTTCATTTTGGAGCTCGGGATTTGTGATCGCCCAGCTTATCAGCGCGATCAGTCCGCACAAGAGCGCAATGCCGACAACAACCTTGATCGCCGCGACGATTATCGAGGCGATAGCCCAGTTTTTGGAAGTCCGCTCGAACCTGTCGCTGCACGCCCAGACGATCAGCATTATAAGATAAACAAGGCTGCCAACGATCGGGATCCACGAAATAAACTGTCGTCCGACCCAAGCGCCCACAGAAACGGGGCGACTGAACGGCCTTTCAACGTTCGGAACGCGGTCGGCGCGCAAATACTCGTCGTGCTTGTTCATCGCGTCGCCTTCGCCGCAGACCATGCACTTTCCGTTGACCAATTCTCCTCCGCAGTTAGCGCATCTCACAGCAAACCCTCCTTTATCCGATCAGCTCGGCTATGTCGGTGTTCTCGCCTGTTATGGCAACAACCGCTCCCTGCTTTGCCTCGGGCGCGTCGGGATGCGCGATTAGCCACTTGTTGCTCGCGAACAGTCGCTTGTCCTCATCATTGGTGATCTCTATCTCGGGCTTGTCGTAATTCGTTCCCTTCGGCAGCACGATCACGACCCTGAAGCCCTCGCCGAGCTTTGCGCTGCACGGCGCGTAATGCATAGTTGTGGCGTAGAGCTCAACGGCAGTGCCCTTGGGGCACAGGAAGGCCTCGACCTTTGACGTATCATACGAGCCGCCCGCGGCGTCCTGCTGACTGCCGACGAGCAGAACAACATCATCTGCCGCTATGTCGATCTCGCTGTCCTTGTGATATTCAAGGCAGTTAAGCTTGGTGTTTGTGCCGTTGCAGTAGCCGATCTGTACCGGCATTCCGCCGTACACATTGTCGGACAGGTATTTTTTCGCTCCGAGCTCCTCAAGCTCGGGGCAGGACGGAACATAAACAACGTCGTCGGGCTTTGGCGAGCAGCCTTCAAGCGTGCTTAAAAGCTCGCTCCAGTCGTATCCGTCGACCACTCTTCCGTATTTAACGAAATCCGGCCCGCTTACGGGCTTTATTACTAAACTCATTTTTCATTCCTCCGATTTTGTAAAAATTTCTGATAATATTATACTCCGAATTCGACACACAGTCAACAATTTTTTACGATTTAGGCTTAAGAGTTCCGTCGCGGTATGCGGCGAGCAGAATTTTCAGATCCTCGATCCGCGCCTTTATGTCGGCGCCGCTGTCGGTGTCGGCGACCATTTTGCGCTTGCCCGCGCGCTCAAGCACCACGGTCTTTGAGTGAATGTCGATCTCGTCGCGAACCGCTTTCTCTTTTGACTCAAACGGCTCGTGCGAAACCAGAATAAGGCCGTGGGAGTTATAGAGCAGCGTGTAGCCCGCGATACCGGTTTTGGGCTGATAGCCCTTTGACAGGCCGCCGTCAATCACAAACAGCTTGCCGCCCGCTCTGATCGGGCTCTGGCCCTTTCGTATCTCGACCGGGACATGGCCGTTGATTATGTGCGAGTCGGCCGGCTTTAAGCCGAATTCCTTCAGGATCATAACAGCGGTCTCGCGCTTTGCCGCGAGCCTGTAATACGGATTTTTGTTCTCTTTTGACAGCTCCTTGTCGGCGATGAAATAGTTTTCAAACGTGGCGATCCTGTCCTTGCCGAACAGGGGCGACTTCGCGCCGCACCAGAGGTACCACATCAGATCCTCGGCCGCGGTACGCTCCTTTGTGCCGTCCTTGGTCTTGACCCCGCAGCGGACGCGGAAGTCGATCTCGTCGAACAAGGCCTTGCCCGACAGCGGAGTTCCGAAAAGGTTGACCTTTTCAAACTCGCCGTCCTCGGTCATAGGTATGCAGCCGTGGAACATCAGGTTGGAGTTATAGCAATTATACAGAGAGCCGCGGTCAGTCATGAACCGCATGTGCTTTTTGAGCCGCTCGCTGCTTATGAACGCGGCGCGCAGCCTGTCCATGACCTCCTCCTCCGCCTCCGAAAGCTTGTAAGGATTTTTCGGGTTTATCGTGGGGAAATTTTTGTCAATCAGCTCATACGTTTCTCCGCCTATCTTGATCGTGCCGCGTTTATAGTCGATCTTATCGAGCAGCAGTCTCCCGTCCATGCCGTATTCCGGGTGGCGCTTGATTATCTGCCCCTCGAGCTTGAACTGAATTATCGTTATCGCCTTATGTATTTTTGAGATAAGCTTTTCGTCATGCTTGCTGTACTCTGTGACCTCAAGATGACGGGGGATGAAAACCTCACAGTCGTCACTCGCGTAGGTTTCCATGGCGAATACCGCGAGCGGGCGTATGCTTATGCCGTAGTCGCCCTCGATCGTATTCATGTTGTCGTATCTCGAGCACAGGCGTATGACGTTGGCGATGCAGGCGCGGCTGCCGATCGAGGCGCCGATCCACTCGATGTCATGGTTACCCCACTGGATATCGACGCTGTGGTGCCGCATCAGCGTGTCCATAATGATCGGGGCGCCCGGGCCGCGGTCGTAAATATCGCCGATTATGTGCAGACGCGCGATCGCGAGGCGCTGGATAAGCTCCGCCATGGCGATGATAAAAGCGTCAGCTCTGCCGATCTCGATTATCGTGGAGACGATTTGCTTGTAATACTCGTTTTTGTCTATCTCGTAATCCTGCGTGTGCAGAAGCTCGTCAATTATGTAGTCAAAGCCCTCGGGAAGGGCCTTGCGCACCTCCGAGCGGGTGTATTTTGACGCGCTCGCCTTGCACACCTCGATAAGGCGGTGCAGCGTCAGCATGTACCACTCCTTAAGCTCGGACTTCTTTTTTATTGACTCCTTCACAAGCTCAAGCTTTTCCTCGGGATAATAAATGAGCGTGGCCAGAGACTTTCGCTCGCTCTCGGGCAGCGTGTTCTCAAAGACCATGTCGATCTTTGACTTTATAACACCCGAGCCGTTTTTGAGGATATGCGTGAACGACTCGTACTCGCCGTGAATGTCGCTCAGAAAATGCTCCGTGCCCTTCGGCAAATTCAGCAAGGCGCTGAGGTTAATGATAGCCTCAGACGCCTTTCTGATGTTTCCGTATCGCATGTGAAGAAGATTTAGATATCGTAAATCTGCGTTATTCATATTTTGTTCTCCGTGAATGAAAATCACACCCGTTCAACGGTTGTCTTTGCGGGCGGCAGATTGCCGCCCCTACAGATTTCACCGCGCCGCAGGGACGGATATTATCCGCCCGCTTTACATGGGGTGTAGTTTTACGCCATTTTTGCTCGTTTCTGCTCTATGTTTTCCTTTATCATCATGTCCTTGACCTTCATGAGGCGTATCTGTGTCGAGCGCTCGTTCTCGTCAAGCTTCATTGTGATATATTTGATCTGCCTTTGATATTCCGGGATCATAACGTGCTCAAGGGCGTTGACCCTGCGGCGCGTTTTCTCGATCTCGTCGGCCATAAGGCGGCACGACTTCTCGCATTCCGCGAGCTTCAGAAGCTTCGGAAAAATGTCGTTCAGCGAGCGCACCGCGTCGTCCAGATCGCCCGAGGTAAAGGCGAAGCCGTAGGAAAATATATCCCCCTCGCCCGGCGAGCCGGTCTTATAGTCCATAACCGGAATGTCAACGCTCATAACGTTTTTCGCGGCGACCGACACCGAAACGCTCTGCTTCGGCGCGAGCAGCGCGGTCTTTAAAGCGGGGTCGTTCATAACGGCCGCCGCCAGCACAAAGCGGCGGTTCGCGGCCCTTATTCCCTCCTCGACCTCCTCGCGGAGCTGTTTATTTAATCTTACCAGGTCCAAAAAACGGCGCATAAGCTCATCACGCTTGTCTTTAAGCAGCTTGTGGCCGCGGATCGCGGTAACAAGCTTGGACTTCTGCCGCGTGAGCTCCATTCTGGTCGGGTTGACTTGCGTCATTGCCATTGGTTATCACTTCCTTTTTATGCGGGCGGATAATATCCGCCCCTACAATGTGGCGGGAACGGGCGGATAATATCCGCCCCTACAATGTGGCGAGTATTTCCCCTCTCAGTCAGCTTCGCTGACAGCTCCCCCCCAAGGGGAGCCTATATTACGCTTCCTTATAATATTTATCAAGGTACTCGTCCTTGATGCGCTTCAGCTCGCCTCTGGGTAAAATTCCCAAAAGCTCCCATCCGATCTTGAGCGTTTCCTCAATGTCGCGGCGGGTCTGATAGCCCTGCGAGACGTAGCGCTTCTCGAACTCATCGGCAAAGCGCGCGTATTTCTTATCAATATCGGTGAGCGCCGCCTCGCCGAGGATAACCATAAGCTCCTTGGCGTCCTTTCCGCGGGCGTAGGCCGCGAAAAGCTGGTTCATCGTGTCGGCGTGATCGGCTCTGGTCTTGCCGTCGCCGATGCCCTTGTCTTTAAGACGCGAAAGCGACGGAAGCACGTCGATCGGCGGCATGATGTTCTTTCTGTAAAGCTCGCGTGAGAGAATTATCTGACCCTCGGTGATATATCCGGTGAGGTCGGGTATCGGGTGGGTCTTGTCGTCCTCGGGCATGGTGAGAATGGGGATCATCGTGATCGATCCCTTCTTGCCGTGCTGTCTGCCCGCTCTCTCGTAAAGGTTCGCGAGGTCGGTATACATATATCCGGGATAGCCGCGTCGTCCGGGAACCTCTTTGCGGGCCGCTGAAACCTCGCGCAGCGCGTCGGCATAGTTGGTGATGTCGGTCAGGATAACCAGAACGTGCATATCCTTTTCAAACGCCAGATATTCCGCCGCGGTCAGCGCCATTCTCGGCGTGGCGATACGCTCGACAGCCGGGTCATTGGCCAAATTCACAAACATAACCGTTCTGTCGATCGCTCCGGTCTCCTTAAAGCTTTCAACAAAGAAGTTCGACTCCTCAAACGTGATGCCCATAGCGGCGAACACAACGGCGAACTGCTCGTTGGTGCCGCGGACGCCCGCCTGTCTCGCGATCTGCGCGGCTAAGTTCGCATGGGGCAGACCGCTGGCCGAGAATATCGGCAGCTTCTGGCCGCGGACAAGCGTGTTAAGCCCGTCGATCGCGGAAATTCCCGTCTCGATAAACTCCTCGGGATAGCTTCTGGCCGCCGGGTTCATCGGCAGTCCGTCAACGTCAAGGCGCTTTTCGGGCAGTATCTCGGGGCCGTCGTCTATCGGGCGGCCGAGGCCGTCAAACACGCGGCCGAGCATATCCCCAGACACGCCGAGCTCCATGCTTCTGCCCAAGAAACGCACCTTGCTTGTCGATATATTAATGCCCGTCGAGGGCTCAAAAAGCTGAACAAGCGCGTTGCTGCCGTCTATCTCAAGCACCTTGCAGCGGCGCTTTTCGCCGTTCGCGAGAATGATCTCGCCAAGGTCGTTATAGTTAACGTTCTCGACGTTTCTGACCAACATCAGAGGGCCGGCCACTTCTTCAATCGTTCTGTATTCTTTAGGCATATCAGTCCGCCTCCCTTTCGGAAAGAATTTGGTTTATCTCGCTCTTGATCTCATCGCGGACTTTTTCATATTCGCCCGTGATATTGTTCTCGTTATAGTACTTAAAACGGCCAATCTGCTCGCGCACGGGCATCGCCACCAGCGCCTCAACGTCGGCGCCGACATTGAGCGCCTCGGTGCAGTTCTTGTAATAGTCGATCATCAGCCGCATCATATAGTACTGCTTTTCAAGCGGCGAGAACGTGTCGATCTCGTGGAAGGCGTTCTGGTGCAGGAAGTCCTCGCGGACGCTGCGCGCCGCCTCAAGCTTAATTCTGTCGGTGGGCGACAGCGCGTCCATGCCGACCATCTTAACGATCTCGTCAAGCTCCGACTCCTCCTGGAGCAGGTGCATGATCTCGTTCCTCAATTTCATCCAGTCGGGCTGCACGTTCTCGTTGAACCAGCTTTCCATCGTGTCAAGGTAAAGCGAGTAGCTCGTGAGCCAGTTGATCGCCGGGAAGTGTCTCTTATACGCCAAATTCGCGTCAAGGCCCCAGAACACCTTAACTATTCTCAAGGTCGCCTGAGAAACCGGCTCTGATATGTCTCCGCCGGGAGGCGAAACGGCTCCGATAACCGAGAGCGCGCCTTCGCTGCCCTCGCTGCCAATCGTTATCACGCGTCCCGCGCGCTCGTAGAACTGCGCGAGACGGCTGCCCAGATATGCGGGATAGCCTTCCTCGCCGGGCATTTCCTCAAGACGGCCCGACATCTCGCGCAGGGCCTCGGCCCAGCGGGATGTGGAGTCGGCCATAAGCGCCACCGAATAGCCCATGTCGCGGAAATACTCCGCGATCGTTATTCCGGTATATATCGAGGCCTCGCGCGCCGCAACCGGCATATCCGAGGTGTTGGCGATAAGCACCGTTCTTTCCATAAGCGACTTTCCTGTTTTCGGGTCAACAAGCTCGGGGAACTCGTTCAGAACGTCGGTCATCTCGTTGCCGCGCTCGCCGCAGCCGATATAAACGACTATGTCAGCGTCGGCCCACTTTGCGAGCTGATGCTGAACGACCGTCTTTCCGCTTCCGAACGGGCCGGGAACCGCCGCCACGCCGCCCTTGGCAATGGGGAACATGGTGTCGATAACTCTCTGTCCCGTAACCAGCGGCATCGCGGGCGGAAGCTTTTCCGCATACGGTCTGCCGCGGCGCACCGGCCACTTCTGCATAAGAGTGACCTCTTTGTCGCCGTCGGCGGTCTCTATCACCGCGACGGTCTCGTCAACCTTAAAGCCGCCCGATTTTATCGACTTCACCGCGCCCTCAATTCCCGGGGGCACCATTATCTTCTGCGTAACGACCTCGGTCTCGCGCACGGTTCCGAGCACGTCGCCGCCCGTTACCTTGTCGCCGACCTTGGCCGACGCCTCAAAGTCCCATTTCTTGTCCCGCTTGAGGGAAGGAACCTCAACGCCGCGGCGCAGATTGTTGCCCGCGATCTTCATTATATCATCAAGAGGTCTTTGTATTCCGTCAAAAATACTTCCGATAAGTCCGGGGCCGAGCTCAACGCTGAGCGGCATTCCGGTGGTCTCAACGGGAGTGCCGGGGCCGAGTCCCGAGGTCTCCTCGTAAACCTGGACCGAGGCTCTGTCGCCGTGCATCTCGATTATCTCACCGATCAGGTGCTGCTCGCCGACGCGGACAACGTCGTACATATTGCACTCGCGCATTCCCTCGGCGATAACCAGCGGGCCGGCGACCTTTTTAATTATTCCTTTCGCCATATTTATCACATCCTAAAAATCTTGATTTTTTACTAATCGTTAAATATTATATCCGAGCCGACAGCTTTTTCAACCGATTTCTTAACGCCCGCAATTCCCATTCCGGTGTTTCCCGAAACGCCGGGAATTAAAATCACGGCCGGCAGCATGGCCTCGTTATATTTTTCGATCTCGTCGCTGATCATCGCGGCTGCCTTTTCGGTGATATAGATCACCGCGTATCTGCCGCTTGACGCGAGCTGTCTGAAGGTTTTCCTTGTCTCCTGGGGCTCGTCTGTAAAACGGGTCTCAAGTCCGAGCGCGCCGAACCCGGCCACGCTGTCCCTGTCGCCCATAACCGCAATGCTATACATACAAATCACGAATCCTTTCTCTGATAAGCCCCATGTCAAGGTCATTCTTTTTGCCCGAGAGAGCTATGCGCACCGCCCTTGTCTCGTTCCGCTTCGCCAGAATATAGGCGAAGATCGGAGCGATCGTGAACGGATTTGCCTTCTGGCCGCGGATAAGCTCCATGATCCTGTTATCCGCCCATTTCTCAAACTCGGACATTGAGGTCGCTATCGCCTCCGCCGCCTCGCGGTAATCGGTGTGCTCCAGATATTTAAAGACCTCGTCGGCGTTCTTTGACGCCGCGTCCGCAAGGCTTGAGACGTCAAGCGTGCGGCACTCGGCCAGCGCGCGTTCCGCAAAGCCCTTTGTCTTTCCGGTGAGGGCCGCCCTGACCGCGATCTTTATGTCGCTGAGCGCCGTCAGAAGCTCGGCGTAATCGCGAATTACCTTAACGCCGGAGGCTTCTCCCTCCTTCATGATCGTCTCAAGGCAGGCCTTGTCGACCGCGATGTCACATTCCTGCCCGTCGCCGGTCTTTAAGAATATCTCGGCCGCCGACTCCGCGGCGCCTGCCAGAAACTCGGGCAGATCGCCGTAATTTTTAAGCTTCACCGCCTCGAGAATGACCTCGGGCTCCACGCTTCCTCCGTCCTCAAAGCAGCCCTCGGTATTTTCCGAGGTATACACCGCCTTGATTGCGGCCTTGAGGTTGTGGAAGTCGGTCTGCCGCAGCAGCGTCTCAAACGGCTCCTTATCGGGAATGAGCTCGGTTATCAGCGCCCACATCTTGTCGGTCTCGTCTTTGATCATCAGCTCGTAATCGGAATATTCCTCTCCGTTTCCGTAGCCCTTGCCGGCAAGATAGCGCATGGCCTCGCGGTAGTCGGCGCTTCCCAAAATCTGCTCGATATCCGAGGCGGAAAGCAGATCAAGCTCTCTGGCGTGAATTCTCGACACCGCGTATGTGTATTGCTCAGCCACAAAATCACCTCCCGATTATTTAAAAAGTATATTCTGCACCTTTTCCTTGATGCTGTCCATATTGGCGTCCGCCAACTCGGCCAGCGTGCAGTTTTCCTCTATGTCAATGTCGTCATACACCGCGATAAAGCCCGACTCAACGCGGCTTGAAGCCTCCGCCTCAAGCTTCGGGAACTCGGACTTAACAAACTCCTTAAAGTCGTCCGGCATATTTTTTATATCGTTTTCGGACATCAAAAGCCTGCCCGCTCCGTCTCCGAGGTATCTGCGGGCCAGATCCTTCAAAAAGTCATAATAACCGTCGATCCCGCCGATAGACTTGACCGACTCGGATATGACTCCGTCCAGCAGTCTCTGCTTTTCGGCCAGCAGACTCTGGGTCAGGCTGTGCTCCATAGCGTTTTTGTCACGCTCCAAAGCGTCGCCGTAAGCCTTGTCCGCGGCGGCCTTTGCCTCGGCGGTTATTTTGTCCGCCTCGGCCTTGGCCGCGGCCAAAATCTTGTCGGTCTCTTTCTTCGCCTTTGACTCCGTCTCGGCGATAACGGCCTTTGACTCTTTTTCTATCTGATCCAAAATGACGCTGAGTCCGCCAACTTGGTTTTGCATAATATCAAACTCCTTTTTCCATCTCTGTTAAGGGCGCCGCGGGCGCATCTCCCCCTACGAAATCCGTTCATCCGCGCAATATCACCGTTTGCCGCGAAGTCCGTCGTACCGTAGGGGCGGATATTATCCGCCCGCCGCCCCGGCTTTTTCGATCGGCAAGATCAAACCGCCGGAGGGCGCCTCTTACATCGCGAGGCTTCCGATACCCGTGATCGAAAGGATCGAGATAAGCAGCGCCAGAATTGCGTATGTCTCAACCATGGCCGCGAATATCATCGACTTACCCATTTGATCGGGGCGCTTTGAAACGAGCTGAATACCCGAAACGGCGGCTCTCGCCTGTCTGATCGCCGACCAGAGTCCGACAAACGCCATGGGCAGACACGCGGCTAAGTAAAGCAGGCCCTTGGCCGTGGACATAGCCGTGTCGGCGTTTCCGCCGAGAATACCTATCTGCGACAATGTGATAAACGCGATGAGCAGTCCGTAAATACCCTGTGTGCCGGGGAGAAGCTGAAGAATAAGAACCTTACCGAACTTATTGGGGTCCTCGGTCACAACTCCGGCCGCGGCCTCGCCGGCCATGCCGACGCCGATCGCGGAGCCTATTCCTGCCATGAGAGCGGCAAGCGCCGCGCCCGCCAAAGCGAATACAATTCCTAAGTTTTCCATCTAATTTTCCTCCTTGAATTTATAATATTTTGTATTGGCGGTGAAGGGTGAAAACTTCCTGCCGCCGCCTTCATAAAATTTACCGAAGAATTCCACAAACTGAAGTCTGTTTGTGTGGACGTAAGCGCCCAAAAGGTTGATCGCCATATTGAGGGCATGGCCGATCACGAACACCAATATGAAGCATATCGCTCCGATCGGGCCGCCGCCGAACATGCTTCCCATCTGGTTAAACACCTGCGCGATAACTCCGGTCGCGAGACCCAGCGCGAGCAGTCTTGAATAAGACAGAATGTCGCTTAAATAGCTCGTTACGCCGTACAACTCGTAAAGGCCTTTGGCGACGCGCTTCGCGGGGTTCCTTGACGATCTTCCCGCGAACAAAATTATTCCCAGCGCGCCTATGCCCGCGCATATCGCCGCGGCGGTTCCCGCAGCCGGCGAAAGCTTGAACGAAAGCCCCGCCATATCCACGAACATCTGCATAGACAGCAGATACACAATTCCGCCGCCCACCAGCAAATACCAGAATATAACGTCATAAACCGCGCCTTTAACATCGCCGTCCTTGACCATTTGATAAAACTTTATTCCGAGGCCGGTGAACAGATGAATAATTCCCACAAGAAACGCGAATATAAGCATCCGCATCGGGTCCTTGATCGGCTCGAACCAGAGCGCCGGGAAGGCGACCTCATGGCCGAAGAACGTTCTTGAGATGACCGGTATCGCGTCTCCGAAAAATCCTCCGAACAGAATTCCCCAGATAAACGTTGAAATGCCGCACCAGAAGAACATTTTAAGCGCCTTTCTTGTGCCGGGCGCCATATCGCGGAACCTGAGCACCAAAAACGCGCAGCCGACTATCATCAAAAGGCCGTAGCCCGCGTCGGACAGCATCATGCCGAACAGGAAATAGTAAAACAGCGACATGATAAACGTCGGGTCTATCTCAAATTTTCCGGGCATGCTGTATGTCTCAAGCACCGACTCCACGGGCTCCGAAAACGGATTGTTGTGGAGCAGCACAGGCGGCTCATCCTCTTTGCCCGGCTCGCCGATCTCGACCGCCGCGTCATACTTTCGCGTCAGCTCATCCTCAAGGCGCGCGCAGTATTTTTCGGGCACATAGCCGTAGATCACGAAGAATTTTTCCCTCTGATTGGTGTCGCCCAGCGTCTCGTATTTCTCAATTCTCATGTTGTAATAGTCAACCATGAACTTGAGAAGATCCCTGTGCTTTGTCTGCGTCTCGATACGCTTTGAGTTCTTTTCGATAAGGGCGCGGTCGTCCTTGATCTGTTTTTTGAGCTTCTCCGCTTCCTCAAGCGGCGGCCTGCCCGTCACATACGCGGGCCTCGCAAAGCCCATGTTTCTGAGGCATGTCTCGATCTCGCCGCTCTTTTCCCTGCGGCAGAATACGCACGCGTTTGTGAAGCTCGTCTCGGCGCGCAGCACGTTCACATCAACAGCGTAAAGCGGATCGTCCGCCTTGCCCTCGCCCGCGAGAGCCTCGTTAATTCCGCTCAAAATATCGGCGACCGTCTTTTCCTCGGGAAAAGTCCCGATAAGCGCGCGGGTCTTTTTGGTGCCCTTGAAATCCATGGGTATGTCAAGACCCGACCACGGCTCAAGCGACGTTATCGCGCTCTCGCACTTTGCTATGTCGGCCTCGAGCTCATAGTTGTTTTTTGACAGCTCATTGATCTCTCTGGCTATGTCAAGCGCCCTGCCCGCGTTGTCTACCGTGTTGTAATACTGGCTGACGCTCAGCATTTTCTTTCCGCCGAGCATCGACAGCAGCGGCTTTTTCTCCGGAGCGTACCGCTCCAGCACGTCAACCGCGCCGTTTATGGTCTCCGCCGCTTTGGCGAATGTGGCCGCTGATTTCGCGGTGTCGGTCTTGCTGAAGCCGAGCTCGCTCAGGTCTTTGCTTATCGGCTCAAGCACACCGAACCTTTGCAGCGCCTCCAGAATGGCTTTTCTGTGGCTTTTTAGTCCGTATATGCGGACCTGCTTCATAGGAAGCTTTGCCATATACTCACCCCCTAAATCAGTTCATCCATTATTATCTTGATTACCTTGTCTTTCGCGCCTTTGACCTCGCCGCCGAGCTTATCGGCCTGCTTTTTAAGACGCGCGTCATACTCGCTTTTAAGCTTTCCCGCGGCCCCGTCGGCCCGCACCTTGGCGTCCTTCAGCATCTGCGCGGCGTCTTCCTTCGCCTTTTCGACAATGCGCTCCGCCTCTTCCTTCGCGGCGGCCACGGAAGCCTCGGCAGCGGCCTTGGCCTTGTTTTCGGCCTCATAAGCCGCGTCCTCGGCGCCCACAAGTTTTTTAACCGTGTCCATAGGCATAAAAATCACCATCCTCCGATTATTTTCCTTAATTAATTATTATACCCGTTTTCTGCTCGCTTGTAAAGCGTTTTTTATGATTTTTAAACTATTTTTAACATTGTTTTCCGACAGCCCGATTTTAATATATATTGTAATATTTAAGAAATATACATCATATGCTTTATCAACAATGTTTTGGGAGGCGAACAACTTGAAAACCTACATAGAGGAACGGACCGTCGCGCTCGGCGAGTACATAGCCGACAGCAAGTGCACGGTTCGCGAAGCGGCGAAAAAATTCGGAATATCAAAGTCCACCGTCCACAAAGACGTCACTCAGCGCCTGAAAAGGATAAACCCTGCGCTGGCCGCCGAGGTGGGCTCTGTTCTGCTTGAAAATAAAAACGAAAGACACATACGCGGCGGCAACGCCACCAAGGAAAAATATAAAACGATCAAAATAAACAAAACCGCATAGCACTCGAAAAAGAGCTATGAAGCGATGCTTCATAACTCTTTTTTGAGCATGCGGAAAAACTTCGTTTTTTGAATGATCCCTACGGCCGAGACAGCTATTGCAAATGCGAAACAGCGTAGTCAGCCTCGGACTGCGTAAACTTTTCGCCGTATTCCGAGGTAAGCTGATCTCTTATAGCCTCCGGCGACATATTCATCATTTTCTGATAAGTCTTGGCTTTCTCAAGCGCGTTCGCGTTATAGTCAGCCTGTAAATTATCCACTGCATATTGAGCCGCATCAACGGAAAACTTATCTCCGTATTCCGATATTAGCTGATCATATATTCCCTGTTTGGACATATGCATCATATCACTGTAAGTTTTTGCTCTATTCAGCGCGGATCTATATTCCGTCGGAATATCATCCGCGGCTTTAGCTGTCGGCTGTCCGCTGTTTGACGTTTGGGCGTCTTGCGCGGCCGATTGATTTGGCACGGAACTTATCGGCGGCTCCGTATCTCCGCCCGTCGAGGCGGCTCCTATCGCTATGATCACCGCGAGAACGCCTATTGCGATAAGTATCGGCACAAGGCATCCTATACCCTGTTTTTTGCGGCACACGGGACATATTTTTGCTTTTGCGTCGATTTCGGCCTGACAATGTTTACATTTTTTTGTTGCTTCATTCATAAACTATCACTCCCGTTATTTTAAATAAAAAAACACTGTATGTATTTTTAAAATATTATACAGTGTTTTTGCCAATACTTGTTATACCCGCAGTATAAATTTTATTATTTCCGTGCTTATTCCGTTCAGCGTTATTCCGGCGATCGTCGCTATCGCCGCGAGCAAAGTCCACTCCTTAAATCCCATGCGCACGAATTTAAAAAGCTTTGCCCAGCTTTTGTAAAACGCCATGATCACAAACGGAACGATAAACAAAGTCACGGTTGACGCGATCTCTGTCAATACAACGTAAAGCCCGGGCCCGGACGCTATCTTTTCAAACGAGGTCCATATGCCCACCGCGAAAAACAGATAATACGACATGCATATAACCGCGTGAATCGCGTTTCCGCTTCTGAAGCCCACGATGTATTTGCTTATCCGCTTTCTACGCTTTAACGCCGCGTGATCCGCTCCGTAAATATCAGCCATCAGAGCGCCGACATCCTGATACCTGTCATCCATTTTGATGCTCAGGCATTTTTTTATTATTCTTCCCGCCTCGCCTCCCGCGAGCTTTTCGTCAGGCATGGCTCCGGTCAACATATAATTCATAAGCACGCCCAGTGAGTATATATCACTTCTGGCGTCCGTCTGCCTGAACCCGAACTGCTCGGGCGGCGCGTAACCCGCCGTGCCGAGGATCTCGGTATCCGCGCCGCGCCCAAGCCTGACGCTGCGGGATATTCCAAAATCGATCAGCTTTAGCCGATTGTTCTCATCGATCATAACATTCGCGGACGATATGTCGCGGTGGATTATATTGCAGTCATGCATTTCCTTAAGGAGCTCAAGCAGAGGCATAAGCATGATTTTCATGTCCTCCCACTTCACTGTCCCGCCGAGCTTTACAAGGCGTTCTATCGTCATTCCGTTTATAAATTCCTCTATGATCACCGCGTTGTTTTCAAATCTGTGAACGCAAAACACAACCGCTTTGGACTCAGACTCGATCGCTGAAAGTCTTTCATAAACATCAAGCTGCTCAAGCGGAACAGTCTTTTTGACATAAAACCGCCCGGTTCGCTCGTCCCTGACAAGCGCGGTCGTCTCGCTGAGTTTTTCCACCTCATAACAGCCCGCAAAAAGATTATTGTCAAGTTTTTGATAAGTAACCGACATATTGATGCACCTCTTGACATAATATAACACAAAATGTATAATAAAGTCAAATTCGGGAGGGATCGTTATGCCAAAAACAACCGGCGAGCTGCTTGAGCTTCTTAAATCAAACAAAGATATAAACAAATTTCTGGATGATTATAAAGGCGAGCTTAAGGCTCTGACCACCCGCGATTACCTCAACTATCTTCTGATAGAAAAAAATCTTGAAAAATCCGAGATAATCAAAAAAGCCGGTCTTAACAATATTTACGCGTATAAAATATTTAACGGCGAAAGGAACCCGTCCCGAAACAAGCTGCTGTGCCTCGCCTTCGGAATGGGACTGAGCCTTGACGAGACGCAGCGCCTGCTCGCCGTATCAAACTGCGGAATGCTGTATTCGAGAACCCCGTCCGACGCGGTGATCATCCACGCCATGTCAAACGGTCTCTCGCTGCTCGAGTGCAATGAGGCTCTTTACGACAACGGGTTCCCGATCATTGAATAATCAGTCAAATAATTATTTCATATTACTTTATTTCATTTCTCTTATCAGGTTCACCATTTCGATCGCGCCGAGTGCGCAGTCATAGCCCTTGTTGCCGGCTTTGGTTCCGGCGCGCTCCACGGCCTGCTCGATATTGTTGGTCGTGAGTATGCCGAACATGATCGGCACTCCGCTTTTGAGCGACTCGGCGGCTATACCCTTTGACACCTCATTGCAAACATAGTCATAGTGCGAGGTGGCTCCGCGGATGACCGCGCCGAGGCAGATGACCGCATCATATTTTCCGCTTTCCGCCATTTTTGACGCGATCAGCGGAATCTCAAAAGCGCCCGGCACCCACGCAAGCTCTATATCGTCCTCCGCGACATTGTGCCGTCTCAGCGCGTCATCCGCGCCGCTCACAAGCTTTGATACGATAAACTCATTGAACCTTGACGCGACGATCCCGACCCTGATCCTCGGCTCGTTTACAACTTTTCCTTCATAAATTTTCATTTTAAAAACCTCCTAACATAGTGATTAGTAATTAGTGAATAGTGATTAGTGAATAGAGCGGGCGGCAGATTGCCGCTCCTACAGGTTTGGCGGAATTTGTGCGTTCACGGCGATCCCGACATATCTCCGAAACCCGTAGGGGCGGATATTATCCGCCCGCCCGAAACAACACCTCATCCGACTTTTTGCCCATTCGGGCAAAAACCCACCTTCCCCTCAAGGGGAAGGCATTGTAACCCGTGGCTTTTCGGGAGCCCTACAAATCCAAAATGTGGCCCATTTTGGATTTTTTGGTTTTCAGATAAAACAAATCGTTTTCATTCGGCTCGATCTGGATAGGCAGACGCTCGGCGATCTCCATTCCGAACCCCGAAAGCTGGTAAACCTTGTCGGGATTATTCGTGAGCAGCCTCAGCGTTTTTGCCCCGAGGTCGCGCAGTATCTGCGCCCCGATGTAATACTCCCTCATGTCGCCCTCAAAGCCGAGGGCAATGTTGGCCTCAAGCGTGTCAAGGCCGCCGTCCTGAAGCTCGTAGGCGCGAAGCTTATTGATAAGGCCAATGCCTCTGCCCTCCTGGCGCATGTAAAGCAGCACGCCGCGGCCCTCTTTTTCGATCGCGGTCATCGCCGCCGCGAGCTGCCTGCCGCAGTCGCATCTCAGCGAGCCGAACGCGTCGCCTGTCAGACATTCGGAATGGACGCGGCAGAGCAGATTTTTTCCGTCGCCGATCTCGCCCTTGACCAGCGCCACATGGTGCTCGCCGTTCAGCTTGTTCACATATCCGCAGGCGGTGAAATCGCCGTATTTCGTCGGCAGCCTTGTCACCGCCACGCGCTCCACAAGATCGTCATACTGCTTGCGGTAATCCGCGAGGGCGGCGATCGTTATAAACTTCAGGCCCCACCTTCGGGCGAACTCGATCAGCTCGCCGCCGCGCATCATTGTTCCGTCGTCGCGCATGATCTCGCAGCACAGTCCCACGGGCTTAAGTCCCGCCAGACGCATCAGGTCAACCGTCGCCTCGGTGTGGCCGCGCCGCTCAAGCACTCCGTTTTTCCGCGCGATCAGCGGGAACATATGCCCGGGACGGCGGAAATCCTCGGGCCTTGAACCGTCCTCCGCGCACTTGACCGCGGTCGCCGTGCGCTCGGCCGCCGATATTCCTGTTCCGTTCCCGATATAATCGACCGACACGGTGAACGCCGTCTCGTGATTGTCGGTGTTGTTTTCCACCATTTGCGGAAAGCCGAGCCGGGCCGCCGTCGCCGCGTCCATCGGCATACATATCAATCCCTTTGCATGTGAGGCCATAAAATTGACCCCATCGGTTGACGCAAATTCCGCCGCGCAGATGAGGTCACCTTCGTTTTCTCTGTCCTCATCATCGCTGACAACAATTATTTCTCCCCGTCGGAGCGCCTCCAGGGCCTCCGGGATTTTTGAATACTCAAACATAGACATTCTCCTATCATTCCTTCATCAATATCCGTGCCGCGCCAGAAATTCGCGGGTCATGCCCAATGATTTCGGCGCGCTCAACAGCTTATCAATATACTTCGCTATGCAGTCGGTCTCAATATTGACGCGGCTGCCGATCTTCTTATGTATAAGCGCGGTGTTTGCGGCCGTGTGCGGGATAACCGAGACCGTGAACATGTCGCCCGCGGCCAAGGCCACTGTCAGGCTTATTCCGTCGATCGCAACCGACCCCTTTTCGGCGATCTGCCGAGCGAGTCCGCCGCCGACTTTGATTTTGAAGATCACCGCGTTGTCGTCCTTTTTAATATCGGCGATCACGCCCGCGCCGTCTATGTGGCCGGTGACTATATGGCCGCCGAGCCTACCGCCCAGCTTTACCGCCCGCTCGAGGTTGACGCTGTCTCCGACAGCCAGCGAACCCAGTATCGTGCGGTTCAGCGTCTCATGCATAACGTCGGCCGCGAACCAATCGGTGCCAATCTCGTCAGCGGTCAGGCAAACGCCGCTGACCGCCACGCTGTCGCCGATCTTCAAATCGTCAAATATTTTCTTTCCGCTTATCGTCAGCCTTGAGGACGCCCTGCCGCGGCTGACGCTCTTTATTTTCCCGACTTCCTCGATTATTCCCGTGAACATTTTATCTCACCCTCTATCAGAAAATCATCGCCGATGCGGGAGATTTTCGTATTTTTTATCATAAACGCTCCGCCCGGCTCATCAACTCCTTGTCCGCCGACCGGAGTCTTCGCGCCGGCGCCGCCGAAAATCTTGGGCGCGATGTAGCACTTGACATAATCGACCGTTCCCGCGCTCAGCGCCGACCACGCGAGCTCTCCGCCGCCCTCGACTATCACGCTGTCGATTTTCCGCCTTCCGAGCTCATCCATGAGATAATCAAGATCGACCCGCCCGTCTTTCGGCGGCGTCAAAATTATTTCGCAGCCCGCCTCGAGATACGGGCGCTGTTTTTCCTTGTCGGCGAGACATGTGGCGATTATCGTCGGCGTTTCCCCCGCGGACCTGACGACCTCGGCCCCAATCGGAGTGCGCAGATTTGTGTCGCACACGATCCGCACCGGGTCAGCGCCGCCGTCTGCTCGGCATGTGAGGCGCGGATCGTCGGCCAGAACAGTCCCGACGCCGACCATGATCGCCGAGTACGCGTTCCTGTCCCTGTGCGCGTCCTCTCTCGCCTTTTCGCCGGTTATCCATTTTGATTTTCCCGAAACGGACGCGATCTTCCCGTCCGCGGTCATGGCGTATTTCAGCATAACATAAGGTCTGCCGCTTGTGATGTAGCGCATAAATATTTTGTTCAGATCCCTGCACTCCTTTTCAAGCACTCCGACTTTGACCTCGATCCCGGCGCGGCGTATCCTCTCGGCGCCCATGCCGCCCACCTTCGGGTTCGGGTCAAGACAGCCGATTATCACTCTTTTGACTCCGCTTTCGATCACCGCATCGGCGCAGGGCGGAGTCTTTCCGTGGTGGCAGCAGGGCTCCAAGGTGACGTACATATCGGCGCCAGATGTAGGCTTCGTGCAGGCCGCGAGCGCGTTCCGCTCGGCGTGGGGCCCGCCGTACCGCTCATGCAGCCCCTCGCCGATAATTTCGCCGTCCTTCACTATGACGCAGCCGACCATGGGATTGGGCGAGGTCCGTCCCCTCGCCCGCGCCGCCAGTTCCAAAGCGCGGCGCATATACTTTTCGTCCATAAGATCACTCCAATCAAAAACGCCCCGAATTAAATTCAGGGCGGAAACTTTATTAAAAACAAAAACTCCGCAGGCGAACCTTCGGAGCGTTTTTACAAAGGAATTTCCTTCTCTCATCCGGACTGTGACCGTCGGCTTCGGAATTTCACCGAATCATGCCAAATTGGCTCGCGGGCTTTACCGCCGGTAGGGAATTGCACCCTGCCCTGAAGAAAAACTTATTTCTCCAATTATATTAGCACATATTCCCGCATCTGTCAATATAAATTTAAATATTTTCCAAAAAATACATTGCGCACCGCAATTAAAGCACGGCATAAGAGTTTTTAAAATTTTTATCGGCCCTTTTATTTTCGATAAATGTCAAAATATCATACAAAACATATACTAATTAACGAAAATAAATATCATCCGCCGCAACAATTACGTAAAATGCTTGTTTTGCGACTTAAAAAGTCATTGAAACATAATTATCAATATGTTAATATTATAATGAAAAAAATTATTTAAAATAAAAACGTATTGGAGGCAAAATTATGAAACAGCTAAAAAAAGTCCTGTCATTAATTATAGCGGCTGCCATGATCGCGTCGCTTGTGACGCAAGTGGCTTTTGCCGCGCCGGAGGGCGAGAATACTCGTCCGTCGATAACAAATCCTGTCGAAGCCGGAGAAAACTATACCGGCGGCATTGACGCGATCGACTGGGGCGATACCGATTGGGGCGCGTTTAAGGACGTTGACTGGACGGACGCCGAAAACAAAACAGCGGACGAGCTCGCGGCGATGCTTGAGAGCGCGGATGTAAATGTTCTGAATCTCGGCGATAATCAGCTGGTATTCAGTGAGACGGACGAGGAGTCCGGATCGACGGAAAATTTGGGCGGCATAACGATCGATGCCGACACAATAAAATTTCCCGAGGGCGACATGGCATTAATTACGTCGGCGGATACGGATATTTGGTTACAGTCCGACGCCGAAATCAGCATTCCGGATAATTCGTCCGTACTGATAATCAATGTGTCACAGAAAAACGAAAGCTCAAGTATTTTCGGCGGTAATTTGACAATAAACACAAATAACAGCGGTAATCTGGCTGCTGTCAATCTTCACGCTGCGGAGTCAAGCTACGGTATTATCGCGGACAGTCTGAGTATTTGCGGAGGCGGAGTTGTCACGGCGGTAAGCGGAAAAGCGCCGACGTTTTCTGCCGGCATATACGTTTACAGCTCGATAAGTGTAAATAAAGCGGCGCTTATAGGCACGTGTTTGACAAGAAACGCTCAACAGTGCACAGGTATCGTAATATATGATCAATCTCCCGACATTTTATCCGCAAACTGCGTTTTATCCGCCGATAACGGTGCTCTTGTGATTGGCGCGGGAGGCGAGTCATCGCTGCTCTCACATGGAGTACAGACCGACAGTATATCGGCGAAAAACGGCTCGGAAATTTACGCCTACGGCGGCAACGTGCCGCCCGATGACGGAGATCCCGACAACGATATGCGCACCATAGGTCTCGAAATTATGGAGGGGACAAGCAAGAGAAAAATAACCGTTGATAACGGCAGCGCGATTTACGCGTGCGCCGGAAACGGCGAATTCGGATACGGCATATCGGAATATTACAACAACTATGGCGAGGAGGACGCCTCGACCATAGAATACGGAGGTGTGGAGTTCGTCGTTGACGAGAGCGAAAACGCCGAGCCGTCGGAAATAATCGCGGCAGGCAACAACGACGCTTATCATCAGCGGCGCGTATATGATGTCGGAATCAGCAAAACACAGTACAAAGATCCGACGGGTAACGTTACCGTAATGGGAAGCCGCAAAACGGACGGCAGCAACGCGATCGTGACGTATTTCAATTCCCGTGAGCACAAGTACATGTACGCTTACCATACAAGCGTAGACTATTTAAAAATCACACGCGGAGAAGCAGCCGACTACTATCTTATGTATAAGCCCGATGAAGGAGCGTTATATAAAAATAACGGCGAAAAGCTCGAAAACTTCCCCGGCGCAATATGCGAGGGCGATACCCTTACGCTTACGAATGATTTTCACTTTGAAACCAACTGCGAAACGGGATTATATCTGTTCCCCGGCACAACGCTTGTAGTTCCGGAGGGCGTAACGGCAAGCGTAATGAGCGGAGATGATCCGGATAATATGAACTCCGCAGCTCTTGTGTACAACGGCGACTGCAATCTTGAAATTGACGGCTTATTTACCGCGACAAGCAGAAGTGCACGTATGGAGAGCAGCGGCATTCTCGGCGGCGACGGCACACTATCCATATCCGGAAAAGGAAAAATATACGCGACAGGCGGGGATATGATTGACGCATCGGATCCGACTGTGATTTCGGCGGGTATAAGCTCAGACGACAATATAAACATACGCGGTACAGCCGTACGAGCATATTCGGGATATGTTTCGCTCAAGCCTCAGGAAGAGGAAACGGAGCCCCAAAACGGGGTGAGCATAGGCATGTATGTCAACAATGTTTTTGCCGGTGACGGCGCGGATGTGCACGCTGAAGGCGAAGGCGGCGGAAAGAATGTAATAACATACGGCTGTCTTGCAAACAATGTCACGTCGGATGGGAGCAATTTTGAGGCATACGTCACCGAAGATTCTTACTGCGACCTTTCCGCGGGGCTTGCGCTGAAACAAAACGAAAAATCTTTGAGCGCCTTTGACGGCGGCAAAATCGACTGTGAATCTTTTAATTATGCTTCTACGGAAGCATTCGGATTGTGTGAGCACGGCTCGTCGGCGGAGAGCGGTCCCGTTTCGATTATAGTTGGCGACGACGGGTCGTCTGTCAAATTTTTAGGAGTGGGTGCTGCCGTAAAGCTGCAGGGTGAGCCCGTGGGAAGCTATACCGTGAAAGGCAGTCAGGCGGATGACAGCGTTACATTTGATAAGGATCAAGCGGGTTACATTCGCTCTGACGGCAGTGTGGATTACATGGTGGAGTTCACAGCCGCACTGATAGCCGATTACAGCATATATTATGACGCCGAGGCGGGATTTCGCAAAAACAATAAGGACGGCGAGGCACTTTCCGCCGAGGAGATTCCCAAAGGAATGAGCGCGGACGGCAGCGTTCTCACACTTGACAATGTTGTGTTCGAGTCAAGCAGCAGCGGCGCCCTCAGGATCGGCGAAGGCGTTACGGTAAAGGTGCCCGAAGGCAAGACTGCCGCCTTAGCGGCGTCTCCGACTGCCGAGTCCGAAATGACTTTCGCGCTGGGCGGAGAAGGCGGCAACACCTTGGAAATTGACGGACGCTTGCTCGCCGCGGCTTACGGCTTCGGCGACAGCGCCACTAATGTTGTGGGCATATTCTCATATGATGATATGACGATAAAGGGCTCGGGAGATGTTACAGCCTATGAAAAAACCGGCACGGGTTACTCATACGGAATGATGTCGAACAAAAATTTCATTTTTGACGGCACGGTCAACGTATCCGCCTTCTCTGTCGCTCCGGAGGTCAGAGAGAATAATTCCCCGATCTGCGGTGTCGCGGCAGAGGGCATTGAGATGAAAGGCAGCTCTCATCTTGACACAAGCCGCTGCGAAAACTCAAAAGCGATCATGATAATGAACGGCGGAAACATCACAGCGGAGGGCACATCATTTATCGAGGCGGAAGGCGGCATAGTGATCTACGGAAACAATGAAGAATTCCCCGGCTATGTCACGACCAAGGATAACGCGGTAATATCGGCTCACGCTGACAGGATCAACTTCGCGGACGCTCCCGATGATGACGACGCTCCGGGCATAACCGCATGGATCTACGACGCCGAGACAGGGAATTTTGAAGACGGCAAGGCGACGATCACCGCGATGAACAATTCGTCTGTCACCGCGACCGGTCAAGGCTCGGCTGTTTGGGGCGTCAGCGGCTCGGACGGCGTTACCGTTACCGGCTCGAGCGGCGATTATGACGGCGAGGTTGAATATGACGGCTTTACATACGTCATCCCCGGTACGGACACCCCTGTTGAGAGCGTTAAGTTTACCGACGCGATCAAGCCCGCGGATCATCTGCTCTACTTTGACGGCGAGACAAGCAAGCTCTATGACGGATATGACTACGAGACCGAAGAGCTCGGAAACCCGATCGAGGTGCCCGGCGCGGCCTGCGACGGAAAAACTCTGACGCTCACATCGGATTTCAAATTTGTCACGAACTACGCGGACGGACTGCACTTAAGCCCCGGCACGACGCTTTATGTTCCGGCGGGAGAGAGTCCCATGATCTACAGCGCGTATTCTGGATTTGACAAGCCGGAACAATATACAGAAGGAGCTGCGGCTCTCTATTGCTCGGGCGACAACACTCTCGTAATAGACGGAAATCTTACGGTGACATGCGGCAATGTCAGAAACACCAACAGCTACGGTCTCATGGCCGAAGGCCTTGAGATAAAAGGCAGCGGCATGCTTACGGCAAGGAGCGGAAACGCGGTATATGACGAGTCTGTCGGCAAGTTCGATGAAAACAATGACGGATATTCCTGCGGAATTATATCCTACAAAGATATGAGCATCTCGGGAACCACGGTAAACGCCTACGCTGGAGATTCGGTATCGGGCAGCATGGGTCTTGCGCTCTATATACCCACAAAGCTCACGCTCGACGGCTCCGCTCACGTCACAGCGGTATGCGAGGTAGGCGGCGAGCACATGGGCATAGGCTGCGGCGTGCATAACCTTGAGATCAAAGACTATTCAAGTCTTGACGCTTCGGCGTCAACGTCGGGCACAAAGCGCGCGACGGGACTTGTGATCTATCATGACGATCAGGGCGCATACGGCACTATCCGACTCTCAAACAACAGCTCGATAAACGCCTCGGCGACAGGCGACACAGCCAAAAGCTACGGAGTTGAGCCCTTTGAGGCCGAGACTTCGACCATTAATATCAGCATGGACAGCAGCAGCGCGTTTACCGCGGAGGGCGGAACCGCCGCGTCGATTTACGCGAAATTCGGCGGCGTGAAAACAACATCCGACGGAACCGCGGTATCGTACAACGATGAAAAGCAGACCTATGTTGACGCAAACGGAGAAGAGGTGAAGAAGCTGACGCTCAGCACGCTGACGCCGTCCCACACCGGCGGCACGGGCAGCTACGGTGGCGGAGGCGGCAGCACGTTCTCCTCGGGCACGAGCTCGACCCCGGCGCCCTCGCAGCAGCCGACCGAAACAGCGGCTCCCGAGGCTTCGGCCGCTCCGACAGCAGGCGGAATGCCGTTCACCGACGTTAATCCTACGGATTGGTTCTATGACGCGGTAAATTCGGCATACAACAAGGGCCTTGTGAACGGAATAAGCGAAACCGAGTTCGGCCCCAACATGACCATGACGCGCGGAATGCTCGTGACGATAGTCGGACGCATGGAGAATGCTCAGTCCGACGGAGCTTCGTTCGGCGACGTTGACGCGAATGAGTATTACGCGCCATATGTTGCGTGGGCGGCCGAAAACGGAATAGTTACGGGTTTTGAGGACGAAACCTTCAGACCCGACGAAAACGTTACGCGCGAGCAAACAGCCGCGATACTCTACAGATACATGCAGTATAAGGGCATTGACGTGTCGGTAGGTGAGGACACGAATGTTCTGAGCTTCACCGACGCGGGCGATATAAACGAATATGCTGTACCCGCGATACAGTGGGCATGCGGAGCCGGAGTGATCAACGGCTATCCCGACGGCACACTTGCTCCCGCGGCGAGCATAACCCGCGCGGAGTTTGTCACAATGCTCGGCAGACTGAACATATAACCCGCCTATAAAAACTCACCAATCAATACCAATGAAACGCGGCGCCGTGCAAGGCGCCGCGTTTATATATTTGCATACTATGGTCGTAGGAGTCAGGCTCACCCGGCGGCCCTATTAGAAAACAGCGAATAGGATCCACGGTGTAGGGCGGCATGCCCACATGCCGCCGGCCGGATGTGGGAACGGTAGTGATTAGCGATTAGTAAATAGTGAATAGGGCGGGCGGATAATATCCGCCCCTACAAAGCCTTCCCCTTGAGGGGATAATCAGCAAGCTTTGCTTGCGGGTTCAAAGCTATCTTTCAAAATCGCTTGCGATTTTGACCAAGAGCTTCCTTAAAGGTGGGTTTTTGCCCGAATGGGCAAAAAGTCGGATGAGGTGTTGCCACGGGCGGCAATCTGCCGCCCGTCCAGTCTGTCGAAAAAGGCCGGTCAAGCGAGAGCTTGGCGGGCCTTTTGAAATAGAAATGAGAAAAATTGCAAAATATATGCCGAGCTCATTGAAGCAGAGGTGCCTTTCCATCGCCTGGTTGCATATTTTTTCAAATTCATCGCAGCAAATTTAAGCTTTACCCATTTTGTTACTTGGGCAAGCCCTCGATACGGCGTATA
>CANRGH010000019.1 GCA_947630135.1 uncultured Monoglobus sp.
GTAAGTATGGCAACATATTAAGCTGACCGATACTAATAGGTCGAGGGCTTGACCTCAACGTAGAGATTAGTGATTAGCGAATAGCGAATAGAGCTGTAACGGTCACTGATGTCTATAGGGCTCCCAAAAAGCGCCAACGGAGTGCACTTTTTGGGAAGAAGGAGTGACCCCCGAAACGGACGAGACTTTTCCGGCAACGGAAAAGCGAGCAAGTGTAGGGAGTTGCGACGAATATGTGAGTAAAGTTACTTACTCAAACTCTATTCAATTAGAAAACACGGTTTGCGCGAAAAACGCGAACAGTCCGGTTGCGATAGCGAGAAGGACACACCTGTTCCCATCCCGAACACAGTAGTTAAGCTTCTCAGCGCCGAAAATACTTGGCGGGCAACTGCCCGGGAACATAGGACGCTGCCGGAACAATTCAAAACCTCAACCTCACGGTTGGGGTTTTAATTTTTGATAAAAATTAAGCTAATGCTGCCGGAACTTGTAATCTTCAATTTATCGGTTGAGGTTTTAATTTTTTTAAAATTAAGTAAATGCAGGTGAATGTTTTGGGAACTCTTGCTAAAAGTTTGTTTAGTGGAGAGCTGGGGTTTCTGCAGCGCGGTCGGGGGCGTGGGAGATGCGTTGTGTTTGCGCGAATGGTAATTACGCGTATTCGCTATTCGCTAATCACTAATCACTACGTTGTCCGCAACGGATGAGGTGTTATCCGCCAAAATCTATTGACTTTGTTATAATTGCGTTGTATATTAGTCATTGAAAGCGACAGATTATGACATTTTTTGCAGCTTACCCATAAGCTGACGGTTTTTGTTTCATCCAAGTTTTTGTGCCGGAAGTTAAAGGCGATATCCGGTTATGCCCGTGAGGGTAATGTTTTTTCGCGGACTTTCCATGTACCGCACTTTATTTTGGCGGAGCCGCAGGGGGCTCCGCCGTTTTCTTATGCTTGAAAACTGATAAACAAATAATATTTTGAAATAAAAATCAATTTTTGTCAATTATAATATTGAAAAATTTTCCATAATATGATATAATATCGACAAATTTGGCAAAAGAGGGTGACATTATGCATATCGCGGTGTGTGACGACGACAAGATTTTTATTGATGAGATAATCACTTATATACCCAAAAATAAAGATTATGTCATTGACACATTTTCCTTGTCAAAGGATCTGTATGAACGCGGGGATAAATATGACTTGGCGTTTCTGGACATCAGAATGAATAATTATGACGGTCTTGCTTTGGCGGACAGGCTGTGCGAGCTCAATCCGAAATGCGTGATAGTTTTGTTTACAGCCTTTACCCAATACGCGATCGACGGGTATAAGCACCACACATTTGATTATATCCTCAAGAGCGACAACAAGCTTGTCAAGAAGCTGGCTGTTGAGAAAGCTTTGATTGAGGCCGATGAGCGCATGAACCTTGGTACTTCCGGCGCAAACCTTTTGCGCCTTAATACAAAAGGCGGCGAAGTCAAATTTAATCCGCTGTATATAGTTTATATTGAGGCCGCCAATAATGATATTAAGGTCTATACCGATAGGGACACATATATTTGCCGATGCACAATGTATGATATTGAAAGTAAGCTCGACAATAAGCTTTTCAAAAGATGTCACCGAAGTTATATTGTTAACACAAAATATGTTAAATCAATAAAACGCGGGAATATCGTATTAACAAACAATTATGAGGTGCCGATCGGCAGGAAATATAAAAAGGAGATATTGTTATGATAGAAACGGTATTAAGCACATTGAGTTCAATAATTGAAATTCTTACAATTGTGTGTTTTGGACACTTGTTTTTAAAAAGGCGAATGCGTTCAAATGTAGTTAATACAACACTTATTTTATTTGTTATTATTTTTGATTGTTTTTTGGATTATATCAATATATCTAACCTTTTGGCAATGATTATAAGCTGCGCTGAGTTTTTTATATTGCTATATTTAATTTATGATACATCAACACTTTATGCACTTTTCTTTACATGGATATATTGTGTAATTATTATGATTAGTGAAATGTTAATTTCATGTGTTTTTACTTTTGTTTTTGAAAGTGAATATGGAATTGTACATTTAGAGGAGATTGCGCATTATGTTGGTATGTTTATCAGCGATTTACTTGTATTTGGATTTCTTTGTTTTACAGCGTTGCTTGCAAAAAAGAAAATAAAATCAATTCCTAAAAGATATTTTATAATGATATTGATATATCCGTTGCTTTGTGTATGTGTAATTTATTTAATTGATAATATCATGACAAAAGCCCAAATAATAAATCCATTATTTATGATGATACCAATCTTGTGTTTAATGTATATTATTTTTATGGTATTTGATTTTTTTGATGGATATTCTAAAAAGATAGAATTTGAGTCACTCAATAAAATAACAGAAGAAAGAGAGGCAAATTACCGAATTCTTAAGGAGTCCAATGAGCAGATCAGAATTATGCGTCATGATATGAATAAGCATTTAAAAGTTATAACCGACTTGATCTCAAAAGATAAAACCGATGAGGCGCGAAAATATATTGAAGCGCTGAATGATGAAAACAAAAATTTCAGCAGCTATATTTACACAAACAATGAGACGTTTGACACGGCGGTCAACATAGAATGTCAAAGGGCAAAGGCCTCGGGAGTTGACTTTAAATCATTTGTCGGCGTTAACGGTGAAATAAAAATGAATGATACCGACATTACAAAGCTTTTCTGCAACCTTTTGGACAATGCGGTTGAGGCGGCGGAAAAGACAAAGGAAAAGTTCGTTTCGATATATGTCACTCAAAAGGGCGGTGATTTGGTTGTGAGCGTCAAAAACTCTTCCGGCGAAGTCGATGTGTCCGATCTCAAGACAAGCAAATCCGATGAAGATAATCACGGCTACGGGCTGAAAAGCATTGACTCGGTGCTTGAAAAATATGGCAGCAGCATATATCAATCATATCAAGGAGGAGTATTTGAGACCGATATTGTGTTAAAAAACTGCTGTGAATAACGATTGACCTCTTCCGTATGGGAGAGGTTTTTTGATAGATGCATTGCTGTTTACCACGTGTGAGACGTCGTTTGCCAAAATTTGTTGACACCGAAAAATATACGTTATATAGTTAAAAACGGAGGTGTTAAATTATGACAAAATTTTCAAACAAAGTCGCAGGATTTTTCGGCAAAAACGGAATTATTGACAAAAAGTACGAGAACCTGTGCACGATAGGCTTTGAGACCGTTATTTCGGAAGCGGTGAGCGCGGTTGTTTTGCTGGCTCTGGCGTTGGCTTATAACATGCTGATCGAGGGACTGGTGTTCTTTGCCGCTTACGGAATAATCCGTTCAACTGCGGGCGGATGGCACGCAAAGACAAAGATAATGTGCAATGTGCTTTATACGGCAATGTTTGCCGCGGTCCTGACGGTTGTTAAGGCGGCTCAGTATGTGAATATTGAGATTGCTTATCACATTTTCGCTCAAGCGGCAATCTGCCTGTGGTCTGTTCTTGTTCTGACAAGCTTTGCCCCGGTGCTCAACAAGAAGGTCGAGTTTTCGGATGATTACTTAAAAAAGAGCTACAGAAAAATGTTGTTCGGCATTTTCGCGATAATCGCGGTCATGATCGTTATGGCAATAAGCGGAAGCGCGGTTTGCCTCGGAGTAAACTATGCACTGACTTTTGCGTTGCTGATCAACGCTGTTTCGGTAAGCGCTGCCAGAAAGAGCGCCAAGGCCTCGTCGCCCGTTGTTAAGAAGGATGATGTTAAGCTGACCTTTAAGGATGTTATGTCTTACTTAAAGGGTAGAAAGCTTGACAAGGCGAGTCTGGTTTGCGCGGGATATATGTGCTGCTTCCTGCTGCTTATAGGCGGCGGAGTTACAACAATGGGATGCAGATGGAAGTATTACGAGCCCGAGGTTCCCGCGAACTTAGCGGATTTCGTAAGCGAGATCAAAAACGCTTAGAATAATATTAATTAAAAATTTCTGCCGATCGGCCAAATGGTTATCGGACACTGTTTATCTTATCTTAACGGGTATCACGCAAAACGTGCAAATTCAGTTTAACATCTTTTATTTCGTCAAATTTGCACTGCATGACAGTCTTTCAAATTTTAGAAATCGACAAAAAGCGAAAATTTTTACTTATTTTTTGAATTCGCCGCGCGTTGGCCGACCCGGAATTACGGCCAATAAAAATGTTTATATTCATAAATTTAAAATTAATGGCGGAGCCGAAGAGCTCCGCCTTTCTTTCCGCGTATTTAAAAATCGCGGCTCTTTTCATAATAACACCTCATGAAACATTTTACCATAATAAAATGTTCGTTTCAAGCGTTGTATTATATTTATTTTCCGAGAAATAATAACGATGAGAACACTTCAGGAGGATAGATTAATGAAAAAATTTATTGCATCCGTCCTTGCGGCGATAATGCTTATTATTCCGGCCGACGTGTTTGCCGCCGGAGCCTACAGGGTGTCAAAGGGCGATACTCTTTGGAAGATTTCGGTAAAGTATCAGATCGGTCTCAGCGAAATTATTGACGCAAATCCGCAGATAGCAGATCCAAATATGATTTATCCGGGACAGATAATAAACATTCCGGATGTTGATAGCGGAGCGCTTAGTTATGAGAGCGAAGTTGTGCGGCTTGTAAACAATATACGCACACAAAACGGACTTTCGCAGCTTAAGGAGAATTGGGAACTGAGCCGCGTTGCGCGGTATAAGTCACAGGACATGAAGGACAAGGGATATTTTTCACACAACAGCCCGACCTACGGATCGCCGTTTGAAATGATGAAAAGCTTTGGCCTGACATACCGCAGCGCGGGTGAAAATATAGCCCGGGGCCAGTCTACCCCGCAGGCGGTTGTGAACGCGTGGATGAATTCTTCGGGCCACAGGGCAAATATTCTGAATTCATCATATACCGAAATCGGAGTCGGCTACGTTGCGGGCGGACATTACTGGACGCAAATGTTTATCGGAAGATAAAAAAGCGGTTTTCCTAAAGGCTTTTAAGCCGGTGGAAAACCGCTTTTGTCTTACTTGATCTTTTTAAACAACATTCTCACAGAATTTAATATACACAGGAATGCGACGCCGGTGTCGGCAAAAACCGCGAGCCACATATTGGAATAAATTCCCGTAATTCCCAAAATCATTACCGCGATCTTGATCGCGAGGGCGAACACCACGTTTTCCTTCGCAATTGCCGCTGTGCCTTTGGAAACGGCGATTGACTCGGGTACAGACTCAAGATTTGAGTTCATAAATACCACGTCCGCGGCCTCGATCGCCGCGTCCGCGCCGCTTCCCATTGCCGCGCCGACATCCGCGCCGGCCAGCACGGGCGCGTCGTTAATGCCGTCGCCGACAAACATTACCGCGCCGTTTTCACCGCGTATTGCGCCGAGCTTTTCAACCTTGTCCTGCGGCAGCAGACCCGCGTACACGCTGTCGATGCCCGCCGCTTCGGCGACGCCGGCTGCCGCCGACTCGTTGTCGCCGGTCAGCATGGCGGTTTTTATGCCGCTCTTTTTAATGTCGGCAACCGCCTTGGCCGCGCCGCTCTTGAGCGCGTCGGCAACGGTTATAAGTCCCGCGTATCTGCCGTTGACCGCGACATGGACCTCGGTCCCGCCGCCCGCTTTCCGCGCCGCCGTCTCAATT
Source organism: uncultured Monoglobus sp. (assembly GCA_947630135.1). Lineage (GTDB taxonomy): Bacteria > Bacillota > Clostridia > Monoglobales > Monoglobaceae > Monoglobus. The sequence goes on from CANRGH010000019.1 coordinate 5,701, forward strand.
CCGTTGTCTTTAAGAAAGTCCGCGCTTCCGGCTAAAATTTCCGCGCCGTCAACCTCCGCCTTAACGCCTTTGCCCGAGATCTCGGAAACAGAGGAGGGGCGCGAAAGAGCGAGTCCGCGTTTTTCCGCCTCGGCGATAACACTCGCGCCGATCGGGTGCGTGGAGTCAAGCTCGGCTGACGCGGCGTATTTTAAAAGCTCGTTTTCGTCAATGAGGCTGTCTATGCCGCGCACCGCGAATTTTCCCTCGGTGACAGTGCCGGTTTTGTCCATGACCACAGCCTTGATTCCCGCGAGCTGCTCCATGACAATGCCGCCCTTAAAGAGTATTCCGGAGCCCGAAGCCCTGCCTATGCCGCAGAAAAACGCGAGAGGAACGCTGAGCACCAGCGCGCACGGGCAGCTCATTACCAGAAAGCTGAGCGCGGTGTAAATCCACGGATAGAAATCCTGATGAGTCAAAAGCGGTATAACGACCGCCGTTATCGCCGCGACAGCGACCACGATCGGGGTGTAAACCGCCGCGAAGCGCGTTATGAACGTGTCGATTTTCGGCTTGCTTGCCGCGGCGTTTTCCACGGACTCGAGTATTCTTGACACCATTGAGTCTCGGAGCGCGTTATCTACCCGGACCTTAAGAGCGCCCGACGTGTTCACGCAGCCGGATATGATCTTGTCGCCGGCCGCCGCCTTAACGGGAACCGGCTCGCCGGTCACGGCGGAAGTGTCAATTCGGCTCTCGCCCTCGATGATCGTGCCGTCAAGCGGAATTCTGTCGCCCGGGCGGATAAGAATTCTGTCGCCGGGGGCCGCGAGTTCCGCCGCGACGGATTTAACGCTATCTCCGCTGAGCAGATTGACCGTCTCGGGGCGCATGTCAACCGCCTTCATTATTTTGCCGCGGCTGCGCTTGACCGCGATGTCCTCAAACAGCTCGCCAATTCTGAAAAACAGCATAACGCCCACGGCCTCGGGATATTCGCGTATGATAAAGGCGCCGAGTGTGGCGATCGCCATAAGAAAATTCTCGTCGAAGACTTTGCCTTTGGCGATATTTTTCGCCGCGGTGAGCAGGACCCCGCCGCCGAGCAGAATATATGACGCGGCCAGCATGGCGATGAGCAGGGGCGAGTAACCGCCGCCGATTATCGCGTGAGCGATAAGTGTGATGATATAGAGCGCGCCGCCCGCGATAAGGGTGAACATCTCAAGCTTTTCGTTTTCCTCGCCGTCTGCGCTCTCGTCGCTTTCGGCCTTGAAATTTATCTCGTCCTCGACTGTTCTTGCGGTTCTGATCATTTCGGGAAGCAGCGCGTCGGGATCGTCACCGCTGACGGTGAGCTGCATCATCGGAAACGATAGAGCGGCCTCGCTGATCCCGTCCATCTCGCCGATAAGCTTTTCGATTTTCGCGCCGCAGTGGGCGCAGTCAAGATTTTCGATCTTATATTTTTTCGTTTTCATACTAACACCTCTTTACATCTAAACATATGAACAAGTATTCAAGTGTTATAATTATAATACCACCGTATTATATGTTTGTCAATAGGAAATTGAAATATTTTTAAAAATTTTTTTGACCGCGCCCCGTCGCGAGGCCATATTTTGATATTGACTTTTACTTTTCGGCGTGATATAATTATATTGGTATTTTTTATGAAAGAAAGGAGCCGCGCGGATAAAAAGCGCCGCGCAAAATCATTATGGACAGTTATGTCGGGCTTAGCCTCGTAATAATTATTCTGATCGCTCTTTCGGCCTTCTTTTCGGCGACCGAGACGGCGTACACTTCACTTAACCGCATACGCATCAAGAACCTCGCCAAAGAGGGCAACAAAAAGGCGAAGCTTGTTGAGCGCTTGTCCGAAAACTACGACAGACTTTTATCGACCATTCTGATCGGAAACAACATTGTAAACATTTTATCTTCATCATTGGCGACAGTGCTTTTTGTCGGCCTGTTCGGAAACGCCGGCGTCACGCTTTCCACTGTCGTTATGACAATTCTCGTGCTTATATTCGGTGAGATCACACCCAAAAACGTCGCTAAGGAAAGCCCGGAAAAATTCGCGCTGGCGGTTTCAAAGCCTATTTCCGCGTTCGCCTTTATTTGCACGCCGTTTAATTATGTTTTCGGCCTTTGGAAAAAGCTTGTGGATAAGCTCGTGAAGTCCGACGACGGCGGGGGCATAACCGAGGAGGAGCTGATAACCATTGTTGACGAGGCCGAGAGCGGCGGCGAGATCGACTCCGAGGAGCGCGACCTTATCAAGAGCGCGATCGAGTTTAACGACCGCGAGGTAGAGGACATACTGACTCCGAGAATTGACGTGTGCGCTGTGGAGCTCGGCACTGACAGGAAAGAGATAATCGACACGTTTTTGGACACGGGATATTCCCGTCTGCCGGTTTACCGCGACACGATTGACAACATAATCGGCGTTATCCACCAGAAGGACCTGTTCCACCAGATGCAGAAAAACGGCGGCGGCAGGATCGAGGACATTGTGTCGCCCGTTAACTACGTTCTGCCATCGATGAGCGTTTCCGACCTGATCAAGAGCCTTCAGAAGTCAAAGAACCATTTCGCGGTCGTGGTTGATGAGTACGGCGGCACCGAGGGAATTGTCACTCTTGAGGATGTGCTTGAGGAGCTTGTGGGCGAGATATGGGATGAGCACGACAAGTTTGTTGAGAACTTCAAAAAGCTGTCCGACGGAGTGTATGAGGTTCTGGGCAGCGCCGATCTTGAGGACTTTATGGAGCTTTTCGGCAAGGAGCCCGAGGAGGACGACCCCAACACGGTTTCGGGCTGGGTAATGGAGCGGCTCGCCAGAATGCCCGAGCTCGGCGACAAGTTCGAGTGGGACGGACACAAGATTTTTGTCATCGGCATGGAGAACCGAAGGGTGGCCAAAATCAAGCTTATTATTTAGCAAAATATCAAAAAATTTTGTTGACTAAATCGGCTTTTTGTATTAAAATAGACTAAAGAATATAATATTAATGAATTGGAGGTAACTAATATGATCAATAACATTCCAAAAGTTAAAATCGGTATCGTCGCCGTCAGCCGCGACTGTTTCCCCGAGTCTCTTTCGGTGAGACGGCGCGAGGCGCTTGTGAAGGCGTATGCCGACAAGTATGACGCGGCGGATATTTATGAATGTCCCGTTTGCATCGTCGAGAGCGAGATACATATGCAGCAGGCCCTGGAGGATATAAAAAAGGCGGGCTGCAACGCGCTTTGCGTTTATCTCGGCAACTTCGGCCCCGAGATCTCCGAGACCATGCTCGCACAGCAGTTCGAGGGCCCCAAGATGTTTGTAGCCGCCGCCGAGGAGAGCATCGGCTGTCTCAGCGACGACAGAGGCGACGCCTACTGCGGAATGCTCAACGCCAGCTATAACCTCTATCTGAGAGGCACGAGAGCGTACATTCCCGAGTATCCCGTTGGCACGGCCGAGGAGTGCGCCGACATGATCCACGGATTTTTGCCGGTTGCCAGAGCGGTCATCGGCCTTTCGGATCTCAAGATAATTTCATTCGGCCCCAGACCCCTCAACTTTATGGCCTGCAACGCGCCGATCTATCAGCTTTTCAAGCTGGGCGTTGAGATCGAGGAAAATTCGGAGCTCGACTTGTTCGAGTCGTTCAACAACCACGCCGGAGACGAGAGAATTCCCGAGGTTGTTGCCGACATGGAGAAGGAGCTGGGAAGCGGCAACATGAAGCCCGAGATCCTGCCCAAGCTCGCTCAGTATGAGCTGACCCTGCTTGACTGGATCGAGAACCACAAGGGCTCCAAGAAATACGTTGCCGTCGCCGGCAAATGCTGGCCCGCGTTCCAGACCCAGTTCGGTTTTGTTCCCTGCTATGTGAACAGCCGTCTGACAGGCCGCGGAATTCCGGTTTCGTGCGAGGTTGACATTTACGGCTGCCTCAGCGAGTACATAGGCACCTGCGTCAGCGAGGACGCAGTAACGCTGCTTGACATCAACAATTCGGTTCCCGCCGACATGTTCAAAGAGGATATAGAGGGCAAGTTTGACTACACGCATAAGGACACGTTCATGGGCTTCCACTGCGGAAACACCTGCTCGTCAAAGCTCGCGGCATGCTCAATGAAGTATCAGAAGATCATGGCCAGAAGCCTGCCGGTTGAGGTTACGAACGGCACGCTTGAGGGCGACATTGCTCCCGGCAAGATCACGTTCTTCCGTCTCCAGAGCACGTCCGACGCAAAGCTGCGCGGCTATATCGCCAACGGCGAGGTTCTGCCCGTTGCAACGCGCTCGTTCGGCTCGATCGGCGTGTTCGCCATCCCGGAAATGGGCCGTTTCTACCGTCATGTACTTATCGAGAAGAACTACCCGCACCACGGCGCGGTCGCGTTCGGCCACTTCGGCAAGGAGCTGTTTGAGGTGTTCAAGTACATCGGCGTTCCGGTCGAGGAGATCGGCTACAATCAGCCGCAGGGCGTAAGATACCCCACCGAGAACCCTTGGAGCTAAGCATTTTAAAAAAGCATAATAAACCGGCCTCCCGCAATCATCTCGGGAGGCCGGTTCAGTGTTTTTTGAGGTATTGATTTTTTTGAGTGAGTATGTTATAATCGTGACATAATCGGAGAGGAATTTGTGTTATGAATAACGAAATATTTACAATAGAAAATATTATAAATTTAGTGAAACCGATCGCCGAAAAATATCGTGTTCAGAGCGTCTATTTATTCGGCTCTTACGCGAGAGGGGACGCGAACACGGACAGTGATCTTGATTTTTTGGTATATGGCGGAGACGGCTTTAAGCTTACGATGATTTTCGCGCTTGCCGAAGAACTGAGAGAAGCGCTGAATAAAAATGTGGATGTGTTTGAAATTCATGAAATAAACGCGGACAGTGAATTTTATAATACAATTATGAAAGAGAGGTTGCTTGTGGCATGAAATATTCCGATCGGCAGCGAGTTAAAAAAATATATGAAAATGCCGTGAAATTATGCGGTTATATAGACGAACATGAAATTAAAAAAGAAAATTTGCTGAACGAGTATTCTCTTCAATGGCTCGTTACAACGCCGCTGTATAATATCGGTGAACACGCGTATAATTTGTCAACCGAATACAAAAAAGAGCATAGCGAAATTCAATGGTCTATGATTGCCGGAGTAAGGCACAGACTTGTTCACGATTATGATGGAACAAATTGGAATATTATAGCCGATGTTGTGTTTGAGGAACTGCCGGTTTTAATTAAGCAGTTAGAAGAAATTTTTAACACGGAGCAGTAAATCTAAATTATAAATTTGTCGAGTATTAAACCTAATACGCGAAAAGGAGCGAATAAAAATGACCGCTCCTTTTCGTGTTAATACACTATTATGCCGACAACGGCGCCGCACAGGATGTATACGATCGGGTGTATTTTTTTCAGCGGCTTTAAATACAGCAGGACCAGCGTCACGGCGCAGATAATCAGGCCTCTTAAATCAAACAGATCGGCGAGGCTGCGCGTTTGCGAAAATTTTTCAAGAGTCAGAACCGCCACCTTGAAAACCTGAAACGCAGCGGCGGCGATAAGCCCGGCAACCGCGGGGCGGAGGCCGTAAAACGCGTGCTTTACGGGTCTGCTTTCCTGAAATTTCTGCAAAAATCCCGCGATTATGATTATCACGATCAGCGACGGCAGCACGAGGCCTATCGTCGCGCAGAGCGAGCCGAAAACGCCGCCCGTGGTGTAGCCCGTGTAGGTTGCCATGTTAACTCCCATGGGCCCCGGCGTAGATTCCGACACCGCGATCATATTTGAAATATCGCCTATCGACAGCCACTCGGGGTACCTCGCCGACATGTCGTAAATAAACGGCAGAGTCGCGAGGCCGCCGCCCACCGCGAACAGGCCGGTTTTAAAGAATTCGTAAAACAAAAGAAGATATGTCACTGCTCTTTGCACCTCCCGAGGCGGCCCGCGATAAGGCCGACAATCAGCGCGCCGATCACCACATATACCGAGGAAATGCCGATGATCCCGGCCAGAATGAACGCCAGAACAAATATCACAAATCCGGTTATGTCTTTAACGCCGGACTTGAAAAATTTTATGACGGCCTGAATAATAAGCGCCGTCACCACCGCGCGGACCCCCGCGAAGGCGTGCTGAACAAACGCGATCTCCGCGAAGTTTTGAAGGAAGGCGGCGATGACCATTATTATTATAAGTGAAGGGAAGATGACTCCCGCTGTGGCCGCGACCGCGCCGGGGATCCTCCTGTTTTTATAACCGATAAATGTGGCGGTGTTTACCGCGATAATGCCGGGCGTGCATTGGCCCACGGCGAAATAATTTAAAAGCTCCTCGCTCGTGGCCCATTTTTTCGCGCCGACCACCTCGCGCTCAAGCATCGGCAGCATTGCGTAGCCGCCGCCGAATGTCATAACGCCGACCTTGGCGAATGTCAAAAACATTTCAAAAAGCTCTTTCACAGCCGTCTCCTTTCCCGCGCCATCCGCGAACACAATCAAAAAGATTTTACCATAAAGATTATAATCTGTAAATACACAAAAAATATGCGCTCGGCAATTCAATTTTGTTACATTTTTAACGCAAGATATATTGACAAGCTTTGCCGTATTGTTGTATAATAATAAAATGGTTTATAAGATAGTAAAGGAGATGCGTAACAGTATGATTAAAAACGGTGCCGACATCGTTTTGGAATGTTTGCTTGAACAGGGCGTTGACACTGTCTTCGGCTATCCCGGAGGCGCTATTTTGAATGTCTATGACGCCTTTTATAAATATTCGGGAAAGATCCGTCATATCCTCACCTCTCACGAGCAAGGGGCGGCTCACGCCGCTGACGGATACGCCAGAAGCACCGGCAGGGTGGGAGTCTGCGTGGCCACGTCCGGCCCAGGAGCGACCAACCTTGTGACGGGTATCGCAACGGCTTATATGGACTCGGTTCCCATTGTGGCGATAACCTGCAACGTTGCCAATAATCTTTTGGGCAAAGACAGCTTTCAGGAGGTTGACATTGTCGGCATAACGATGCCCGTCACGAAGCACAACTTCCTTATCAAGAGCGCGGAGGATATCGCTCCCACGTTCAGAAGGGCGTTTAAGATCGCGGCCTCGGGTCGACCCGGCCCGGTGCTTATCGACATAACCAAGGACGCCACCGCGGGCGAGGCCGAGTATAAAAAAGAAATTCCCGAGCGGATCGACAATTATAAGCTTGAGAGCGACTCAGCGGACTTTGACGAGGTCATAGGAATGATCGAGAAGTCGGAGCGGCCGTTTATACTCGCGGGCGGAGGAATTATCGCGGCGGGCGCCGCGAAGCAGCTCCACAAGTTCCAGAAAACGATCGACGCCCCCGTGGCGCTCGCGACTATGGGCCTCGGCGCTTTCCCGGCGAGCGACCCGGCTTTCACCGGAATGATAGGCATGCACGGCACAAAGACCTCGTCGCTCGCGATCAAGCACTGCGACCTTTTGATCAACATCGGATCGAGATTTTCGGATCGCGTTATCTGCAATCCCAAGACCTTCGCGAGACGCGCGAAGATCGTGCATATTGACGTTGACAGAGCCGAGATAAACAAGAACATATTCACCGACGCGCATCTTATCGGCGACGCCGCGGCCGTGCTTGACGAGCTTAATAAGCGGCTGCACAAGCAGAAGCACACCGAGTGGATGGGCAAAATATCCGGCTGGAAAGAAAAATATCCCATGAAATACAGCGGCGGCGGAGAGTTCAATCCCGAGACGATCATCAAGGAGATAAAGCGTCAGGCGGGCGATGACTCATATCTTGTTACCGACGTCGGCCAGCACCAGATGTGGGCGGCTCAGTTCTACGGAATTGAAAAGCCGCGGCATTTCCTGTCGTCGGGCGGCCTCGGCACAATGGGCTACGGCGTCGGCGCCGCTATCGGCGCGCAGTCGGCGCATCCCGACAGCGTTGTTGTCAATATCTCGGGCGATGGCTGCTTCCACATGAATTTGCAGGAGCTGTCAACCGCGGCGACGCAGAAGCTGCCGATAATCGACGTTATTATGAACAACAACGTTCTCGGCATGGTTCGCCAGTGGCAGAGGCTGTTCTACGGCGAGAGGTTCTCACAGACGACTCTCAACAAACCCACCGACTATGACATGGTTTCAAAGGGCCTCGGCGCGAACGCATTCACGGTCACGAACATGGATGAGCTGAAACACGCTGTCAGCGAGGCGCTCAAGACGCGGAACAAGCCCACGGTTATAAACTGCGTTATCAATCAGGACCACAACGTGCTCCCGATGGTGCCCGGCGGCGAGTCGATCGAGGAGCCCATTCTTGAAATAACCACGGACGGCAAGGAGGTCAGATAAATGAGCGGAATTATTACAAATCCTGTTCCCGAAAACAGCCAGGATAAGAGAGAAATGCACGTTCTCTCAATTCATGTTGATAACCACGCGGGCGTGCTGAGCCGCATTGCGGGCCTGTTTTCGCGCCGCATGTACAACATTGACAGCCTGTCGGTCGGCGTTACCGAGGATCCGAAGATCTCGCGCATGACGATCGTGACCCACGCCGACGAGAACACGTTTCATCAGATACAGAACCAGCTCGCCAAGCTTGAGGACGTCAAGCACATCTGCGAGCTTCATAAGGATCAGGCGGTCCTGCGCGAGCATGTGCTGATCAAGGTGAACAACAAGGACACCACTGCGATCATGCAGATATGCCAGATCTTCAGGGCAAATGTCGTTGACGTTTCAAAAAAGTTGCTGACTCTCGAGCTCACGGGCGGCCCCAGCAAGATCACGGCGTTTATCGACCTTATGGAACAGTTTGAGATAGAGGGCCTTGTCCGCACCGGACTCACAGGCCTAAAGCGCGGAAGCACCACGGAGGCGGAAGAGGCCGCGCTGAACGAGTAATATCTAAAATATTATTTAAAAATTCGGAAAAATAATTAATTTTTAAAATATTTGGAGGTTTTATAAATGGCAAAATTATATCATGAAAGCGATTGTAATCTGGGTCTGCTGAACAACAAGACGGTTGCGATCATCGGTTACGGAAGTCAGGGCCACGCCCACGCTCTTAACCTTAAGGAGAGCGGCGTTAACGTAATTATCGGTCTGTACCCCGGCAGCAAGTCGTGGAAAACAGCCGAGGAAGCCGGATTTGAGGTTTATAACTCGGACGAGGCGGCAAAGAAGGCCGACATAATCATGATACTTATCAACGACGAGAAGCAGGCAAAGCTTTATAAAGAGAACATAGAGCCCAACTTAGAGCCCGGCAACGTGCTTGCCTTCGCTCACGGCTTTAACATTCACTTCAAGCTCATCACTCCCCCGAAGGATGTTGACGTTATAATGGTTGCTCCCAAGGGCCCCGGCCACACCGTTCGCAGCGAGTATGTAGCGGGTAAGGGCGTTCCCTGTCTGGTAGCCGTTGAGCAGGATGCTACCGGCAACGCTATGGACATCGGTCTGGCATATGCCGCGGGCATCGGCGGCGCGAGAGCCGGCGTGCTCGAGACCACGTTCAGAATGGAGACCGAGACCGACCTGTTCGGCGAGCAGTGCGTGCTGTGCGGCGGCGTGACGGCTCTGATGGAGGCGGGCTTTGAGACTCTGGTCGAGGCCGGATACGATCCTCAGAACGCGTACTTCGAGTGCATCCATGAGATGAAGCTTATCGTTGATCTTATCTATCACGGCGGCTTCGGCGAGATGAGAAACTCGATCTCCGACACAGCCGAGTACGGCGACTACGAGATAGGCAAGAGAATTATCACCGAGGATACCAAGAAAGAGATGAAGAAGGTTCTCAGCGAGATCCAGGACGGCACATTCGCCAAGAGCTGGATCACCGAGAACGCTGTCAACAGACCTCACTTCAACGCCACCCGCAGAATTAAGGCTGAGCATCAGCTTGAGCAGGTTGGCAGAGAGATAAGAAAGCTCTACTCCTGGAACGACGAGAAATAAGAGAGGTTTTTATAGGCGGCGGCTAAGCAGCCGCCGCCTTCTGAATTAGTAGGGGACGGCGCCCTCGACGGCCCGAAGTCCGTGTTCGTAGGGGGGCGGCGCCCCCGACGTCCCGCCTTCCGAGTGTGTAGGGGACGGCGCCCTCGACGTCCCGAATATAATGCCCCGAATATAATTTAGGAGGATTTTCTTGAAAATAAATGATCGCCGCCTTGGCGGCAGAGAAGAAAAAAACATTGAAATTTTTGACTCGACCCTGCGCGACGGAGCCCAGGGCGAGGGAATTTCCTTTTCGATTGAGGATAAGCTCAATATCGTTAAGGCCCTCGACTATGTGGGCGCGGATTACATAGAGGCGGGCAACCCCGGCTCAAATCCGAAGGACCTGGAATTCTTTGAAAGGATTGACCGTTCAAAAATGCGCCATGCGCGGCTTGTGGCTTTCGGTTCGACCTGCCGCAAGGGCACCGCGCCGGAGAATGACGAGAACTGCGCGTCGCTGCTGACCGCGAACACGGACGTTGTGGCCGTTTTCGGCAAGACATGGGACCTGCATGTGACCGATATACTCAAAACGTCACTTTCCGAAAATCTGCGCATGATCTATGACACGGTAAAATTTTTCAAAAGCCACGGCAAAGAGGTCATATTTGACGCCGAGCATTATTTTGACGGCTTCAAGCGCAACGCCGATTATGCCAAATCGGCGGTCGGAGCGGCGATAGACGCGGGCGCGGACAGGATAGTGCTGTGCGAGACAAACGGCGGCTGCCTGCCGGACGAGGTTGAGAGGATCACCGCCGAAACCTGTGAGACGTTCCCCGACGCGGTGATAGGAATTCACTGCCACAACGACAGCGGCTGCGCCGCTGCCAATTCAATGGCGGCTGTCAAAGCGGGCGCGCGGCACGTTCAGGGCACATATCTCGGCTACGGCGAGCGGTGCGGCAACGCCAATCTTTCCACCGTGATCCCAAATCTTCAGATAAAGCAGGATTACCGCTGTGTGCCCGAAAAGAACCTTGAGCGCTTCACAAGGACCGCCCGCTGGATCTCCGAGATCGCCAACCTCTCGCTGTTTAAGGGCATGCCCTATGTCGGCGGTTCGGCGTTCTCGCACAAGGCGGGAATGCATATCGACGCGGTAGCCAAGGAGTCGGCGTCGTTCGAGCACATCAATCCCGAGAGCATTGGCAACGAGCGCAGGTTTTTAATGAGCGAGGTCGCGGGCCGCGGAACCGTGCTTAAAAAGATCAGCAAGCTCGCGCCGAACCTCACAAAGGACTCGCCCGAGACGGCCGAGATCTGCGCGCGGGTAAAGCAGCTCGAATACGAGGGATATTCATTCGAGGCGGCCGAGGCAAGCTTTGAACTTCTGGTCAGAGAGGTGCTCGGCACCAAGAAAAACTATTTCACGCTCAACTATTTCAAAACGATAGTCGAGCCCGAGGAAAACGATTTCAGCGCCTCCGCGATAATCAAGATCACGGTTGGCGACAAGACCGAGATAACAGCGGCCGAGGGCAACGGCCCGGTCCACGCGCTCGACAACGCGCTGCGGCGCGTGCTTGAGGGATTTTATCCCCAGCTCGGCGGCGTGCACCTGACCGACTACAAGGTAAGAGTGCTTGAGCCGCAGCAGGCTACGGGCGCGAAGGTGCGCGTTTTGATCGAAAGCACCGACGAGTCGGGAAGCTGGACGACGGTCGGCGTTTCGGCCGACGTTATAGCCGCCTCGTGGATCGCGCTGGTTTCATCGGTTGAATATAAATTAATGAAGGAGGAGAAAAATAATGGGTATGACAATGACGCAGAAAATTTTGGCTGACCACGCGGGTCTTGACTCGGTCAAGGCGGGTCAGCTTATCCGCGCAAAGCTCGACATGGTTCTGGGCAACGACGTCACGACTCCGGTCGCGATCAAGGAGTTCAAGGCCGCGGGCTTTGATAAGGTTTTTGACAAAGACAAGGTCTCTATCGTCCTAGACCACTTCACGCCGAACAAGGACATAAAATCGGCTGAACACTGCAAAATGTGCCGCGAGTTCGCGGGCGACAAGAATGTTACCAATTTCTATGACGTGGGCGAGATGGGCGTTGAGCACGCTCTGCTGCCCGAAAAAGGCCTAGTCGCTCCGGGCGAGGTCATTATCGGCGCGGACTCCCACACCTGCACATACGGCGCTGTCGGCGCTTTTTCGACCGGCGTTGGCTCGACCGACATGGCGGCAGGAATGGCGACCGGCGAGGCGTGGTTCAAGGTTCCCGCGGCGCTTAAATTTAACCTGATCGGCAAGCCCGCGAAGTGGATCTCCGGAAAGGACGTTATCCTGCATATAATCGGCATGATCGGCGTTGACGGAGCGCTCTATAAGTCAATGGAGTTTACGGGCGAAGGCCTTAAATACCTTTCGATCGACGACCGTCTGACCATGGCAAACATGGCTATCGAGGCGGGCGGCAAGAACGGCATTTTCGAGGTTGACGAGGTGACAAAGGCTTACCTTGACGAGAGAGTTGACAGAGATTATAAGATTTACACGGCTGACGACGACGCAGAATACGACGCGGTTTACGATATTGACCTTTCGGCGTTAAAGCCGACGGTCGCGTTCCCGCATCTGCCCGAGAACACCAAGACGATCGACGAGGTCGGAGAGGTGAAGCTTGACCAGTGCGTAATCGGCTCGTGCACCAACGGCCGCCTTGAGGACCTTGAAAAGGCCGCCGAAATATTTAAGGGCAGACATGTCGCGAAGAACATGAGGGCGATAATCATTCCCGCCACTCAGAAGATTTACCGCGAGGCCATGAAGGAAGGCCTGTTTGATATATTCATGGACGCGGGCTGCGTTATTTCGACGCCCACCTGCGGCCCCTGCCTCGGCGGACACATGGGAATTCTGGCAAAGGACGAGAGAGCGATCTCCACATCCAACAGAAACTTTGTCGGCAGAATGGGTCATCCCGAGTCCGAGGTTTATCTGGCAAGCCCTGTTGTGGCGGCTGCCTCGGCGATCAAGGGTTACATCTGCAGCCCCGACGAGATATAGAAAGGAGCTTGACTATGAACGCAAAAGGAAAAGTACACAAGTATCTTGATAATGTTGACACGGACGTTATAATCCCCGCCCGCTATCTGAACTCCTCGGAGCCCTCGGAGCTTGCGGCGCACTGCATGGAGGATATTGACGCGGAGTTCGTAAACAACGTCAAGCCGGGCGATATTATGGTTGCCCGCAACAACTTCGGCTGCGGCTCCTCGCGCGAGCACGCGCCTATCGCCATAAAGGCCTCGGGCATCGGCTGCGTTATTGCTGCGACCTTCGCGAGAATTTTCTACCGCAATGCGATAAACATAGGGCTTCCCATTATGGAGTGCCCCGAGGCCGCGGAGAATATAAACGCGGGCGACGAGGTTGAGGTTGATTTTGACACCGGAATAATCAAGGATATAACCACGGGCAAAGAGTTCAAAGCCGAGCCCTTCCCCGAGTTTATAAAAGATATAATCAACAAAAACGGATTGATGAACTCACTGAAATAAAGAAAGGAAACATGCCATGAACATTAAATTAGCAGTAGTAAAAGGCGACGGAATAGGCCCCGAAATAATTACCGAGGCCGAGAAAGTCCTCGACAAGATCGGCGAAAAATACGGCCACACCTTTGAGTATACCGACATTCTGGCGGGCGGCTGCGCAATCGACGAGACCGGCGTTCCTCTGCCCGAGGAGTCGGTGAAGATCGCCAAGGCCTCCGACTCGGTGCTTCTCGGCGCGGTCGGCGGCCCCAAGTGGGACACCCTGCCCGGACATTTAAGACCCGAGAAGGCTCTGCTGGGCCTGCGTTCCGAGCTCGGCCTGTTCGCCAACATCAGACCCGCAAAGCTGCATGACGCGCTCGCCGGCGCGTGTCCGCTCAAGCCCGAGATCTCGGAGGGTGGCCTTGATTTGGTTATCGTGCGCGAGCTCACCGGCGGCCTGTATTTCGGCGACAGAGGCAGACGCAACGAGACGACCGGAAACGAGGAGGCCTATGACGAGCTCAAATATTCGGTAAGCGAGATCGAGAGAATAGGCAGAGTCGCGTTCGAGCTTGCAATGAAGCGCGACCGCAAAAAGGTGACAAGCGTTGACAAGGCCAATGTTATCGAAACTTCAAGGCTGTGGCGCGAGACTATGCACAAGCTCGCCAAGGAATATCCCGAGGTTGAGTATTCCGACATGCTCGTTGACAACTGCGCGATGCAGCTTGTTAGGAACCCCGGCCAGTTCGACGTTATTGTGACCGAGAATATGTTCGGCGATATCCTGTCCGACGAGGCGAGCATGACAACCGGCTCGATCGGAATGCTGCCCTCATCATCGCTCGGCGGCACCACACTCGGCATGTATGAGCCGATCCACGGCAGCGCGCCGGATATTGCGGGCAAAAATATCGCGAACCCGATCGCCACGATCCTGTCCTGCGCCATGATGCTGCGCGACAGCTTCAGCCTTATGGACGAGGCTAAGGATATTGAGGACGCGGTGACAAAGGTCCTGAACGACGGCTACAGAACCGCCGACATAATGGACGAGGGCGGAAAGCTCCTCGGAACCAAAGAGATGGGCGACATAATAGTAAAATATATAGGATAATCAAAATACGAAAAAGCGGCTCGCCTGAGCCGCTTTTAGTTTGCCGTTTAATGCCCGTCGGTTAAGCGTAGCGCCGCACGATCCGCATAACTGATGAGAGATAAGAGCCTCCGAACATGTTAAGGTGGTTCAAAAGCTGATATAGGTTATACAAATCGCGTCTGTCCTCATATCCGCGCTCGATCGGCGCGGCCTCGTTATAAGCGGCGTAAAATTTGCGGTGGAAACCGCCGAACAGCTCGGTCATGGCAATGTCGGCCTCGGCGTGGCCGACGTAGGCCGCGGGATCGATTATCCACGCTCTGCCGTCGCTGCCCGTCATAAAGTTGCCGGACCACAGATCGCCGTGCAGCAGCGAGGGATGATCGGGCTCGATAAGGAGCCCGTCAAGCCTGTCGAGCAGCAAATTCGCGCGTTTGATGCCGGGAGCTGAGAAAAACCGCTCGGCCATGCGGAACTGCGGCTCAAGGCGGCAGTCCCTGAAAAACTCGATCCAGGAATTTTTGGGAGTGTTTATTTGTTTGGTATGGCCGATGTAGTTATCCGCCTTAAACCCGAACGCGCCGTCGCTCACAAAGGAGTCTGCGTCCGCCTTGTGCATCCCGGCAAGCTGTCTGCCGAACGTCTCCCAGAAGTCGGAGGCTCTGCGGCCCTCATCAATGAATTCGAGCAGCAGGAACGCCCTGCCGTTTTCGTCGCCGAACCCCAGGATTTTCGGCGCGCCTATAGTCCCGCTCCTCGCGATCGCAGCGAGACCCGCGGCTTCGGCCGCGAAAAATGAAGATGAGGCGCGGCGGTTGGACTTCATAAATACCTTTTTGCCGCCGCTTAGTGTGATCGCGAACGCGTCGTTAATATCGCCGCCGTAGAGACGGTCGGTATTTTCAATTTCAGCGCCGAACAATTCTTTCAGCGCTCCGCTTATTGATGAAAATTTTTTGATCCCGGTCATTGCTTTTGCCCCCTATTCGGTTCTGTCGAACCGTTCCATAAAAGAGTGCTCTTCGCCCTCGGTTTTATAGCCCGGCATGGTGTCAAGGCAGACGGAGTGAATGCTGTTAAATATGTTTTTTTCGATTTGCGGGTTGTCTTTCCTGAGGCTTTTTATAAGGTGCTTGATCTCCTGACGCTTTGAGTCGCCTATGCCGTCGCCGCTGTTTGTGTAGTTGTCGGTGAAGCGGCAGGCACACTGAATAAATTCCAGATTATTGTAACGCTTCCAAGAGAGAATATCGTCCTCATTAACGCAATACAGGGGCCTTATCAGCGTCATTCCCTTAAAATTTGTGCTGTGCAGCTTCGGAAGCATTGCCTGGATCTGCGAGCCGTAAAACATTCCGATCAAAGTGGTTTCGATCACGTCGCTGAGGTGGTGCCCCAGCGCTATTTTATTACAGTCGAGCTCCCGCGCCTTGCTGTAAAGGTGGCCGCGCCTCATGCGGGCGCAGAGATAGCAGGGCGATTGGCTCGCGTTGTTCGCGATCTCAAAGATGTCTGTTTCAAAAATTTTGATCGGAACATGCAGAAATTCCGCGTTGCTTTCGATTTTGCGGCGGTTGACCTCGTTGTAGCCCGGGTCCATAACCAAAAACTCGAGCTCAAACGGGACCTCGCTGTGGCGGTGGAGCTGCTGCATGAGCTTCGCCATAAGCATCGAGTCCTTGCCGCCCGAAATGCAGACCGCGATTTTGTCGCCGCTTTCGATAAGCCGATAACGCTTGACCGCGGCGATAAACGGGTTCCATATTGTTTTGCGGTATTTTTTAACAATGCTGCGCTCAACTTCCTGATACGGCTCTAATATTCTGCCCATTTTATTGTTTCCTCTCCGTGCCCGCCCTGTCGCGGGCTTTATGATGATTTTATTATACTCTTCCGCCGATAGAATGTCAATATCACCCGCCGCCTTCGGAACAAACCTTAGGTTGTGACAGCATTGTTCTCGAAAATTTATATCAAATTACCTTGAAGTGTTGAGAGTTTTATGATATTATTATACCGCTAAATATAAAGGGCGGCGGATATAATGATCCGTGACGAAAATTTGCGCGTTTGCGTGGAAGGAGATTTTTATGGATTTTTTGGAGCTTGCAAAAAAGAGATATTCGGTTCGGAAGTATAAGGACACTCCGGTCGAGGAGGAAAAGATCATGCGTATCCTCGAGGCGGGGCGGGTGGCTCCCACCGGCTGCAACGCCCAGCCGCAGCGTATTTTTGTGCTGCGCGAGAAGGAAAGCATAGAAAAGCTGAACCAAGGCACCCGAACCTTCGGCGCGCCGCTGGTGTTTGTCATATGCGTTGAAAAGGACCTGTGCTGGGTGCGCAAATACGACCAAAAATGCATATCGGACATCGACGCGGCGATCGTCACCGATCATATGATGCTGGCCGCGACCGACGAGGGGCTCGGCTCGTGCTGGATATGCTATTTCAGGCCGAATGTGGTAAAAGAAGTGCTGAACCTCCCCGAGGGCGTTGAACCCGTGAACATTCTGGCGGCGGGATATGCCGACGAGGAACCGCTGCCCGCCGACAGGCACGACAGCATGAATTTGAGAAAATCGCTTGATGATCTGGTTTTTTTCGAGAAATTTGAATAATTCGGGAACTTTTTCGGATCTTTTTCGTCTAAAAAAGTATAAAGTATTTTTTAGGAGGATAGACTTATGAAAAAATTTAAACTTGTTTCCGCGGCGCTTGCCGCCGTTATGATGCTCGGCTCGGCCTCCGGCGCTTTCGCCGCAAACGGCGACGTTGTCGGAAGCATTTACTCGACCGACATTCTGGCATACGTTAACAACCGCCCGATCCCGTCCTATAATCTTGACGGCAAAACCGCCGTTTTGGTCGAGGATCTTGACGTGGGAGGAATTGACGCGGACGCGCACTACGGCTTTAATTGGTGGTACGACGACAACACCCGTACGCTTACCGCGAATTCGGACGGAAGTTCGGGCTACGGCGAGCCGCTTAATATAGAGCGCGGAACGGTCGGCAGGGTCGTTGACAACATATACGAGACCGATATCAAGGTCATATTCAACGGGCTCGAGGTACCGAGCTTCGCGATAAACGGCAGGACAGCGGTCTGCATTGAGGACCTGGGAACCGTCGCCGCGGACAGCCCCAACGCCGATTACGGCTATTCGAAGTATATGTGCAATTTCACATGGGACGGAGACTCGCGCGAGGTGCGGCTCTATACCTATCAGACCAACAACCTGCGCGACATTCCGCTTCACAAAATGGTGTATCAATTTACCGACAACAAACTGTCGGTGTCGTTCGACCAGCTTAATTATTATATGAATCAGGTCTCTGGCGATTGCTCCGATGAGTTCGCCGCCGATTTCAATCACATAAAGCCGGTGCTGCTGGACGGCGAGACGGTGGGCACAATGTATGTCGACCATGACGGCTTTCTGAGCTATAACGTCGATACCTTGAAGATATTTGACATGAAAAAGGATCTGGAAGTCATTCTGAGCTATGACGAGGCGGTGAAGTTTATTACCGGGAATTACGAGGTATACGACAGCCGAGAAATCGACGGCGCGACTGTGTATCTCGCGAAAGACAAAGACGGAAACAGAGACTTGTTCTACGCCTTAAAGCAGGGCGGGTTGGTGCTCGAGTCGGAATTTGAAAACTCATACACGACGGTTGAATTCTCGGATGACGAGGACGGCCTGTATGTCAAAGTCTACCCATTCGCCGGCCCCCACGGCGCCACAACCATGCGCCAAAGAGTCAGCGCGGACACATATATTAAATAACATTGAATTTTTCGATTTCGCGGCGGCGGGCATAAGCCTGCCGCCGCGTTTTAAAAATAAAATTTTTATAAACTTTTACGGCCCATGGTTGACATAGTTTTTATTAAAATATATAATTTAATAAAAATATGACACGGAGTCGGAACTATGAAAAAACTACTTTTGGTTGAGGACGATTTGAGCTTAATAAACGGTCTGTCTTTTGCGATAGAAAAGCAGGGCTGCGATTTGGACACCGCGCGGACGAGCCGCGAGGCTGACGCTGTTTTCGAGGACGGAAAATACGATTTGGTTATTCTGGACGTGTCGCTCCCCGACGGCAGCGGCTTTGACATCTGCAAAAAGATTCGTGAAACGTCAAACGTGCCGATCATATTTCTCACTGCCGCTGACGAGGAAACGGATATTATAATGGGCCTTGACATGGGCGGCGATGACTATATCACAAAGCCGTTTAAGCTGTCGGTGCTGATGTCGAGAATAAACGCGATACTGCGCAGAAGCGGCGGATTTAAAAACGACGCGGAGCTTTGCTCAAACGGAATAACGGTGAAGCTGCTCGCGGGCGAAGTGTATAAAAACGGCGAACGGATCAATTTGACGGCGGGCGAATATAAGCTGCTTTGTATGTTTATGGAAAATCCCGATATTGTCCTTTCCGCGTATAAAATACTCGGAAGGCTCTGGGACTGCGACGGAAAATTTGTTGATAACAACACGCTCACGGTGTATATACGGCGTCTGCGCGCAAAAATAGAGGACGATCCCGGCGAGCCGAAAATGATCGTTACCGTTCGCGGCATGGGATATAAGTGGAGCGTGTGATATGAGAATATTTACCGACAGAAAAATAAAATCCCTTTTTACCGTGATATTGTTTTGTGTTTTTACATTTGCGCTTGTTTTCGCACTTTTGATGATTTTCAAGGTCAAAAACGCGGCGGCGTATATTTTTATTGCTGCGCTTTGCGCGTTTGCCGCTGTGCTTGCGGCCGTATACGGTTATTTCCGCGAGCAGAACAAAATCATTGAAGCCGCCGAAGAGCAGATTACGGATTATATTTCCGGCAGCCGCGGCGCGCGTATCGAATGTGATGACGAGGGCGAGCTTAATAAGCTGTTCCACAAGGTTAATTCGCTCGCTTCCGTTCTGAACGCTCACGCGGAAAACGAGGCAAAGTCAAAGGAATTTTTGAAAAACACCATATCGGACATCTCGCATCAGCTTAAAACACCGCTCGCGGCGCTTAATATCTATAACGGCATTATGCATGACGAAGCGGAAAATTCCGAAATGAAGCAATTTACAGAGCTTACCGAACAAGAGCTTGACCGCATTGAAACGCTTGTTCAAAATATTTTAAAGATAACAAAGCTCGACGCGGGAACGATACGGATTGAGAAAAAAGAGGAAAACGTTTCCGAGATGATGAACGACATAAAAAATCATTTTCTGTTCCGCGCAAAGCAGGAGGGAAAGCAGATCACCTTATCGGGAAACGGCGCGGTTACTTTTTTATGCGACAGAAGCTGGCTCGTTCAGGCAATCGAAAACATCGTAAAAAACGCGCTCGACTACACCGAAAAAGGCGGATGGATAAATATCGAATGGAAGCGGCTCCCGTCTGTTTTGCGGATTATCGTGAAGGATAACGGCAGCGGCATTCATCCCGAGGATCTGCCCCACATTTTCAAGCGCTTCTATCGCAGCCGTTTCTCAAAGGACACGCAGGGAATAGGGCTCGGACTTCCGCTCGCGAAAGCGATCATCGAAGCGCATGACGGCAGCATAGAGGTCGACAGCGAGGCCCGAAATGGAACAACGTTTATTATAAATTTTTTAATTCCTACAAAATTGTAGGCTTACTGTAAGGCTGCGGTAGGCTTTATATGCTATTCTGTTATTAATAAATAACAGAAAGAGGTGTTTTATATGAACTTACTTGAGGTGCGATCCGTTTCAAAAACCTACGGCAGCGGCGAGGCTGCTGTTGAGGCGCTCAAAAACGTCAGCTTTACCGTGCCAAAGGGCGAGTTTGTCGCTGTGGTCGGAGAGTCGGGAAGCGGGAAATCCACGCTGCTCAATATGATAGGCGCGCTCGACACCCCAACGAGCGGCAAGGTTTTCATAGACGGAAAAGACACGTTCGCTATGAAAGAAAAAAATCTGACGATTTTCCGCCGCAGAAATATCGGTTTTATTTTTCAGTCGTTTAATTTGATTCCAGAACTCACGGCAGAGCAAAACATAATATTCCCCGTCCTGCTCGACTATCAAAAGCCGGACAAGCATTATTTGGAGGAGCTGTTGACTGTGCTCAATTTGCAGGATCGCCGTAACTATTTGCCGGGGCAGTTATCGGGCGGACAGCAGCAAAGAGTCGCGATAGGCCGCGCGCTTATCACACGCCCGGCGCTGATACTCGCGGACGAGCCGACAGGAAACCTGGACACGCAAAACAGCAGCGAGGTGATCTCGCTCTTAAAGGAAGCGTCCAAAAAATACGAGCAGACGATCATAATGATCACCCACAACCGCGCGATCTCCGCGTCCGCCGACCGGGTGCTTCAGGTGTCTGACGGCGTGCTGACCGATTTCGGGAGGTGCAGGGAATGAAACGCAAATCAAAATCCGACATGAA
Source organism: uncultured Monoglobus sp. (assembly GCA_947630135.1). Lineage (GTDB taxonomy): Bacteria > Bacillota > Clostridia > Monoglobales > Monoglobaceae > Monoglobus. The sequence continues at coordinate 26,759 of CANRGH010000019.1, forward strand.
AAGCTATCTCGATTTAATTCCGATTTCAGCGCGGGTGAATAAAAGGCAGAATAAAATGACGATCATATGTATCGCCCTCGCCGTTTTTCTCGTGACGGCCGTGTTTTCAATGGCGGATATGGGTATTCGTATGGAGGAGGCGAGTGCAAAGCAAAAGCACGGAAATTGGCATATTATGCTCAGTAATATTTCCGCCGCCGACGCCCGGAAAATTGTGGCGCGTCCCGATGTCGCGGCGTTTTCCGAATATGACGCGATCAACTATAAGATCGACGAGGACTATTATGTCGGCAACAAAAAAGCCGCCGTTGCAGGCATGGACAAAAAATGGCTTACCGATATATTTGATTATATGACGGAAGGAACATTTCCGCAAAACGAAAATGAAGTTGTCATATCTAAAAACGCAAAGGATATATGGAACATAAATATAGGCGACACGGTGGAGCTAAACACGCCCGCGGGAGATTTTGAATATACCGTGTCAGGCTTTGAGCAGGACGGCGACTCTGCAAGATACGACGCGGTTATTCTCTGCATGGATATGACGGCGTTTGAAAAGGTGCGCGCCGCGAACGGCAAGCCGCCCGAGACGGCGTATTACTATCGGTTCAATAAGTATATCAATGCGCGCAGGACAATCAACGAGATCAAGGAGCAGTTTAATCTTGCCGACGACAATATTAGCGAAAACCTTGTGATGATAGGCTTGACGGGATTTAGCGAAAATAACGTCTTGCAGGGAATGTACGCCACCGCCGCGTTTTTGTTTCTGCTGATATTGATTGCCGGAGTGCTGATGATCGCGAGCAGTATGAACAGCAATATTGCCGGGCGCACAAGATTTTTCGGCATGCTGAGGTGTACGGGGGCAAGCAAAAAGCAAATCAAGAGGTTTGTGCGCCTTGAAGCGCTTAATTGGTGCAAAACAGCCGTGCCGATAGGCGTTGTTTTCGGAATGGTAATAACATGGGCGCTGTGCGCGGCGCTTAGGTTTGGCGTGGGCGGAGAGTTTTCCGAGATGCCGCTTTTCGGAATAAGCGCGGTCGGTATCGTCTTCGGCGTCTTGGTCGGAATTATAACGGTTTTTATAGCGGCGCAGTCTCCGGCGAAGCGCGCGGCAAAGGTGTCACCGGCTTCAGCCGTATCAAACAATTCGCAAACAAAAATCCGCCGCGCCGCAAACACAAAGCTCCTGAAGATCGAAACGGCGCTCGGCTTTCGCCACGCGGCGACGCCCAAGAAAAATCTGCTGCTTATGACAGGCTCATTCGCGCTCAGCATAATTCTCTTTTTGGGATTTTCCGCGATCCACGATTGGACGCGCCACGCTCTGAACGGCTTGCAGCCCCATACGCCCGATCTGTCCATGGCAAGCGACGACCGTTCCTGCGCAATTACGCGTGAGTTGACCGATAAAGTTGGTTCTATGTCGGGAGTAAAGAATGTTTTCGGACGCAGCTTCAAAGGAGATTTCCCGACCGAAACGGATAAAGGAGTGACGGCGGTCGACCTCGTTTCGTTGGACGAGCTGCAATTTAACTGGGCTGACGAGGAAAAATGGACGAAGGATAACATAGGTCTTGAGCGCGCCTATAAAGAGGACGGCTGCGTGATGACGGTCTATGACAAGGATAACCCGCTTGAAAAAGGCGATAAAATTATGTTAAACGGCGAAGCGCTTCAAATTGCCTGCGTGCTGACCGACAGCCCAATAGGCGGCGGAGGAAATCCGACAATAATCTGCACGGAAGAAATGTTTGGGCGACTGACAGGCGAAACGGGATACGCCGTTGTTGACATTCAGCTCGCTAAGGACGCAAGCGACAGCGATATACGCGCCATTCGCGGCGAAACGGAGGCAAACGGCTTTTTGCTGTCGGACAGGCGCGAAAGCAACCGCGGGGTGGTCGGGACCTATTGGGCGTTCACGCTGCTGGTGTACGGATTTTTGTCACTGATCGCCTTGATTTCCGTGTTCAGCATAATGAACAGTATTTCCATGAGCGTGTCCGCTCGCATGAAGCAGTATGGCGCAATGCGCAGCGTGGGCATGAGCGCGGGTCAGCTTACAAAAATGATATGCGCCGAAACGATGACGTATACGTTATGCGGACTGATTTGCGGCCTGGCGGTGGGTCTGCCGACCCACAAGCGTTTTTACGAGAGCTTTGTTACGGCGTATTTCGGTGAAGCGTGGGAGCCGCCGGTTTTGGCGATAATTGTGATCGCGGCGTTTATTACGATCGCCTCAGCCGTCGCGGTGTACGCGCCGTCGAGACGGATAAAAAGCATGTCTGTGTCCGACACGATAAGGGCCGAATAAAATTCGTAATTTGCATTCTATAATTCGCAATTAATTTTGAGCGGAGCAAATCCGCTCTTTTTATATGTAAAATTTTCATAAAATATATTGACAATGCCACGGTTTCGGCAATGTGACAAGCCGGAGCGCGGGCGCGATAATCCGTTCGTTCATAGCTCTTGAGGACGCGGCGGGCGAAAGCTTTTTCGGCGAGCCCGAGCTTGATATTAAGGATTGGGTGCGTGTAAATAACAACGGTAAGGGAAACACTATTTTACAGATCGGTCGCGAGGTGAGCCGAAACCTCATAAGGGGCACTTTCGGAAATCTTAAGCGTTGGTAAAAATAAAAATATATAATAATTTTCAAAGGGGGTTAAATCAATGGATTTTAACAAATTAAAAGACGCGGTTGAAAAGCTGACAAAGGATCAGGCGACTCAGGACGCTTTCAAAAAGGATCCAATCAAGACGATCGAGGAGACGATCGGCGTTGATCTGCCCGATGAGCAGGTCAAGGCGATCATCAAAGTCGTTGAGGAAAAGATAGCGGGCAACGGCGACATTCTTGACAAGATCAAGGATGAGGCCGGCGATCTGCTTGAAAAGGCGGAAGACTCCGAAATTTTTGATAAGATCAAAAACGGCCTCGGCGGCCTGCTCGGACACAAGGATTGATCCGCGATTTAAAACGAGCCGCGCAAAATGCGCGGCTCGTTTTCACGTTACGAGTTTTTAATGTCAAGTATCTCGTCAAAGCCTGTGGCCTCAAAAACCTCGTTAATAAGCTCGTTGGGATTTAAAATAGTCATGCTGCCGTCGGCGGCGTTCATTTTTTTCTGCGCCGCGAGCAAAACTCTGAGGCCTGCGCTTGATATGTATACAAGATCCGTAAAGTCGAAGCAAAGCTCTTTTATTCCGTCAAGCTCCCCAAGCTTATTTTCAAGCTCCGGAGCGGTGTTTGTGTCAAGTCTGCCCTCAAGACTAATCTTAGCGCTTGAATTATTTTGTTCCAATTTGATGTTCATATCAACACTCCTTAAAATATTTTGTATTTCTAATTAGTTTATCATAAGTAAATTAAAAAATCAAGCATTATTTTATCACAACGGCATATGTCAGATTGTCAAGCCATGTGGTGCCGTTCGCGCGCAGAGTCGAAAGATCGTTGAGTATGACCGAACGCGGCCTGATTACGCCTCCCGCGGGGTCCGCGGGACTGACGAGCGAGCTGACGTCGTTTATCGTATAGTAAAGACCGTTGTCTTTTCCGATATAAAGCATCTCATGGCCCGGGAATATCAAGATCGTTCCCGGCGGAATGGTGTCAAGCAGCGCCTTTTTCTGATCGTTTGTCATGGCGCTCATATCGGTCACATCGACCGGAGTCGCCGCCTGCCATGTGGTATTCCTCGGCAGCTCAAGCCCGAAGCATCTGTAAACCTCGCGGACAAATGAGGAGCAGTCCTGAGAATTCATCATGCCTCCCCAGCCGTAGCGGTTGCCGAGCGACTTAAACGCCTGTGAGATCACCGTGCTCTCGCTGTAGGGCAGATAGCCCACGCTCAGGCCGCGGTTTGCGGGGATCAATGCCGTTTTTTGATAAAAGCTGCCATCATCGCTGCGTGCAGGCATTTTTACAACATAGTTGTTCCACGGCAGTCTGTATGCCACTTTTCCCGAATAGTCGTCAACAAGCTCAAGCTTCGTTCCCATGGTCAGCATTTTTTCGTTTAATTCGCTGTCGGCGCTCGGCTCCAAATAAATCTTCTGATCGGTGACGACAACGAATTGCTCGGGGTCCATTGCCTTTTCCCATTCGGCTTTGTCGGCGCAGACCGCTATGTCCTCGGTTGGGGTCCAGCCCGAGCAGCAAACGCTTTTCACAAGGCTGAACTTGCCGTCCGCCGTCGTGAAGTAGATGACCAGAGGCTCGTTGACAAAAATTCCGCTCGAGACAAGATTGTCCCACTCGGGGTCGCTTGGGTCATCTGACAGGTAATCCGAATACGGATAGGCCTTCATAACCGTTCGGTTGACAGCGAAGCCGTATTTTATGCGCATGTTCTCGGTGACGGGCGCGTTTTTAATATTGTCCCGTATTGCCTGATAATAGCTTTCGGGGACCGGCTCGCCGTTTAAGTAAAGTCCGCTCGGCGACTCGAAGCCCGCGTTCAGATCGGCCATTTGGCGGCCGTTGTAGGTCTCGGGCTGATTTGCGAGGTCGTTTGTGTTTGTCGCCGGGGTGTCAAGGATCTTGCGGTTGAGCGCGCTGATCTCGCTCTCGGTCATAATAACCTTATCGGCATCGTTTTGTTTCGCGGTCCAAAAAGAGGGAACGCACATCTCGCTTATGACGTTCGGCGCTTTGATCGTGCCGTCCTTGGTGTCGCCAATGCTGTCCGCGCCGCTTATATAGTTTGACTCAAGCGGGACCTCGACGGGCGCAAGAGCGGTGTTCCAGCGGAACAGCCTCGCCTCGGCCGAGCCGATAGGGGCGTAGGCGTCAAGGCGGCTTTTCATTTCATTATCATCCGCCGCGTCGCTTATGCCGACAGCGTCGACCAAATTTCCGTCCTCGCCGTAATAGGCGCATATGTAGAACAAATCCGCCTCCGCGTGCACGGGCAGCGGGGCTATTATCGCGGCTGCGGCAATCGCGGCAATTAATCTTTTCATTCTAATAATCACTTATTAATATATTTAACCGCGGTTCCGTACGCCATGACCTCTGCGGCGCCCTGCATAATTCCCGAAGTTGCGTAGCGGATGTTGACGATCGCGTCGGCTCCGAGCGCCTCGGCGGCCTCGATCATTCTGCCGGTCGCGATGTCTCTCGCCTCGTTCATCATTTTCGTGTAATACTTAAGCTCGCCGCCGACAATGTTTTTAAAGCTTTGCGTTATGTCTTTTCCGATATTCTTTGTCTGGATCGTGCTGCCTTTTACAAGCTCGAGCATTTCAAGCTCTTTTCCGGCGATATAATCCGTGTTTACCAATAACATAAAATTACCTCCGTTTATATAAATTAATTAAAATTTTTTATGCTGTCATTATATAATATTTTTCTTATTATTTCAATACCGATCGCCAAATAATAATTTTACGGATTCTATTTTATAATATTTTATACGGATTAGTCAATGGCTTTGGCGTAAAATGCTTGTTTTTTGACATAAACGGGCTATGATATAATTAAAAAATGTAATAAACGAACAGAAGCACAGCAAATGATCAAGGCCCGACAATATACTCCGCATGGGGTAAATTGTCGGGCCCTGCTGTTATTATCTAGGATTTAATTCATATACGCGTCAAGTCTTGTCCTTACGTTCTTCTCCAGATTGCGGTAGAAAAATTGATAATCATAAAGGTGATAAACGCCGTCGGCGAACACATCGAGGCTCGACGGATATTCCTCGGGGGTGACATCGGTGACTTTGAGCGCGCCGCGAACATCGTCAATATACGCTCCGGTCAGCGCGGGTATCTCGTTTTTGATGTTTCCGCCGTAGTCCGTGAAGCACGCGCCGAGATTAAGACTTTTGTCAGCCGGGGTATTGTCCGTTTTCCAGTTCAGAGGATTTATTGCCAAGGACTTTGTGCCTTTCGGAATAATTATTGAGTCGTCAATATCGGGCGCCTCGCAGGTGAACGCGATTATAACTCCCGTGTCATTCTCACCCGCGGCGGGTTTAAGCTGCGGATATTTCCGCGTTTCGTCCTCGGTAAGTCTCCAGCCTATCGCGTAGCAAGCCACAAGCTGATCCTTCGTCGGGTTGTCCGCGAAATAATCTCTCACAAGTCTTATGCACATATCGCCGCCCTGAGAAAATCCCGCGAGTATTATCGGGCGGCCGCCGTTAACGTTTTTGTAATAGTATTCAAACGCGTCCTTCACATCCTCGTAAGCGGAGGCAAGATATTTTTCTCTTTCGCTCTCGTCCATGGTGTAAACATCAAGCCCCGCCTGACGGTAATACGGAGCAAAAAATCGGCTGTCGTCGTCATATATTCCTTTTTCCATGTTTGTCGCGCCCAAAAAATTCGATTTGGTTTTATCGTCACTAAGGCTCATGGTGCCGCCGCCCATGTAAACCGTCGGGCAGACGAAGAACACGTCGGCGGCCTTGTCGGTGTTATCATTCTCAAAATAAGCCCAGTTTGACATATCGGAGTAATCAACTTCGGAATTTTGCGGTTCAATTCCGGCGAGCATTTTGACAAACTCGGCGCGTGTTATGCTCGCCGCCGGAGCAAGGCTGCCGTCGGGATAGCCGTTTATCACTCCCGCTCCGCATGCCCACTGAATGGCGGGTATGGCGTACTCGCTGATCTCGCCTGCGTCGGTGAAGCTCAATATATTTGTGTTCTCTCCCGCCGACACGTCGGCATCCTTATACTGCATGTACCTGTAAAGTATCGCAGCCGTCTGCTCGCGAGTCACGTTTTCGTCCGGCCTGAAGGTTCCGTCCTCAAAGCCCGTTACTATTCCGTTCGCGGCAGCCCACGCCACATACGGCGCGTAATATTCGTTCGGGTCAACGTCGCTCATCAAAGCTCCGTCCGACTTCGTAAATCCGTCCATGCGTCCGACGATCGTCACAAGCATTCCGCGGGTCATATTTTGGTCGGGGCCGAACTCGGTTTCGCTTATTCCGTTTACAAGACCCTTGCCGTACGCTGAATTTACCGCGTCATAGAACCAATCCGAGGGGCTTACGTCGGTAAACGGCAGTCCGCCCGTCGGGGACTGCGGCACGCTTGACGGTTCTGCGCTTGCCTCGGGCACGGCCGTTGGCGCGGGAACCGCGGTCTGAGCCGAGCTTGACGTTGAGAACGTGCTTCCCGACATGGGCGTTCCGCCCGAGTGCGAGGAAGAAATCGGATAAAACGTTATATTTTTCGCGGGCTCGCCGCCGGAGTTAACATAAGCCTCTTTCTCGCTGTCGTATGACGCGGGAGCCGCGTCGGATTCGGCGCTGACGCCCTCAAGCTTGACGCCTACCGCGGGATCACCCTCGACGGTAAAGACGCAGCTTGAGTCAATATCCGCGACTGCCCGCGTGTCCGCCTGGAGCGGCATAATGCCGATGCCGTCCGAGGTTATTTTGAGCGAGGAGTTGTTCCTGAGCGTTATCTTGCCCGCTTCATTGGCGCTGCCGCATATGATAAGAGCCGCGCAGTCTTTGTTTTCGGGGTCCGAGGCCGCAATCTCAAGGCTCGAGCCGTCTTTAACCGTAAGATCGGCCGTCATACACGCGGTGCTGAAAGCGATGTAACCTTTCTCGTTTTTCACGGTCACGCGGGAGCCGTCGCCGACAGTCAGCGCGCCCGTATCGCACATCAGTCCGCCATTTAGGGTGAGAACGCCGCTGCCGATTATTGTTATATCTCCGTCAGAGCAGAGCGCGGTATTTATGGCGTTTTCAGTTCCTTCGGCTGTCACGGCGAGATCGCCGTCTATCTCAAGCGTTACATCTCCGCTCGCGAATATTCCGAAAGCGCGCGGATCGTCGCCGCCCGAAAGAGCGCATTGGATTGACGGGCTTTCACCTTCCGGGACCTTGAGCGTTACTCCGTCCGATAAAGCAAGACCGATGCTGTTAGTCGTCACGAACCGAAAGTCCGATGTGAGCGTAACGACGCTGCCGTCCGCTGTTATTCCGTCGGGGAGCCCCTCGGGCGGGATCGCCTCGCCGTCTTTGCTGTTTTTGTGAAAGCCCGATTCGGGATCGTAATATAACGCGTAATCGGCCGCCTCCACCGGGTCGGCGATAACGCTTATCGGGAAGTTGTCGTTAACGTAAAATGCCTGATTGTTGGCGTTTTCAAGCTGCTCATCGGTGAGGTCGAGATCGTCGTAATTCCCGTTCATTATCGAGTTAAAGAACCTGTCAAGCATTGCCGCGTTGGAATAGCACTTATCTTGAAGAGCCGCGATCTCCGCGGGGAGCTCGTCGCTTGGCGCGTCGGGATGTTCCGCGCGATAAGCGGAGAGCGCGGTTTCGTATTCGTCGATCATTTGCTCGGCGCTCTCAAGAAGATCAAGGTATCCGATCGACTTCAAAAAATCGGTTCCCATCTGCTCGCCTTCGGAGAGCACGTCGCTCCAGTCGTTCCACGATACCGAGCCGTCTCCGGCGGTGCTGCCCAAATAGCTCTCGCCCGGATTCACGACCGATTTCGCGTAAACGTACGAGTACGAAGAATCGAAAGACGACGCCATTACGCTTCTTGAGATAAGCTCGCCCTCATTGCGGTCGCTGACCAATTCGTATTTCCCATCGGCTGTTTTGTTGGTCACAACGACCGAGAAAACTGTGTCCGCGGGGATATAGAGCGGCTCGGCAAGGTCCACGCGGTGATAGCCGCCTAGCTCAAAGGTTTTTGTCTCGCTCGCGAGCAGTTCGCCATCGGTGGGCGTCTCGCTTTTTTCGTTCAGCTTATACACCTCAAAGGTTGTCGTGGTGTTCGGCGTGTTGGTCTGAAAAGCCAGAGTGCGAATCATTCTGTCATAGTAGGTTAAAAAATTATTCGCCATGTAGCAGGGCTCGTCGTAGAGATGATATTGCGAGTCGGGGTTCGCCGGCAGATAGTTATATTTGAAGTCATAATACTTGCTGTTTCTGTACTCGCTTGACGTGTCAAAATCCACAGCCTCATAGCTGTCGATGGTGTGGTCGTAATATGACAGATAAAAATATCCGTCATCACCCCAAGTATCATGATCCGGGAATTCCCTGCTCTCGGCGCCGTAGCTGTTTTTAACTATCCATGCGCCGTTTTCGGGCGGAAGCTCATTGTCGGCGCAGAAATTTTCCCTCGGATAATCATCGTCCCAGCCCACGACCGTGACTTGATGATCCGAGTAGACTGAGCTGAGCGGATCTTCGCTTTGGCTCGTTGGCGAGTAGTGCGCCCACGTTTCCTCGTTTGTGAATTGCGGGTCCGAGCAGTAGCCGATCTGCAGCGGCCGTCCGAGCATAAGCTGCTTCTTTGCCGAGTTTACCGCTTCCTGATTAAATACAAATTTATAATCGCCCGTGTTTTCGTCTTGCACAAACTGCGCGGACGCGGGTATCAAAAAGCTTTCCTCAAGCGCCGCGACCTGGCCGAAGCGCTCGCTTTCGTCAATGCTCCAGTCGTCTTTGTCGCTGTAACAATAGGGCATATAGCCCTCGCCGTCGGTGTAGCTTAAAGCATAGTCCGGCGTTAAATACATGATATTGCCCTCTTTGCCGCGATACGGATAATCCCGCTCAAGCATGGGGCCGATACCGCAGGAAAATACCGACGTGGCCGTGGCGGTAAGTCCGCCCGCGTTCATGATCCTGCTTGTATCTTCATCCGCTCCCGGCACATAAGTACCCTCGCCGTCCTGCCGACTGGCAGAGCCGCTCGGCAGAGGAACAAACGCAAACCAAGCGAGATGGTGCTCGGACAGGTCCATTTCATCTCCGTAAGTCTCTTCCCACTCGTCGCACGAGAGTCCCATTTCGCTCAAAATGGACGACTCTGTCGCGGCTATGGCGGCAAAGCCCCAGCATGCGCCAAAATTTCCCTGATTTTTTACGGGAGTGACGTAATTCTTTTTTTCTCCGCTGCCGTCAAGATCGGCGGCGCGCAGATCAAAAGAGCTCGGGAACTCCTCGGCCTCGGCGGAATTCGCGGTCTCGGGAAAATAAAAATCGGTCCCGCTTTTGATAAACTCCCTCGCCGCGTCCGCGGCGGTGATTTTTGTTCCGTCATCGGGAGCGGCGAAAGCCCCCGCGGGAACAAGCGATACCGCCATGACCGCCGCGATAACACATGATAGAATTTTCCTAAAATGCCTCATAATTTTGACCTCCGTTGTATTATAGATTTATATTAACCGCTTAAAAAACATAACAATTATATCACATATCTCGATAAATTTCAAATTTGTTTGCGCCCGCAAACAGGAGTTTTACGTCAGAAAATCCGATTTTCGCGCCGTAACATGAAGCTTATAAATAATGAAGCGTGCCCGGTTCAAAATTTTTGTTTGAATTCAAATAGACTTTTTGATTTAATTGTAGTATAATGTAATTACAAAATCAAAAAAATCAAAAGCAAAGAAAGGAATATTGAAATGAAAAGAAAAATAATCAAAATCGACGACGAAAAATGCAGCGGCTGCGGCATTTGCGCCGAGGCGTGCCACGAGGGAGCGATAGGCATGGTTGACGGAAAAGCGCGTCTGCTGCGCGAGGACTACTGCGACGGGCTCGGCGACTGTCTGCCCGCCTGCCCGACGGGCGCGATCACATTCGAGGAACGTGAGGCCGCGGCTTATGACGCGGCAGCGGTTGCGGCGGCGAAAAACGCCCGCTCGGAAAGCGACACTCTGCCATGCGGATGTCCGGGAACGAATGCGAAGGAGATCAGTCATACATACGAGGATGACCGAAGGCCCGCCGCAAAGCAGCAAAGCAGGCTTTCTCAATGGCCGGTTCAAATCAAGCTCGCGCCGGTAAACGCGCCGTATTTTGACGGCGCGAACCTGCTTGTCGCGGCGGACTGCACAGCCTACGCGTACGGGAATTTCCACGACGATTTTATCAAAAACAAGATCACTCTCATCGGCTGCCCGAAGCTTGATATGGTCGATTATTCGGAAAAGCTGACGCAGATCATTGCCCGGAACAATATAAAAAGCGTTACGGTTGTGCGCATGGAGGTTCCGTGCTGCGGCAGTATAGAGTACGCCGTTAAACAGGCGCTTATGGCAAGCGGTAAATTTATACCGTGGCAGGTGGCGACCGTCTCTACGGACGGGAAAATTTTGGAATAAGGATTTTTACGACAGAAAATCTGCTTTTCGCGCCCAAACATACGACGTGTCGGTCATAATCCAAAATTCGCTTCTAAACATGCGTTATTTCGCAAAAGCGGAATAGACAACAGCAAAGTTTTGTGTTATAATATACGCGATAAATTCTGAAAGGACGGATATTATGAATAAGAGGATAATTTCGGCAATTTTGTCGGCGCTTCTGCTTTTCGGAGCGGTAAACATGCCCGTGCTGGCCGAGGACGAAAAAGTTACGCTTATAGTCGAAACCGAGGGCGCTCCGCTTCTCGGAACCAGAGAGGCCGCTTTGATGGGCGCGTCAGAATTTTTAAAAACCGACGAGGCAAGGGATACCGAGGCGCGGCTTTTGAGCGCGCAGGACAAGGTCAAGTCGGCGGTCAAAAGACGCTCCGGAGCTGACGCGGACAAGGGCTTTACCTACACAAGCGTTTTTAACGGATTTTCAATGGAGGCCCGCGAGAGCGATATTGAAAAAATCAAGTCGATAGACGGCGTCAAAAACGTGTATATATCCGAAGCGGTCGATATCCCCGATCAGCCGACCTCGGACGGAGAAAGCGCGCCCGGCTTTGGCGGTCAGATGATGAACACGCAGGCGATGTATGACAACGGCTATAACGGCGGCGGGCAGGCCGTGGCGATCATAGACGCGGGATTTGATGTCGTTCACGAATTTTTCTCATCGACCGCGGAAGACCCGAGATTATCTAAAAGCTATGTAAAAGATCTTATCGAAAACAACGAGCTTAACGCGAAGGCTGAGGCAAATCAGGTTTATAAAAATGCGAAGATCCCGTTTGCCTATGATTACGGCGACAATGACGCGGATGTGTATTACCCTCAGCTGTCGCACGGCACTCATGTGGCGGGCATCGCGGCGGGCAAGAACGGCGTGTTTGAGGGAACGACATTCTCGGGCGTCGCGCCCGAGGCTCAGCTTGTCTTAATGAAAATTGCCGACTCGGAAGGCAGCACATATAACTCCGTTATCATTGCCGCGATGGACGACGCGGCGAAAATGGATGTCTGCGCGGTCAATATGAGCTTGGGCTCAACGCTGGCAAATTCCCCGGCGTACACGACCGCCTGTGATAACATGAGAAACGCGGGAATTGCGATCATCAGCGCCGCCGGAAATGATGACAGATACGCCGAGACCGCCGAAAACCCCGATTACAGCTATATCGAATATCCGGCAGTCTGCTCGGCGTCGACCGCGGTCGCGTCGTGCGACACGGACAAGAGGTGGCTCATAGGCGGCGGGATAACGCTCGCCGACGGAGAGAAGATCGTCGTTGACCAAGCGGTGTACAGCGAGCTGTTTTTCAAAAAATTCTCGGATAAGTTTTATGACTATGTATATGTGGGCAGCGAGACAACTCCGCCCGAGGATGTTGTGAAAGGAAAAATCGTTATCTCTGTTTTAAACAGCGGAATAACAAGCAGGTATCTTTTAGATTGTGGCGCCATTGGAATGATTTTTGTGGAAAACGACGAGATCGATGGCAGACTGCATACCGTGAGTGATGAAATACCCGGCCTGGTGGTGCGCAGATCATACGGTGAAAAGCTGATAAACGCCGAGGACAAGCGGTTCAAGACCGACGCGGAAATATGCACACTCTACGGGGAATTCCCCGACGCGGGAATATCCTATTTCAGCAACTGGGCGACATCCTCAAATCTTGAGCTAAAGCCCGAGATCACCGCGCCGGGCGGCGATATTCTGTCGTCGGTCAACGGTGACGAATACGAAAACAATAACGGCACCTCCATGGCGGCTCCGCAGATCACGGGCGCTATGGCGCTCATGAGCGATTTTGTCGAAGCTGAACACCCCGAGACAGCGGGCGCGGACAAGGTCGCGCTTATGGAAAATATTTTGATGAGCTCGGCGAGCCTTTTTTACAGCGACGAGGAAAAGACTCTCCCATTGTCGCCGCGCAAGCAGGGCGCGGGACTTGCGAATTTGCGGGACGCACTGACAATTCCCGTAATTCTAAAGGGCGACAGCGGCAAATCAAAACTGAGCCTCGGCGATATGCTCGGCGACGAGATAACGCTTAAATTCACGGCCGAGAACCTGACCGATCATGATGTGATCTACGACGATATATCGGTTTGCGCGCTCACCGACGGATATGAAAGCAAAAACGGCGAAAATATGATCTCGGATTCGGTGCCGCTTGAGATCACTGCGGTCGAAAAGCCCGAAAGCGTGACCGTTCCCGCAAACGGCGAAACAGAGGTAAGCGTAAAAATTACTTTAAACGGCGAGCAGACCGCGGCCAATAAAGAAATATTCACAAACGGCTTTTGGGTGGACGGATTTATAACCCTGAGTTCGAAGGACGGCTCGGTGACAAAATCGAGCATGCCTTACACGGGATTTTACGGCGATTGGACAGCCGCTGACGCGTTTTCTCCCTCGTATTTTGAGGAGGGCGGCAGCGCCGAGAACGGTTATATCGGATACAATTCGGATGTGCTCGGCACAAACTTGTTTGCGAGCGGCGATGAGGATAAAAGCGAATATGAAAGCGAAAGCTATGTGGGCATATCGGGTCTGACCGACAACACGGGATATTGGATAAGAGTGCGCATGCTGCGCGCCCTCGTTGACACGACCTTGACCGTCAAAGACTCGAGCGGCAATGTCGTGTATGAGAAAAAGCTTTACGATGGTCTGTGCCGCCAGCTCGAAATCAATGATTACTTTGAGAATGTTTCGCTGGATGGGCTCGGCCTTCCCGAAGGCGACTATACCGCGGTCCTGTCGGGCAATTTCGTGTACGGAGACAAAAGCAGAACCGAGGAAAAGACGTATCAGTTTTATATCGACTCCGAGCTTCCCGAGATAAGGGATCCGAGGATCTACGAGGAGGGCGGCAAAAAGTACGCGTCGTTTAAGGCATGCGATAACCGCTATCTGATGGGCGCCATGGCAAATGACGGAAGCAACACGGTCAGCGCAGCGGTCAAGGCTCAAAAAGAGGCGGAAATAACGCTTGATATAACGAATCTGAACGAGGAGACACTTGAGTTTTCTGTTAGCGATTATGCCTATAACACATATGATTTCAAGATCGGCGGTGTAAACGCCGAGATAACCGACAGCATCACGGGCGAAGGCAGCGCCGCATTTATCGCGAGCATCGCCAACAACGCCGCCGACGCCGACGCGGATGTTATAATGGCGCTGTATGACGGAGACGGCGTTATGATCGACGCGGACGTGCAAAACGTGTTCATAGGAAGCGGCGAGAACTTCTCGCTCGCATTCAGCTTTGAAAACGCGCCGACCGCGACCGAGGCCAAGCTGTTCGTCTGGGAACACGACAAACTGACCCCGCTGTGCGACCCCGTGATATTCACCGAATTTTAAAACACACCGGGCGGATATTATCCGCCCGCAGCAACACCTCATCCGACTTTTTGCCCATTCGGGCAAAAACCCACCTTTAAGGAAGCTCTTGGTCAAAATCGCAAGCGATTTTGAAAGATAGCTCTGAACCCGCAAGCAAAGCTTGCTGATTATCCCTCAAGGGGAAGGCTTTGTAGGGGCGGATATTATCCGCCCGCCTGCCTCGCAAACCTTACGGAAGGAGAGCCTGACTCCTACGACCGCGGTGAAATGCCAATGATTTCTACCAACATCATCTCCGCGTAATCACTATTCGCTAATCGCTAATCACTACGTTCGTAGTGGCGGATATTATCCGCCCGCTATATAAAATTATATTAAACTTGGAAGGACGAATATTATGAATAAAAAAATTATCTCGGCAATTTTGACCGCGCTGCTGCTTTTCGGAGCGGTAAACATGCCCGCGCTGGCGGATGACGAAAAAGTTACGCTTATAGTTGAAACCGAGGGCGCTCCGCTTCTCGGAACCAAAGAGGCCGCCTTGATGGGCGCGTCCGAGTTTTTGAAAACCGACGAGGCGAAGGATACCGAGGCACGGCTTTTGAGCGCGCAGGACAAAGTCAAGTCGGCGGTCAAAAGACGCTCGGGAGCGGACGCGGACAAGGGCTTTACCTACACAAGCGTTTTCAACGGATTTTCGATTGAGGCCCGCGAGAGCGATATTGAAAAAATCAAGTCGATAGACGGCGTTAAAAACGTGTATATATCCGAAACGGTCGAAATTCCCGATCAGCCCGCAGCGGATGGAAACGCCGAACCCGGCTTCGGCGCGCAGATGATGAACGCGCAGGCGATGTATGACAAGGGCTATAATGGCAGCGGGCAAGCCGTGGCGATCATAGACGCGGGATGCGACGTCAGTCACGATTTTTTTGCCGCGGATATTGAAAACCCGAGGCTGTCCAAAAGCGACATAAGGAATTATGTCGAAAATAACGAGCTTAACGCGGAGGCTGAGGCAAATCAGGTTTACAAAAACACGAAAGTCCCGTTCGCCTATGATTACGGCGACAATGACGCGGACGTGTATTACGCCGAGATGACGCACGGCACTCATGTGGCGGGCATCGCGGCGGGCAAGAACGGCGTGTTTGAGGGAACGACATTCTCGGGCGTCGCGCCCGAGGCTCAGCTCGTTTTGATGAAAGTCGCCGACTCGGAAGGCAACGCGGAAGACTCCGTTATCGTCGCCGCGATGGACGACGCGTCAAAAATAGATGTGTGCGCGGTCAATTTGAGCGTGGGTACCACGTTCGCAAATTCCACGATGTATGCAACCGCCTGCGATAATCTGAGAAACGCGGGGATAGCGGTCATATGCTCCGCGGGAAACGATGAGAGATACGACGAGACCGCCGAAAACCCCGATTACACCTATAACAATTATCCGGCGTCCTGTTCTGCGGCGACCGCGGTCGCGTCATGCGACACGGACAAGAGGTGGCTCATAGGCGGCGGAATAACGCTCGCCGACGGGGAGAAGATCGTCGTTGACCAAGCGGTGTACAGCGAGCTGTTTTTCAAAAAATTCTCGGATAAGTTTTATGACTATGTGTATATTGGCAGCGAGTCAACTCCGCCCGAGGATGTTGTGAGCGGAAAGATCGTTATCATTGATATGAACAGCGGAATAACAAGCGGGTATCTTTTAGATCGCGGAGTCGTGGGCCTGATAATAGCGGCGCCCGATGAGCGTGACGGCATAGTGCATACCGCGAGCGATGAAATGCCGGGTCTGATAGTGCGCAATTCCTACGGCGAAAAGCTGATAAACGCCGAGGACAAGCGGTTTAAGACCGACGCGGAGATATGCACACTATACAGGGAATTTCCCGACGCGGGAATATCCGATTACAGCAACTGGGGAACCGGTTCAAATCTTGACCTAAAGCCCGAGATCACCGCGCCGGGCGGCAATATTCTGTCGTCGGTCAACGGCGACGTATATGAAAACAAAAACGGCACGTCCATGGCGGCTCCGCACATTACGGGCGCTATGGCGCTCATGAGCGGTTTTATGGAGGCAGAACACCCCGAGACAGCGGGCGCGGACAAGGTCGCGCTTATGGAAAACATTTTGATGAGCTCGGCGAGCCTTTTTTACAGTGACGAGGAAAAGACTCTCCCATTGTCGCCCCGCAGGCAGGGCGCGGGCCTCGCGAATTTACAAGACGCGCTGACGATCCCAGTGATACTCAAGGGCGACAGCGGCAAATCAAAACTGAGCCTGGGCGATATGCTCGGAGATGAGATAACGCTTAACTTTACGGCCGAGAACCTGACCGATCATGACGTGACCTATGACGATATATCGGTTTGCGCGCTCACCGACGGATATGAAAATGTAAACGGTGAAAATATGATCTCTGACTCGGTGCCGCTTGAGATCACTGCGGTCGAAAAGCCCGGAAGCGTGACGATTCCCGCAAACGGCGAAATAGAGATAAGCGTAAAAATTACTCTAAACGGCGAGCAGACCGCGGCCAATAAAGAGATTTTCACAAACGGTTTTTGGGTCGACGGATATATAACCTTAAGCGCGAAGGATGGCTCGGTGACAAAAGCGAGTATGCCCTACACGGGATTTTACGGCGACTGGACAGCCGCTGACGCGTTTTGCCCCTCATATTTTGAAGAAGGCGGCAGCGCCGAGAACGGATATTTGGCTTGCGGCAATGCTATTGCGGGAACGAATATATTTGCTGACGCCGACGATGACAAAAGCGAATATGAAAGCGAAAGCTATGTAGGCATATCGGGATTAAACAACAGCGACTATCAGATAAACGCGCGAGTGCTGCGCACCCTCGTTGACACAGTCCTGACCGTCAAA
This sequence comes from uncultured Monoglobus sp., assembly GCA_947630135.1. Taxonomy (GTDB): domain Bacteria; phylum Bacillota; class Clostridia; order Monoglobales; family Monoglobaceae; genus Monoglobus. Next base: position 44,162 of record CANRGH010000019.1, read on the forward strand.
GACTCGGGCGGTAATGTTGTGTATGAGAAAAAACCGAGCAACGGTCTGTGCCGCCAGATCGAAAGCAATAATTACTTTGAGGAAGTTTCGCTGGATGGGCTCGGCCTTCCCGAAGGCGACTATACCGCGATCCTGTCAGGAAAATTCGTGTACGGAGGCAAAAGCAGAACCGAGGAAAAGACGTATAAGTTTTATATCGACTCCGAGCTTCCCGAGATAAGGGAGCCGAAAATTTACGAAGAGGATGGCAAAAAATACGCGTCGTTTAAGGCGAGCGATAACCGCTATCTGATGGGCGCCATGGCAAATGACGGAAGCAACATGGTCAGTGCGGCGGTCAAAGCTCAAAAGGATGCGGAAATAACGCTTGACATAACGGAGCTGGACGAGGAGACACTTGAATTTACGGTTTCCGATTATGCCTATAACACATACAATTTTAAGATCGGCGCGCTAAACGCCGAGATAACCGACAGCATCACGGGCGGAGGCAGCGCCGCGTTTATCGCGAGCATCGCCAACAATGCCGCCGACGCCGACGCGGATGTTATGATGGCGATATATGACAGTGACGGCGTGCTGATCGGCGCAGATGTGCAAAACGTGTTCATAAACAGCGGCGAAAAGCTCTCGCTCGCGTTCAGCTTTGAAAACGCGCCGACCGCGGCCGAGGCCAAGCTGTTCGTCTGGGAACACGACAAACTGACCCCGCTGTGCGACCCCGTGATATTCACCGAATTTTAAAAACCGTTTAGGACGGGCGGCAGATTGCCGCCCGTGCAGACTGTCGAAAAAGGGAAGAAAAAGCTCAGAAAAGACTGGGCTTTTTCTGTATTTTATGGTAAAATATAGGTAAG
>CANRGH010000020.1 GCA_947630135.1 uncultured Monoglobus sp.
GGCTGCTCGGGAGCCGTTGTGGGCTGCTCGGGAGCTGTTGTGGGCTGCTCGGGAGCCGTTGTGGGCTGCTCGGGAGCAGCGCCGTTGGGATCATAAACAACTGTTCCGAACTGCGCCTTAGAACCGCCTACGAAAGCGTAGTAGTCATAACCGGGTTCAGCCATAAACTCAAAGGCGTAAGAAACGTCAGCGTCCGTCTTATTGGTAAAGTCGCTAACTATCTCGCCGCTGTCAGTTGCGCCCTCAGCATACTTGATAACATAACCGGTCTTATACTTCATCTCGCCGGTTTCTTTATCTTCACTCTGCTTGCCAACGGACATATTAACCGTTACAAGACCACCCTTTGAAACGTTGATCTTAATCGCAGAACCCGAAACGGGAACCGAATCAACCGAAGGAGTCTTGCCTTCAGCGTTTCTGGGATTATCACTCGCGGTGATATTGCCGTTTTTAACCGACCATGCATAGGTTGCACCGGCGGGAAGAGGATCAACTGTCAGAACGTTGTCGACTACTTCCGGCTCGGGGTTAGATTCCTGACCGGCGGGAACCGACGGAGTCCACTTTGACGTAAAGTCGGGAGCCGCTGTCGCAATAGGAGCGGGTGTAGCGCCGTTGGAGGGCGTTACGGTTACCGCAGAAAGGAGAGCGGGCTTTGTTGTGCCGTCAGCGATCCAGAAGAATACGCGGGTGCCCGCAGCGATAACCTGATCGATCTTATATGTCTGAACCGAATAGCTGCCGGCCGAAGAACCGTCCGGGTTAATAATTGTTTCCTCGATAAGACCGAAGTCGATAACCTCACCGGAGAAGCCTATGCGAGCATAAGCGTGAGCGCCGGTCATGGTGTTGCCCTTACCCATAACAGCGGATGCATAGCCGTCGAACGGCATAACAACGCCGAACGCGCCTTTAACATCTGATGTGTGCTGGCCAACGCTTCCGCCGCGGGTGTAGATATTACCCTCAGCGAGGTCATTGTTAAGGCCTTCCATATTGTGTCTCGGGCCTGTGAATTTACTATCATTATTAGTAAAGTAAGCAAAATTGCCGCCGTCTATAAAGAGGTTCTCGGTAATTCCGGGCTCGTCATCCTCATGGCCTCTGCTGTCATAACCATCTTCATGAACAACTTTGTATGTGATAGAGCCGTCAGAATTTTCGGCCCTCACAAGCTTAGCAGCCAGTTCATTGGTAGAATCTTTGCCGAAGTTGAACACGCCGGTGTCGGGATCGGTATCAGCAGCCGCAGCCGCGGAAGCGGGAGCGAATGTGAACGCAGCAAATCTGGAGTCGCTGGCACCGGGAGCGTATACGAGATACTCTGTGCCGGCCTCGAGATCAGCAGATAAGAGCGAAATGCTGTGATTATCCTTATCGGGATTTTCAACAGATGCGATCTCATCGCCCGAGGGAGAAGTGCCGATTATAGCCTTCTTTGTGCCGCCCTTTGAAACAGTCACCAAAGCGGTGAACTTACCGGCTACCTTAGGAGTAACCTTTATCATAGTCCAGCCTGCTTTATCGGCTGTAAGAACGTTGTCTGTCGACTTCGCACGAATCTGAATTCCGAACAATGAAGAGGACTCACCCTTCTTGAAGTTGAATGAACCCATCTGAATGTCAGCATCGGGAATACCGTTCTTGGAGTTTGCAGCAACCTTGCCGCCGCCGGAAGTACCGCCAAGAGCAACAGTGATGTTGTCATCGCTGTAAAGCTCGGCTGTGGCGTCATACTCCGCTGTGCTCTCGGGAGCGGTCCATGTCGCAGCGCCGCTTACGGGAGGATTCTCGGGAGCCTTTGTGGGCTCTGCGGGAGCCTGTGTGGGCTGCTCGGGAGCCGTTGTGGGCTCTGTAACGGGAGCCTGTGTGGGCTCGGAAATCTTCACGAGCTTACCGCCCTCGCCTTTATCATAGAGATGAGCGATATGCGTGTCAGCAGCGGGAGCCGTAGGCTCACCGGGAGCTGTCGTCTCCTCGCCGGGAGCGGGTGTCTCCTCACCGGGAGCAGGTGTCTCGTCGGGAGCCGCTGTGGGAACAACCGTTGAATTTGAAACCTTGATCGTAACGTCATAAACCTTACCTTGATCGTCCGTGATGCGGAACTTGTACTCGCCGTTGGGCAGACCCTTGAGGTAGTCGTCAGCGAAAGTAACTTTTCCGTCTTTGTAGGTGTAAGAGTCAGCGCTCAGTGCCGCACCGTTTAAGGTTACGGATACAGAACCGACGTTCGCGCCGAGTTCAACCTCTACGTTGCCGCCCTTGTTCGCGTCGTACTGCTCATCAGGCAGCTCAACGGGAGCGGGTGTAGCCGTAGCTGTGCCGGGAGCGGGTGTAGCAGTTGTCGAAGGTTTGCCGGGTGCGGGATAACCGCCGCTCGGTCTGCTGCCGCTGCTGCTGCCGCCGGTGCTGCCTGTGATGCCGCCCCAGATGAGGCTGTTGTCATCGCCGGAAGACGTCTTGGCGCCTGTAACGCTCGCCGAAGTCGAGAGGTTCTTTACATAGTCATACTGCGAGGTCGAAAGGTCAACCGAGCCGCTTACCTGAGGCGAGATAACAACGCCCTTGGCAACTACGCCGTTCAGCGTAACGCCGCCGGTCTTAACCATTACGATACCGGTGCCCGCGTATGTGGGGCCGTATGTACCGGGAGCAGTGATGTACAGCTTGATCATGTTGTCGAGCATCTTTACGAACTCGGCTCTTGAAACGTTGGCCTGAGGTCTGATCGTGCCGTCCTCATAACCGTTTACATAACCGGCAGCTGTCATAGCGCCGATATAGCCTGTCGCATAGTCAGATACCGATGTGTAATCGGCATACTGAGTGATGCCTGCCTGTGTGTTCTCGGGTGTGAGACCATAGGCTCTCGCAAGCATTGTCATGGCTTCCTCACGGGTCATGTAAGCGTTCGGAGCCATTGTTCCGTCGCCGTTACCTGTGAGCGTGCCGGCCGCAACCAGCTTGAGAACCGCGTCAGCATACCATGCCGAGGGGTCTACGTCCGTGAACGAGTTGCCGGCTGTGGTAACATAGCCGATAACGTTCTGCGTCACCTGCGCAACTTCAGCGCGGGTAATGGCGTCGTCGGGTCTGAATGTACCGTCGCCGTCGCCCTGAATTACGCCATAGCCAGTCCATGTGTCGATATACGCTTCCGCCCAGTGACCGTTTGTGTCACTGAAGTTCGCCGCCGATACGACGGGTATGCCGAACGTGGTCAGAACCATAGCGATGGCCAGAATTGAGGCCAAGGTTCTTTTTAAGTTTCTCATACAGAAACCCTCCTTGAAAGTTTTGTTGAAGCGTGAAGCTTCTATTTTAATTTTATTTTTTTTGCTGTGTTGTGGGGTACTCCCTCCACCGCTATCGCGGTCCCCCTCCCTCAAAGAGGGAGGTGTTTTGCGGGCGGATAATATCCGCCCCTACAGGAGTAGGTGTCCTACGTGGTAGGGCGGCATGCCCACATGCCGCCGCGGGACGTCGAGGGCGCATATCCGCAATCGTTAATGATTTGTGGCCTTGCTTATCCGTGGAAACGGAATACTGTGGTGCAACGAACCCGCTTCGCGGTTCCGGCCGTAGCCGTCCCCTACGAATTGGGGGGTTCGGCTGTGCCTGCGGGCGGATAATATCCGCCCCTACAGGAGTAGGTGTCCTACGTGGTAGGGCGGCATGCCCACATGCCGCCGCGGGACGTCGAGGGCGCATATCCGCAATCGTTAATGATTTGTGGCCTTGCTTATCCGTGGAAACGGAATACTGTGGTGCATTGAACTCCCTCCACCGCTGTCGCGGTCCCCCTCCCTCAAAGAGGGAGGTGTTTTGCGGGCGGATGATATCCGCCCCTACATGGGGCTTTGCCTTGCACGCGCCCATTGATGCACAAGGGGTTGTGTGCGTATTGGCAATTTTGCACAATATATTCGTAAATCTGTGCATAAAAGCCTATTTTTAGATATTTTGCTATGTAATATAATAACACATTAAAATTAAAATTGCAATAGTTTTGTAACAAAAAAAACCGATTTTTTAAAAGAAGTCTATAATTCTATGTTTTACACGACGAAATAGCCATGTCGAAATCACGCTCACGGCCGCGGTGAAGACCCAAAAATATATGATATACCACGTCGGAACGGCGCCGCCCGTCAGCACAGCGCGGAAGCCTTCGCACACGCACGCCGCGGGGTTCACCAGCCTCAGGACCGTTCGGAACGGCTCGGGCGCGGCAGAGGCGTCCCAGAAAATCGGGGTCAGCCAAAAGCCTATCTGCGTCAAAATCGGCAGCAGGCTTTTTATGTCGCGGAAAAACACCGTCAGCACCGCCAAGAGGCAGCCCGCCGACAGCGAGAACGCGAGCTCGCCCGCGATGTAAAACAGCAGGCGCAGGTCGGACGGCTCGGGGCTGTGCTTTATCGCCGCGAGCGCCACGAGAAACACCGCGTGCACCGCGAGGCACGACAGCACGCGCGCGGGTGGAAGCAGGCCGAGGTTCAGGCGCGATTTTTTCGCGATGTAGGCGTAGTCGGGGAAGCTTGAGGCGGCGGACGTCAGCGCGTCGCTCATGAACAGATACGGCGCAAGGGCGGAAACGAGCCATAAAAGATACGGCGCGCCGCCGATCGGGCCGGTTTTGAGTATTATTTTGAACACAATAAAATAAAGCAGCACGGTGGCCGCCGGATATGCGACCGCCCAGAGCGCGCCGAGCGTGTGCCCCGCGTAGCGTGAGCGGAAATCGGTTTTGGATAGGGTTAGAAGTTGGTTTAACATAGTGATTTAAGGATAATGTTGTTAAATTGTTACATTTCTTATTATATTATATATTTGACAAAGGTAAAACAGAGCGGTTCAGCCATCCTCTTGCAGAAAGGGGGTGATCCTCCCAAAGCGCCTTGAATTTCAAGAGACTTTTTATAAGGGGGGATGCTTTATGAAACACGTTTTGAGAATATTATTTCTCACTTTTATGTTTCTTGTGGTTTTTTCCACTAAAGCAGTGTAACCGCCCTTCGGCCGGACGGTTACATATAGTTTAAATTAACCTGAGGCTGAACCGTAATACGGTGCCTTTGCCGGGGAACCGCAGGACGGTTCCCCTTTTTGCATTTTAATTATATCACAATAATTTTATTTTGTCAATATGCTTTTCAGGTAGGTTTTGAAGGGGGCGGCGAGATCCTCGCGGCGGAGGGCGTACTCGACAGTCGCCTCCAAAAAGCCGAGGCGGTCGCCCACGTCATAGCGCCTGCCCTCAAAATCATAGGCGTACATCTTCTCTTCCTTCGCAAGCGCCTTGAGCGCGTCGGTAAGCTGTATCTCGCCGCCCGCGCCCGGCTTTGTCGCCTTCAGCTTTTCAAATATGCCCGGGGTTATAACGTATCGGCCCAGCACTCCGACGTCGGTTGGCGCGTCCTCCGGGGCCGGCTTCTCGATCATATCGTTCACGGTGTAGAGGCGGTCGCCTATCTTCTCGCCGTCAACGCAGCCGTATTTGCATATGTTCTCGTGCGGCACGGTCTGAACGCCAAGCACGCTGCCGCCCGTCTCGTTATACACGTCGATAAGCTGCTTGAGGCACGGGGTTCCTTCATTATATACAACGTCGTCGCCCAGAAGGACCGCGATCGGCTCGCCCGCCGCGAAGCTCTCGGCGCACAGTACCGCGTGGCCGAGGCCCTTGGCCTCCTTCTGGCGCACCGCCACGATCTCGGCCATGTCGGCTATCGCGCGGATCTGATCGGCAAATTCGGTCTTTCCGCCCGCGTCAAGCAGCGCCTCAAGCTCGAGGCTGCGGTCGAAATGATCCTCTATCGCTTTTTTGGTGTGGGCGGTGACAAGGCAGACCTGCTCTATGCCCGAGGCAACCGCCTCTTCAACTATATACTGAATGGTCGGCGTGTCAACTATCGGGAGCATCTCCTTGGGCATCGCCTTGGTCGCGGGGAGGAAACGGGTACCCCAGCCCGCCACCGGTATGACCGCCTTTCGCACGGGTTTTATTGATGACATTTTCTTTCTCCTTTCGATCATCGCCGCGGGCGCGGCGGGTTTTTGAAAATTATATCATATTTCGCGGCGAAATGCAAGATTTATTTAAAAATGCAAAAAAATGACCGCTTTGGGGAAAAGCGGTCCAAAAAATTAAAAGGGAGGGAGTTATGTTTTAACTCTGTAACAATGACTTGCTACGTTTATTATTATAACCGATTTTTTCGTAAATGGATTAAGAATTTGTGAAAAAGTATTGAACAAATTGTAAACAATGTCGCAAATCTTTCCAAAACCTATTTAAGTATTGCGCCGGTGGCGCCGGAGGTCACGCTTCTCGCGTAGCGGGCGAGGTAGCCCGTCTTTATCTTCGGCTCGTTGGGAACGAACGTCTCGCGGCGCTTCGCAAGCTCCTCGTCGGAAACGTCGAGGCTTATTTTGTAATTCGGGATGTCTATGCTGATTATGTCACCCTCGTGAACCAGGCCGATAACGCCGCCTTCCGCCGCCTCGGGCGAAACATGGCCTATCGCCGCGCCGCGTGTCGCGCCCGAAAATCTGCCGTCGGTTATCAGCGCGACTTCGGAAGCGAGGCCGCTGCCGACGATTGCAGCCGTCGGATAGAGCATCTCGCGCATACCGGGGCCGCCCTTCGGGCCCTCGTATCTTATCACGATCACGTCGCCGGGGTTTATCTTGCCGCCGTAGATCGCCTCGACCGCGTCTTCCTCGCAGTCGAACACGCGGGCGGGGCCGGTGTGCTTCATCATCTTCTCGTCGACCGCCGAGCGCTTTACCACGCAGCCGTCGGCCGCTATGTTGCCCTTGAGCACGGCGAGGCCGCCGGTCTTGCTGTATGGGTTCGAGGCGGGGCGGATGACCTCGCTGTCGGTTATCTCGCAGCCCTCGATATTCTCGCCGACCGTTTTGCCCGTCACCGTTATCGGCGACTTGTCGATCAGGCCGAGCTTGTCGAGCTCGTGCATTACCGCGTACACGCCGCCCGCCCTGTTGAGGTCGAGCATGAAGTGGCCGCCCGCAGGGGCGAGGTGGCAGAGGTTGGGGGTCTTTTCCGAAACGACGTTGATCGTGTCAAACGGCAGCTCTATGCCGCACTCGTGGGCGATAGCGGGCAGGTGCAGCGCGCTGTTGGTGCTGCAGCCGAGCGCCATATCCACGGTCAGCGCGTTGATGAACGCCGATTTTGTCATAATGTCGCGGGGCTTTACGTCGTTTTTAACGAGCTCCATGATCCTCATTCCGGCGGTCTTGCCGAGGCGCAGGCGCTCGGAATACACGGCCGGGATCGAGCCGTTGCCCTTGAGACCCATGCCGAGGGCCTCGGTCAGGCAGTTCATGCTGTTGGCGGTGAACATGCCGGAGCACGAGCCGCAGGTCGGGCAGCAGTTTTCCTCGCAGGTCTTGAGCTCGGCCTCGGTGATCTCGCCGACGCCGACGCGGCTCACGGCCTCGATCATAGTTGAATAGCTCGCCTCGTCGCCGTTCCAGTCGGAACCCGCGAGCATCGGGCCGCCGCTGACGAAGATCGACGGGATATTAAGGCGCGCCGCCGCCATGAGCAGGCCGGGCACGTTTTTGTCACAGTTGGGGATCATTACAAGGCCGTCGAACGGGTGCGCGGTCGCCATTGCCTCGGTCGAGTCGGCAATGAGCTCGCGGGTGACCAGCGAGTACTTCATACCGTCGTGGCCCATGGCTATGCCGTCGCAGACCGCTATCGCCGGGAACACTATCGGAACGCCGCCCGCGAGGGCCACGCCCTGCTTGACCGCGTCGACCACCTTGTCAATGTTCATGTGGCCGGGCACTATGTCGTTCTTCGAGCTGACAATGCCTATCAACGGCTTGCCTATCTCCTCGTCGGTCAGACCCAGCGCGTAAAGCAGAGCACGCTGCGGCGCCGCGCTGATGCCCTTTGTTATTCTGTCACTTCTCATATCTTTCACTCTCCTTGAAAACTCAAAATCTTTCATTATTATATAACAGTTTTTTTGCCGTGTCAATAGAGCATTATTATGTTGCAAAAACGCGCGCGATCGTGTATAATATAATCGAGGTGGTATAATTATGAAAGAAATCGGACTGGTCCTGCAGGGCGGCGGGGCGCGCGGCGCGTATCAGATCGGCGTGTGGCGGGCGCTCGACGAGTTCTGTGTGACCGAACACATAAACGGAGTTTCGGGCGCGTCGGTGGGCGCGCTGAACGGCGCGCTCTTCGCCTCGGGCGATTTTGAGACCGCAAAGCGGGTCTGGGAAAATATTTCACCCGATCAGGTTTTTAAGAAAAACTCGCGGCTGATCGTGAATATTATAAACTTTCTTGACAAATTTGAGAATATTCCGAAAACCGACGCGAAGAGCGCGATCTTTGGGGCGGCGCCCGCGGCGGCCTCGCTCGTCAAAAATCTGAGCATGCCCGACGAGCCCGAGGCGGGCGGGCTGCACGACCTGATACTCAACAACCTGAACTTCGAGGCGCTGCGGCGGTTCGCCGGGCCGGTCTACGCCATGTGCACGCCGCTCGACCCCGCGGAGTATCTGAAAACCGGGCCCGTGGCCTTTGATCTGACGCAAAAGACCAACGCCGAGATCCTGAACATTCTGTTGGCGAGCTCGGCAATTCCGTTTCTGTTCGACGACGTGAGCATTGACGGCAAAAAGTACATAGACGGGGGAATAAAATTTTTCGGCGACAATATTCCGGTCGAGCCGCTCTACGCCGACGGGTTCAGGCGGTTCATCACGGTCTATATAACGCTCAAGTCGAACGGGGCCGCGCGAGAGTTCGCGGACGCCGGAAACTTCCCCGACGCGGAGATCACAAACATCCTGCCCGGCGAGACGTCCGCGCGGCTTTTGGAAAAGCCCGCCTCGCTGGTGCTGTTTGAGAAGGACTACGCGCGGGCGCTGATCGAGTGCGGCTACTGCGACGCGGTGGCGCAGCTCTCGCCCCTGTGCGAGCAGGGCATGACCTCGGCGAGCTATCTCGCGGCATTCAAAGAGTGCCGCGCCGACAGAGACAGGTTTTTCAGAAAGCGCATCACAGCCGCCCTCGCCCCCGACGCCGCGAAAACGGTGCTGGAATATCTGCGGAAATCGTGAGATAAAAAGGAGAACAATATGAGCCAAAGAAAAATCAAGGGCGTACTGATCGACATGGACGGCACGCTGTTTAACACCGAGCTCACCTCGCTTTTCGCCTGGGGCGCCGCGGGGCGGGAGTTCGGCCTCAAAATAGACAAGGATTTTATGATGAGCTGCATCGGCCTGCCGACCGGCGTGATAGAGAAGAATTTTTACGCGCGCTTCGGCGAAAAAACCGACTACAAAAAGCTGCGCGCCAGAAAGCTTGAGATCATGGAGGACATCGTGCGCCAAAGCGGGCCCGATCTCAAACCCGGCGCGCGGGAGCTGCTCGAGTATATAAGATCGGCGGGCACGAAGTGCGCGCTCGTGACCTCCACCACGCTCTCCCGCGCGAGATTTAACCTTGAGGCGGGCGGTATACTCGAGTATTTTGACGATATAATAACCTGCGAGATGATAAAAAACGGCAAGCCCGATCCCGACCCGTATATCCTCGGCGCGGGACGGCTGGGGCTGACGCCGTTTGACTGCGCCGTGATCGAGGATTCGGAAAACGGAGTGATTTCGGCCGCCGCCTCTGGCGCCCTGACGATACTGGTGCCCGACTTGGTTTTAAACGACCGCATAAAAGCCCTCGCCGACCACCGCTGCGAAACCCTGCTCGATGTGATCGGGCTTTTGAAAACACTGTAAAATATGTGAGTAAAGCTGTAACATATTTTTAATTTGAATAATTCGATAAAATCTGTTAGAATATAAGCAGATGCTGTAAAATCAAAAACGGCAAAGTAGAGCGGTACAAACGTAGTGATTAGTGATTAGAAAATAGAGAATAGGAGCGCCCAAAGGGCGCAGGGCTCCCGCAAAACGCCAACGCAGTGCGTTTTGTGGGAAAAAGGAACAATCGCAGAGCGATGAGAAAAAATCGTCTGCGATTTTTTTGATAAGCGACGCGAATTGTGACGTGCATGATGAAGCATGCGTTTAGGATACTTTTTATAGTATCTTTGATACATATTTTCTTTGCAATCTTCGCAAAGACAGCAATATAACCGCCCCACTCTCCTAAAATGTGACGGTTATATTTAACTAACTATTTTAGGCTGTACCGCATAAGCGGTGCCGTTAATGTTATTATAGCATTTGTTCCCCCTTTTTGTCAAGGGGGAACTTTTTGTATTTATAAAATTATTTATTTTTATAAGCCAAAAAGGCGGCGTATGATTTCAGCGTCTCTTTATCTTCTGCCGAGAGGTTCGGGGGCAGCTTCAGATAATCCGCGCCCGGCTCAAACATCTCGGTGTAGGGCGTGAGGCCGAGCAGATAATCGACCGACACGCCGAAATATTTTGCCGCCGCGATTTTTATCACATCGGGCGGCTCGCTTTTGTCGCGCTCGTAAGATGAGATCGAATGTTTGTTAATCCGCAGTATCTCCGCCAGCTGATCCTGCGTCAGTCCCGCGTCCTTCCGAAGTTCCGAAAGCCTCTCGCCTATCATATCATCACGCTCCCGATATTATTATGAGATAATTATAGAATATAAATCTATTTTTTAATAAATTATTGACAAATTAGTCATTTTGCTATAAAATAGTAGAATAATATTCGATTTTACACTTGATATTACGATTATTATTCAATAAAAATATTATTTACAATATCAAGCGGTTGTGGTATAATAAACTCACCACACAAATTGAATAATATGGTTTTAACAATATACGCATTTTTACATGTTAAAAATGCGGCTCTGTTTCGCGTATTGTTGTTAAAACCGGCGAAATCAATTTGTGTGGTAGCAATTGGAGCAAAGCATTTTTAGTGCGGCGCCCCGTTGCGCCGCACTTTTTAGTTGGAAAAATTTTTAAAATAATTTAACCGGGAGGTAACAAGTATCATGAAAAAGAAATTGGGAGCTTTATTATTTATTTTTGTATCTTTGTTAATTATTCCCCTATTGGCAAATGCTGCCGAAATAATTGACAGCGGCGCTTGCGGCGCTGAGGGAGACAACGTGACATGGACACTCGACACTGAAGGAACCCTAACAATAAGCGGCACGGGAGAGATGAATAATTATGGAGGTATTAACGGCGATTTGACTCCGTGGTATGACAATACGGAAAACATTACAAAGGTTGTCATAGAAGACGGCGTGACGAACATTGGTGAAGAGGCATTTCTTTTTTGCTCTAACTTACGGCGCGCGGAGCTGCCCGAAAGTGTGACGTACATCGGTAACAGTGCGTTTTCAGCCTGTAAAAACTTAACAGACATAAATATACCAAGAGGCGTGGCAAGCATTGGCGAATTTGTGTTTGATGGGTGCGGCAGCTTACAAAGCATAAACATTCCGGAAAGTATTACAAGCATTGGAACGGGAGCTTTTAACGGATGCAAACGCTTAATAGAAATAAAGATACCACGCAGCGTGACAAGTATTGGCGAATTTGCGTTTGGCAGTTGTGGACATCTTGATATATCAGTAGATGTGGATAATCCGAATTATAGCAGCGTTGGCGGTGTTTTATTTAATAAAGATAAAACAAAACTCTTAGGATATGCTAGAGATAAAATACAATCCGAATACACAGTGCCGGACGGTGTAGAGAGCATCGGCATGGACGCGTTTTACGGCTGTTCATTCTTAACAATAACCATACCGAAAGGCGTGAATAACATTGAGCGGGCGTTTTCGTATTGTAAATATTTAAATATAACGGTAGACGCGGATAATCCGAATTACAGCAGTGTTGACGGCGTATTGTTCAACAAAGATAAGACCGAATTAATTGCATACGCTAAGGATGGAATACAATACACAGTGCCGGACAGCGTGACGAACATCTGTGCGGACGCGTTTGCCTATTGTGAGAATTTAAAGAATATAATTATGAAAAACAGTGTGACAAACATTGGCGATCACGCGTTTTACTATTGCACCGCTTTAACAAACATAGTTATACCGAACAGTGTGATGAGCATTGGCGATTCTGCGTTTTACTATTGTACCGATTTAATAAGTATAACTATACCAAAAAGTATAACAAGTATTGGTGATGGCGCATTTAACTACTGCGCCGACTTGACTGATATATACTACAGCGGAAGCGAAGAAGATTGGAAAAAAATTAACATAGAATCAGGCAACGAATCATTAACCAATGCCTCTATGCATTATAATACGGCTGATAATATAGTTGACAGGGGCAATTGCGGCGCCAACCTTACATGGATACTTGAGAACAATGGCACGCTGACAATAAGCGGCTCCGGGAAGATGAATGATTATGAAGGCATTAACGGTGATATGGCGCCGTGGTATTACGAGCGAGAAAGCGTTACAAAGGTTATTGTTGAAGGCGGCGTGACGAGCATTGGAGAATACGCATTTTATGAATGCACCGAATTACAGGAAACAGTCTTTACCGATGGCATAATGAGTATTGGACGGGAAGCCTTTGGAGAATGTACCAACTTATCAAGAGTCACTATACCCGAAAGCGTAACAAGTATTAATTGGAGCGCGTTTGAAGGATGTACCAACTTATTAAGAGTCACTATACCCAAAAACGTAACAAATATTGACTTTGGCGCGTTTGCCGGCTGCGGAAACTTAGACATAACGGTAGACGCGAACAACCCAAATTACAGCAGCGCGAATGGCGTATTGTTTAACAAAGATAAGACCGAATTAATTGCATACGCTAAAGACAAAAAACAACCCCAATACACGGTGCCGGACAGCGTGATGAGCATCGGCAATCGTGCGTTTAATTGGTGTACCGGTTTAACAAGCGTAATTATACCAAACAGCGTGACAAGCATTGGCAATTCTGCATTTGAGTACTGTACCGGTTTATCGGAGATAATCATTCCTGACGGAGTGACAATCCTCAACGGATATATATTTTCCAACTGCACTCGTTTAACAAGCATAACCATCCCCGACAGTGTGACAAGCATTGACTATTACGCGTTTAGTAATTGCAGCAACTTAGTGAACATAAATATATCCGATAATGTATCAGCAATTGGAAGTGGAGTATTCGATGGGTGCGGAAATCTAAATATAACGGTAGGGACGAACAACCCTTATTACAGCAGTATTGACGGTGTATTGTTTAACAAAGATAAGACTATACTTTTAAGATATGCGAAAGACAAAATACAGCATGAATACTCAGTGCCAACCGGCGTGACGAGCATCGGCGATCATGCGTTTGATTGGTGTACCGGTTTAACAAGTGTAATTATACCAAACAGTGTGACAAGCATTGGCGAAATTGCTTTTAGGTCTTGTGAAAGTCTTGCCGACATATACTATGGCGGCAGCAAGACGGAATGGCAAAACGCAATTGGAGAGGGTGACAGGTTTTTAACCGATGTGGTCATTCACTACAATTCGGATGGAATTTCTCCCGATAGAGGCGAATGCGGAGCCGACGGCAACAATTTAATATGGACGCTCGACCGCGAAGGTACACTTATAATCAGCGGCACGGGAGATATGAAAGACTTTGGATACGACAATTATCCATCATGGTATGATCTAAAAAAAAGAATTAAAAAAGTTATCATAGAAGCCGGGGTGACAAGCATAGGCGATGATGCGTTTGATTATTGCGGCAACTTAACAAGCGTAAATATCTCGTCCGGTGTGACAAGCATAGGCTATGATGCATTTGCGGATTGCAGAAATTTAACAAGCATAAATATACCGGACAGTGTGACAAACATTAACAGTTGTGCATTTTCCACATGCGGCAGTCTTAATATAGAAGTATCTCCACAGAATAACACTTATTCATCAATTGACGGAGTGTTGTTCAATAAAGACCAAACACAAATTTTGGCATACTCTAAAGATACAATTCAGACGGCTTATACTATACCCGATAGCGTGACGAGTATCGGCAATTCTGCGTTTTCCCATTGTGGCAGCTTAACAAACATAAATATTCCCGACAGTGTGACAAACATCGGGGGAAATGCGTTTAGATATTGCAGCAGTTTAGCGAACATAAATATACCAGACAGCGTGACAAGCATCGGTGATGATGCGTTTCTATACACAAAGTACTATGATATTGCCGATAATTGGTCGGAAGGTGTGCTATACATCGGAAATTATCTTATATGTACAACTTGGAAGCAAATAAGCGGTATATATAATATAAAAAACGGAACAAAATGCATCGCTGATGGTGCTTTCTCGTTTTGCGAAGGTTTAACATGTGTAACGATCCCGGACAGTGTGACAAGCATTGGCAATTCGGCATTTTACAATTGCAGTGGGCTAACAAGTATAATTATTCCAAACAGTGTAAAAAACATCAGCGATTATGCGTTTGACCGATGCAGCAGCTTAATAAACGCAACAATACCGAGCAGTGTGATAAGCATCGGCGATTATGCATTTGATTTTTGTGACTATTTAAAAGATATATATTACTCGGGCAACAAAGAACAATGGAATAATATTGTTATAGGGGAAAACAATGATTGTCTGACCGGCGCAGAAATACATTTTAATGAAATATATTTTAGTAACGGTAAAATTGAGGGTTTGGTTGATTTTGATTTAAACAAAAACACAATTGGTGTCAACACAAGTCTTGATAATTTGGCGGTCGAGGAAAAGGAAAAATCCGAGGTGTTTGTGGTACTGTACGATGAAAATGACGCGGTGATCGATTCATATAACGCGGTGTATGACGGCACGGGAATAAGCGGTGCGCTGAAAAATGACGCGAAAGCCGATCATATTAAGGTCTTTGTATGGAACAAAGACGGAAGTCTTGAACCGATTATGGAGACACCGGAATATATAAGTCTTGACAAAAAGTGATTCTTTCCGATCGAATTACTAGTTGCTAATCGCTACGCTGACCCCTCTCCGTCTTTCCGCCTGCGGCGGAAATCCACCTCTCCCTCCCCGGAGGGCGAGGCAGACGGGCGGATATTATCCGCCCCTACAGGCAGCGATAATATATCGTATCGCCATAACGGCACAAATTACGCCAAACGCCGTAGGGGCGGACGACCCCGGCCGCCCGTGCTAATTGCTATTCTCTAATCACTATGTTGGTAGTGCGGCCTGCCCACAAGCTGCCGCAGGCCGGATGTGGGCATCCGGCCCTACAGTATTTTTGGGGCGAGGCAGGCGGGCGGATAATATCCGCCCCTACGGGACGTCGAGGGCGCCGTCCCCCCCTACGGATTTGGGGACGAGGCAGGTGGGGCTTCGCCCCGATTTTGATTAAAATTTCCGCTTGACGGTTAGGGAACAATTTGATATAATTATATTGATAAAGTTCCCTAACTATGCTAAAAATGAGGCGGTGGAAACATGATTGATGAAAAATTTGAGCTATTACAGCAAAAAGCGGACATTCAGGCGCGGATAAAACTGCTGCCGTACAGCGGCACACCGGAAATAAAAAAAATAAAGGATAAAAGCTATCTTTATATGCGCAAACGCGTGGCGGGCAAATTGACGTCCTCGTATGTCGGAGAATACAGCGACGAATTATATCAGCTGCTGCTTCGGAGCTCAAGAGAAGAAAAGGATTTAAACAAACAGCTCCGGCAGGTGGAAAAAAACTTGCTGAGCGCCGGATACTCAAGCGGCGGCCTTGATATCCGCGTTATGCAGAACCTGGATTTCGCGCGGGCAAATATGAAAACAAACATATACGATCAGGCAATTCTTGAAGGCGTCGCCACATCGTTTCCCCAAACCGAGGACATCATCGAGAGAGGCTTCGTAAACGGCATGGCTTCCAATGATGTTCAAAAAATTTTAAATCTTAAGCACGCCTGGGAGTTTATTTTGGACAGGGATGTAATACTGTGCAATACGGACTACGGACTGCTCTGTCACATTGCGAGAATTGTGAACGAGGGATTTTTTTTCGACGGAGGGAGAATACGCGGCGTTCCCGTGACGATCGGCGGAAGCTCATATGTGCCGCCGCTTCCCATAGAAATTGATGTTATAGAAAGCATAAACTCGATAACACGCAGCAAAAACGAAGTGATCGACATCGCGATAGAGCTTTGTCTGTATTGTATGAAAACGCAAATTTTTATAGACGGAAATAAGCGCGCGGCTGTGATATTCGCAAATCATTTTCTTATTTCAAAGGGGCAGGGCTTCTTGGTTATACCCTCGGGCAATGTGCCGGAGTTCAAAAAAATGCTGGTCAATTATTACGAGGGTAAAGACGCGTTGCAAATAAAAACTTTTATGAAAGAAGTCTGTCATAAAAACTTTTAAAAACAATATACAGCATAAAAAATAAGGCCGTTTGGGGGAACGGCCTTATAAAATTAAAGGGAGGGAGTTATGTTTAAACTCTGCAGCTTTCCTGCTGCGATTATTATTATAACACATCCCTTGAAATGTGGGTGAATATTCTGTAAAGAAAAAATTAACTAATTATGAATTATTCCTCGAATTTTCACGCATTTTGTCAGAACGCGATTTAAGCGTCCGTTCCTCTTTCAATCGAAATAACGCTGACAGCGCCTGTCTCGGGCGCGAACAGGAATGTCTGGGTCACGCGGGTCGAATCGTTGGGCGGAACCTGATCGCCGCTGAAGTCGCTTCCCACATAGGTGAAGTCGTCGCCGTCCTGCTTGTAGTATCTCGACGCTCTTGTGGTAGAGACGTCGTTGCTCTCGTCGTCAGGCTTGTTGTAGTCGTCTCCGTAGACAGAGATGAACTCGTCAAGGGACGAGCCGAGCTTCACGCCGTGAGGGGTCACAAATCTTTCGGGATCGTCGCTGCCCTCCATGTTTCCGGCGGCGACAACGAGGCGGCTCGCGTTGTTGTTTGCGTCATACTGAACGGCAATTCCGCTGTAAAATCTGTTGCCCTGAGAGTCCACAGTTTTGGGCTGACCGATAAGGCTTTCGATATCGCCCATGCTCATTCCGACGCTTATCAGCGCGCCGCTCATCGTGTCGACAAATCCGAGGTCCTCATCGTCAAAATCATATTGGTCGTCGCCCTCGCGCGGCTCGACCGCGACGTCAACTCCGCCGCCCTCGGCGGGCTTGATGTTGTCGCCCTCGGCCTCGAACTGATGAGGAACCGACTCGGCGGCGTAGGGCGTCGCGTCCGGATTGGATTCGGGCCGCTCGGCCGTGTTCTCGGTCAGGCCGCCGGAGTCTGTCGCCTTTTTGCCGCAGCCCGCGAAAACTCCCGCCGCGAGCAGAGCGCTCAGCGCGATGCATATTAATTTCTTTGACTTGATCATCATAATCTCTCCTTTTTGCTCAAAAGTCTTAATTTTGTGGTTGTATTATACAGTATTTTTGTCTTTAAGTTATGTCCTTATTTTAAACAAATTATAAAATTTTGATTACTTGTTTTTAAGCCATACCATAAGCACCGCGATGTCGGCAGGGCTGACGCCCGATATTCTGGATGCCTGCCCCAATGACGCGGGTCTTATCGCGCCGAGCTTCTGGCGCGCCTCAAGGCGGAGGCCGTCGATCTTTTCGTAATCTATATTGTCGGGAAGCTTTTTGCTCTCCATTTTGCGGAACCGATCGGCCTGCTTTTTCTGGCGCTCGATATATCCGGCGTATTTTATGCTGATCTCGACCTGCTCGCGCACGTCCGCGGGAAGGGGCGGGCGCTCTTTGTCGATCCCGGCCATGCCGCCGTAGCTCACGTTCGGCCGTCTCAAAAGCTCGTCGCCCCGAACGCCCGTGCTGAGCGGCGCGGAGCCGACGCTTTCAAGATACGCGTTTACCTCCCGCGACGGCGGGAAAACCAATTTTTCAAGCCGCTTTATCTCGCCTTCGATCAGCCGCTTTTTTTCAAGGAATTTCAGGTAGCGATCTTCCGTGATCAGGCCGAGCTCGTAGCCCTTTTGGGTCAGGCGAAGGTCGGCGTTGTCCTGCCTAAGCAGCAGGCGATACTCGCTGCGCGAGGTCATCATGCGATAGGGCTCGTTGGTGCCCTTTGTGACGAGGTCGTCGATCAGCGTTCCGATATAGGCCTCGGAGCGGTCAAGCGTGAACGGCGGCCTGCCCGAAAGCTTGAGCGCCGCGTTGATGCCCGCGATCAAGCCCTGCGCCGCGGCCTCCTCATAGCCCGAGGTGCCGTTGAACTGCCCCGCTCCGTAGAGGCCGCTGATGTTCTTGAACTCCAGCGTCGGGTAAAGCTGCAGCGGGTCGGCGCAGTCGTACTCGATCGCGTAGGCGCTGCGCATGACGCGGGCGTTCTCAAAGCCCGGCAGCGAGTGGAGCATCTCGATCTGCACCTCCTCGGGCATGCTGCTTGAAAAGCCCTGAAGATATATCTCCTCGGTCTTAAGGCCCATAGGTTCCACGAATAATTGGTGCCGCTCCTTATCGGCAAAGCGCACCACCTTGTCTTCAATCGAGGGGCAGTAGCGCGGACCTATTCCTGTTATGCCGCCGCTGCCGTAGATCGGCGAGCGGTCTAAGTTCTCATTGATTATCCTGTGCGTCTCCTCACCCGTGTAGGTTATGTGGCAGGATATTTTGTTCTCAAGATTTTTCGGGTCGGTCTCAAACGAGAACGGGATGATTTCCTCGTCGCCCTTCTGCTCCTCAAGCTCCGAAAAGTCAATGCTGCGACGGTTTATCCGCGGCGGCGTCCCGGTCTTGAAGCGGCGCAGCCTGACGCCGATCCTCTCAAGGTTTTTCGACAGCTCCCGCGCGGGGAACACGCCGTCGGGGCCGCTTTCCTCGGAATACTCGCCGATAATTATTCTCGCCTTTAGATACGTTCCCGTGCAGACGATAGCCGCGCGGCACAAAAACTCCGCGCCCGACGCGGTCACGACCGAGCGGACGCTATTGTTTTCGTCAAGGCGCACGTCGACAACCTCGCCCTGGCGCAGGTCAAGGTTGTCCTGAAGCTCTATCCTGTGCTTCATGTCGGCCTTGTAGTCAACGCGGTCGATCTGCGCGCGCAGCGAGTGCACCGCGGGCCCTTTGCCGCGGTTGAGCATCCGCGACTGGATCATGTTTTCGTCAGCCGCCTTGCCCATTTCGCCGCCGAGCGCGTCGATCTCACGCACCAGATGCCCTTTAGCGGTGCCGCCTATACTCGGATTGCACGGCAGGTTCGCCACCGAGTCGAGGCTTATCGCGAAGATGCAGGTCTTCATATTAAGGCGCGCAGAGGCGAGGGCGGCCTCTATTCCGGCGTGGCCGCCCCCGATAACTATTACGTCATATTTGTCTTTTGATGTGAATGTCGGTTCAGTCAAATTATCACTCCGTTTAGAACAGGCCGACTATCGTGCCGTCCTTGTCTATGCTCATGTTGTTGGCAGCGGGAACTCTCGGCAGTCCGGGCATTGTCATGACCGCGCCGGTGAGCGCTACCAGAAATCCCGCTCCGCTCGACACCGTGACCTCGCGGATCGTGATCGAGAAGCCCTGCGGCCTTCCCAGAAGGTGCGGATCGTCGGACAGGGAGTACTGTGTTTTTGCCATGCATACGGGGATCTTGTCATAGCCCAGCTTGGTCAAATTCAGTATCTGGCTGTTCGCCGCGCTTGTGTAGTTAACGCCGTCGGCGCCATAGATCTCGCGAGCGATGATCTCGATCTTTTCCTTGATCGGCAGGCTCGCGTTATACAGCGGCTCAAACTCCGCGGGCTCGCTTTCGATCGTCTCAACGACCGCGTTCGCGAGCTCAATGCCGCCGTCGCCGCCCTTAGCAAAGACCTCGCACATCGAGCATTTAACGCCCAGCTCCGCGCAGTATTCCTTTATGTAGTCAAGCTCGGCGTCGGTGTCGGTATCAAACCTGTTGATCGCCACGACCACCGGCACGCCGTATTTCTTCATGTTTTCAATGTGCTTGCCCATGTTGACTATGCCCGCCTTGAGCGCGTCAAGGTTCTCGCTCTTTAAGGCGTCCGCCGCAAGGCTGCCGCTGTTGTATTTGAGCGCCTTCGCGGTCGCCACCAGAACCACGCATGACGGGCTGAGGCCCGCGGCGCGGCACTTTATGTCCATAAACTTCTCGGCGCCCAGATCGCTGCCGAAGCCCGCCTCGGTGATGCAGTAATCCGCCAGCTTGAGTCCCGCCTTGGTGGCGCGGATCGAGTTGCAGCCGTGGGCAATGTTGGCGAACGGGCCGCCGTGCATCAGGCAGGGCGTGTTCTCGAGCGTCTGCACCAGATTGGGCTTCAACGCGTCGTGCAGCAGCAGCGTCATGGCTCCGTCCACCTTGAGCTGACCGGCGGTCACCGGCTCGCCCGAGAGGTTGTAGCCTATGACTATGCGGCTGATGCGGCCGCGCAGGTCGTCAAGATCGTTAGAGAGGCACAGAATGGCCATGATCTCGCTGGCGACCGTGATGTTGAACCCGTCCTGACGCGGAAATCCGTTTATCTTGCCGCCCAGACCCACAACGACCTCGCGCAGGGCGCGGTCGTTCATGTCCATGCAGCGCTTCCATGTTATCCTGCGGGCGTCGATCTGAAGTTCGTTGCCCTGATGGATGTGGTTGTCGATCGCGGCCGACAGCAGATTGTTCGCCGCCGTGATCGCGTGCATGTCGCCCGTGAAGTGCAGATTTATGTCCTCCATAGGCACCACCTGAGCGTAGCCGCCGCCCGCGGCGCCGCCCTTTATTCCCATAACGGGACCCATTGAGGGCTCGCGCAGGGCGATTATCGCGTTTTTGCCGATTTTTGGCATTGCCTCGCCGAGGCCCACCGTCACCGTGGTCTTGCCCTCGCCCGCGGGCGTGGGGTTGATCGCGGTCACAAGAATGAGCTTGCCGTCGGGCCTATTCTCAAGGCTCTGCAAATAATCCTCGCTGATCTTCGCCTTGTATTTTCCGTAAAGCTCAATGTCGTCAGCTCCCATTCCGAGAGCGCGCGCTATTTCGCCGATAGGCAGCATGCTCGCGCTTTGAGCTATCTCAATATCGGTTTTCATAATTTTGCCTCCTTTTGATTGCGCTTTTGTAAAATTACAGCCAATTTTGTCTTGTTCTTTCTAATCAGCATAATACCACAGTTCGTCCGTGATGTAAATAATTTTTTTAAAAAATTTCACCAAAACGCGGTTTTGTCATAATATACATTGAAAACAGTTTAGGAGGTGCTTTTACATGAACGGATGCTTTGGAGGAAACAACTGCCTGTGGATAATTATCCTGATAATTCTCATCAGCTGCTGCGGCCGCGGATGCGGAGACAACGGCTGCTGCTGATCTGAGCGGCGCGGGTAAAGCGAGGCGCGGCGGTGTGCGGCGTATTCTTTGGAAATACATAAGTCTATGCCGCATACCGCCGTGCGTAACAGCCTGAATATTAAAGGAGGTGCGAAGTATGTTCGGAAACGGATGCGGAGGAAACAACTGCCTGTGGATCATCATCCTTATAATCCTTATCAGCTGCTGCTGCGGCGATAACGGAAACGACAACGGCTGCGGCTGCGGCTGCTAACGACATATGAAAGCGCGGAGCTTCGGCTCCGCTTTTTTTATCGCTTAAAATCAAATCATATTTTTAACAAATACTTGAAATGCGCGGCAGGTAGTGGTATAATATAATTTAGAGAGGGTGGTTTTATGCCTACGATTTGTATGTTCAGAGGAATAAAAGTTTTTATAAACTGGCGCGAGCACCGTCCGCCGCATTTTCACGCGACATACGGAGGAGACGAGGTTATCGTGCTGATAAACGAGCTTGAGGTTCTAGAGGGAACCTTTCCGAACAAGCAGCTTAAAATGCTTCTCGGCTGGGCGGCCCTGCATCAGGAAGAGCTTATCGAAAATTGGAGCTTAGCCGAAAAAAATCAAGAGCTGTTTTCAATTGATCCTTTGAAATAATATCACGAAAGGTGCTGGGATAAATGGCAAAAAGTATTGAATACTATATATCCAAAGGATTTGACAGACCGATGGCGGAATATTTCGCTTCCGGCAGAAAGAAGATCGTTTCGGTTGTCCCCAATAAAAATTACACGCTTACTCTTGAGTTTGATAACGGAGAAAAGCGTCTTTTGGACTGCATGCCGTTTTTTGAAAACGGCACCGTGTTTGAAAAGATTAAAAACTACGACGATTTCAGACGGGTTTATCTTGATTCGACGCATTGCGTTTCGTGGGATATTGACCCGAATATTGACAGCGAGACCGTGTGGAGCAATAAGATCGATTTATGTCCGGACAGCTGTTATGTAGACAGTGTGCCGTTACAATAAAAAGCGAGGGTGGTTTTAAGTGGCGGATAACGCATCAAAATCAAAGTATAGGTATATGCAGAACCGCGAGCTTTCGTGGCTCCGTTTTAACGAGCGCGTACTTCAGGAGGCGGTCGGCAAGGACACGCCCCTTTATGAGAAGCTGAAGTTTATATCGATCTTCGTCAGCAATCTTGACGAGTTCTTCATGGTGCGCGTGGGAAGTTTGTTCGACTTGTCGATCGCGGACAAAAAGGCGATCGACACCAAGACGGGGATGACCCCGCGCGAGCAGCTCGCCAAGATCTACGAGGCGGCCGCGCCCCTTTACAAAATGAAGGACGAGATATATGACACGGTGAGCCGCAAGCTCAAAAAACACGACATCACCCACTTAAAGCCCGGCGATCTGACCGCCGACGAGGTGAAATATGTGCGGGATTATTTCAACAACTACGTTGAGCCCATACTCTCGCCCCAGATACTGGACGAGCACCACCCGTTCCCGTTCATCGCGTCAAAGCAGCTTTGCGTTATCGGGAAGCTCCAGCGCAAAAAGGAACAGGGCGTGGCTTTCGCGGCGGTTCCGCCCACTCTTCCTCCGGTGCTGTTCATGCCCGGCAAAAAAATCAGATATATACACATCGAGGACATAATTTTTATGTACTTCGACTCGCTTTTTGACAAATACACGATAACCAAAAAGAATATCATATGCGCCACGAGGAACGCGGACATCAACCCCAACGACGAGGCGTATGACATAAACGAGGACTTCCGCAGCAAAATGAAAAAGCTGCTTAAAAAGCGCCGCCGTCTGGCGGTTGTGCGGCTTGAGGCCGCGGCGCCCCCGGACGACTACACAAAAAGGCTGCTGTGTGACAAATTGAGCATCAACAATAGTCAGATATTTGTGACGCGCTCGCCCATAAGCCTCGGCTATGTGTTCGGCCTTGAGGACAGGTTCTCGCCGGAGCAGCGCGCGGCGCTGTGCTACGCCGAGTTTGAACCGCAGCTTACCCGCGGCGACATCATGACCGGCGAAGACGACGAGGACGTGCTTTTGTCTTATCCTTACGAGAGCATGGAGCCGTTCCTTAACATGCTGAAGCGGGCCGCGGCTGACCCGGACGTTGTTTCGATAAAAATCACGATTTACCGTCTGGCGAAAAACGCGAAAATCATTGAGCATCTGTGCGCCGCCGCCGAGAATGGCAAGGAGGTACTCGTGCTTATCGAGCTGCGCGCCAGATTTGACGAGCAGAACAACATCGACTGGTCGGAGCGTCTTGAGCAGGCGGGCTGCACGATAATTTACGGGCTTGAGAATTACAAGGTCCACTCCAAAGTCTGCCTGATCACCATGAACTCGGGCGGCGAGACGAAATATATAACGCAGATAGGAACCGGGAACTACAACGAGAAAACCGCCAAGCAGTACACCGACTTTTCGCTTATCACACGGAACCGCGAGATCGGCGAGGACGCGGCCGACTTTTTCAGCAATATCTCGATCTCGAACCTTGACGGGGAATACAAGCACCTTTGGGTGGCCCCGAACGCCATGAAGAACAAGATAATCGGCTATATCGACGAGGAGATAAAAAAGGGCCGCGACGGCGAGATATTCATGAAGGTCAACTCCGTGACCGACAAGGACATAATCAAAAAACTCCGCGACGCGAGCGTCGCTGGCGTTAACATAACCATGCTGGTGCGCGGCATATGCTGTCTGCTCCCGCAGATCCCCGGAGTGACCGAAAACATACGCGTATACAGCATTGTGGGCAGGTTTTTAGAACATTCCAGGATTTACAGCTTCGGCAGAGGCAGCGAGGAAAAGCTGTTTATCGCCTCGGCGGATATTATGACGAGGAATATGGACAAGCGCGTCGAGGTCGGCTGCCCGATATACTCCGAGGCAGTCAAAGAAAAGATACACCACTACATAAAGATATGCCTGAGCGACACGCTGCAGGCGAGAGTTTTGGGAAGCGACGGGACCTATTCGGTCAAGGCCGACACATTGAGCTCGGTCAACGCCCAGGAGGTGCTGATGAGCGAGGCGAAGCATGAGGCGAAGGCCCTGCTTGCCGCTCCGAAGCCCGAACCCGAACCCGATCCGCAGCCCGCGAAAAAGGCCGGATTTTTCCGCAGCCGCTACAACGCGCTTATCGAGCGGCTCTATAACAACATACAAAATCAAAAATAACTAAAAATAACAGTACAGGAAAGAAGGTGACCTTATGCCCGAGAATATCAACATTGACGAGATGCCCGAGGTTATAACCGAATATTTAAGCGAGCGTAAATTCGGGAGCATAAGGGAACTGTTCGAGTCTATGGAGCCCGCGGACATAGCGCAGCTCTTGGGCGAGATCGACGACAGCCGCCTGCCGATCCTGTTCAGGATCCTGCCGAAGGAGCTGGCGGCGGAAACCTTTGTTGAGATGGACAGCGACGAGCAGGAGCTGCTTATCAACGCGTTCAACGACCGCGAGCTCAAGGACGTTATAGACGAGCTGTTCGTGGACGACGCGGTCGACCTTATCGAGGAGATGCCCGCCAACGTAGTAAAGCGCATACTGCGCCACACCGACCCCGAGACCCGAAGCGCGATAAACGAGATACTGCGCTACCCCAAGGACAGCGCGGGAAGCATTATGACGACCGAGTATGTGAGCCTTCGGCCCGACATGACCGTGTCGGACGCGTTTGACCGCATACGCCGCACCGGAGTCGATAAAGAGACGATATACACCTGTTATGTGATAGCGGGAAACCGCAAGCTGCTGGGATTGGTGTCTGTGCGCGAGCTTTTGCTTTCGGATTATAACACCATTGTGAGCGACATAATGGAGACAAACATAATCAGCGTTGAGACCACCGAGGACAGAGAGGACGTTGCGAACAAGTTTGACAAATACGACTTTATCTCCCTGCCTGTGGTGGACAAGGAAAGCCGCCTTGTGGGTATCGTCACGTTTGACGACGCTATCGACGTTCTGCGTGAGGAGCACAGCGAGGACATCCAAAAGATGAGCGCGGTAAGCCCGAGCGACGAGAATTATTTCAAGACCCCGATATGGAAGCACGCCAAGAACCGTATCGTGTGGCTGCTGCTGCTGATGCTTTCGGCGACGGTCACGGGAACGATAATTAATAACTATCAGGCGGCCTTCACCGCGGCGCCGATCCTGGTCGGCTTTATTCCTATGCTTATGGGAACGGGCGGAAACTGCGGCTCGCAGAGCTCGACCATGATAATCCGCGGCCTCGCCCTCGGCGAGATACGGCCCAAGGACATAGCCAAGGTCCTGTTCACCGAGGTCCGCGTGGCGCTTATTTCGGGCGTGACTCTCGCTCTTGTGAACTGTGTCAGAATTTTCATTATGTATAAGGGCGACAACCCGCTGTTTCTCTCGGTGACGACGGGCCTTAGTCTTGTGGGCATTGTTGTGCTGGCGCAGTGCCTCGGCGCGCTGCTGCCGGTTCTGGCCAAGCTGTGCCGCCTTGACCCGGCGCTCATGGCGCAGCCTCTCATCACCACGATAATGGACGCGTTCTCATGCTTCATTTTCTTTAACATTGCGCTCTTCATAATGAGCCGCGGCTTTGTGTGAGATTAAAATAAAAACAACCATACAGGAAAGAAGGTGACCTTATGCCCGAGAATATCAACATTGACGAGATGCCCGAGGTTATAACCGAATATTTAAGCGAGCGTAAATTCGGGAGCATAAGGGAACTGTTCGAGTCTATGGAGCCCGCGGACATAGCGCAGCTCTTGGGCGAGATCGACGACAGCCGCCTGCCGATCCTGTTCAGGATCCTGCCGAAGGAGCTGGCGGCGGAAACCTTTGTTGAGATGGACAGCGACGAGCAGGAGCTGCTTATCAACGCGTTCAACGACCGCGAGCTCAAGGACGTTATAGACGAGCTGTTCGTGGACGACGCGGTCGACCTTATCGAGGAGATGCCCGCCAACGTAGTAAAGCGCATACTGCGCCACACCGACCCCGAGACCCGAAGCGCGATAAACGAGATACTGCGCTACCCCAAGGACAGCGCGGGAAGCATTATGACGACCGAGTATGTGAGCCTTCGGCCCGACATGACCGTGTCGGACGCGTTTGACCGCATACGCCGCACCGGAGTCGATAAAGAGACGATATACACCTGTTATGTGATAGCGGGAAACCGCAAGCTGCTGGGATTGGTGTCTGTGCGCGAGCTTTTGCTTTCGGATTATAACACCATTGTGAGCGACATAATGGAGACAAACATAATCAGCGTTGAGACCACCGAGGACAGAGAGGACGTTGCGAACAAGTTTGACAAATACGACTTTATATCCCTGCCTGTGGTTGACAAGGAAAGCCGCCTTGTGGGTATCGTCACGTTCGACGACGCTATCGACGTTCTGCGCGAGGAGCACAGCGAGGATATTCAGAAGATGAGCGCGGTAAGCCCGAGCGACGAGAACTATTTCAAGACCCCGGTATGGAAGCACGCCAAGAACCGTATCGTGTGGCTGCTGCTGCTCATGCTTTCGGCGACTGTAACCGGAACGATAATCAACAACTATCAGGCGGCGTTCACCGCTATGCCGATCCTGGTGGGTTTTATCCCCATGCTTATGGACACGGGCGGAAACTGCGGCGCTCAAAGCTCGACCATGATAATCTGCGGCCTGGCTCTCGGCGAGATGCGCCCGAGAGACACCGCGAAAATATTATTTAAAGAAGTCGGGATAGCGCTGATCTCGGGCATCACTATGGCGCTTGTAAACTGCGTGAGAGTTTTCATCATGTATAAGGGCGACAACCCGCTTTTTCTTTCGGTGACAACGGGCCTCAGCCTTGTGGGCATTGTTGTGCTGGCTAATTGCCTCGGCGCGCTGCTGCCGGTTCTGGCCAAGCTTTTCCGCCTTGACCCGGCGCTCATGGCGCAGCCCCTCATCACCACGATAATGGACGCGTTTTCATGCTTCATTTTCTTCAACATTGCGCTGCTCATAATGAGCCGCGGCTTTGTGTAATACCTCAAAACGGGAGGCGGGGCCGGGGCCCCGCCTTTATTTTTATTTTACGATTACCATTTCCTGGACTTCGTCCTGATAGATCTTCACAAAGAGTCTCGCTTCATTGTCTTCCTCGTAGATCTCAATATCGGCCGCGGATACCACGCTTACCGGGTTTTTGGATCTCGCCGAGTCAAACATATAGACCGTGGCGTCTCCCGTCGCGTAGTTATAGGTGTTGCCCGAAACTTCAACGTTGACGCTGCCGCCGAACTTTCTTGTTACCTTGCCGTATACCGTGGTCAGGTCGGTCGAAACGTTCTTTAAGAACTCCGTCGTTTTATCGCTGCTGTCAAACAGAACCGTTATTCCGTCAACCTCGCCGCGGGCGTTGGTCTTATACTGAATGATGTCACCCGCCTCAAGAGGCTTGCCGCTCTTTCTGAACACGTTCTTGTCCGCGGCAGGCAGCTCGATCTCCTCGCCGCCGCTGAAGCCGTAGAGCTTGTCGGTGTATTCATAGTCCTCGTTCTGGACCTCGGCGATATAGCTTACGACCGTTATGGGCGACTCTGCGGCTGTTATGCCGGTGGAGCTGGTGATCACGACCGCGTTCGCGGCGTAGTTCTCCTGAAGATCATAGATCACCGCGTCATAGGTCGAGTCGTTTGAAAGCGTCGCCATTGTTCTGATCGAATATCTGTCGGTGTCGTCGCCGGCCTCGGCGGGAATGTCAAAGATTATCGTGTCCTCGGTTATTCCCACGTTGCCGAGCTTACCGGAGGCGCGCTTGTATACCATGTCGTCCTGCTGAATGTTTTTGGTGAACTTGTCGATCGCGGGCGCTCCCGTTCCGGTGCCGTCCGCAGCTGTCTCGATCGCGGTCACTTTGCCGTCGCTGTTGGTCTCGTAGACTATAAGCTGCGGCGTCACGCTGCCCGCGGGAGCAAGCGTCTCCATTACCTCCTCGGGCGTCTTAGCGTAGTCGTCGTTGAGCCTCATTTTTGTCGAGCTGTCAAGGATAACCGTCTCGCCGGCCCTTGTGAACAGCTTGAACTGAGCCGTTTTGTCAAAATTGTCCTTAAGCGCCGCGTCAACCATATAAGCGTAATTTGTGGATATCGCGGAGTCCGCTCCAGCGCGGGTGTTGACCGCCGCGATCTTGTCCTCTATATCAAGATAGAAAGTTCCTCTGTCACGCAGATTGATCTCGTTTGGATAGCTTGAAGCCTTCTCGTAGAGCACGTCGCTGTCGCCTATTCTGTACTCGTCGCCCGAGATCTCGGTTACCGAACCGGTTACCGACGCATCCGAAACGTAGGCCTTGACAAGCTGCTCGTCCTCGCTGACGGTGTAGGAAAGCACGTTCCACTCCTCAAGATCGCCCGCGTCTATTCTGTAGCCGTCCTTGATTATGCTGTACTTCACGTCGTCGCTGTTTTTGTCAAATACCAGCGAGCCGTTCAGATACTTGTCGGTGACTCTGCCGGTCACGTCGGACACGGTGTCAACAACAAGGTTCTTGAAGTGGTTAACGAATACTATATCATAAACTCCGTTAACATCCGAGTCAAGAAGCACCATGTTTCCGCTTTCGGGCATCAGGTCCTCGACCTCGGTGTCGCTCTTGTACTTGCCGTTGTAGATATAAACCGCGTCTTTTGTTATCGTTGTCGTTCTTGTCCGTCTGTCGTTTTCTCTGTCCGCCCAGTATTCAACCGTTCTGTCCGCGCCGCTGTCTCCGACAACGCTTACAATATCCGTTGAGTTGAGCGTCAGCGTGTTGTTCTTGCCGCGCTGCTCGGTCACGAGAATAAGCGTCTTTTCATCTGTCGCCTTGTCAATTCTCGCGTAATACAGCACATTGTAGCCTAAGAACTGCGCCGCCGTCGTGTCGCCGGCAATATAGGTTTGGTCGCCTATCTGCACTCTGTCCTCGGCCGTCGTCGAGCCGCCGCTGAGTGATGTCTCGTCTGTTCCCGTTATCTGTCCGTATGCCTTTTCAACATTTAACCTGTCATAGAGCAGCGTCTTGTCAACGACCTCGTATCTGGTCTCGGAGCCGTAACCCACCTGTTCCATTAGGTTAACGGTGAGCGCGTTGAACACGAGCTGCGCAATGTCGCCTCTTTTCGCGGGCTCCGCCGAGGCCGCGTCTATTCCTCTCAAAAGCTGGTTCGACGACGCGATCAGCATATATCCCGTGGGGAAGCCGCCCTTGTCCTCGGCCGCGGGCTCATAGCCCAGCGCGCGGACGATTATCGCGACCGCCTCCTCAAACGTAACGCTGTCGTCGGGCCTGAAGGTGCCCTCGCTGTCGCCTATTACCATTCCGTTCTGGTCGGCTACGTTTATCGCGCCCGTCGCCCAGTGATCGGACGGAACGTCGGGAAATTTGGTCGTTCCGTTTGAGCTTTGGACCACGTCCTCAAGTCCTATCGAATAGACGGCTACCTTCGCCATTTCGCTTCTTAAGATAGGATCGTCGGGTCTGAACGCGCCGTCCTCGGCGTCGCCGACCATTATTCCGAGAGCTCCCAGAAGCTCGGCCGCCTCCGCGTATTTTGTGTCGGCAATATCCGGCGCGAGAGCCACGCGGACGTTGCTGTATCTCGACTGCGCCATGCTGCCGTCGATCGGCGTTGACGCCATGCCGTTGTACTTTGAGCCGTTTTCGGTCAGGTTTGTGCTGACGCCGTTTGAAATGTCGATCGTGCCGTCGGCGTTTGTTCCGTCAAACGACACAGTCCGCGGCTCGGCGCCCTGACCTGTGCCGCTGTCCGCTCCGGCCGCGCCGTTTGCCGCGCCGCCTGTGGCGGATGTGTTATCCTCATTGGGCAGTATGTCGGCGAACGCGGTAAATCCCGCCGCCGAATACAAAGCTAAGCTTAACGCCACAATAAAGGAAATGAAAGTTTTTTTCATTTTCAGTCCTCCTATTACAAAAATCATCTTAATTTTAGATTTTTTTACAAAGTTAGTATTCACGGAGAACATGAAAATACACCGAAAACATAATGGTAATATTGCCATTATGTTTGAAAATTGTATAATTGTTACAAAATTGTAAAGAAAAAAGTAAAAAATTCAAAATTTGACAGTTGCATTATTATGGAACCTATGGTATATTTAAATTAGAAAATTATCAACATAATGTGTATTTTAATAATACAGGAGGTAAAAACAATGAAGAAATTCAAAAGAATTATCGCATCGCTGCTGTGCGTCACGCTTGTTTCCGTGCTCGCCGCGGCGCCCGTTTTTGCGCTGACGTTCCCGGACGTTGAGAATGACGCGTCCGTCTCATGGGCCAAAAGCGCGATCAACAGTATGACCGACAAGGGCTACATAAAGGGCTATGAGGACGGAACGTACAAGCCCCAGCAGGCGATCTCGAAGATCGAGGCGCTGCTGCTCATGTCGAGAATAATGGGCGTTGACGAGCAGGATTATGAAATGTCGGTCGACTGGGCGAACGCCGAGTACGAAGCCACGGTCACGGCGATTAACTCGCAGTATCCCGACGAGCTCTGTTATCTTATGTATCTGAACGTGTTAAACCTCACCGACCTCAGGAACTACGCCTCAAGCGCCAACGCCAACACCTCGCTTTTGAGATGGCAGGCGGCGTATCTTATGGTTAAGCTCACCGGCAGGGATAAAGACGCGCAGGGGCTTGAGATAAAAGATACGTCGATCTATTCCGATTTTGACAAGATCCCGGCGGAGGCTCAGAAATATGTGGTTTACGCAAATAACGCGAGCCTCATGAACGGCATGGGCAAGGACGATAACGGCAAGGACTATTTCTCGCCCGACACCACGCTGACCCGCGCGCAGATGGCGGTCCTGCTTGACAGAGTGATAACTCTGCTCGCGAGAACGGCCACGCTCGGCACGGTCGAGAACATTGATTACAAGACCGGCGCGATCACCGTTGCCACAACCGACGGACGCTCGGAGGGCTGCGAGACCGACGATAATTCGGTGATCAAGTTTGAAGGCAAGGACGCGGCGATCGACGATATCGAGATCGGCGACGAGATCATGGTCACCTTCACCAGCGACTCGCCGAGACTTGTTGAGGCGATAGCGGGCACGGGCGCAAGCACGAGTACGACGACCAAGGTTTACGGCGTTATCAGCAATCTCAGCTCGGCCAACGGACGCCAGCAGATCGTTATCAGAGACGCCGAGGACGACAGCAAAACGGCCACATACACCGCCGCGGCAAACTGCGCCTACACCGTTAAGGGCACCAAAGCGGGCTTCAACGACCTCAAGGTGGGCAACAACGTTGAGCTGGTTCTGACCGGCGATCAGGTCACATCCGTGACCGTCAACGAGAAGGAAACCACAGCCTCGGGTCTGTTCAGCGGAATTAACTCGAAAGACAATTCGGGCTCATATATCGTCCTCTATGACGAAAACGGCGGCAACAACACCACCGAATACGCGCTGTCGACCGGAAACATCAAGGTTACGCGCAACGGTGAGACGTCCAACATAAGGGACCTCGCAAAGAACGACCGGATCAAGCTGACCATGACCAACGGAAAGGTAACGGCCATCACGGCCACAAGCGAGACCTCCGAGTATGTCGGCACTATTGAGGAGATCGTTCTCAGCAGCAAGCCCGAGATCACTATCAACATAGACGGTAGCCTCAGAACATACAGCTTGTCGACCGCCACAAAGGTAAAGGTCAACAACGCAGACGGCACGATCTATGACCTGCGCCCGGGCAACTCGGCCAGCATAGTCGCGGACGGAAACGTTCTGGCGTCGATCGAGGCAAGCTCGACCGGCTCTTACGGCAAGACGTCGATCTCCGGCAAGGTCGAGAGCATAAACACCACGCTCAAAGTCATCACTATCCAGAACCAGAGCGGCGGAACCGACACGGTATATTACGAGAGCGGAACCACGTTCTTAAACTCAAACGGCAAATCGTCGTCTGTTAAGGATGTCAAGGCCGGAAGCAATATCAACGTTACGGGTTCAGACTCGACCGGATACTTCGTGGCGACAATAGTTATCGTCGACTAAAAAACAAAAAAATTATCGGCCCGTTCAAGGACGGGCCGATATTTTTTTATATCGCAATGTCTTTGTATTCCGAAACAGCATATGTGTTTTTGCCGCTGTGCTTTGATTTATAAAGCAGGGTGTCGGCGGCTTTGTAGAGCTGCTCGTAAAGCGGGCGGACGCTTTCGCGGCCCACGATCACGATCCCCATGCTGACTCCCAGCCGCGTGCCGAAGGCCTCGTTTAAAACCCCGCAGATCTTGAGCACGTTTTCGGCCTTCTGCCTGATAACGCTCTCGTCGCCGATGTTCCTGAGCAGGACAAAAAACTCGTCGCCCCCGATACGGCTCACAATATCGTCCGAGCGGAACGCCCGCTTGAGCTCGCGCCCGAACGCGGCAAGCACCTTGTCGCCCTGCATGTGCCCGAAAACGTCGTTGACCGCCTTGAAATCGTCAAGGTCAAGCATTATCGCCGTGTAATCCTCCTCGGCCCCCGCCGAGCGCATGTAGCTTAGGCAGTTATACTCACCCGAGCGCTTGTTGAGCAACGACGTCAGCGTATCGGTGCTGCTGAGCTCATAGAGCTCCTTCTGCGCGGCGAAATCCCTCATGCGCATGTGATAGACAAAATACGAGGTCAGCCACGACAGCAGTACCGAGGCCAGCGTCGTCACCGCGTCGAGAGACGCCGGAACGGGCGGCTTGAACCTGTAGGAAAGGAACACAAACAGCAGGCTCATCACGGCCGTCATAATATCCATTACCACGGGCCGAACC
The DNA here is from genome assembly GCA_947630135.1 of uncultured Monoglobus sp. GTDB lineage: Bacteria > Bacillota > Clostridia > Monoglobales > Monoglobaceae > Monoglobus. Next base: position 33,135 of record CANRGH010000020.1, read on the forward strand.
ACGAACACCGTCGGCAGCATTATGATCAGCAGCGAGAAAAATATCTCGGGGTTGTCAGGCTGCGGGAAAACGCTGATTATTATCGTTCCGCTGAGGACCAGCACGCACATCAGCATGCACATCGACCGCACAAAGGCAGCGCTTATCTTCTTCCTCCCGAGCGCGAAGGCCGCGAACAAAATGAACACGGCGAAAATCGGATAAAACACAAAATATACCGGCTGCGGCCGCCAGCCCTTTATTATAACCGGCGACAGCAGGATCAGGACCGTGGTAAGCGCCGTCCCCGCGAGCGCGGAGAAAAGCATGTAATAAAGATTGGTCCTTGTTTTGCTTTCGGCGTAGGCTCTGAAATGCTCCGAGCGCATTTTAAAGCCCTCTTTCAGATCTTTTATCAAATAATTTATTTTACGCATATTTTTACACCCCTGCGGCGGATACGCCGCTCTTCTATTTTAATCGGTTTTGGGCTTAAAGTCAAGAATTTTTTGGTATTGCAAATTTAAACAAATTATGTTATAATAAATAAAGGTATGTATAAATTTTGGCAAGGAGCGTTAAACATGAGAGAAACGATTGATATTTTAGGCGTGAAGATCGACCGTATAACTGCGGCCTATGCTCTTAAAAAGGCGGAGCAAATGGTTCGCAAGCCCGGGCTTTCAATGATCTTCACTCCCAATCCGGAGATTGTTATGGCGGCGTATGAGGATCGGGGGTTCAGAGAGATACTCAATTCCGCCGATATGTGCACTCCGGACGGCATAGGCGTTGTCTACGCGGCTAAAATGCTCGGCACTCCGGTGCCCGAGCGGGTACCGGGCTTTGACCTGACCTGCGGCCTGCTTGAGAGCGTGCGCAAAACCGGCGAGGGCGTGTTCCTGTTCGGAGCGAAGCCCGGAGTGGCCGAGCTGGCCGCCGACAACCTCAGAGACAAATATCCGGGCCTTATTATTTCGGGCATTCACGACGGATATTTTTCGGACGATGAAAACGACGAAATAATCGCCCAAATCAACGACTCGGGCGCGAAGCTGCTTTTGGTGTGCCTCGGCGCGCCGAAGCAGGAGAAATGGATATACGAGAACCGCGATAAGCTGACCGGCGTCAACCTCTGCATGGGCGTGGGCGGCGCTCTCGACGTGTTCGCAGGCGTGGTCAAGCGCGCGCCTGACGTGTTCATAAAGCTCAACCTCGAGTGGCTGTACAGATTTTGCAAAAATCCCAGCAGGCTCGGCAGGTTCGCCACTCTGCCCAGATTTATGCTGACGGTCAAAAAGAATGACAAAAAACGGTAATTGACAATTATTCCGCGCCGCGCGCGGATATGATAAAAAGGAGAAAGGGTTGTTTTAATATGTTGTATTTGTTTTTAGCGGACGGATTTGAGGAGACCGAGGCGATCGCCACGCTTGACGTGCTTCGCCGCGGCGGAGTTGAGACGAAAACGGTCGGCATCGGCGGCGAGTATATTCTCGGCGCGCACGGCGTGACCGTGAAGGCGGACGCCCCCGAGGCGGACCTTAATAATATCGACGGAGTTATCCTGCCCGGCGGAATGCCCGGCACGCTGAACCTTCAGCGGGACGAGGGCGTGAACCGCGCCATAAAATATTGTATGGACAACGGAAAGCTGGTCGCCGCGATCTGCGCCGCTCCGATGATAATCGGAGAGCTCGGATATCTTGACGGCAAAAAGGCCGTGTGCTTCCCCGGCTTTGAGGACAGCCTCGACGGGGCCGAGATCATGAGCGACGGGGTCGTGAGCGACGGAAACATCATAACCGCCATGGGCGCCGGAAAGGCGCTGGAGTTCGGCGCCGCGATCGCGGATTATTTCGGCGTTGACGGCGAGAAAATAATTAAAAAGATGATGATATGACGGATAAACAGTTTATGCGGGAGGCCCTGAAAAAGCTGAGAGACGGCTTGAGCGGGGCCGAGCTTGCCGAAAAAAGCGAAAAAATCGCCGGGTTCCTGTTCGGCACCGAGGCGTTTCGGCGCGCTAAAACCGTTATGACCTACGTTTCGTTCGGCAGCGAGCCGCGAACCGACGCTGTGCTCGACATGATCTTGAAAAGCGGAAAGACCGCCGCGGTTCCTGTTTGCGAAAAAGGCTTTAATCTGACCGCGCGGGCAATAAGCTCCGCCGCGGACTTGAGCCCTGGCGCCTACGGAATACCCGAGCCGAACGGCGCCCCGATCATAGAGAAAAACAAGATCGATCTTGTGATCGTTCCGGGCTTGGGCTTTGACAAAAACGGGTTCAGAATTGGCTACGGAAAGGGATATTACGACAGATTTTTAAGTGATTTCCGCGGCATTTCGGCGGGGCTGTGCTTTGACGTCTGTTTTTCGGACGCGATAGCGCGCGGCGACCACGACATTCCCGTCAAAATGGTTATCACCGAGTCGGGCGTTCGATTTACGGGGTAAACGCCCGGCATTGACATAACAGCATTATAATTACGGAGGGTGCGAAATGGACAACAACATTAAATCCATTGAGGAGTTAGAGGCCAGAAAGGCTGCCAGACAGGCAGAGAAGACCCTTAAGAAAAAAAGGAAAAAAAGAGTAAAGAGAATAATCACATGGTCGCTTGTCGCGGTTATACTTATCTCGCTGATCAGTCTCGTTTTGTATCAGGTATACAGCGACATGAACGGCGTGGGCGGCGACGACAAGCTATATGTGATCGACGTGCCCGCGGGCGCGGGCGCTTCAACGGTGTCAAATCTTCTGGCCAACCGCGGAATAATCAAATACGCGCCGCTGTTCAGGCTGTACGCCGGCAACCAGTACATGTTCCAGCAGGGACGGCACTCGGTCTCGTCGTCAATGACGTACAAGGAGCTGCTTAACACCTTCGCCAGCTATGCTGACGGCGGAGTGGGCGACCAGGTCGAGGTGGTTATCCCCGAGGGAAGCGAGCTGCACCGGATAGCGGCGATCCTCGAGGAAAAAGGGCTTGTGACGGAATACGACTTTATGAACGAGGTGAACTACGGGCAGTTTGACTACGGCTTTGTCAACGCGATACCCAGAACGGAAAACCGGCTTGAGGGCTATATTTACCCGGCCACATATCAGATATTCCCGGGAACGTCGCCCCACGACATCGTGACCATGCTGCTTGACGCGTTCAACTCAAAGGTCATGCCGGTCTATAACGCCAGCAACACCACCGACCCGATAGATTACGTCGTGACAATGGCGTCGGTCATCGAGCGCGAGGCCGCCTCCGAGGAGGAAATGCCTATCGTTTCGTCGGTGTTCAACAACAGACTTTACGAGGGACGCAAGCTTGAGTCGTGCGCCACCGTCCAGTATATCCTTGGCGAGCGCAAGCCCGTGCTCAGCGAGGAGGACACCGAGATCGACTCACCCTACAACACTTATCGGAACAAAGGTCTGCCGGTCGGCCCCATTTGCTCGCCGGGCCTCGCGGCGATACGCGCGGCGCTCTATCCCGAGCAGACGCCGTATATGTATTTTGTGGCCGCCGCTGACGGCTCCAGAAACTACTTCTCCGAGACCTACGCGCAGCATCAGGAAAAGGTGCGCCAGATCCAAAACGGCGAGCCTGTGACAGAGACGACTCCCGCTCCGACGGAGTCCGACGAAGACTGACAAACGGAGATGAGCAAATCCCGCCATGATTGACGACAGTATTAACCATGAGTATATAATCCGGTATATCCGGGACGTTCTCCCGAAATGCGAGGGGCTTTTAAAGGAGCTTGAAGAGTTCGCCGAGGCGAACGAGGTCCCGATCTCCCAGCCCGAGACAATAAAGCTGCTTGAGACTCTTATCCGGCTGAGCGGCGCCGAGAACATTCTTGAGGTCGGCTCGGCGATCGGCTATTCGGCGGTCAGGATGGCCGGAGTCCGCGGTAATATAAAGATCGACACGATCGAGATCAACCCCGAGGCGGCGGCCTACGCCAAAAGAGTGTTTGAGCGCGCGGGCCTGAGCGGCAGGATAACCCTTCACGAGGGGAACGCCGCCGAGATACTGCCGCGCCTCCGAGACGAAGGCAGACGCTTTGACATGATATTTATCGACGCGTCAAAGGCGCAGTACAACAACTTTTTTGAGCCGTGCTTTGAGATGCTCGGCCCCGGCGGTCTGCTGATCTCGGACAATATCCTGTATAAGGGCATGACCGCCACCGACGAGCTGGTGCTTCACCGCAAGCGCACGATAGTAAAGCGGCTGAGGGAATATGTCGATATGCTGAACAGCCACAGCGGGATTGACACCGCGGTGGTCCCGATAGGCGACGGCGTGGCGCTCAGCGTGAAAAAATTTTAAAAAACACTAAAATGAACGGAGCATAACAATGCTGGAAAAAACCCGGGGCGTCAGAGACGCCATACGCAACATAGATTTTCTGCTGATTATTTTAACGATACTGGCGGCGGTTTTCGGAATAGTTATGATTTCGAGCGCCGGCGGCGAGAACGCCGCGAGGTACGTCATCGTTCAGAGCGCTGCGCTCGTTCTGGGCATTATCGGCGTTGTCATAATCAGCATACTTGACTATGACTATCTGGCGAGGCTCTCGAAATATATCTACATCGCCTGTGTCGCGCTTCTGGTCCTGGTGCTCATTCCGGGCATAGGCTCGGTGCAGAACGGCGCGCGGAGCTGGTTCAACCTGGGCCCGGTGAGCCTGCAGCCCGCCGAGATCGTCAAGGTAGGCTTTGTTATAACGTTTTCAAAGCACCTGAGCGACGTGGGCAGCGGCCTCAACAAGCCGAAAAACCTGTGGAAGGTGCTGCTTCACCCCGCGATCTTATGCTTTCTCATGCTGCTTCAGCCCGACTTCGGAACGGTCGTGGTGTTTGTGATGATGGCGGCGGCCATGCTGTTCATGGCAAAGCTTAACTGGAAATATATTTTGGGCGCCGCTCTGGCCTTCGCGGCCATGTGCCCGATCGCGTGGTTCTTTCTGCTTAAGCCCTATCAAAAGGACAGAATTATCGCTCTGCTCAATCCCGACCTTGACCCCACCGGCAGCGGCTATCACGTCATCCGCTCGCGCATAGCGGTGGGCAGCGGCAAGCTGACCGGCATGGGCCTCTACAACGGCTCCAGCCGATACAGCAATCTGCTCCCCGAGCGGCACACCGATTTTATTTACTCGATCGTGTGCGAGGAGCTCGGCATGATAGGCGCGGTGGCCGTTATCGTGCTGCTGACCGCGATAATTTTGCGGTGCCTCTATATCGGGCTCAACGCCCGCAACAGCGAGGGGCTTTATATCTGCACCGGAGTCGCGGCAATGCTGGCCTTCCAGGCCTTTGAAAACATAGGCATGTGCATAGGGATCTTCCCCGTAACCGGCATCACGCTCCCGTTTTTCAGCTACGGAGGCTCGTCGCTGATGACCAACATGCTCGCCATAGGCCTCGTTCTGAACGTGCGGTACCGATACAAACGAATTAATTTTTAAATAAAAAACGAGTGACCGCGTTGTCACTCGTTTTTTATTATCCCCTCTCCACGGATGAGGAAGACGACCCCCGGTCGCCCGTTCTGCCTCGCCCGATCGTTGTAGGGCCGGATACCCACATCCGGCCGGCGGCTTGTGTGCAAGCCGTCCTACACCACTGACCGAGGGGGGATGCCTATTCGCTATTTGCTATTCGCTAATCACTACGTTGGGGAACCGTATAAAATTCCCCTTTGCCGCTTGACAAAGGGGAAAATAAATGCTATAATAAGCTTAACAAAAAGGCACCGCAAATGCGGTTATAGCCAAAGAAAGTTTATATTATGTAGCCGTCCTTGGCCGAGGGCGGTTACACTGTTTTTATCGTGAATATCACGAGAAACAATATTGTCAGAAATATAATTCTAATCAACTGCTTCACAGCGTCTGCCTCCTTTCATAAAGACTCTTGAATTAAGTCAAAAATCACATGGAAGAAGTCACCTCCCTTCTTTAAAAAGATAGGGAAGGCTATAACCGCTCTACTTTACCCGATATTAAACCTATTAAGCATCCTTATATATACTATCACAATATAACGAATTTTTCAACTTACAATTATGTTACGCAACACCCCTCCCTTATTTACAAACACGGACTACTGAAAAATAGTCTTTTTTGTGAAATATTATAATTATATAGTTGACTTTAAGGCCGGAATATAGTATAATATATTTTGGTTGGTATATCGTTGATTTTAAAGTGCCCGAACGAGCGCTTTAAGTTTATACGAAAAAAATTAAATATTTATATTCTCAAATTTTTATGAAAGAAAGGGATTCAATTATGAGAAAATCTAAATTTTTATCACTGCTGCTCGCATTGGCAGTAATGACGACAATGTTATTAGTACCCCCCCCCGACACAGTTTTAGCGGCAATTAATGAAACAAACGCCACACTCGGAACGATTTATAATGCAGATAAATTTAGTACAAACCCTTCCACAATTAACTCCATAAGTATGACTTCGGATACAAAATCCAGCTATGAGCAGCTTGGAAAACCGTTCGGTGAATTTGACAATATACCAAACAACTATAAAACTTATGTAGCTGGGAATAACGCCACAGGTACATTGAAATATAATATTGAACAACCCGGTTACTATAATTTTTATATGCTCTTGTTTGAATTCAATGGTTATTACCCCTCTGTCTCTCTCGATGATACGCAAGTATTCGATGGCAGCAAAGCTTCCGGTCTACCAAAATATGGTACTATTACGTACGGCACAGACAGCAGTAGAAGTCTCACTGTTGCAAATGTTTCAATCGAAATTTCTGAGGCTAAAGAATACACGATAAAGCTTACAAACAACAGCAGCCAAAGTACCCAGGGTCTGTTAGCGGTTAATCTTGTCCATTCCGAAGTCAGCTTAACTCAAAATGATGTTATTACTGCGTCAGATATAGTAAGAGATAGTTCACGATCACGTGAGGCTTATTCAAGTGGTTATGTTGACCTTAGTACAGTGAATGTTCAAGATAATTGCCCGTCCGAGTTAAAAGAATTATTCGGAAATGACTTCGGAAAAGCGGGCAAACTTGAGCTTGCATATACTGACACAACTGATCAATTCAGATTAAAAGTGACAAAACCCGGAAATTATAATATATTTATACTCGGCATCAATGATCGAAACACTAAATTAACTTTTAAAAAGTTAGGCAGCGAAAGTCCCATAACAATGACAAGCAATCAAAGCCAAGGGACCGTTGCGCAAGCTCAGGAAACAGGCAAAGAGAGTAGCCAAAGTATACTCTATTTTAACTTTTCCGAACCGGTTAAACTGGACGAAGGCTTTTACACTGTTTATATAGAAAAAGGAACAGGTGGTTATTACACGAATTTCGTGGCGCTCGGATTTTCGGAAGTGCCTCCGACCGGAGAATTAAACGAGGGTGTATCCGACAGTGGCTGGTATGATACACAAGACGCGGCAAAAGTCGGCGTAATCCGTTTCCTTCAGCAATACAGCGGCGACAATGTGACCGAATACGGATTTTATATCGTAAGAGGCGGCGACGGTACAGTCGTTGATCAAACAAAAACTACTGTCTCTTCAGAAACCGACATATCAAAAATGATAGAAAGCGGTGGATTCTTTACCGATGTAGACGGAATTACCGAAAATAATGAGGAAAGCGATGTTACATATTATGCAAAGGCTTTTGTTAAGTTTGGAGATAGTGATGTAGTATCATCAAAATCAATTGAAGGTAAAGTTAATTGGAATAGACAGATCGACTACACACCGGACAACAATTAGTTTTGATTACTGCTGACAATGAAAGGAGATAAAAAATTATGAGAAGTTTAAAAAAATATAAAGCTCCCGAAGTGGAAATAACCAAATTTGAATGTGAAGATATTATAACCGTAAGCGAATTGGGAACAAGCATATTAGACGGAAAGCCCATAGTCGGCGGCGAGCATGAATACGTGAAAATAAATGGCAAAAAATGGAACGAAATAAGTAAATAAAATTTAATTCCATAACAAAACAATACCGTGCCGTTTGGCACGGTATTGTTTCATATAAAATGCCTTACGTTTTTTATATGAAACAGGCCGGATGTGAGCATCCGGCCCTATGGGACGTCGAGGGCGCCGTCCCCGGAATGTGCGTTAACCGTCGTAGGTGCGGCCGGAGCCGCGCAGCGGGTTCGTGGCACAACCGTATTTCAATTTCTCGGATAAACGGGGCCACAAATCATTAGCATTTAACGCGTTAGCATTTAACGTATAAAATTCCCCTTTGCCGCTTGACAAAGGGGAAAATAAATGCTATAATAAACTTAACAAAAAGGCACCGCAAACGCGGTTATAGCCTTGAAAGTATTACATGAAATATGTAACCGTTCTCAGCCGAGGGCGGTTACACTGTTTTTATCGTGAATATCACGAGAAACAATATTGTCAGAAATATAATTCTAATCAACTG
>CANRGH010000021.1 GCA_947630135.1 uncultured Monoglobus sp.
ATTAGAGAATAGCGAATAGAAAACATCCGTTATTCTCCTCGCTGATTTTTATGAGCCGAGAGCGCACGAAGTGCGCGAACAGGGCTCAACATAGGTACTAGGAAATAGTAACTAGATACTAGGAGCGCGCAAAGCGCGCAGGGCTCAACATAGGTACTAGGAAATAGTAACTAGGTACTAGGAGCGCGCAAAGCGCGCAGGGCTCCCAAAAAGCGCCAACGAAGTGCACTTTTTGGGAAAGAGGAGCGTCCGCCGGAAAGGCGATGCTTCCGACGCTTGCGTCGGAACGAGCTAAGAGGCGAGACGCGACGACGTGGGGGTATAGCTCAGTTGGGAGAGCGCTTGCTTCGCATGTAAGAGGTCGGGGGTTCGAATCCCCCTATCTCCACCATCATAGTGATTAGAAATTAGCAAATTGCTGTTATCTTCTGATCACTATTTTTTTTATTATTTATTTGCATTTATTTATATCTATTATGATCTATTATGATCTATTCCGCCGTCAATTTCGGCGTCAAGTCAAACAATATGAATACTATCTGTAGATGGGCGTAGCTTAATATATATCTTATTTATAGATATATATTAAGCTATATCCATAGATTGATATGAAATAATTTATATCTACAGATAGGCAGAAAATAAGCTATATCCATAGATAGGTAGAAAATAAGTTATATCTAAAGATAGGTAGAGATCATGTTGTATCTACAGATAGGATATATATTCGCAAATTCTGAATCCGCCGTCGTCGCCGTCGTCGCCGAACCTATCTGTCGATGGAAAAACACGAATCTCATCTGTAGATATGCAGGAATTAATTTTTATCTACAGATGAGCATTGAGTGAGTTATTTATAGATAGGTAAATATCAAAATATATCTGTAGATGGGTATAGATTGAAATATATCTACAGATATGTAGAAGTTTTATGTTTTGTTACAGTTATCAATGTTATCAAAAAATATCTTTATTATTGTATTTGCGGCTTCTATTTCTTTTGGAGTTCTGCCTGCCATCAATTCTTTCCATTCTCTAAAAAATGCCGTATCATTTTTAGTGGTATCGCCGAAAAGAAGATAATCGGAACTTACACCGAGAATTTCAGCGAGTCTGATTATGACATCTGTACTTGGATTGCGCTTGTCAAGTTCAATTAAAGCTATATAGCTTTCGCTGATGTATGCCTTCTCTGCAAGCTGTATTTGAGTTAATTTTTTCTTTTTCCTTATCGCTTTAACACGTTTTCCAATGCTATCTTCCACACAAATCATCTCCTTGATTATACCATAAGAAAGAATTTTGTTGCCAATTATTACTACCAGTAATCTTGAAAATATAATATCACGAATACACACAAAATAAACTTACATATAGAAAAATTTATATTGACAAATAGTAATAACGGTGTTATAATTTTGTTGAGATCAAAAATAAATATCAAAGTTGATATATTTTTATAGATAAGGAGGTAACAAACGTGAGAGATAACAAACAGAATAATACCGCTGAACTGCTTGAAGAATATTTTAAGCAGAGTAAGATTGATTCAGATGCTGATTACAATGATGAAGTCAGAGCAGAAGCTGACTTATGTTCTGAATTTTGTGGTTGTTTGAGAGTATGTTGTATTTCGCTTACATAAGATGTGTGTTGTGTATATTGTGTTTGTAAAATATAGCAAACATTTATTTTAGACAAGACAGGAAAATAAAAGGAGGTACATAAGGTATAAATATATCTGATGTACTCCCTTTTTGTTCAGGGAAAAACATAATGAAATGGATTAAATTTGGAATATCTGTCATTTATTTAATGATAGTATTCATAAGTATATATTATTGGGGAAATATTTATTTCTTAACAGAAACCCTGTTGATAGCCCCCATTTGTATATATTTTATATTGATTGTACATGAATTATTTCACGTTTTATTTTTTTCTCTGTTCCAAATACCTATAGTCGAATTGTGCATAGGTTTGTTTTCCATAAATATGCGAAATAACCATTTTAAAATAAATCTCATTAATAATGGTTTGTTTTCGGGGTATTGCTTATTTGTATCTCAGGCAAACAAAAAAGAAAAAATAATTGCGGCTTTAATAGCAGGAGGTATTTCGGGGATTATAATAGGTATTATTGCTTTAATACTGTTAGTAACAAATGCCGTAAGTATAAGGAAATCATTTTTGTGGGATTTGATTTTTGGTGGTTTTTATAGTTTTTATGTAACATTGTTAAATAAAAAGAGCGCCGACAGAATTGCAATACGAAAAGTTTTAAAAAGGAAATAATTATTATGAATGTACCAATCGGATATATTGTTGCCTATATGTATTTAGCAATAGTATTTATTTTGTCGTTTTGTTTAAGCAAAATGTTAAACAATAACGAAATATCGAGAAATTTAATACATATTTTTGCGGGTTTAGGGTGGATAATATATAAAGTATTTTTTCCTGCTACTATACATCCTATAATCATTTCAGCAACATTAGTAATATTAACTATTATTACGAGAGTTAAGAAGATTCGATTTATTGAACGAGCAAATGGTAATTATGGCACCATTTATTATACGGTGGTAATGTTAATTATGTCAATCATAGGATATAAGCGACCTTTTATTTTTGATATATTTGGATTATCAATTCTATGTTTAGCGTTAGGGGATGCGGCTGCGAATATTATTGGTTCGAAAATAGGCAAGACACGTATATATAAAAATAAATCACTGCAAGGTTCTTTGACATGTTTTATAATTTGTTTGGTAACAATTACTGTATGTTCGCAGGCATTGTCACAGAATTTGGGTATTGGCGATATCTTGATATTAACATTTTTGTCCACATTAACAGAACTTTTTTCTGGAAGTTTTGATAATTTAGCAATACCATTTGTTGTGTTTATATATAGTTACATATTATTATCAACAGGTGTTGATATTCATTTTGTTATAAGCGTTTTAATTGGTAGTGCATTGGCATTTTGTGCCAAAAAAATACAGTTATTAAATACACCAGCAACATTTATGCTTTTTTGTTTAGTTACCCTTTTGTTTTATTATGGAGGATGTAGAGCGTTTATTGCTATTATGTCTATTTTCACAATATTAATAATTATTGAGAAAACAATAGCGAGAAAAACAGCGGTTGTTACTGATTTGATAAATAAAGAAAGTGGTATAAGAAATGAAATACAGTTAGCTGCCAACTGTTTGCCCGCGGTAATTTTGATTATAATGTACGGTATTAGCAATAATAATATTTTTATAGTCGCTTTTTTTGCTGCAGTCGCAGAAGTGGTTGGTGACAGCGTAGCGTCTGATGTAGGTGTACTATCAAAAAAAGACCCTATAGATATTTGCTCCTTAAAAAGAATTCCACGCGGTTTATCAGGAGGAATTAGTTTGTTGGGAACTGGAGCAGCTGTGCTGATATGCATATATTCAGGATGTATATATATGTTTTTATATCAAGGCAACATCTATTTTGCCATAACGATTGCTTTTGCATCTATGTCTGGTGTTGTTTTGGATAGTATTTTGGGGTCTACCGTTCAAGCGCGGTACAAATGTGTGATATGTAACAAATATACTGAAAAAAATATTCATTGTGAAGAGGTTACTGCTTTAACAAAGGGAATTGCGTTTATTGATAATTCAAAAGTAAATTTAGCTTGCAATATTTTTTCAAGTTGTCTTGCAAGTAGTATAATTATTTTATTGGGGTGAAAAAATGTTTGGATATTTTAGGTTTAATCAGTTATATGCCAGTCCTAGAGTCAGGCGTGTATATAAAAATTATTATTGTGGAACATGTTTTGCATTAGAATATAATTATGGAGAAATATCAAGATTCATTTTAAGCTATGATGTCGTTATTTTAGCTTTACTTGCGCGTCTTCATAAAAACTCTACCGCAGATATTTTGCCATGCTTTTTAAGAAAGAAAGAAAAAAAGCAATTTTATAATGATGAGGGCTGGAAAAAACTATCTGCAATTAACATTTTGCTGATGAAAGCAAAATTAGATGATGATATCAATGACGAGAAGGCTGTGAAGGCAAAAGCAACATACGTTGTATTTGGTCGTGCAATAAAAAAAGCTGAAAAAGAATATCCGAAATTGGCAGCTATCATAAAAAATGGATATAAGCGTATTTTTGAATTAGAAATGTCAGGAGCTGATATTTTAGATATTTGCGACGAATTTGCAGAATTAATGATGAAGCTTGCATTTGAAGCCTATCGAATTGACGATGATAGATTAGAGTTTTTGAGAGTAATTTCTCGATGGCTTTATTTTATAGATCAACTTGACGATTACGATGATGATGTGATAGAGGGCAAATATAATCCTCTTGTAAGAGAGGGTATATCAAAAACTCAAATGATTGATAAAGACCATAATGCGCTTTTTTCATATTTCAAAAATCTATTTTGTGATTTTGAAAGGGTTAAGGGAAAATTAGATATAACCTGTGAAGAAAATTATTTGTTGTATGCAATCCTAAATGAATCTATACCAAATGTTACAGCGTTGGTGCTGATCGGTAGAAAATTGCCACAAATTGTTCATAGAAAAAAAGAGCTTGAATGGGAGGGTTACAATGAAGAAAATTAATATTAAAATAATTATAACTGATTACAAGAAGTTTATTAATGTAGCTCAAATAATAGCTGCGTTTATAAATACTATTGACGTTTTTCATATTGAAATAAATCTTGTTTTTGTAGGCATAAAAGCAAATCAGATTAGAAAAATAATAGATTTCTTTGGTAACCACATCGCTTTAAATGATGTTACAAGTAATAAAATTATAACATACATTATAACGGTTGAGCCTAAAAATATCAATATAAATACATTGGCTCGCTTAAGAGGAAAGTTGTTAAAAGCAGAGTTAGTTTATGACGGAGAACCTGTTGAAACAATAGAAAGGATTTATAAAGAGTCGATAAAGAAAAATATTCCCTGTATGCTTGTCTTAAAAGAAGAAGATTTTAGGTCTGTTATGGAAGTATATAATGTTTTCTCAAAGTTGGGTATGCCAATCATAGCAAAGAGTGATATTATTTTTGATGACTTGAGTATTGATGATTTTATGCATTGGGCTTATGACAAAAATGGAAGTAGATTAAGTTTGTTTTCAGATATAGCAACACAGATATTGTTAAATTATAAGGGCACATATTGCAGATTCAAATCTTGCTTATCAAAATATTTTACAATAGATGATACAGGTAATATATATTCGTGTATTAACAAAGATAATTATCTTTGCAATATAAGCAACATACAAAATTTTCGCGAGTTATACAATTGCGACAATTTTATTGGAGTATTAAAACAAGCGATTACAACCCGAAATGACTGCAAAGATAGCTGTGTTTATTATGATGTATGTCAAGGAGGGTGTCCGTTAAATTCGCCTGACAATATTCATTCATGCAAAGATCGTGTCTTATTTGAGTTATATGGATTGATAACGGATAAATTAAAAGAAATTATAGAAAAAGAAGATTACAAAAACCTCAATCCAGCATTACGTAGCGTGATTTTATCCAGCGTAGCATCAAATAAATTATTTGAAGGAAGGTTTTAAAGTGAAAATAAACGCTATTGTGTTGGGCGGTATAATGATCGCTGTGTTTATATTAATAGGAATCGTTTTCAATATCGACTATAGACCTATACAAACATATATTGAAGCAGTTAAAATAATTGTTATTGCTGTAAGTGTTAGGAAACTAGCTAGCATTAAAAACATCATAGTGTTTTTAACAGCTTGTTTGGCGATTTGCTTATTTGTTTTGCCTACATATCAAACGCTCATTTATAACATTCCGAGTATGATTTGCGGCTTTGTTATCGGATTTATCAAAGATAATAAAAAAATACGAAAATTTTTACTGCTGTTTTTGATAAATACAATTATGATTGTTTACGAATTTATATTATCATACGTATTTTTAAGTGTTAATTTGTTTTCAATATACAAAAGCGGCATGGCGGAAATGTTACACTTTTTTAATATTGATTTAAATAGTATGATTATAAATGCAATTTTTGTTGGATTTATGGTATGTGATTCAGTTTTTTCGTCGGGAATAATATATTTACTATCATGCGTCATTTTTGGAAGAATTGATAAAATTGATATAAGGTTTCAGTCTTTAAGATAAATTCGTATGGGGCTGAGATATATCTGTAGATAGAGTTTTACATATTATTAACTAATTTTTGATTTTGCTGTTACTACTGCTAGAGAAGTCACCTGTTGATTGAGATTTATTAGCTAAATCATTATTTAACACGGCGCGGAGTGCCGTTCACGCCGTCACAGATGATTTTTGCGTCAAAGCATTGAATTTAGGATAAGAAAATGTTAAAATTATTCTGTATAATTGTAAATATAAAGCGTTTCCAAATAAATCCGAAACAGCAATTCATTGTGAAATATCACGGCGGCAGGATCGCTTTGCCGGAACCGTCAGATGACGCGTTTATAACGTATTTTTATAAGGAGCGTAACGATGATTGAGTTAAAAAGAAACGGAAATATTATAAACAAAAAATATCTCGAATACTTTTTGCCGACGGTGCTTGTGGCGCTCGCGAACAATATCGCGATTATGGTGGATTCGATAATCGTCGGAAACATGCTCGGAAGCGTGTCAATGGCGGCGATCAGCGTTCTCGCGCCGGTTAATCAGCTGTATTTTTCCACGACGATACTGTTCGGTATCGGCGCGTCAACGCTTATTTCGTTCGCGAAGGGCAAAAACGACAAGGAAGCCGCCGATACCACGTTCACGACGGCAACAATTCTGCTCGTGATTTTAAGCGCGGCGTTTATGATAGCGCAGCTTGTGTTTGTGAACAATATCGCGGAGCTGCTCACGCCGATCGAGGCGCTCAGAAGCGAACTTTTGAAATATTACATACCGTTTATTATCGGAACGCCGTTCGCGCTTTTGCTGCCGAGTGCGGTACATTGCATACGGAGCGACGGCAGACCGAAATTCGCGTCAAATCTCATAATTATTTCAAACGTGATAAATCTCGTTATGGATATTGTGCTTATGGGTCCGTTCAAAATGGGAATAGCCGGTTCGGCGATCGCGACGGTTATCGGAAACGTTATCGCGTTTTGCATTATGCTTACGCATTTTAAAAACAAGAAAAATACGCTTCATTTTGATTTGAGCGCGGCGTTATCGCCGAAAAAGCTGCGAAGCGAATGCGTTTCGCTTTTTACCACAGGCATATCGGGCGCGCTTGGCGCGATGCTTATTATCGTCACGACACTTTATATGAACACCGCGATACAAAACGCGGGCGGACAGGAGGGCATGGTTTCCATGTCTGTAGTATCAAACTGCCAGATATTTATTTCCGCGTTCGTAACTGGAGCGTCGCAGACACTGACGCCGATAGTAAGCGCGCTTTTCGGAGAGCGCGACACTGCCGGGATAAAATACGCCATGAAACGCGCGACTTTGCTGCTTCTGATCGCGGCGGCAGCGATCACGCTTGTTATTGAGATCATACCCGCACCGGTCGCGCGTCTTTTTGGAGAGAAAACTCCGTCGGAAATGGCGATGATCGTCCCCGCGCTCCGCATAAGCGCGCTGTCATTTATCGGAATGTCGATGTCGTTTTTATTCATGTACTATTTTACTGCGACGCAGCGCAAAGCTATGTCGCTCACGGTTTCAATCGTCAACGGAATTGTGCTTACCATACCGTTCGCGTATATACTCAGCCGTCTTTTCGGCATAACGGGATTGTGGATAACGTCCTGCGCGGCTCAGTACGGAACATGGATCGTGATAGCGGCTATGATCATCATAACAATAGCAAAATCAAACGGACGATACAGTGATATGTTCCTGCTTGACAAGGCGGATGAGCTGCTATCGTTCTCCGTAAGATCCGACGCTGACGTGTCGGAAATAAAGTTGGCTGTCGCGGATAAGATCACGGACGGAGACAAAGCCGCCGAAGCTGTGTCGGAACTGTTTGCGTTTGTGAGCGGCAATGACAAAAGCGCCGAAAACGATATACGGATAGGGCGTGAGGACGGCACGTATGTCATAATGCTTCGCAACAACGGTGCTGAAATTGACGAAAGCAATTTCAGCGGCAAATATAAAAGCTTTGAGCACTCCGTTGTGTTGGGAATGAATCAAATTAAAGAAATAATATAATGAGGTGAAAGCATGAAAATCGAAAAAGATTTAATAGCCGAGTCGGCCGCGGAAGCGCGGGATATGAAGGAATATCCGCTCACACCGAGCCAGATGGGTGTATATTTGGCTTGTATGCATAACCCGGGCGGCCTGATGTATAACTCGCCGCTCTGCTATACGTTTGACAAAGGAGCCGTTGATATTGACGCGCTGAAGTCGGCTGTTGAAACGGCGGTCAAAAACCATGAAGGACTGCGCTATTACATTGACGCCTCAGGCGGAGAGCCGGTTATGAAGCCGCGTGAGGTTATCGTTGACATTCCGGTGATAAGCGCTTCGGAGGGTGAGCTTGAAAAGCTGAAAAACGACTTCGTGAAGCCGTTTGATTTGGAGCGCGATTATCTGTTCCGCTTTGAAATTATCGAAACGGAAACGAAAATGTGCTTTTTGACGGACTACCACCATATCGCGGTTGACGGCACGTCGTTTTCCGTTATGTGCGGCGAGATCTCAACGCTTTACTCGGGCGGCAAGATCGAGCCGGAGGAAATAGGCCAGTTCGGGTTGTCGGTATATGAGGAAAAATTCGCGGAAACTCCGGCGTATGAGGAAGCGCGTAAATATTATGAAAACATATTCGCGGGACTTGAAACAAATTCAATGCTCGTCGCGGATATGAACGAGGACGACACTGTCGCTGACAAGCCCTGCAGTGAATTCAGGCGGATCCTGCCGGATGATATATCGGTCGAAAAGGTGGATAAATTTATAAAGGAAAACGGAATAACCGAAAACACGCTTTTCCTCGGCGCTGTCGCATACGCGGCGGCGAAGTTCACCGCTCAGGAGGACGCGGTAATATGCACCGTTAACCACGGCAGACCCGACCCGCGCATGAGAAATACCGTCGGCATGATGATCCGCACTCTGCCGCTTTACATAAAAATCGACGAGACCGCCACGGTCGTCGACTATCTCGCGGGTGTGCGCGCCGCGCAGCGCGGCGCGATAAAGATCGGCAACTATCCGTTTGTCAAGCTCGCGGGCGAATACGGGATAGACGCGGGTATATTTTTCGCGTACCAGTCGGATTCGTTCAACACTTTCACGCTCGGCGAAAGCACCGTTGAAATGGAGCGGGTCCCTTCTTACAGCGCGCAATCTCCCTTATCTATTATGGTATTCAAGTACGGCGGCGCGTTTGAAATGGATTTTGAGTACCGAACCGATCTATATGAGTATGAAACAATACGCTCGTTTGCGGACACGGTTATTTTTATAATTTCGGAAATGCTCAAAAAATCGGAGCTTTCACAGCTGCGCCTCGCGGACGAGCGCAGCGTAAATAAAATACGCGCTTTAAACGACGCGCTGATAACCGATGTTGATCTAAGCGTCGGATTTGTGGACATGTTCCGCGCACAGGCAAAGAAAACGCCCGATAAAACGGCTCTCGTGTTCAAGGAAAACCGCTATACTTATAAGGAGCTAGACGAGATAACGGACAAAATCGCGCGGTATATCCGATCAAAAGGCCTTGGCAGGGGCGACGTTATAGCCTCAATGGTCGAGCGCAGCGAATATATGACGATCTGCTCGATCGGCATACTCAAATCGGGCGCGGCCTACGAGCCGCTCGACCCGACGCATCCGTCGGAGCGGCTGCAGTTTATGACGAAGGACGCGGAGGCTGAAATGCTTATCGCGGACGGCAAGCTGCTTTCTCTCATACCCGATTTTGAAGGGGAAATATTAAAAACGGAGGATATTCCGTCTCTCGTCGTCAGCGGCGGCGTACCTCTCCCATCGCCCGGCCCGGATGATTTGTTTGTGCTGCTCTATACCTCCGGTTCGACCGGCACGCCGAAGGGCTGTATGCTGACGCATCATAACCTTACCAATTTTATTCATTGGTTCCAAAGGGTTTACGATATTACGGACAAGAGCTCGACGGCAGCGCACGCGAGCTACAGCTTTGACGTGCATATGCTGGACATTTACCCGTATCTGAGCGCGGGCGCGGCGGAGTATGTGATCCCCGAGGAGCGCAGGCTCGATTTGATGTGGATCAACGAATACTGCGCGCAAAACGATATTACTCATATCTCCTTGACAACGCAGGTCGCCAGAGCGTTTTTGACCTCGATCGACGATATTGCTCTCAAGGTTGTGGACATAGGCGGCGAAAAGCTTGTGCCGTTCGAGCCGAGGACGGGTGTTAAACAGTACAACAGCTACGGACCGACGGAGTGTACTATATTGATAACGGCGTTTCTGATGGATAAGTATTACGACCCTGTTCCCGTCGGCATAGGCGTTGACAACGCGCGGCTCTATATCGTTGACAAGCAGCTCCGTATGCTGCCGTTCGGCGCTGTGGGCGAGCTGTGCGTGGCGGGTCCGCTCGTGTCCGAGGGATATTTGAACCGTCCGGAGCAGACGGAAAAGGTGTACGTTAAAAACCCGTTTGAAAGCGGCAAATACCGCGACGTGCTTTACCATACGGGCGATATAGTAAAATTTATGAACGACGGCAATCTGTCATACGTCGGCAGACGCGACGGCATGGTTAAAATACGCGGCTATCGAATTGAGCTTACCGAGGTTGAGTCCGTTTTGCGCGATTTTGAGGGAATAAAGGACGCGACTGTTGTGGCGAAGGACAAGGTTTCGGGCGGAAAATATATCGCCGCGTATATCGTATCGGACGGCGAGGTTGACATAGCGGCTCTTAAGGAGTTTATCGCGGAGAGAAAGCCGCCGTATATGGTTCCCGAGGCGATCATGCAGATCGACGCGGTGCCGCTCACGGTAAACGGCAAGGTCGACAAGAGGAGTCTGCCGGAAATTGATTTCGCTCAAGCGGAGCCGACGACAAAAACCGAACGCTCACTCACCGTGCTTGAAACAAAGATACTTGAAATAATAAAGGGCATAATCGGCACGGACGAGATCGACGTTTCAGCCGACATTATGCACTGCGGCATGACGTCGCTCTCCGTTATAAAGCTGGCGGTCGAGCTTAACAAGGAGTTCGGCTATGGCGCGGATATAAAGACGCTTATGAAGGGCTGCACGGTGATGTCGATAGAGGATGATATTGTAAGCTGTCTGCTTGCCGCGAAGGACGCGCCCGTCGAGGCGCCGACGGAAACGGAAAAGGCGGAGTTCGCGCCGCTTTCGTACACGCAGTACGGAGTGTATTCGGAGTGCATGAAGCGTCCGGACGACACGTTCTACAATATCCCGTTCATGCTCCGGTTCCCCGCCGATTTCGGCGCGGAAAAGCTCGCAGACGCGATAGCCACTGTGCTTGCGGCGCATCCGTATATCTTCACGCGGCTCACGATCAAAGACGACGATGTTGTTCAACAGCGCATGGACGCTGACGGATATGCGGTTCCCGTGAAGAGCATGAGCGAGGATGAGCTGAAAAAGTACCGCGCGGAATTTGTAAAGCCGTTCAAGCTTATGAATTCGCGGCTGTTCAGGATCGAGGTGATCCAAACGGAAGCGGCTGTTCATTTTCTCGCCGATTTCCACCATATTATCTTTGACGGCGCGTCGTCCGACCTGTTCCTGCAATCGGTAAAAACGGTTTTGGAGGGCGGCGAAATACAGAGCGAAGAATATGATTACTTTGACTATGTGAAGGATGACAGAGCGTTCATAGGCGGCGACGAGTTCAAGGCGTCGGAAAAATACATTTCGGATATGCTCGCGCATTGCGAGAGCGCGGCCGAGATCACGCCGGATAACGGCGGACTTGCCGAAAACGGCTCGCCGGCGATCGCTTCAGTTCCGATTGACATGGCGCGTATTTCGGAGTTCTGCAGCGGCAGAGGCGAAACGCCCGCGCATCTGTTCCTCGCGGCGACGCTTTATGTCGTGTCGAGATTTACCAACAGCCGCGGCGCGTATATCAACACGATAAGCAATGGACGCTCGGATATGAGGCTCACAAACTGCTTCGGTATGTTTGTAAAAACGCTGCCGATAGGTCTTGAAATTGACGATATAACGGCGGCGGAGCTTGTGGAGCGCGCGAAGGAGCTGCTTATAAACGCGGTCGCGAACGAGGCCTATCCGTATGCCTACGTGTGCCGCAAATTCAATTACGCTCCGCATATTATGTACGCGTACCAGCTCGGCGTCGTGGACGAGCTTCGTATAGACGGAAAATTGATCGAACGCGAGCTTATCGACGAACAGCGCGTAAAATTTGATACGGGCGTGTTCATTGAAAAAACCGACGGCAAAGAGTGCGTAAACGTGCTCTATAACGACGCTGTTTACAGCCGCGAACTTATGGACACATTCGCGAACGCAGTTAAAACCGTCGCGGAAAATATCATGCGCAATCCCGGCGGCAGAGCACGTCAATTATCTATGCTCGATAAGGCGGGCGAGAAACAAATTGCCGAATTTTCATTCACGGGCTTCGCGGAGCCGGAAATAAAGCTTCTGCATGAAAAATTCGAGTATCAGGCAAAGCTTCACCCCGAGCGCACGGCGATCATCGCCTGCGACGGTAAGTTCACGTATGCCGAAACAGACAGACGCGCGAATGTGATCGCGAACGCGCTGTTAAAACGCGGCGTTAAGAGCGGCAGCCGCGTGGTTATACTTTTGGACAGAACCTCAAAATTCTTAGCGGCAATGCTCGGCATATTAAAGGCGGGCGGCGCGTTTATACCGACCTGTCCCGAATATCCGCGGGAAAGAATTGAAAGCATTATAGAGGACAGCGGCGCGGAGCTTGTGATAACCTTCGGCGATTTGCTCAGCACATACAAAAATACGGTTGATATAGCGGAGCTTGAAGCGGACGGAAATGATAAAAAGCCGGATATCGCGATTTCACCCGATGATTTGGCTTATCTTATCTACACCTCCGGCTCCACGGGAAAGCCTAAGGGCGTTATGCTCAGACACATCGCTATCGCGGGCTACGTTACCGATGACGAGCGCAATCTTCAGGTTCGCTGCATAACCGAGAGCTGCAAATGCTACGGCGCGATCACAACGGTATCATTTGATATGTCGCTGCAGGAGACGGCTGTCGCGCTCTGCAACGGCCTTACGCTCGCTTTCGCGGACGACGAGCAGATAAACGACCCTCTGTTGCTCGCTGCTTTCTTCAAGGAAAACAATGTGGACGCGTTAATCGCCACTCCGTCAAGACTTCTCGTATACATGGAGCTTGACGAGTTCGCGGACGCGATGAAAAACTGCAAGGTAATATTATCGGGCGGCGAAAAATATTCGGATAAGCTGCTTAGCGTCCTGCGCGAAAAGACAAACGCTCGAATTATAAACGCCTACGGTCCCACGGAGATCACCGTGGCGTCAAACGCGAAGGATCTTACAAATGCCGATGAAATATCCGTCGGCAGACCGCTTCTGAATTGCCGCGAATACATTGTGGATATGGACGACAATAAGCTGCCCGCGGGCGTTGTCGGCGAGCTTCTGATAGGCGGATTGGGAGTCGCTTTGGGCTATAACAATCTTCCCGAGCAGACCGAAAAGGCGTTTATCGAATACGATGGCGAGCGTTTCTACCGTTCGGGCGATTACGCGCGTCAGACCCAAAACGGAGACGTTGTGATCTTAGGCAGAACGGATAATCAGGTCAAGCTCCGCGGGCTCAGAATTGAGCTTGGCGAGATCGAAAAGTGCCTGACAAGCATAGAGGGAATACGCTCGGCCGTCGCGGTGATCAGAAAGGTCGGTCAAGAGGACGGAATATGCGCGTATTACACCGCCGAAGGAGATCCCGACGTTGAGTATCTGAAATCGGAAATGAAAAAGACGCTCACGGACTATATGATTCCCGCGTCGTTTAACCGGCTTGACGAGCTGCCGACGACCCCCAACGGCAAGATAGACAAAAAGGCGCTGCCCGAACCGTGGGCGGCACGGAAAAGCTCGGACGGAAGAAAAGCCGCGAACGATACGGAACAGACATTCTGCGATATGTTCGCCGACGTGCTCGGTCTTGACTCGGTGAGCGCCGACGACGATTTCTTTGAGCTCGGAGGCACGTCGCTGCTGGCCACAAAGATTGCCGTGCGCTGCATGACGCAAAATATCCCCGTTGTCTATAAGGATATTTTTGACAACACAACGCCGGCAAAGCTGGCGGCGCTTGTGAACGCTTCGGAAGCGCCGGAGACAAAAACCGCGGCTGAAATAAATACAGACGAGGAACAAGAGCCGCTTTATGACGTTCTGAAATACAACGCGGCGCCGTATGTCGGGGAAATATCTTATACGGACATAGGAAACGTTCTGGTGACGGGCGCCACGGGATTTTTGGGCGCGCATGTGCTTAAGCAGCTCATCGACAGTGGAGCGGGAAAGATATTTTGCCTCGCGCGCAACAACGGCAAGCTGACGGCCGAGGAGCGCGTGAAAATGATGCTGATGTTTTATTTTGACGACACCTACGACGAGCTGTTCGGAAGCCGCATCACCGTCATAGACAGCGACATTACCTCGGGCGGGCTCACCGATAAGCTGCGCGGATACGACTTTGACACCGTGATAAACTGTGCGGCCTGCGTAAAGCATTTCACAAACAGCGACATACTCGAAAAGGTCAATGTTGAGGGCGTCGAGAACCTTATATCGGCTTGCCTTGAGCTTGACAAAAGCCTCGTTCAGATCTCGACCGTCAGTGTGGGCGGCGAGAGCATAAACGGCAGTGTTCCCAAGCATGTGAAGCTTTCGGAGAGCATGCTTGAATTCGGACAGAACCTTGACAACAAGTATGTGAACACCAAGCACAGAGCGGAAAAGGCGGTGCTCACCGCGGTCAGGGACAAGGGCCTCAGAGGAAAGGTGATCCGCGTCGGAAATTTGATGAGCCGTGAAAAGGACGGAGAGTTCCAGGCCAATTTCCGAACCAACAACTTTATGAACACGCTGCGCGCTTACGCTGCGCTCGGCTGCTTCCCGATCTCGGAGCTTGACAGGGAAGTCGAGTTTTCACCGATAGACTCAACGGCGGCGGCCGTATTGAAGCTCGCGGGCACGCCTTCGCGGTTTACGGTGTTCCACGCGTATAACGCCCATTTTGTCCACATGGACAACGTTATTGACGGCATGCGCGAAAACGGCATAATTATTAAAAAAGTGCCTGACGAGGAATATGAAAAGCGGTTCAACGAGATATTGTCAAGCGACGAAAAAAACATGGAGGTTTCGGCCCTTATATCCTACAGGGCAAATGACGCTGAACACAGGGCGGTCGAAAGCGTCAACAACTTTACCGTGAAGGCGCTTTACAAGCTGGGATTTTCATGGCCGCTTACCGATGAGAATTACATAAGCAGGGCGGTAAACGCTCTTGTTACCCTCGGCTTTTTCGATAACGCCGCCGAAATAAAATGATAAGGTGTTGTTTTTGAAAACACGGCGGCTTTTGCCGCCATACCCGACGCGGAACAGCATGTTTTCCGCGTCGGTTTTTTCGGCTTTTTGAAGCGGGACAGACAGACTTTGATAAAAAATTAACAAAATCATGAATACAAACGGGCGCAAGTTAGTAAAATATTAATATTGTAAATATTTTAATAGTGTGTTATTATTTTAACATAGATTGTTAAATAATTATCAATCAAAATCACAGAAAGGAACTGATAGCATGAAAGAGTATTTGGTTGACAGCGTTGAGACGCTTGAAAAACGGCTCCGCGAGGTAAGGGCGGCGCAGCGCGAGTTTTCTTCCTACTCTCAGGAGCAGGTGGACAAAATTTTCAAGGCTGCGGCGACCGCGGCGAACATGGCGCGGATACCGCTCGCGAAGATGGCTGTTGAGGAAACCGGAATGGGCGTTGTTGAGGACAAGGTGATAAAGAACAACTACGCCTCGGAGTACATCTACAACAAGTACAAAAACGAAAAGACATGCGGCGTTATCGAAGAGGACAAGGCGTTCGGAATCAAGAAAATAGCCGAGCCTATCGGAGTTCTGGCTGCGGTCATTCCCACGACAAATCCGACATCAACCGCGATTTTTAAGACGCTTATCGCCCTAAAAACGCGAAACGGCATAGTTATCAGTCCTCACCCGAGAGCGAAAAAGTCAACGATCGAGGCGGCGCGGATCGTGCTTGAGGCGGCGGTCAAGGCTGGAGCGCCCGAAAATATCATCGGCTGGATCGACGTTCCCTCGCTTGAGATGACCAACCTCATCATGCGCGAGGCGGACTGCATTCTGGCCACGGGCGGCCCGGGCATGGTCAGCGCGGCGTATTCATCCGGAAAGCCCGCGATCGGCGTGGGCGCGGGCAACACGCCCGCGATCATAGACGAGAGCGCGGACATTCTGCTCGCGGTCAACTCGATCATTCATTCAAAGTCGTTCGATAACGGAATGATTTGCGCCTCGGAGCAGAGCGTTATCGTTGACAGAAAAATATACCAAAAGGTCAAAAAGGAATTCGAGTACCGCGGCTGCTATTTTTTAAAGCCCGACGAGATCGACAAGGTGCGCAAAACGATCATCATAAACGGCGCGCTCAACGCGAAGATCGTGGGTCAGAAGCCCGTGACGATCGCGCGGCTTGCGGGAGTTGAGATTCCAGAGGCGACCCGCGTTATGATAGGCGAGGTCGAGAGCGTCGACCTGTCTGAGGAGTTCGCACACGAAAAGCTGTCGCCCGTGCTTGCCATGTACAAATCAAATGATTTTGACGACGCGCTCGACAAGGCCGAGCGGCTCATAGCCGACGGCGGTTACGGCCACACGTCCTCGGTTTACCTCAACACGGTGACGGAGCAGGAAAAGCTTAAAAAATTCGGCGAGAGAATGAAAACCTGCCGCATACTTGTGAACACGCCCTCGTCGCACGGCGGCATCGGAGACCTTTATAACTTCAAGCTCAATCCGTCGCTGACTCTGGGCTGCGGCTCATGGGGCGGCAACTCGGTGTCAGAAAACGTCGGGGTGAAGCACCTTATCAACATAAAAACCGTCGCTGAGAGGAGAGAAAATATGCTGTGGTTCAGAACACCCGAAAAGGTGTATATCAAAAAAGGCTGTCTGCCGGTCGCGCTCGAGGAGCTTAAAACCGTGATGAACAAAAAGAAGGCGTTCATCGTGACCGACGAGTTTTTGTATAAAAACGGCTATTCAAAAGCGATAACCGACAAGCTTGACGAAATGGGTATCACGCACACAACGTTCTTTAACGTGGCGCCCGACCCGTCTCTCGCGTCCGCCAAGGAGGGCGCCGAGGCAATGCGCGCGTTTGAGCCCGACGTGATAATCGCGCTGGGCGGCGGCTCCGCTATGGACGCGGGCAAGATAATGTGGGTGCTGTATGAGCACCCCGAGGCTGACTTCATGGATATGGCCATGCGCTTTATCGACATCAGAAAGCGCGTTTACACCTTCCCGCGCATGGGAGAGAAGGCCGACTTTATCGCGGTTCCCACCTCGGCCGGAACAGGCTCCGAGGTAACGCCGTTCGCGGTCATCACCGACGAAAAGACCGGAATTAAATATCCCCTCGCCGACTATGAGCTGATGCCCGACATGGCGATAGTTGACGCCGATCTTATGATGAACATGCCGAAGGGTCTGACATCAGCGTCCGGAATTGACGCGCTGACTCACGCGCTTGAGGCGTATGTTTCGGTCATGGCGACCGAGTTCACCGACGGAATTGCGTTAAAGGCGATACAGACGATATTCGAGTATCTGCCCGCGGCTTACAATGAGGGTGCGGCGAACCCGAAGGCGAGAGAAAAAATGGCCCACGCATCCTGCATGGCGGGCATGGCCTTCGCCAACGCTTTCTTAGGTGTGTGCCACTCTCTGGCGCACAAGCTGGGAGCGTACCACCACATTCCGCACGGCGTCGCCAACGCGCTGCTGATCTGCGACGTTATGAGATACAACGCGGCCGAGGCTCCGCAGAAAATGGGAACCTTCCCGCAGTACGACCACCCTCACGCTCTCGCGAGATACGCCGAGATCGCCGACTTCCTGCATTTAGGCGGCAAAACCGACGAGGAGAAGCTTGAAAAGCTGATCGCGAAGATCGAGGAGCTTAAAGAGGCGGTCGGCATAAAGAAAACTATCCGCGACTACGGAGTTGAGGAGGACAAATTCCTCGAAACTCTCGACGAGATGACAGAAATGGCGTTTGACGATCAGTGCACCGGCGCGAACCCGCGCTATCCGCTGATGAGCGAGCTCAAGGAACTGTACAAAGGCGCATATTACGGAAAGGAGAATTAAGATGAACCTGAATAATGTTATCGCGACAAGACCCGACAAAACCGTGTACCGCGACGGAGACGCGGCGATCAAGGTGTTTGCCGAAAATTACAAAACAGCGGACGTGTTGAACGAAGCGCTCAACACCGCCCGCATTGAGGAAACCGGACTGAACATACCGAAAATCCGCGAGGTCACCAAGATCGACGGCAAGTGGGCGATCATCACAGATTTTATCGAGGGCGAGACGCTGGCCTCGCTGATGGAAAAGGACCCCGGCAAAGAGGACGAGTATCTTGAACTCTTTGTTGACACGCAGCTTGAGATACAGAACAAGTCCTGCCCGCTGCTCAACAAGATACACGACAAAATGAACAGAAAAATCTCGGAGAGTGCTCTGGACGCGACGACGAGGTACGAGCTCCACACGCGCCTGAACGGCATGAAGAAGCACACCAAGGTCCTGCACGGCGACTATAACCCGTCGAACGTGATAATCACAAAGGACGGAACGCCGTATATCCTCGACTGGTCACACGCGACGCAGGGCAACGCCTCCGAGGACGTCGCGCGGACATATCTGCTGTTTAAGCTTGAGAAAAAGGACGCGCTCGCCGAAAAATACATCAAGCTGTTCTGCAAAAAGTCGGATACGGCGCTGCAGTACGTCCAGTCGTGGCTGCCGATCGTCGCGGCATCGCAGCTTGTGAAGAACAAACCCGGTGAAAGGGAGTTCCTCGAGAGCTGGATAAATGTTGTGGATTACGAGTAAAATTTTTGCGCGGTTCGCGTCAGCCTGTCATGGCGGCGAGCCGCGTTATTCATTGTCAATCAACCCGAAGAAGAAACGTTTCTTCCTCGGCGTGTCGATCACGCGCACGGGCTTTATCTGGTTTTCGGAGATGCCCTTCAGCATCATCATGTCGCGATACAAGTAATACGTTTCCTGCTGTAAAAAGCAGAGCTTCATCGGCAGCTGATGCTTGCCCTCCAACATCTCGTCGTATATCGGATTGGCGATGCGCAGTTTTTCCTCACATATGTCGCGGTAATGAGCGTGCTTTTCTTTGGGAATGTGCTTTTCGGGCTCCATGAAAAACACGTAGCGTCCGGGCAGGTCGTCGGTGTCGGCGTATAGACTGAAATCCGTGATCGCCTCTCCCGTAGCTTTTTCAAACTCGCGCACAGCCCACGCGGCGGCCGCCTCGTTTGTCTTTTCGCCCGAGATGTTGATCATCTGGTTTTTGCGATATTTGAACTCGATTTTCGGGGATTGGCCATCGTAGCCCGCGACTTCGACCACATCGCCCAGACGATAGCGGTAAAGGCCCGCGAGATTGGTGAGAATAATCTCATATTCGCGTCCGACCTCAAGCTCGTCAAGGTCAAGTGTTTTGCTCGGGTCTCCGCTTTCGTCATCAACCGGAATAAACTCAAAAAAGCCGTTCGCCGGTATCACCGTGCTCTCTGTTTTTCCCATCTCCAAACAGGATGATATAGGGCCCTCGGACGCGGCATAGCTGTTAAAATATATCGGTATGCCGCCCGAGTAGCGCTTTATCTTTTGGGTGTAAGAGGCAAATCCGCCGCCGCCTATCGCCGAAAGGTAGTCACAGTTCGGCCAGATTTTCGGGATAACGGGCTCGTCAAAGCTCTTTTCAAAGATTGCTCTCAGCTCCGCAGCCCTTTCGGGATCGGGCCTCAGATGTTTATTCGCCTCCGCGCGGAAATCCTCGTCTATATCCATGGCGGGGTCGAGCCTTCCGACTTCTATATCATGAACCAGCGAGCGCCAGTTCGTCTCGATATAGTACATGCTGTCCACGAGGGCGGTCATAAACGGCGCTACCAAACATACGATATTGCGCTCTCTGAGAGCGTAAAACGCGTGCAGATACTTTTGATCGAAGATTTTTTCCTCAGGGAACATCACTTCTGCGGGAAACGGCAGGACATGGCGCATAAGCGGCTTTTTCTGCAGGAATACTGCCGACGATATCGGGCTCTTTAAAGTGCCGTTTTTCACATGATTGATTTTTACGACCGAGGTTATAAACTGCTTTCCCTGCTTTGGCGGGCGCCCCTTTATTTTGCGTATGCCGCTGTCGTATACGCACTGTGCAATGTTTGAGGAGTATTTCATGTAGGCTTTCATGGTGCGGTCAGAGAGCGGAATGTTTTTGGGGTTGTCAACACTTCCGGAAGTCTTGGCGTAATGGATGATCGGGTAGGCGGTTATCAGGTTTTCCTCTCCGCGCGTCATCCGCTCGATCGCCTCCGCGTAGTCGTCGTATTTCGAGAAGGGAACCTTCTTTTTATAGTCCTCCACGGAACGGATCTCGCTGAAGCCGTACTTTTTGCCGTACTCGGTGTTCTCGTTATCGCGCACTATCCGCATCAGCAGATCGCGGCTGTACGCCCCGGCGTTCATGCACATGTCAATTACATCATTATAACTGTTGTACTCCTCGTACGCCGGGTTTTCCGGCGTTATATCTTTGGGAATTTCTAATCTATTTATCATTTTTTCTCCCCATTTTCGGTTTAAAAATTAATACAAACCCGGGTCTGTTTTGCTTTTATTCTCTGTCGATAAGGCCGAAGAAGAATTTTTCTTTTCTCGGCGTGTCGATCACGCGCACGGGCTTTATCTGGTTTTCGGAGATGCCCTTCAGCATCATCATGTCGCGGTAAAGGTAATAGGTCTCCTGCTGCAAAAAGCAAAGCTTTAGCGGCAGCAGCAGCTTATCCTTTATCTTCGCGCCGTATGACGGGTTGGCAATTCCCATCATTTCATCGCATATATCGCGGTAATGATCATGTTTCTCTTTGGAAAGGTGCTTCTCGGGCTCCAAAAACATAACATAGCGTCCGGGCAGAGTGTCGGTGTCGGCGTATATGCTGAAATCGGTAATCTGCTCGCCAATCGTCTTCTCAAACTCGCGCACTACCCATGCGACGCAAGCCTCGTTTGTCTTTTCGCCCGCAATGTTGACCATCTGATTCTTGCGGTACTTGAACAGCAGTCTCGGGGATTCGCCGTCGTAACCCGCAACCTCGACAACATCGCCAAGGCGGTAGCGGTAAAAGCCCGCGAGGTTGGTGACAACTATCTCGTATTCGCGTCCGATTTCAAGCTCGTCAAGGTTGAGCGTTTTTGTCGGGTCTCCGCTTTCGTCATCCACCGGAATGAACTCGAAAAAGCCGTTTGCGGGAATTACCGTACTCTCCGGCTTTCCCATCTCCATACTGGTTGAAATCGGTCCCTCGGACGCGCCGTAGCAGTTAAAATATATCGGTATGTCGCCCGAGTAGCGTTTCATCTTTTGGGTGTACGAAGCAAATCCGCCGCCTCCGATCGCCGAAAGGTAATCACAGTTTTGCCAGATTTTCGGGATAACGGGCTCTTCAAAGCCTTTTTCAAAAACCGCTCTAAGCTCCGCCGCTCTTTCGGGATCGGGTTTTAACTGTTTATTCGCCTCCGCGCGGAAATCCTCGTCTATATCCATGGCGGGGTCGAGCCTTCCGGCTTCTATATCATGAATCAGTGAGCGCCAATTGGATTCTATATAGTACATGGTATCCACAAGAGCTGTCATAAACGGCGCGACCATGCATACGATATCGCGTTCCTTGAGCGCGTAAAACGCGCGCAGATATTTTTGATTGAATTTTTTGCCCTCGGGGTACATAACCTCTGTGGGCAGCGGAAGAATATAGTGCATAAACGGTTTTTTCTTAATGAATACCGCCGACGATATCGGTCCCCTAAGCGTTCCGTCTTTCACGTAATCGGTTTTTACGACCGCGGTCATAAACTGTTTTCCGAATTTCGGCGGACGTCCCTTTATTTGGCGTATGCCGTGGTCGTATACGCATTGGGCGATACTTGAGGCGTATTTCATGTACGCGTCCATGGTGCGGTCCGATACCGGAATGTTTTTGGGATTGTCCACGCTTCCCGAAGTCACGGCGTAATGGACGATCGGGTAGGCGGTTATCAGATTCGTTTCGCCTCTTTCCATATGCTCGATTGCTTCGGCATAAGTATCGTATGACGAAAAAGGAACCTTGCGTTTATAGCCCTCGACCGAATGAATTTCGCTGAATCCGTACTTTTTGCCGTACTCCGTATTCTCGTTATCGCGCACTATACGCATCAGCAAATCGCGGCTGTACGCCCCGGCGTTCATGCACATGTCAACCGCCTCATTATAAACATTGTACGCCTCGTACAATGGATTTTCCGGTGTTATATCTTTGGGGATTTCTAATTTATGTAGCATTTTTTCCTCCTGATTTTCGGCTTTAAAAATTAATCCAGTCCTAAGTCTATGCCGTTGCTCTTTATAATCGAATAATACGCCTCTTTATTTTTGTCATCGGGCAAGCCGCCGGGAGTTGCGTTAACCTCGACAACCACATACTCGTTGTCGCCTATCAGCAAATCAATGCCCAAAATCGGCAAATTGAACAGCGACGCGACCTTTTCGCATAACGCTTCGGTTTCTTTATCAATCGGATAATCCGTCATTTCTCCGCCCTGATGAACATTGGAGCGGAACTCGTCGGGATTATTTGAGTTGCGCATTGCCGAATAGAAATATTTTCCGTTCAGCATAACAACGCGGACGTCTCTGCCGAATGAGGTGGAAATATATTCCTGCGCTATATAAGCAATGCCCGGCTTTACGTTTGACAGAAATTCATCAAATTCCTTCTCGTCATGGATAAGCTCCACATCGGTGCCGCCGAAGCCGTTGTCGGGCTTTACGATAAACGGAGGCTGCAGATTTTCCAAAATATATTCCCTGTCGGTGTGGTGGAAGAAAACCATAGTTTTGGGGATTCTTATGCCCTTCGCCGCCAGTCTTCCGTAAGTTATGATCTTGCTTCTTGTCGCCGCGACCTCGTCGATGTTTATCAGGCATTTTGAACCTGCCGCGATCAGAAGTCTCTCTACTATAAGTCCGTCCGTGTTTGAAACCGATGGCCAGAAAGATTCGGGAATGTCAATCTCTTTTCCCCTGTAGCGCAGCTTGAGCTTTTGACCCGACTCGATCGACATATGAAGAAAGTCAATAACCATAGGGTCAAACATTTTATCGCCGTTATCGAAAATATGATCGCCGTATTTTTCCAGCAAATCGTCCACGTTTGAAAATAAAGTATAAGGCTTTTTATTCATCTTTCTCCCTCCGAAAATATATTATTTATTGTTTTCCGCCATATATGCGGCGGTTTTCATTACGTCCTCGGATACGACGCCGGGGAAATCGTCATTGATTTTTTTGAGTCCGGCAATCAAATCATCCGGCGTTTCAAATCCGCCGATAATAATTTCGCAGTATTGAATGATTCTGTCCGGCAGGCGCGTCATGCTGTGAAGCATTGATTTAACACAGTCGCACTCGCTGAGCTTGTTGAAGGTTTCCTCGTCAATTTCGGGTATTTTGAAGTTGAGCGTATATTTGAGGTTTTCGATATCCGAATACTTAGAAGAGCTGCCGAATACCGACTCTGCGTATATGACAAGCGGATTTCTGCCCTCCGCCGCTGCAGCCGTAGTAGTCATTCCCGACCATCTGGGGTTGACCTCGATTATGTACCACTTACCGTCCTTAAAAATCAAATCGACATTAGCTCCGGCGCCGAACTTAAAATCGTTGGCAAGCTTAATAAGCGACTCCTGCATTTCCTTAAGATTATATCTTTCCGCCGTTACCGGACCGAATTTAATCTGATGGTACGGATCGGAGATATTTTTATCGGTAGTAGAGTTAAAATACGCTGAGGGAACATGGTATTGTCCGTCCGCTCCGAAAATATCGGTGCCGATATTCTCGCCCTGTATCATTTCCTCGACTATGAGGTCGGCATTGTTGTTTTCGGAATTAAGAACCGCCTTCGCCTCCTCGAAACTTTGGGCGATTTCGATTCCCGTGGAGCCTGCGCCGATGGTTCCCTTTATGATAACGGGATAATTAAGACGGCTGATTTTGTATAAAATATACTCCTTATATACGTTGTTCGTCATATTTTTGATTTCTCTTTCCGCCCAATACTGGTCGTTGTGGACGAAAACGCTTTCGGCGACGTTAAAGCCGTAATTGCGCAGCGCCATGGACGAACGCCACTTGTCATAAAACGCCAGCGACGAAAACAGCGTTTGTGATATGGTGCGTATGCCCTTCGCGCGGAGCTTTTCGGCTACAAGGGAATCCTTGATAAAGTTCCAGTCAATAGGCGTGGTTGCCGTCGAAATTTCTATCGCCGCGTCGGGGTCCAGCCCGATAATGGTATCGGCAATCTTGTCCGCGCTGTCCCGCGTATTGGTAATGACGTACTTAACCTTTTTCGGATAAACCGAGATCTCGCCTTCCGCCATATCCACGAGAATACCGCCGCCGTTTGACGTCACAAAATAAAACTCATGTTCCGGATAGTGCTCCGCGAGATCGTCCCATAAGTCGGCTCTTTTGGGATAAAACATCGCGGATGAACGCGACGTAACGTCCTTTGAAGATGTGTTGTAAAATACTATTTTCATATTTTTTACCTCCTGTTTTTTATTTAATGTTTGACTTTTTAACCCGCGAACTGCGCCCTGTAAAGATCAGCGTACTCCCCGCCGAGCTTCATAAGCTCCTCATGCTTACCCTGCTCCACAATATGTCCGTTTTTCATAACCAAAATAATGTCCGCGCCGCGTATCGTGGACAGGCGGTGGGCGATGATAAAGCTCGTTCTGCCTTCGCGCAGTCTGTTGACGGCCTCCTGTATCTGTGCCTCGGTTTTGGTGTCAACGGAGCTTGTGGCTTCGTCGAGGATCAGAATATTCGGCTTTGTCAGGAACGCTCTGGCTATTGTTATAAGTTGCTTTTCACCGGCGGAAACCGCTGTTTCCTCATTATTTACAATCGTTGCGTAGCTCTTGGGAAGTGTTTTCACAAAATTGTCAACAAACGTGGCCTTGCATGCGTCAAGAAATTCCTCGCGGGATATATGTCTGTCCTTTGGAACGCCGTATATGATATTCTCGGCGATAGTTGCGTCATACAGCCACGTGTCCTGGAGCACCATGCCGATATTGCGCCTGAGCGCGGCGCGGCTCAGCTTGTGAATATCAATACTGCCGTCGAGAATAATCTCTCCGCTGTCAATTTCGTAAAACCGCTCGATAAGATTAACAAGCGTCGTTTTTCCCGCGCCCGTCGTACCCACTATAGCAACGGTCTGACCGGGCATAACATTGAGGTTCATATGCTCGATAAGCTTTTTATCGGGCGTGTAGCTGAACGACACATCCTTGAATTCTATTTGACCCTTAAGCTCATATTCGTCATAGGCACCGTCAGCGTCCGCCGGCTCGTCGGGACTTTCAAGCAGCTCGTAAATTCTGTCCAGCGATACAAGGCCCGACTGCAGAATGCCGATCATTTGCGACAGCGATGTGAAAGGCTGCTGGAACTGTCTGGCATACTGAATAAACGCCTGCACCTCGCCTACACTCATGCTTCCGTTTATTATTTTTAAGGCTCCGACAAGCGCGACGACAATATAATTAATGTTGGTAACAAAGCGCGACAGTGGCTGGATAAGATTAGTGACAACGGACGCGCGCATTGATGCTTTATACAGCTCCCCGTTCTGCGAGTCAAATGTTTCGATAAATTCATTCTCGCGGTTATACGCCTTTATTATATTGTGGCCGCCGACGCTTTCCTCAACGTTTGAGTTGATTTTTCCCATGTACTGCCACTGTTTCATAAAGGCGGGAGCGGAAAGCGCGGTCATTTTTTTCACGATAAATCCGGAAAGCGGAATCAGAACTATCG
The DNA here is from genome assembly GCA_947630135.1 of uncultured Monoglobus sp. Classification (GTDB taxonomy): domain Bacteria; phylum Bacillota; class Clostridia; order Monoglobales; family Monoglobaceae; genus Monoglobus. Next base: position 26,271 of record CANRGH010000021.1, read on the forward strand.
TCACAAGAGCAAGATGCCATGAAAGTGTGAGCATCATGATTACCATGCCGACAAGCATAAGCAGCCAATATATAAGGTCTCCGCCGGTTTGATTGAGCGTTGTGACAACATTGTCAACGTCGTTTGCCGCGCGGCTCATTATGTCTCCGCGCTTATTTGTGTCATAGTAGTTAAGCGGCAGGGTCCACAGCTTTTTTTCGACTTTTTCGCGCAGATCCGCCGCTATGCGCGCCGATATACGCGCCGACGCGCGTCCGGCAAACCATTTGGTGATAAACTGCATGAAATATATGAGCGTGGCAAGGCCCGCCCAAAAAAAGAATGTTCTCCAGTCTATGCCGCCTGTGCCGAGCCCTCTCACGATCGAGTCTGTCGCGCCTCCCAGCACGCGCGGTCCTATCGCGGTGAACACGCCCGAAGCTATGAGCGCGGCGATCATCAGCGAGCACCGTGATCTATAGGCGGCAAAAAGACCGATAAGCCTTTTCGCGGAGCCTTTGTTTATCTGATTTTTCTGATTTCTCATGCTTTTTGATTTTTTCTGTGTTTTTGATCTGCTCATGCGCTCGCCTCCGTTTCGCTGTCAGGCTGGGTCGAGGCGATCTCGATATAAGTGGCGCAGCGCCCAATAAGCTCGTCGTGCGTTCCCATATCCTCGATTTCGCCGTTGTTTAGGACAATGATATTGTCCGCGTCTTTGATCGAGGCGACGCGCTGGGCCACAACGATAACGGTCGCGTCCGAGCTGATCTCATCAAGCGCGGCGCGCAGCTTTTTGTCTGTCGCGTAATCCAAGGCCGAAAACGAGTCGTCAAAAAGATAGACCTTCGGTCTGCGGACGATCGCTCTTGCGATTGCCAGTCTCTGGCGCTGACCGCCCGAATAATTCGCGCCGCCTTCCGACACGCGCATATTTATGCCGTTCTCTTTTTCACGTATAAATTCCTCGGCCTGAGCCACGCGGAGCGCGTCCCATATCTCATCGTCGGAGGCGTCGCTTTTGGTATAAAGCATGTTCTGTTTAAGACTGCCCGCGAAAAGAAACGCCTTCTGGGGAACCATACCGACAGCCGCGTCAAGCTCGGTTTTTTTCAGATCTTTGATATCAACGCCGTCAAACAAAACTCTGCCGCTCGTGGCGTCGGTCAAACGTGGGATAATATTGAGCAAGGTGGTTTTTCCGCTGCCCGTTGAGCCGATTATGGCGGTCTTGGTTCCGGGCCTTGCCGTGAACGAAATATTTTTAAGCACAGGCTCAACGTCCGGATCATCGGGCGCGTAAGAATAGCTGACGTTTTCAAATCTTATCTCTCCGCGCGGATCGTTGAGCGAAACGGGATCCTCGCGCTCCTCAATCGAGCTTTCGGCGTCCAGCAGCTCGCTGATGCGTTTTGCGGAAACCTGCGCTCTGGGCAGCATGATGAACACTACCGAGGTTGAGAGCGTGGCCGTTAAAATAAACGATAAATATGTGATAAACGCGATGATTTCGCCGACCTGCACGCCGCCGCCTTGCGCGAGATAACCGCCGTACCACAGGACCGCGACGGTCGCGGCGTTTACGATAAACATAAACAGCGGGATCATCAGCGTGGGTATTTGCGACGTTACCAGGCCGATCTTATACAGTTCGTCGTTGATCTTGCCGAATCTCTTTTTTTCAAAATTTTCCTGCACAAAAGCCCGCGCCACGCGCACACCTGTGATCTGATCTCTCAGAATTCCGTTCGTGTCGTCGATACGCGCCTGCTGTTTGGAAAAATACGGTACGATGTATAACAATAATATGACCGCGATAATAGTAAGGATAGGCACGGTTATCAGCACCACTACGGAGAGCGCGATACTCTGCGCCAGCGCCATAATAACTCCGATAACAAACATTATCGGAGTGGCGACTATCACAGTCAGCGCAACCGTAAGAAACTGAATGATCTGTTCCACGTCGTTTGTCGCGCGCGTGATAAGCGTCGGCGCGCCGAAAACAGCGATCTCCTTTTGCGAGTAAGAAAGGATCTTTGTATATATTTTTTTGCGCAGATCGCGCCCCATCGACAAAGCCGTCTTTGCGCCCAAAATGCCCGCGCCGATCGCGCACGCGAATTGTATGACCGAAAGCAGGAGCATAAGTATGCCTTTATTTATTATGTATCCGGTGTCGCCGCTCGCGACTCCGTAGTCGATAATTCCCGCGTTGATCCTGGGAAGATAAATAGAAAGCAGCGTTTGCCCTATTTGGAAAGCAATAACCAAAACCACAAGCTTGACGTAGGGCTTCAGCTGCTTTCCGATAAAACCGAACATTGCAATTCCCCTTTCAAAATTTTGATCAGCAAGGCTGAAAATAGGTAAATATTATTTTAGAGAATAATAAGCATCTTCCAAAAATATACTACAGCAAATCGGTCTCGCATGTCAATAGATATAACACGAAATGCGCGTTTTTTGACGTAAACAGACTTTATATCCGCATACGGGGTAATAAACGGAAGGCCGCTTTCGGAATTTACAAACTGTTAATATTTTATCGCGCCCGGTGCGGATATTTTTAATTTTGCAAGTTTAGCGGCGCGGCTGAATATATTTATATGTATATTCAAATTTGTATTGGAGTGGTTTTATGCTCGCGTTTTTAAATTCGCTTATTCATTCGCTTATTTTACTTGTGTCGTACATCTCAAATCAGGCATCGTTTCCGAAGCCTTTGAGCCGCGCGGAGGAAGAGGAGTATCTGCGCCGCATGGCAGAGGGCGACGAGGACGCGAAAAACAAGCTGATAGAGCACAACCTGCGGCTCGTGGCGCATGTGGCGAAAAAATATTCCGCCGCCGTCCACTGCGGCAGCGACAGCGAGGACCTGCTGTCGATAGGCACGATCGGGCTTATCAAGGGCATATCGAGCTTTGACCCGTCAAAGGGCACCCGCCTCGCGACCTACGCCGCCCGCTGCGTTGAGAACGAGATACTGATGATGTTCCGAAGCCGCAAAAAGAGCCGGAACGACGTGTCTCTGAGCGACCCGATAGGCACCGACAAGGAGGGCAACGCGATAATGCTGATGGACGTTATCGAGAACGACGACAGCGACATTTTTGACAAAATAGAGATGAAGGGCAGCGTCAGGACCTTGTATTCCAACCTGAGCTCAAAGCTCACGCCGAGGGAGCGGAAGATAATCGTGCTGCGCTACGGCCTGATCGACGGAAAATGCCGCACCCAACGCGAGATCGCGGCTATGCTCGGCATATCGCGGTCATATATATCCCGTATCGAAAAAAAAGCCGTTTCAAAGCTCGGGGAGGGCATTAAAGACTAAAACCGAGGCTTTTTCTTCTGTTTTTTTGAGCAGTTATTACCTTGACTTTGATAGGTAATGTATGTTATAAATTAAGCAGTATTTATTTTGGAGTGATTTTATTGTGATAAGGTTTATTGCCTGCGATCTGGACGGCACGCTGCTTAATTCTCGGAAAGAGCTGCCGGACGGACTGAAAACGACAGTGGACCGGCTTAATCGCAGGGGCGTGGTGTTCGCGCCCGCGAGCGGCAGACAGTATTTTAAGGTCAGGGAACAGTTTGAGCCGATAAGCATGAATTTTATGTACATAGCGGAAAACGGGGCCTACGTCGTGATGGACGGCAGGGTCATTGTGCGCGACTGCCTTGACAGCGGAACAGCGAAGGATGTTATAAAGCGCGCGAGGCGGATGCCGGGCGTCTATCCCGTGCTTTGCTGCGAGGACAGCGCGTATGTGGAGCGGGGCGGCCAGGGCATAAGCGAGGTCAAAAAATATTATAAAAGGCTTGACACCGTTTCCGATCTGATCGACTACTGCGAAACCAAGAATATCCTTAAAATCGCCATATTCACCTACGGAGACGCCTATGAGGAGATTTTCAAAAAGCTCCCCGAATACACCGGAAAAGCGCAGGTGATCGTCTCGGGAGCCAACTGGGTCGACGTGATGAAAAACGGCGTTTCAAAGGGCTCCGCGGTCAGGAAGATACAGCAGATTTGCGGATACGCCAAGGATGAATGCATGTGCTTTGGGGACTATCTGAACGACTTTGAGATGCTGCACGAGTGCGGGGAGAGCTTCGCCATGGCGAACGCGCATGAGCAGCTCCGGCGCGCCGCCAAACATATCGCGCCGTCAAACGACGAAAACGGAGTGATAAAGGTCATATCCGAATGGTTTGATTTATAGCAACCACAGAACCGCGGAACGGTTTTCCGCGGTTTTAAAACGCTCAAAAGTTTTTTACAAAAGGATTACAGGGATTGATAAATCTTTTGAGGCGTGTTATAATATTTCGATAGACAAACGATAAACATGGGAGGAGGCGGCTGTTTTGGAAAACGCAACCGAAAAGGCCCGAAAGGTTTCTGAATCGTACACCGAGCAGGTGCAGATGATAACTTCTCAGGACCTGAACGGCTACGGCAGATTGTTCGGCGGACGGCTTATGGAGTGGATCGACGTCGTCGCGGGCATTGTGGCGCGCCGCCACAGCGGGCACAACGTGACCACCGCCATGGTTGACACTCTTTGCTTCCGCGCCCCGGCTTATCCGAACGACACGCTCGTTCTCGCGGGGCAGGTCACATGGGTCGGCAACACCTCGATGGAGGTGTGCGTCCGCACAATGGTCGAAGACTATGACGGGGAAAAGCGCACGATAAACAAGGCGTACCTGGTGCTTGTTGCGCTTGACGAGAACGAGAGGCCCGCGAGGGTACCGAGGCTTATCCTCGAAAACGAGGAGCAGCGCATGGAGTGGGAGCTTGGCGAGCGGCGCCAGCAGCTTCGAAACGAGAGGCGCAGAATAAACGCGGGCTAAAATATAATTGCGGGATGATTGCTGATGATTGCGAGACGAACACCGAAAATTGAACTATCGTACATGAATATAATCTGCGCGATGCTCGTTATATTCATTCACTGCGCGTCGGTGCTGATAAGCGCGCTGACGCCCGCGGACGCGGCGTTTAACATTGTGTTTGTGCCGTGGCGGTTCAGTACGTTCGTCGTGCCCGCGTTTATATTTATGAGCGGCGTAAAGTATTTTCTGACCGACCGCAGAATGAATTATTTTCGGTTCTACAAAAGTCGCGTGACGCGGGTCATAATCCCGTATATGCTCTGGGTCGCGATCTATATGATATTTTTTGTAAATCACCATTATTTCGACTTTTCGTGGGACAAGCTCATCCGGTCATGGATCCACGGCGACCTTGTGGGGCATTTCTATTTCGTGATCATAATCGTTCAGTTTTATCTGCTGATGCCGATCTGGATGTTCGCGCTGCGGCGCCTGAGGCCCGCGGCGGGACTGGCGTTTTCGATAATGCTGTCGATAGTGTTCGGTTTTAACTTAAATAACATATTCGGTCTGATCTTCCCGAATTACGTGTTTGAGTGGAACGACGTCATCTTCACAAAATATCTGTTCTACTGGGTCCTGGGCTGCTATGTGGGCATGAACTATTCGGCGTTCAAAAAGACGGTGCTCGAAAAAAAGGCGCTGATCACGGCGGTGTTCCTGCTGTCCGGCGCGCTTGATATATTTCTGGCGTACAGGACGTATAATATGACGGCGCCCTGGATGGAGGAAATACACATCATGTACTGCTCGGCGGCGATCATATTTTTCTTTATGCTGACGTCGGTCATCGCCGGCGGCAGAAAAAAGATAACGTGGTTCACACGCGCGCTGGACGAGGAGTGCTACAACATATATTTGTCCCACTGCCTGGTGGTGTTATGGCTTAACGATTATCTGATAACCGAGGCGGGTATGAGCGACGCGGTGCGGCGCTTCCAAATCGTCACCGCGGCGGCGTATCTTGTTCCGATAGTGTTCTGGCTGTTGTGGTGGGCGATAAAGCTCGGCGCGTCAAAGCTCGGCGGATTGATCAAAAGACGGCTGAAGGCCGCATAATAATATTAAAGAAAGGTTTTGATAAAATGAAGTATTCAAAGATATTGGCCGCAGCTTTGGCGGCGGCGTTGATGTGCGCGGCACTTACCGCGTGCGGAGGCGGGAGTGGCGGTTCGGATCAGACATCGGCCGCGGCTCCGACGCCTGACGGCGGCTCGGCGGCGGAAACCCAAAGCGGATCGGCCTCGAACCTGCTGACCGACAAATACCCGAATTACGCGAAGTCATACACCGACGAGTTCGGAGCGTTCGTGAACGGCGATATGGACAAAATTTTTAACGGCGTCGCCGATCTGAACGCCGACAATTTCACCGAATGGAAGGCGCTTTACGATCAATATTACGACCGCTGTGAGCACTGGTACAACGAGCTTGGCGGCGCGGAGATGCTGGTTCCCGAGGACAAGGCGCAGGCGCACAAGGACCTGACCGTCGCGGTTGGCACGATATACAAAATTCTGGAGGGCATGGAGCCGAGAGTGACCGCCGCCGAGGGCGGGGATTTCTCGCAGCTCACCTCGCTCGCGAGCGAATACGCCGAGGCCGATCAAATCGCTCACGACATGTGGGACAGGGCATCGGCGGAGGTTTTGAAATAAATTTTTGCAAAACACTTGATTTTTCGCGGGAATGGGTTATAATATTTAATAGACAAAAGATAGGAGGAATATATTATGGCAAAACAGGTAACAAAAGACACGATAATCATGGACGCGCTGAGGATCGACCCGGGTACGGCGGAATTTTTCATGCAGATAGGCATGCACTGCCTCGGCTGCCCCTCGTCGAGCGGCGAGAGCATTGAGCAGGCCTGCGCGGTCCACGGCGTTAACTGTGACGAGCTTGTTGACAAGATTAACAGTTATCTCGCGTCAAAAGAGGCATAATTTAAAAGTTTTTGAGAAATTTACAAAAACATATTGACAAACAGACCGCGGTTGAGGTATAATAATCGCTGTCTGTTTGGTCGTATGGTATTTTTGCGCGCACGCGCGGAATGAACGGAGACAAAAATGGATATTAACATATCGTCAATCAAGAACTATGAGGGAAAGAGCATACCCATTGACTGCGCGCTTGAGATAGAGGGCCGCGCGGGAGATGACTTTGAGTTTGCCGCCCCGGTGAAGGTCAAGGGCGTGATCCGCAATTTCGGCGGCACGATCGAACTTGACGCGAAGGGCGAGGCCGAGCTTAAAATGGTTTGCGACAGATGCGCCGAGGAGTTTGACTATACCGCGGAGTTTGACATAACCGAAAGCTTCAAGGAGACCGAGCGCTTCAGCGAGGAAAACGAGAACCCGGACATTATATATTTCTCGGGCGACAGCATAAACCTTGACGAGCATGTTTACAGCGGCCTTGTGGTCAGCCTGCCGGGCAAGCGCCTGTGCAGAGAGGAATGCGCCGGTTTGTGCCCGAAATGCGGGGCGAACCTGAACGACGGCCCCTGCGGCTGCGACAGCCGCCCGACCGATCCGAGGTTCGACATATTGGACGATCTCGACGTCCCGGAAAAATAATACGTATAAAATAAAGCCTTAGGCTGTTCCATATAATTTGTGAAAAGAGGTGTTATTAATGGCAGTTCCAAAGAGAAAAACATCAAAAGCGAGAAGAGATAAGAGAAGAGCGAACTGGAAGCTGGCGGTTCCCGGTCTGGTGGCCTGCCCTCAGTGTGGCGAGCTTAAGCTCCCCCACAGAGCCTGCAAAGCCTGCGGTTCATACAAAGGCAGAGAGGTTATCGCTGTCGAGGATTAGGATTTTAAACGACGCCGCGATCCCGCGGCGTTTTTTGTTTTGCACTTGAAATTGTACTGAATATATGATAAAATTGGTATTGATTATGAATGAATTAGGATCAGTGTATATTATGGAATACAAATCAAGAAAGCGAAACAGGCTTGAGCATTATAATTATTCTCAAAGCGGTGCGTATTTTATAACTATATGCACAAAAAATAAAAAGTGTATTTTTGGCAAAATTGTTGTAGGGGACGGCGCCCTCGACGTCCCTGAAAGGAGGAAAATTTATGAAACCGATCGTCGCCGTTGTGGGGCGGCCGAACGTGGGCAAATCCACGTTTTTCAACAAGGTCGCCGGAAAACGGATTTCGATAATAGAGGACACCCCGGGAGTGACCCGGGACAGGATTTATGTTGACACCGAATGGTGCGGCCGCGACTTCACGATGATCGACACCGGCGGCATCGAGCCGGGCAGCGACGACGTGATCCTGTCGCAGATGCGCTCCCAGGCCGAGCTCGCGATAGGCATGGCGGACGTCATCGTGCTTATCGTCAACGTGCGTGACGGCGTTACCGCCGCGGACAGCGACGTCGCGGCAATGCTTCAAAAGAGCGGCAAGCCCGTGGTTCTGGCCGCCAACAAGGTCGACACTCCCGGCGATCCGCCTATGGAGCTTTACGAGTTCTATAACCTCGGCCTCGGCGACCCGTGGCCGATCTCGTCGGTCCACGGCCTCGGCATCGGCGATCTGCTTGACGAGATCGTGAAATATTTCCCCGAGGATGCGGAGCCCGATGACGAGAGCGATATTATTCATGTGGCGATCGTGGGCAAGCCCAACGCGGGCAAATCCTCGCTTGTGAACAAGATACTCGGTGAGGAGCGCGTGATCGTCAGCGACATAGCGGGAACCACCCGCGACGCGATAGACACGCTCTATGAGAGAGACGGCAAAAAATATATGCTGATCGACACCGCGGGAATGCGCAAGCGCGGCAAGATAAACGAAAACGTCGAGCGCTACAGCGTGACCCGCGCGCTGAACGCGGTCGACCGCGCCGACGTCTGCCTTATCATGGTCGACGCGGCCGAGGGCATAACCGAGCAGGACACCAAGATCGCGGGCTATGTCCACGAGGCGGGCAAGGCCGCGGTTATCGTTGTGAACAAGTGGGACCTGATCGAGAAAGAGACCAACACCATGCGCAATTTCAAGAACAAGGTCAAAGAGGGCTTCAACTTCATGATGTACGCGCCGTCGGTGTTCATCTCGGCCAAGACCGGGCTTCGGGTCGACGATTTGTTTGATGTTATGGACGCGGCGGTGGAGCAGAACTCAAAGCGCATCTCGACCGGCGTTTTAAACGACGTGCTGAATGAGGCCGTCGCGGCGGTTCAGCCGCCCAGCGACAAGGGACGCAGGCTCAAGATATACTACGCGACGCAGGCGGGAGTGAAGCCGCCGACATTTGTGCTGTTCGTCAACAGCGGCAAGCTGGCGCACTATTCCTACGTCAGGTATATCGAGAACCAGTTCCGCGCCCGCTTCGGCTTCGAGGGCACGCCGATAAAATTCATAATTCGCGAAAAAGGGGAGAAGAAGTAAATGGCTGTTTTAACCGCGGTTATTGTCGGAATTTTGTCATATCTGATCGGTTCGGTCAATTTTTCGATAATACTTTCAAAAATAGTCTCGGGCGAGGACATACGAAACAGCGGCTCGGGCAACGCGGGCGCGACAAACATGCTGCGCACCCACGGAAAGAAGCTCGCCGCGCTGACACTGATCCTTGACGTTTTAAAGGGCATAGTCTGCGTGGTTCTGGCCGAGGTCTTTGTGAGCCGCGTAAGCGGCGAATACAAGGCCGCGCTTGACAATTTGTGCCTGCCGTATATCGCGGGCCTGTGCGCCGTGCTGGGCCACAACTTCCCGGTTTATTTCGGGTTCCGCGGCGGCAAGGGCGTCGCCACGTCGCTCGGCGTGGTGATGGTGCTTGACTGGAAGGTCGGCCTCATTGTGATGATAATATCGCTCGCGGTAATGGCCGCGACGCGCTATGTGTCGCTCGGCTCGGTGCTCGGCGGAGCGCTTTTCGTGATCGTCAAGATCATAAAAGACGCGGTCACTCATGACGTAAGGCCGGTCGGCATGGTATGCGTGATAATCATGGGCGCGCTTTTGATAATTCGCCATCGCGCCAACATAAAACGCCTGCTAAACGGCACCGAAAACAAACTCGGCAAATAACACGATAAACTATATTCGGAAAATTGAGGTGGAAAATATGTCAAAAATAAGTATAATCGGGAGCGGCGGCTGGGGGAGCGCCATGGCAATAATGCTCGCGCAAAACGGCCACGACGTTACGCTTTGGTCGTATCTCACCGAGGAATGTGAGAACCTTAAAAAATACCGCGAGAACAAACCCTTCCTGCCGGGCGTAAAATTCCCCGAAAACGTGCGTTTCACCGACGACGTCGCCTGCTGCGCGGGCGCGGATATCACGGTCATGGCGACTCCGTCACACGGAGTGCGGAGCACCGCGAGGGCCATGGCTCCGCACATAGCGGACGGCCAAATCGTTGTGAATATTTCAAAGGGCATCGAGGAGGGCACAAGCCTCACCCTTTCGCGGGTGATAAAGGAAGAACTCCCGAACTGCGTCGTTGCCGTCATGTCGGGCCCGAGCCACGCCGAGGAGGTCTCGCGCGGAGTGCCGACGACCAACGTGGTCGCCTGTGAGGACATAACCGTGGCCGAATATGTGCAGGACGCGTTCATGAACCCCAACTTCCGCGTCTACACCAACCCAGACGTGCTCGGCGTCGAGCTCGGCGGCTCGCTCAAGAACGTAATCGCGCTGTGCGCGGGCATTCTTGACGGCATGGGCCTCGGCGACAACACCAAGGCGGCGCTTATGACCCGCGGCCTTGTGGAAATGGCCCGCCTCGGCGAAGCCATGGGCGCGAAGACCGAGACCTTCAGCGGCCTTTCGGGCCTCGGCGACATGATCGTGACCTGCACCAGCATGCACTCGCGCAACCGCCGCGCCGGAATTTTGATCGGCCAAGGCAAAACCGCCGACGAAGCCAGGGAAGAGGTAAAAATGGTGGTCGAGGGCGTGCGCACATGCAGCGCGGCCAAGGAGCTCGCCGACAAATACGGCGTCGAGATGCCGATCGTCAACGAGGCTTATAAGGTCCTGTTCGAGAACTATCCCGCCGCAGAAGCGCTCAAAAATCTTATGGGCCGCGCGAAAAAGCACGAAAGCGAGCGCGCCTTCCTCTATCCCGAAAAAAATTAACACGGCCGTAACAAACTTGTAATCATAATCCGCCGCTGTTTTATTGCCTTTGTGTTATTATTATGATATAATATTCATAAATAATATTAAATTTTTAATAGTAACAAAGGAGTGACAGTAATGAAAAAGTACATTGCGGAATTTATAGGCACCGCGGTCCTTGTGATCTTCGGCTGCGGCAGCGCGGTCGCGGCCAACACGCTGGTCGGCGAGCTCAGCCTCACGGGCAGCGCGCTCGCGCTCACGACACTTCTGATCGCGTTCGCCTTCGGCCTCGTCATCGTTGCCATGGCATACTCGATCGGCAACATCTCTGGCTGCCACATCAACCCGGCGGTATCGACCGGAATGCTCGTCTCGGGCAAAATGACGGTCAATGACTACATCGGCTATCTCGTGGCTCAGTTTCTGGGCGGCATAGTCGGCGCGCTGATCCTTATGCTGATGCTCGGCGGCGCCGAGAACGGCCTCGGCCAGAACGGCTGGGGCGAGGCGAGCGCCCTCGGAATAAACATGGGACAGGCGTTTCTGGTTGAGGTCGTGCTGACCTTCGTATTCGTGATCGCGATAATCGGCGTGACCAGCAAGACCGAAAACACCGCGGTAACGGGCCTTGTTATCGGTCTGACGCTGACCTTGGTCCACATTTTGGGAATACCCTTCACCGGCACGTCGGTCAATCCGGCCAGAAGCTTCGGCCCCGCGCTCGTTATGCTGTTTGCGGGCGAGTCGACGCCGATCGCGCAGGTATGGCTGTTTATAGTGGCCCCGATAATAGGCGCGATCCTCGCCGCCGTGGTCTACAAAGCCCTTGCCGACGAAAAATAAACGCGAATATAAAAAGCGCTTCCGAAAACCTCGGAAGCGCTTTTGCTTTAGTCCTGCTTAAGCGGAACAACCGCAAGGGTTTTTCCCAAAGGCGCCAGAACCTTGAGCAGGGTGCTGACCTGCGGGCTTGTCGAGCCCTTTTCCATCCTTGCGATAACCGGCTGCTTAACGCCGCTCAGCTCCTCAAGCTTTTTCTGGCTTATGCCCTTTTCCCGCCGAGCCTTGATAAGCTCGCCGATAACCGCGACCCTCAAATCACTCGCCGCAATTTCTTCGGGCGTAAAAAATTCTTTTCTGAAGTCTTCCCAATCGGTTCCCTCGGGAGAAATATAATTATCACTCATTGTTCTTGCTCCTTTCGATATAATCTTTCATAAGTCTTTTGGCTTTTTCGATTTCTCTTTTCGGCGTCTTTTGCGTTTTTTTGATAAAATGCGACAACAGCACAAAACTGTTTCCGTCAAATCCAAAGAACAAAATACGGTTGCGAAGCGGTCTAAGCTCCCATATTTTACCGTCAAGATGCTTAACATATGGTTCTCCGACCCTTGTTCCGTACAAATGTAAAGACTCAATGCAGTCATTAATTTTATTCATATTAATTCTGCTGTCTTTATCGTTTTTAAGTCTGAGCTTAATTAAATATTGCTTAATAGGCTCATTTCCGTTTTTATCTTTGTAAAATTTAATTTTGTACACGTTATATTTTCCCCCGCTTTCATTATGCATTATACTTAAAAGTTATTAAAATGTCAAGAGTTAAATAAACATGCCGCAAATTTTTGTATGCATTTACATATATATTGCGGTTGACGTTGGAAAAATTAATATTTTATTGTCATTTCCGACAAAAAATATAGGTTAATTTTGTATAAAAATCAGTTGAAAATCAGATATGTTTTTGGTACAATATACTATGTATAGTAGTGTGCCAAAGTGGGCATACTGTGCCGAACACCCATCCCTCCCGAATTTTCAATCGGGGGGGGGTGACTTGTTTTAATTGACCTTTAGGGCGGACGACCCGCCCGGCTCCCCTGGGGGACAAAAAACGCCTCCCTCTTTGAGGGAGGGGGGACTGGGGCCGGAGCCGCGGAGCGGGTTCGTGGCAAAAACGTATTCCGTTTCCACGGACAAACGAGGCCACAAATCATTAACGTTTGCGGAAATGACGCGATAGCGGTGGAAGGAGTAAGCGCGCCGATCTCCCTCAGTCTGCTCCGCAGACAGCTCCCTCCCGGAGGGAGCCGTCCCCTACGAAAAAGTGCGAAAAATGCCGTAGGGGCGGACGGCCCCGCCGCCTGACTGAGGAGGCCCCACCTCTGACGGACTGACGTCCGCCACCTCCTCCCAGGAGGAGGCAGATTTGGGAGGCGCCC
>CANRGH010000022.1 GCA_947630135.1 uncultured Monoglobus sp.
CCGCCTTAAAATTTTATCTTACCTATATTTTACCATAAAATACAGAAAAAGCCCAGTCTTTTCTGAGCTTTTTCTTCTCTTTTTCGACAGTCTGAAAAGTCCGGATCATTTTCCGGACTTTTTTGCGTATTTAATCACTGCTCGGGATTTATATATCTGATAAGCATCACCGCGGCTTCGGCTCGGGTTATATCGGATTGCGGACGCAGGGTGTTGTCCTCATATCCGCTTATTATTTCCTCGCCGCACGCCCACGCGACCGCGGGCAGCGCGTATTCCGAAACATCCCGATAATCGGCATATCCCAAAATGTCGGTGCTTTCCGCCGCGCTCACATCGCTTCCGACGTGCTTCGCGTATCTCCAGAGTATCGCCGCCGCCTGCTCGCGCGTTACCGTGTCATTCGGACCGAAGGTTCCGTCGCCGTAGCCCTCGATCACTCCCGTGTTTGTGCCCCAGGTGATCGCCGAGGCGTAATACTCGCTTTGGTCAACGTCGCTGTATATCAGCTCGATCGGCGAATTCGCGCCGTCAAGCCTGCTCAATATGCAGGTGAACATTCCGCGTGTCAAATCATCGTCGGGCTCGAAGGTCGTGTCAGTTTCACCGACCATCAATCCTCTGCCGTAGATCTCCGCGACCGCCTGATAGTACCAGTCGTCGGACTTGACGTCCGCGAACGGGAGTCCGGTGGCTTCCGAAATATCCGGGCCGAATGTCTCGGTCGGCAGATCGGGAGCTTTTGTTTCTGCGGCGTCAGGAGCCGGCGTTGCCGAAGGCGCGGCCATGGGCGCAGAATTTCCGGTCGAAAATCCCGAATTGCTTACCGTTCCTCCTCCGCCGTAGCTCGGCCTTGAAGCGGGAGACGCAGTCGCTGTCGGGCTCGGCGCTGCCGAAGGTTCGGGTGCAGCCGTCGCAGTGGGCTCGGGTGCTGCCGAAGGCTCGGTTGTGGCCGTCGCCGTGGGCTCGGGTGCCGCCGAAGGCTCGGTTGTGGCCGTCGCCGTGGGCTCGGGCGCTGCCGAAGGCTCGGTTGTGGCCGTCGCTGTAGGCTCGGGCGCTGCCGAAGGTTCGGTTGTTGCCGTTGCCGTGGGCTCGGGTACCGCCGAAGGTTCAGTTGTTGCCGTTGCCGTGGGCTCGGGTACCGCCGAAGGTTCGGTTGTCGCCGTTGCCGCGGGCTCGCTTACGAATGTATAAGGATCCGATGCCTCGCCGGAGCCCGACGCGAATTCAACAGAGGACAAATCCAGATAGAACGCCGGACGGACGCCAACATATGAGAGTTCGGCGCTGCCGCTGCCTGTGCGGCCGGGCGAGTAAACATAGCGAACATCATAACCCAGACCGGCAAGCGGAGTGCGGAGCCAATAATGCCATTTTTGACCCGCGGCCAATCTGCCGTTATCCGTGTATTCACTGTTTGCCGCGCACTCGGCGGTGAGCTCGCCTATATAATAATCCTCGCCCAGAACATTTCCGTTGTTGTATACCTCGCTCAACTGCTTAACGTCAAGCAGGAACATCCTGTCGGTCACATACTCGGCGTATGCGTCGTCGAAATTCGCAGCGACCTTTGCCGCCTCGTATTCGTACCTGTGCGGTTCGGTGCCGATTTCCGCCATACCGGCCTCATATTCGGGATATGCCAGAACAGATTTCTGCTCAACCGTCTTTATCGCGCTCAATTCGGTCGGCGTAAAGTTCGTCAAAAATCCGGCTTCGGTGTGATAGGCGTTAAAGCCTTCCCATACATGCTCGCTGTCCGGCGGGTTTCCGCAAAGCCATTCCACAGCGCCTGCGGGAGCCTCGGAATTAAGCCATGAACGAATATTGCTGTCGGCCCAATAGTTTGAGGCGAAGGACTCTCTGTAAGGACTGCGGCTGTGAGAGCCTGACGCCGTATTTTCTCCGCCAGCCGCGTCGAACGGCTTCAGGCAAATTATCTTGTCTGCAAGCATCAGAGAGCCGTTTTCATCCGTGTCAACGCATCTCCATAAGATCGGTGCGCCGTAATATGTGCCCATTCTCAAATAACTGCCCGGTTCTATTCCGTCAGGCGCCGGGCCCGGTTTCGCCGAAGGCTCAACCGTTGCTGTCGCAGTGGGCTCGGGCGCTGCCGAAGGTTCGATTGTCGCCGTTGCAGTAGGCTCGGACGTTATCGAAGGCTCGGTTGTGGCCGTTGCTGTCGGGCTCGGCGAAGGTTCAGTTGTGGCCGTTGCAGTAGGACTCGGCTCCGCCGAAGGTTCGGTTGTGGCCGTCGCGCTCGGGCTCGGCTCTGCCGAAGGTTCGATTGTTGCCGTTGCTGTCGGGCTCGGCTCTGCCGAAGGCTCGGTTGTTGCCGTTGCCGTAGGCGTGGGCGTTGCCTCACCGGGCTGCGGCAGTGTTCCACTCGTTGGTGTCGGACTCGGTTCCGCCGAAGGTTCTGCTGTCGCTGTCGCTGTGGGTTCGGGCGTTCCCGAAGGTTCAACCGTTGCCGTTGCTGTCGGGCTCGGCGTTCCCGAAGGTTCGGTTGTTGCCGTTGCCGTAGGCTCGTGCGCCGCCGAAGGTTCGGTTGTGGCCGTCGCACTCGGGCTCGGCTCTGCCGAAGGTTCGGTTGTCGCCGTCGCAGTAGGCGTGGGCGTTGCCTCGCCGGGCTGTGGCAGTGTTCCACTCGTTGGTGTCGGACTTGGTTCCGCCGAAGGTTCAACTGTCGCCGTCGCTGTCGGGCTCGGCTCTGCCGAAGGCTCAACCGTCGCTGTTGCTGTGGGTTCGGGCGTTTCCGAAGGCTCAACCGTCGCCGTGGCAGTAGGTTCGGGTGTTGCCGAAGGTTCTATTGTCGCCGTCGGGGTGGGCTCGGGTGTCGCGGTGGGTTCCGGCTCGGAACAAACCGTTATCGCTCCGTCAAACAGCTTAATATCCGTGTCGCCCCCATCTTCCATGGCTGCGGCCGCGTCGCTGATCATTATTTTGTACTCTCCGTCAGGCGCGTTCTCTTTTACCTTAAATTCTATCAGGAATAACTCTTCGTCGACCGGCACGTCTCCCGAGCAGCGTATCGTCACGCTTCCCTCGCCGATCACCGCCGACATCGACGCGGCAACACCCTCCGCCGCCATAACGGATACGCACTCAAGCGCTTCGCTGTCAAAATTCAATGTCAGGCGGTAGTTTTTAACCTTGCTGTCCGCCAGCAGATATACCGGCATCAGCAACTCCTCGCCGGCTTTGCCGTCCACATATCCGGGCGTCAGCAATATCTCCTCGGGCGGCCTCGTCTTAACCGTGTATTCCGCCGAGGACGTATCGCTGTATTTAAAGCCCTTCTTGACCGCGATCGCCTTTATCGTCACGTTTTGCGTTATCGCTATTCCTCCGTTATAGAGCTTCGCGTTCTCCGACGTCAGCGTGGCCTCGGTCGTGTAGTATATATCGGCTCCCTCGGTGGCACAACTCAGCGTTACTATGGTTCCGTTGTCAACCTCTCCCGACGGATAATTGAACGTGGGCGCGCTGACGGTCGCGACCTCGATCATCTTCTCCGCCGTCTCGCTCGTCGTCATGCTTTCCTTGACGGCTATGGCCTTAATCTCCGTCGTCTCGCTCAGGGTGAACGGTTCCGAATAGAGCGGGCTGTTTCCGTCGGGCTCGGTTCCGTCTATGGTGTAGCGGATCTCCGCGCCCTCGGTCGCGCATGTGAGTGTGACCTTTTTTCCGTCATAATAGTCCGCCGCGCTTATCACAGGTTTCTCAACTGTTGCGGGAGGCGCGGGTTCCAGCACCGTGACGGTAAACTCCGCCGTATGGCCCTCGTATGTGACTGTTATCTTCTGCTCTCCCGCCTCGTTTGGCAGAGCGCTTATCTCACATTCGCTTATATCTATCTCTTTGCTCGTGTTATTGTTATAGCTTGCCGTGACGGTCAATCCTGTCGTGTCAAGCGTCTCGCCTTTCGTGTATTCCAGTCTGTCGGGCAATTGCGTGATCTCTATTCCCGTCACCGACTTCGCCTCAACCTTTATCTTAAACTCGGCCGTGAATTTTCCGTATGTGACTGTCACGGTCTGCTCGCCCGGTTTAGTCGCGTCATATCCCGACAATGTGTAATCGGTTATCTCTACCGTGGAGCCGTCGGGATATACCGCCTCAACGACAAGGCCGCTTGTGTCAAGAGGCGTGCCCTCGACAACCGTTGTTTTGGTCGGCTCTGACTTGATTTGTATTTCCGATACGGTAAGCTTCGGCAGTGTCTCGGTCACTGTGCCGTAATCCGAGTTATACTCCTGCGATCCGCCGCTGCTCGAGGTGGGCTTGGTCTCCGCGCCCGGCGTCCAGAAATCTGTGTCGGTAAGCTCCGGCAGCTCATAAGACTCAACGCTGTCGCATCCCAGGCAGTGTCTTTCGGCCGTTCCCTTGTCGGTTTGGGTCGGATCCTTTGTTATCTCCCACTCGCCGTATTTATGGCTTACTTTAAAGTCGCAGGTCGCCGTGGTTGCCGGATAGATACCGACATCGGGGAATGTGGCCTGTATCGTATACTCGCCCGCGGTTTGCGGTAACTCTTCCGAATACGTCGAATCATCGGCGTCCTTTTCCTTAAACAAGTATGTCACATCCTCAATGTTGTAAATCCCGGATACTACTACCGGAGGAGTCATTCCCAATCTTCCGCAGTAATAGTCGGACATTTTCACGGATGTTTCTCCGCTTTCATCGTATATGCTCGCCGGGAATTCAAGCTTAACTTCTTCTTTTGCTCCGTCAATACTGTAATACTCCGCGTCATCTCCGTAAAGAGTGGTTTCGGTAATATTCACGGTTTCATAATCGCCGACTTCGTCCGAGGGGAACTCTCCCGCCGCTATGGCGATAACATCATCGTCTCCTGTGTTCAGCGGCACCAGAAGAAGCTCGGCGTCGGGCGTTCCGTCATACACCTTGCTTATCGCCATCACCGAATATTCGATCGGCTTTTGCTTCATAACAACCGTTATCTCGTTGCTGTCGCTGCCCGAAAGGTTCACGCTGCCGCCGTATTCGGCGCGTATTTTGTTTTCTCCTATGGCGAACCGCTTATCTGCCGTTATTTTGAGTGTCGCGCTGCCGCTGTCTTTGGTTTGGTTGGTGTATTCAACATCGGCCGTTCCAAGCAACGTGTCGCCAAGATAGAAGTTGACCGCGTCGGTCACCGCCATGAGGCTTATGCCCGAGTCAGCTCTCGAAACCTGCGCCGTCAGCGTCAGAGGCTCGCCGTAGGTCACTTCTTGGTCGGCCGTAGTCTCAACATGCGACGCCCTTGTTCTGATCGACAGTCTCACCAGCAGCTCAACGTCTTCTGTTCCGTATTCGTTAATGCTCATAAGCGCGAAGGCCGGCTCTTTCTCTTTGGCTGTGATCCTAATGTTGTATTCGCCCATAGTCAGGCCCTTGGGGATAAGCAGAGTGCTGCCGCCCGTTATTATCGCTCCGGTCTTGCCGTCGTCGGTTATCTCATATGTGAAGTTTCCTTTGGATGAAACACCCTCTTTGGCATAGGATATGTAATTGTCAAGGTCGGTTGTTATAGCCGGGTCGTAGCCCTCATCGGCATTAAGCTTGATGACCTCGCTCTCGCCTCCGAACTTCACTTTGCCCACCGGGTATAACGTCAGGTCTTTAGTCACCTGAGTCTCAGCGGTGAATTCATCGTACGGCTCGCTCGCAGTCGTTGACCACTTTGCGAACACCTGTGCGTCGTCCTCTGTGGGCAGTTCGGGAAGCGTTATCGTGCCGTCGTAGTTCACATATTGAGGCGCAAATTTCGTCTCACTTCCGCCGACATTGAATTTGACCTCATAAACCTGTTTGTTTATGTCACCCGACGGAACGGGATAATCATCCGTTCCTATCGTCTGGCCCCATATCGGGTTGGCGCCGCCGCTTTGGAGCAGGTGCGCGACCGAGCCGATTTTAAGCTCATCCGCGGTCTTGGACAGTGCGCCGCTTCCGCCCATGCCGCCTGCTCCTCTTCTGCTTGTGGTGTTCAGATAATAGCTGTTTATCACTTGGTTATTGCCGCCGCTGCTGCCGCCCGTGACAGCGCCTATTGTGCTCGGCATGCCCTGCATACTCCACATGAC
The DNA here is from genome assembly GCA_947630135.1 of uncultured Monoglobus sp. Taxonomy (GTDB): domain Bacteria; phylum Bacillota; class Clostridia; order Monoglobales; family Monoglobaceae; genus Monoglobus. The sequence goes on from CANRGH010000022.1 coordinate 6,093, forward strand.
TACATTGCCCACATTCAGACAATTCTTTATCACTGCGGAAGCGTTCGTATTGCTGTCCGTTTCAAGCAGACCGACGATACCTCCGATTCTTTCAACAGTATTCGGCGCCGAAACAGAGCAGTCATTGCGGCAGTTTTCGACCGTGCCGCCGCGGAGCACGGCAGCAATACCGCCAACGTATTTACTTCCTTCAACGGAACCGGAGACGGTCAGATTTTTAACCATTCCGCCGGTAACGCATCCGAACAGACCGTAATAATCCTTTTCGGATCTTCTCATATACAATCCGCTTATCGTATGTCCGTTGCCGTCGAATACGCCTATGAACGGGTGCTCCGCGTCGCTGCCGATTGGCGTCCATTGCTGCTTGCCATTTCCGTATCTTTCCGACAGGTCTATATCATTCTAAGTTTAAAGTACGAGCCGCGGCCGCCGTCGTTTACAATTTCCCTGACTGATTCAAGCGTATCAAGATCGGGGATCTCATAAGGAACTTCGGGCGTGCCGTTTCCGAGCAATCCTATCTCGGGATTATTGATAAGCGTCGGTCTTCCCAAAAGCGCGTTTTGCTTCCAAGTGTCGGTTCCCAGCCTGCCGGCAAAACTTTCCGTTACGAAATCCTCCTCGCTTATCGTTTCTATGCCCGAGCCGTCTCCGGAGCCGCACGCGCTTTGAGCTGCGGTACTCAGATAATATACTTTCTCGCTGTTGTTTGCGTTTGAAATTCCGTAAACAGCTCCAACGTTTGAGTTTCCCGTGACCGCGCCGTAGTTGTAACTATTGACACAGCGCGCGCTGCCGTTCGACAAAACGGTGTCGATCTCCCGATTTCCCGCTATGCCGCCGATATTCTCTTCTCCGGTGACGGTTCCCGCGTTATACGAGTTTATAATTCGGCCGGTGTCGTGTCCCGCGATTCCGCCCACGTTTGTTTTTCCGCTTACCGCGCCTATGTTGTATGTCTCCATTATGAAGTCTAACGGATTGTTTTGATAGAATCCCGAAATTCCGCCCACGCTGTCTTTTCCGTCAACCTTGCCGCTGTTCGCGCATGATCTTATCCCAAGACCGTAGGTGCCGGAGGCGGCGATGCCTCCCGTGAAGTCCCCGCCGTGAATATCACCGCTGTTGCTGCAGTCGGTTATATAAGACATACTTACCATGTCCGCGTATCCGACTATGCCGCCCGTATAAAGTACGCCCGAGACGCTGTTATTGTTTGTGCTGTTTTCTATCGCCGCATCAGATGCGTGCGTATAATAATACCCCGCGATGCCGCCGGTGTTTTCACCGCTGCCCGTGATCGTGCCTCCACCCGCGATATAGCAGTTTGTTATTTCAAAATTTTTCGCGCTGCCGACGATGCCGCCGACATTTTTGCCGCCCGTAACGTCAACGCCCGTGAGCAAATAGCTGTTTGAGACAGTCTCATCTTCGCTCGATCCCGTGATACCGCCGACGTTGTCTCCCTCGCCGCTCACGGACGCGCCGACTCCGCAGCTTACTATATAGCCGTTTGCGGCGCGGCCCGTAATGCCGCCGACATCAGAGGTGCCGCTGACCTCGGCGGTGTTTTGGCAGTTCTCGACTATCGCCGTCGCGGTTTCTCCCGCGATGCCTCCGGTGTAATTGCCGCCCTTTACAGCGCCCGAGTTTGTGCAGCCTCCTATCATGGAGCTGTTGTCTAAATTTTCCTCGGGATTTTCCGCTACTGCTCCGCCGCTCATGTTTCCGGCGATTCCGCCAACGTGCTCGCCGCCGCTTACCGGCGCGCCGCTGCTCCGCCGCCTGTGCCTATTTCGCCGACAATTCCGCCAACGCAGTTTCCGCTAGACGTGATCGACGAGGTAATGTTTTCGTAATTTTTATGCACGGTGCAGAGCGACAGCAGATTGTTTCCGTATTTTCCCGCAATACCACCAATGTAATTTCCGTCTGAGTTGATCGTCACGGCGCTGCCGCAAAGCGACAGACTGCCCGAGCATTCGCCCGTGATTCCTCCGACGTAATCCGCGTCGAGGCGGCTTTCTCCGCCTAATAAGGTATTCTCCGCGACTAAGCCTTTTGCGGTAATGTCCCCGGCGGCAAAGCAGTTGTACATCCGGCCGTCGCAATTTCCCGCGATGAATCCGACATGATCGGCGGTGCAGTTTATATTGCCCGAAACCGACAGATTCATAACGGTTCCGCCCTCGCCGACGCTCGCGAACAGGCCTAAGTGCGAGGGGTATCCGGTTATTAAGCCGAGTAAGATGTTGACGGAACTGATATCCTTTATGTAAAGTCCGTTTATCTTGTGTCCGCCGCCGTCAAGCGTGCCGCGGAACGGTACCGCCTCGCTGCCTATGGGATCCCAGGACGCCGCCCACTCGCCGTATTTTTCGGACAGGTCTATATCGCTTGTTATTTCGAAATACTCGCCCTCTCCCTTGCCGCTGTTTATATAATCGCGGAAACGCTCAAACGAGGAAAGGTTCGTTATTAAATACGGATCTTCCTCGGTGCCGTCGCCCGGTAAAAGAGTTTCGGGATTTTCGCAAAGTATCGGCCTTCTCAAAGCGGCTGAGTCCGCCCATGCGCCGCCGTCCCGCGCGCTGACGCCGTTGTTCAGCTTCTCCGCCAGAGTTTTGAAGTCGTCTTCTGTGGTCATTCCGGTTTGATCCTTGGAATCGTAAACGCCGTAATTGATACGACCGGTTTGGGGGATCGGGGGGGTCAAGCCAATAGCAGTTTTCTATCACCGCCGAGTCGTCCTTGATGTCCGTAATGAACCCGAACTCGTCTCCATAGAGGAAGGCAAATGCATCGCTGCCTATGGTCGGATTATAATAGTATGAGTTCGACAGCTTAGAGCCGGCCTCCATTTTGTAAACAAGACCTCCCGAACCTTCGGTGGCGGGTTCTATGGGACCGTTACCGGGGTTTTGGGCTCTTCCGATGCTGCAGCAATTCGTTATCTCGCCGCCCTTTCCGAGAATTCCGGCAATGCCGCCCGTCGCCACGTATGATGAGCCATAGTAATATACATCTGTATAGCAATTCATTATTTTGCCCATGCAGGTGCCGACGATGGCTCCTGTTGCTCCTTTAAATGGGATGTTGCCTTCTATCGCTCCCGCAACGATAAGCCTCTCGACCGTGCCTTCGCTGCCGATATATCCGAACAAGCCTTGATTTTCACCCTCGGTTCCTGCCACAAACTTGGTAATTCCGGTGATCTTATGGCAGTTGCCGTCGAAATGCCCGTTAAACGGAGTTTTGCTATTGCCTATCGGAGTCGTAAGATAATTTTGCGCGCTGCCGTAATAATTATTACTTCCTTGAGTCAATTTGGGAGGATCTATATTAACCATATTGTATCCGATCACATAAACCGACATATCGATATCGGCGTCAAGGCGAACATATTTCCCCGAGAAGTCATTTCCGTTGTTGACATAATCCCGAAAATACGCGAGGGATTTAGCGTTTTTGATAACATACGGGTCGCCCTCGGTTCCGCTGCCGTAAAAACACTCCGGATTGTCAACAAGCACGGGCCTGCCTAAATATGGGCTTATCACCCACGCGAAATCGCTGCTTTGGTTAAGGCTGTCCGTGACCCACTGCCTTCCGAACTCCTCTTTGGCAAGCGATGTTGCGCCGCTCTCCTGAGCGTCTTCGTTTAAGTAATAGCAGTTGATCATTGTGTCCTCGCTTTTGTAGGCGCTGTTGCCAATGGCGGAGTTCGTAGCTTTATGAAGCTTACCGTTATATTGATCATAATAATAAATAGGTCCTACGTTATAGCAGTTTTTTACTCTGCTGTTTTGGTCATAGTATGACGCTATACCGGCCGCCGCCGCGGCGCCATCGATCTTTCCGTATACTTCTCCGCAGTTATAGCAGTCAATTATATTTCCGTTTTTCTTTTCACCGGTGATACCGCCCGTCCAAGGGAGAGGAGTAGTATGCGCGTATTCCAAATTACTGACCGTGCCGGTATTATAGCATCCCACTATATCTCCGCCGCGGCTCTCTCCGGCAATACCGCCGTAATGGTCCTTTCTTTTGCTCGGCTGAACCCATGTATGTCCGTCAACCATGCCAAAATTGGCGCAGTTGATTATATCGGCACCGCTCGAGCCTACGATACCGCCGATATATCCGGTAGGACCATAACCATATTCAAAGATCGAGTGCAAGTCACCTTGACCATTTGCAACTACAATATGACAAAAGTTTGTGCAGTTTTCGATAACTCCGTCGCTGTATCCGGCTATGCCGCCGACATAATACAGCGCTTGGATATATCCGGTGACGCTGACGTTTTTGACCGAGCCGCCCTCGCCTATATATCCGAACAAGCCATAATATGAAGCCTCGTTGCTGTTTTTAACGTAGAACATATTTTTTTGTACACATATGTTTAGCACGGCGTGGCCCGCGCCGTCGAAATGACCTTTAAACGGAGCGTCCGGTTTTCCTATCGGTGTATACTCCTTGTTTGGTATAACGTCATAGCTGTGGCCGCCGCGGCTTCCGGTATCGATGCTGTCCGTCATCTTGAAATACTGATTTGCGCAGTCGTTTCCGCTGTTGACATAGTCGCGGAACCTTATCAAATCGTCATTGTTGTAAATGAGATACGGACTCAGCTCCGTACCCTCGCCCGAAAGCGCAAGCTCCGCCGCAGACACGCCCAGCGTGAACCCCGGCAGAACCGGCATAAGCCCAACAACCATAACGACCATGAGCAAAACCCCGATCGCCCTTCGTAAAAGCATTTTCATAATTAAACCTCCTGTTATGTGTATGTATGTGTATTAATAATTTCCCGATTATAGCCTCGCCCCATACCGTAGCCCGCTTGCGCATGGTCACAATAATCCAATCTAATCGCACAAAACTATACCATACAAAAAATAGAATTTCAACGCTTATGACACGAAATGGCCGTTTTGAGACATGAACAGTCAAAAATGCGGCGACTGTATTGACAATTTTATCGGTTCTGTGGTACTATATTTCCGAGGTGACACAAATGATCGCGATAATCGATTATGGCGCGGGGAACCTGCGCTCGGTGGAAAAGGCGCTTGAATTTTTAGGATTTAAAGCGAAGATCTCCGCCGAGCCCGCCGATATCCTCGCCGCCGATAAAATAATACTTCCCGGCGTGGGCGCTTTCGGCGTCTGCATGGACTCGATAAGAGCCGCGGGGCTTGACGGCTGCATACGGGAAGCGATACATAACGGCAAGCCGTTTTTGGGCATCTGCCTCGGCCTGCAGCTCCTGTTTGACTCAAGCGAGGAGTCGCCGGGCTCGAGAGGGCTTTCGATATTTAAAGGCGGAAACAAAAAAATCCCGTCCGCGCCCGGGCTTAAGATCCCGCACATGGGCTGGAACTCGATCGCCTATGACGAAAGCTGCCCCATTTTCCGCGGCCTCGGGAAAGAGCCGTACATGTACTTCGTCCACTCCTATCACATCGCGCCCGAGGACGAGAGCGCGGTGTGCGCCACGACTTGCTACGGCGCGGAAATCCCGGTCGCGGTGTGGCGCGGTAATATCTTCGCCACTCAGTTCCATCCGGAAAAGAGCGGCGACAACGGACTTAAAATACTAAAAAATTTCGGCAGCCTTTAGGAGGGATAGTATGCTTGCAAAAAGAATTATACCGTGCCTTGACGTGAAAAACGGACGCGTCGTGAAGGGCGTCAACTTTGTTAATCTCATCGACGCCGGAGACCCGGTCGAGGTGGCGAAGGTGTATAACGAGGCGGGCGCCGACGAACTTGTTTTTCTGGACATCACGGCCACGCACGAGGCGCGCGGCACGGTTATCGAAATGGCCAGAAGAGTCGCGGAGACCGTGTTCATTCCGTTCACGGTCGGCGGCGGAATAAAAACCGTTGAGGACTTCCGCGAGCTGCTGCTGCAGGGGGCGGACAAGATTTCGATCAACTCCTCGGCGATACGCAATCCGCAGCTCATCTCTGACGCGGCGGAAAAATTCGGCAGCCAATGTGTGGTCGTCGCGATAGACGCAAAGCGGGTTGAGGGGGACCCCTCTCAGTCAGGCTGCCGCCTGACAGCTCCCCCCGAGGGGAGCCTTAGCTGCGGGCGTTCAAAATGGAACGTCTATATTAGCGGCGGCAGGATCGACACGGGGCTCGACGCGGTCGAGTGGGCAAAAAAAGCCGAACGGCTCGGCGCGGGCGAGATACTTCTGACCTCGATGGACTGCGACGGGACCAAGGCGGGATATGACATCGAGCTGACGCGGACGATAGCGGACAGCGTCTCGATACCTGTGATTGCTTCGGGCGGCGCGGGAACCATGGAGCATTTTAAGGACGCGCTGACCGACGGAAAGGCCGACGCGGCGCTGGCCGCCTCGCTTTTCCACTTCCGCGAGATCGAGATAAACGACCTCAAGGACTATTTAAAGTCCGAGGGCGTGCCCGTAAGACGGAGCTGATTTTATGAATTACGAGCAATCAATAAATTACATACATTCTATACCGAAGTTCAGCCGCGTGCTTGGCAACGACCTGTTGCGCGTCCTGCTCGGCAGGCTCGGTGACCCGCAGAAAAGCCTGAGGTTCGTCCATGTCGGCGGCACCAACGGCAAGGGAAGCACGGCGACAATGATCTCGGAAATATTAAAAAGCGCCGGTTACAGAACCGGCCTTTTTACCTCGCCGTTTTTGACGCGCTTCAACGAGCGGATAAGGATAGACGGCGAACCTGTCGGCGACGAAAGCCTCGCCGAAATCGTGAGCTATGTCAGAAAAATTTCCGAAAAATACGGCGCCGAGGTTTCGGAGTTCGCGTTTATAACCGCCGCGGCTATGCTGTATTTCGCGCGGGAAAAATGCGACTGCGTCGTGCTTGAGGTCGGACTCGGAGGCAGGCTTGACGCGACCAATGTCATTGAAAAGCCCGAGGCGGCGGTGCTGACCGCCATAGGCCTTGACCATTGCCAATACCTCGGCGGCACGGTTGGCGAAATATCCATGGAGAAATTGGGTATAGTCAAGCGCGGCACGCCGCTGGTGCTCTGTCCGAAGCAGGATGCGGTCGTTTTTGAAAACGCAAAAAGGGTATGCGCAAAGCGCGGCGCGAAGCTTATAATTCCCGACCTGCCCGAAAAATACAACGCCGCCGAACGCTCGTTTTTCTATAAGGGCGAGAAATACTTTCTCGCGATGAGCGGCGGGTTTCAGGCACTGAACGCAGCGACGGCAATTGAGGCCGCGAACTGCCTTTCAAAAAGGGGATTTGAAATAAGCGGCGAAAACATAAAAACCGGTCTCGGCCGCGCCAAAATCCCCGGCAGGCTGGACCGATACGGAAACGTTATTATCGACGGCGCGCACAATCTGCAGGCTGTCGGCGCGCTGCTGAATGAGCTTGAGGCGCTCGGCGGGCCCATCCGCTTTCTGACTGCGGTTATGGACGACAAGGATCACGACGGGATAACAAGGCTGATCGCGGAGTTCTGCAAAAGCCGCGGCGCGTCCGTCACAGTGACCGAGCTTGACATGCCCCGCTGCCTCGCCGCAGAAAGCCTTGCGGCGGAGTTTGAAAAGCGCGGCGTAAGCGCCGCAGTCATAAAACCGCCCGCCGCCGCTTTGCGCGAACTCAAAAAATTAGGCGGAACGATCTGCGTCTGCGGTTCGCTCTACCTCGCCGGAGAAATACATAAAATCATAAATAAATAAGCGACGGTTGGTATTTATTAAGGCTCCCCTTCGGGGATTCTTACGGGACGTCGAGGGCGCCGTCCCCTACGATAAAAGGTGAGATACATAAAATATTGGCATAATTTAGGCCGCCGGCTGAGCCGGCGGCCAATATATATCAGTCATTATCGACTTCCCATGAGATTATCGCGCCGTCACTTACCGAAATTTCGGCGGAATACTCGGTCCTGCCGCGGCGGAACTCTATGTCGTATACCTCCCTGCCGTCGTCGCGGTCGCGCTTCGCCTCGGTGAACGTCACGTCAGCGACGGTGAGCCCCGCCTTTTGAAGGGCGATCTCCTTGGCGCGGTCAAGTGTGATCTCTCCGCTTACCGGAGCTGTCTGCTGTGTCTGCGCGACGGGATTTTGGGGCTTCGCGGTCGGCGCGCTTCCGTCGGTCACTATCTTGTCCGCGTCGGTCACGGTCGATTTTTTATCGGAAAGCTCCACGCGCTTTTGATCCTCGTACCACGTTACTTCTTTTCCCATTATCTCGCCTATTGCCCTTATCGGCAGATAGGTCGAGCCGTTATACAAAATCGGGTCAACGACTTCGCCGTTAACGTTTTTAAAGGTGCGTTCCGTTCCGTCAATAACAACAGTAAAATCGGGACGGAGCTCCGCCTGAATTGTCTGAATGACGGTCGCAGCGCAGCCGCCCACGGCCACGCACAAAACGCAGAGCAGAGCCGCCGCCGAAACCGAAATTTTCTTGTTAAGCCTTTTCATTTCACACATCTCCTATCTTTTTGGTATTTGTTATATTTTAACACAAACACCGCGATAAAATATATACAAATTATTAATAAACTATAAATATTCTGTGATTTAATTAAAGATATTTCAAAAAATCATCAAGATCAATATGAGCCATGGAAAGAATACTTCTTAAAGTTCCTCTTGCGACCTCGCTATGCTTGGGAATAATGACAGTATAACCGTTTTTAGAATATTTTACATGACTGCCTCTTTGACTGACATATACAAATCCAAATTTTTCAAGCGTTTTAATTATCTTATTCGGAGGCAGCAGAGGATATTTTGACCCCATTAAACAGCCACCTCCACGGTTGTCACAAAGACCGGAGATATTTCTTCGGGGACATTATCTTCATAAAATAATATCAGCGCTTCTTTTAAATTTTCGATCGCCTCATCTATTGTTTTTCCCTGCGAGGCAACTCCGCTTTCAAGGCTTGTTGCGACATACCAATCATCTTCTTTTTGTATAATTGTTGTAGATTTTATTGACATTTTAATCACCCCGTATTTATTATACGTCTATTATAACACCTATATTATTTTTGTCAAGGCGGTTCGTTCCGCGCGCGTCAAAAGGCCCGCCGCGGCGGGCCTATATTTGATTTGAGGGGTCGACGTAGAGAGTACGGTTTTTTTCGTAGATCACAAAGCCGGGCTTGGCGCCGTTGGGCTTTCTCACGTTTTTAACGGCCGTGTAATCGACCGGGACCTGAGCGGAGTCCCTCGCCTTGCTGTAATACGCAGCGAGGCGGGCCGCCTCAAGCAGCGTCCGGTCGGGAGCCTCGCCGGTTCCATTGGTGCGTATCAGCACATGCGAGCCGGGTATCTCCTTGGTATGGAGCCAGATGTCGGTCGAATAAGACATGCGGACAGTGAGCTCGTCATTCTGCTTGTTGTTCCTGCCCACAAGTATCTCATAACCGTCGCTTGACGTGAACTTCATAGGCATTGACGCGGTATTCTTCCGCTTTTTCTTTTTGCCGCCGGGACCGACGGTTTTTATATATCCCTGCTCGCGGAGCTCCTCTTTGATCTCCGCCAGATCGTGCGGCGTCTCGGCCTTTGTTATGCTCTCAAGCACTGTTTCGAGATAGCCGAGCTCCTCCTCCGCCTCGGCGATCTGCTCCGCGGCGTATTTCTCGGTAACTTTGGCCTTGTTGTATCTCTTATAGAATTTCTGGGCGTTCTGCGCCGGAGAGATCGTCGGGTCAAGCGCAATTTTCAATTCCTTGTTGTCGTCATAAAAATTCTCGACCGTGATTTCGCTCATGCCGTAGCTGACCCTGTGCATATTGGCGGTCAGCAGGTCGCCCTTGATCTTATACTTGTCGCGGTTTTTGGACTTTTCAAGATTGTCTCTGTGCAGCGCTAACTTTTTAGAGCAGCGGTCTATGTTGTTGTTCACAAGCTTTAATATATCGGCGCTGCGCTGGCGCATGCTTTCGCGCATCGCACGGGTGACGTAATAATCGTCGATCGCCTCGGAGATCGACTCCGCCGCGCGGACATCCGCCATATCGCCGTACTGTTCAAGACGGACGCATGAAAACGACATCGGCTTTCCGCTCCGCTTTTCATAGACCACACACGGGTCAAATCTGCCCTCGCGCATATCGTCGATAAACGAGCCGACGAACGTGACAAATTTCGCCTCGTCAACCTCGCTCTTGGCAACCTTGGTATGCCCCGCGAACTTATACACAAGCTCGCGCGCGACGAGCGGACTCATGCCCATCAGACTGCCGAGCAGAAACTTATCGAGCAGGGCGTCGCCGTCCTGCTTCGCGAAAAGGTTCATAAAGCTCACGAGCTCAAAATCATCCGGGGTCAGCTTATTCTGGCCCGGAGGCGGTTCGTAAATAAAGCCCGGCAGGATCTGGCGCACCTTGCTGACCGTGAAATCAACGTGCTTGGCGCTGTCAAGAATCTTATTGTCCTTATCTATGAATATCACGTTGCTGTGGCGGCCCATGATCTCGGTTATGACCGACTTTGTCTCAAGATCGCCGAGCTCGGTCACTGCCTCGACATCAACGCGAACAACCCGGTCGGAGCCGGGCTGTGTTATCGCGGTTATTCTGCCGCCGCTTAAATGCTTGCGCATCAGCATGCACATCATGGGCGGCGTCATCGGGTTTTCTTTTTTCACGGTTGTGAGGTGAACGCGGGCGTTTGACGCGTTGGCGGAAAGCAGCAGTCTGTAATTTCCGTCAAAGGTGCGCACGCCGAGGATGATCTCGTCACTCTCGGGCTGATAGATCTTGTCGATCTTCCCACCCAAAAGCTTTTGATTAAGCTCGCGCACAACGCTGCGCGTTACAAATCCGTCATATGACATTATATTTCTCCTATTTCAGCAGCTCCGCTTTGTCGGTTTTCTCCCACGGGAGATCAAGGTCGTCTCTGCCGAAGTGGCCGTATGCCGCGGTCTGCTTGTATATCGGTCTTTGAAGGTCGAGGCTCTTTATAATTCCGCCGGGGGTCAGGTCAAACACCTTGAGCACTCTTTCGGCGATCTCGCCGTCCGGGATAATTCCGGTGCCTCTTGTGTCTACCCTGACCGAAACAGGCTTGCTCACACCAATCGCGTAGGCGAGCTGTATCTCGCAGGCCTTGGCGAGGCCTGCCGCAACAACGTTCTTTGCCACATATCTGGCGGCGTAGGCCGCGCTTCTGTCAACCTTTGTCGGGTCCTTGCCCGAGAACGCTCCGCCGCCGTGGCTCGCGTAGCCGCCGTAGGTGTCAACAATGATCTTTCTACCCGTGTGTCCGCTGTCGCCCTGAGGGCCGCCGACAACAAACCGTCCGGTCGGATTGATGTATATCGTCGTGTCCTCATCCTTGAGATCGTCACCGATCACCGGGTCGATAACATATTTTTTTATGTCCTCATGCAGGCGCTCCTGCGAAACGGCCTCGCTGTGCTGAGTTGACACGACGATCGCGTCAACGCGCTTGAAGCTGCCGTCCTCGTTATACTCGACCGTCACCTGCGCTTTTCCGTCGGGCCGCAGATAATTCAGAATGTTCTTCTTGCGCACCTCGGTCAGGCGACGGGTCAGCTTGTGGGAAAGTGAGATCGGCAGAGGCATATATTCCTCGGTCTCGTCGCAGGCGAAGCCGAACATCATGCCCTGATCGCCCGCGCCTATTCCCTCGCCGCTGTCGTCAACGCCTTGGGCTATGTCGCCCGACTGCTCGTCGATCGCGACCAGAACCGCGCAGGTGTCGCAGTCAAATCCGTATTTGGCTCTGTCATAGCCGACGCCGCGTATCGTCTCGCGGGCGATCGTTTTCATGTCAACATATGTGTCGGTGGTTATCTCGCCAACAACCAGCACAAGGCCGGTCGTGACCGTGACCTCGACCGCCACTCTCGCCTTGGGGTCTTTTTCCAAAATCGCGTCCAAAATCGCGTCCGAAATAAGGTCGGCTATCTTGTCGGGATGTCCCTCGGTCACCGACTCTGATGTAAATAATCTCTTATACATAATTCAAAATCTCCTTTGATATGTCGTCAATATCGCCGCCTCCGTCGATAATGACTATATTATGTCCGTAATTATTTTTAAGGTCCTCAAGCACCGTCATAAAACCGCGCCTTATGCCGCTCATCTGCACCGCGCTCTGCTCGTAGAGCTCAACATTGTCGCGGCCCGCGTCGATCCTGCCCTTGCAGGTCTCGGGATTGACGTCAAGGAAGATGCAAAGATCGGGCTTCGGCAGCTTGGGGCAGCCCAAATTCAGCGTCTTCACCCATTCATAATCGCAGTCGGGGTCGGCGCCCTGATACGCCAGCGACGAGTAATAATACCTGTCGCATATAACGGTGTAACCTTCGCTCAAATATTTTTTTATTCCGTGCTCGGGATGCGTCGCGTGCTCGATCCTGTCGGCAAGGAACAGCGCGGCCTGCAGATGTATGTCCTTGCTCTCTCTGCCCGAGAGAATACGGTTTAAATATCCGCCCGTTTCGTAATCCGTGGGCTCGTGCGTCACATGGACCTTCTCGCCGCGCGCCGTGAGGCTTTTTTTCAGCAGCTCGATCTGCGAGGACTTGCCGCTGCCGTCAAGCCCCTCGAAAACTATAAACTTACCCATTGGCACCGCCCTGCCCGTAATAGGCGTTCTTGCCGTGCTTGCGGTTATAGTGCTTGTCCAGAACATATCGGGGCATAAGCCGAACGCCCGGCTCAATCGCCTCGCACATAAGCGCCATTTTGGCGACCTCTTCAAGCACCACCGCGTTGTGAACCGCGTTCTTCGCATCGGTTCCCCATGTGAAGGGCGCGTGGTTCGCCGCGAGCACGCCTGGGACCGCGTCGGGGTCTATGCCTCTTTGCTCAAAGGTCTCGGCGATAACTCTGCCGGTGTTGAGTTCGTAGGCTTCCTCGACCTCTTCCTCGGTCAGCGGCCTCGCGCAGGGGATCTCGCCGTAAAAATAATCCGCGTGAGTCGTGCCGTAGGGCGGAATTCCCCTTCCGGCCTGCGCCCATGCCGTGGCATGGGGCGAGTGCGTGTGGACCACGCCGCCAATGTTCGGGAACCGCTTATAAAGCTCAAGGTGCGTCGGCGTGTCGGATGACGGGTTAAGATTTCCGTCGACGACCTCGCCGCTTTCCAGATCGAGCACCACGATATGCTCGGGCTTTAATTTGTCATACTCAACGCCCGATGGCTTTATCGCCGCTACTCCGGCTTTCCTGTCCGCCTCCGAGGCGTTGCCCCATGTGAAGGTCACAAGGCCGTGTTTCGGCAGCAGCATGTTGGCCTCGTAAACCCGTTTTTTCAGTTCGTCATACATAATTATTTTCCTTTATTAATTCTCTTTTACCGACTTTTTCAAATCCTTGAGGCGCTTCATAACGTCGTTTGCGCCTCTGCCGAAGTAATCGTGAAGCTCCTTATACTCGGCGTAAAGCTTGTCGTATATCTCAACGTTTTCGGGTATGGGCTTATAGTAGCGGGTCTTTACCCTGCCCATGCGCCCCGCGCATTCCGCGATGCTGTCATAGCCGCCCGCCGCGGAGCCCGCGGCGACCGCTCCGAACATGGCCGAGCCAAGCGCGCCCGCCTGTTTTGAGTCGGCGATTTTTATGTTCATATTCGTAACGTCGGCGTAGATCTGCATCATAAACGCGTCCTTCTGCGCAATGCCGCCCGCGGCGTAAAGCTCGGTTATCGGCACTCCGTTTTCGCGGAAGTTGTCAACGATCATGCGCGTTCCGTAGGCCGTCGCCTCGATAAGCGCGCGGTATATGTCCTCGGGCCGCGTCAGCAAATTCATTCCGACGATCATTCCTGTCAGATCAACGTCAACCAGCACGCTGCGGTTCCCGTTCCACCAATCGAGGGCCACAAGGCCGCTCTCGCCGGGCTTTTTGTCGCCCGCCTTGGTTCTCAGAAGCTGATGGATATTCATGCCGAGAGCCTTCGCCTCGCGGTAATAGCTTTCGGGAACCGAGGTCTTAACGAACCAATCAAAATGGTCGCCCACGCAGGACTGGCCCGCCTCATATCCCATAAATCCGGGTATAACTCCGTCCTCAACGACGCCGCATATTCCGGGGACCGACTTTTCCTTATCGCCCAGCAGTATGTCGCAGGTCGAGGTTCCGATTATCATAAGCATCTTTCCGGGCTCGGTCACGCCCACGGCGGGGAGCGCCACATGCGCGTCAACGTTTCCGACCGCAACGGCGGTTCCGACATTAAGGCCGGTGATTTTGGCCATTTCGGGTGTGATCTCTCCGGCTTTTGAACCGATAGGAGTTATATCGCAGCCTATTTTTTCTTCAACAAAATTTTCAAGCTTCGGGTTCAGAGATTTAAAGAATTCCTTTGACGGAAATCCCTCGCTCTTACTCCAGAGCGCCTTATAGCCCGCGGTGCAGCTGTTGCGCGTCTCAACGCCCGTGAGCTGCCACACGATCCAGTCGGCGGCCTCGATAAACTTATCCATCGCGTCATATATATCGGGCGCCTCCTCGACTATCTGCCAGACCTTGGGGATCATCCACTCGGACGATATTTTTCCGCCGTATCTTTTAAGGAAGCTCTCTCCCGAGCTTTCGGCGATCTCGTTCAGCTTGTTCGCATATTTCTGCGCGGCGTGGTGCTTCCACAGCTTAACGTAGGCGTGGGGATTTGACTTGTACTCGTCCAGGAAGCACAGCGGCGTTCCGTCGGCCTTGACCGGAAGCACCGTGCAGGCGGTGAAGTCAATCCCGATGCCGATTATGTCGTCCTTTGAAACGCCCGACTGCTTTATAACATCGGACACGGTGTGCGCCAGCACGTCAAGATAATCCTGCGGGTGCTGGAGCGCCCAGTCAACGCCGAGCTTTGTCTCGCCGTCGGGCAGATATTCATACATGACCTCATGCGGATACTCGTACACCGACGAGGCCAGTTCCGCGCCGTTTTCAACATCGACAAGCACCGCTCTTCCCGAAAGTGAACCGTAGTCTATGCCGATCGTGTATTTCTTGTTCACAGATACCACTCCTTTATCAGAGATTGTTAG
The DNA here is from genome assembly GCA_947630135.1 of uncultured Monoglobus sp. GTDB lineage: Bacteria > Bacillota > Clostridia > Monoglobales > Monoglobaceae > Monoglobus. Next base: position 21,113 of record CANRGH010000022.1, read on the forward strand.
TCTTATTATATATAAATTTTAATTATAAATCAAGTAAAAATGCAAATAATTAACAAAATTTATAATTTATTTATATATTCTCTTATTGAGTCACTGTCGTTTGCCACTTCTTCCGAAATGACGGCCTCAAGAACTAAGTTTAAAACCCTTCCCACATCGGGGCCCGAAAAGCCCATATCCATCACGTCGTAGCCGCTCACCGCCAGGTCCTTAACGCTCAGACATTCGCTTTCGGCGGTGATCTCGTCGGCGAGCTTAACGACCTCGCGAAGCTCGGCTTTTCGGCCGCCGCGCACATGTTCGGCCTGGGCCGAAACGTCGGCAAGCTTCAAATCTATCAGCATGTCAAACATTTCCCGTCCGTTTTCAAACTCCGCCGAAATACGGCTGAGCCGTCGCCTCACGCTCTTTTTTGTCGGGCTTATCATATCGCCGTGGTGCAGGATGAGATACTCTGCCCGCTCTTTGGTTCTGTTGTCGGCCTTGAGGCGCTCGAGCGCGCCCGCGATAAGTTCCGCCGAAACGGTGGCGTGATTATAAAAGTGGTCGATCCGCGAGCCGTCAGCAAGCGTTTCGCGAGTATGGCAGGCGGGCTTGCCGCTGTCGTGGAACAGCGCCGCGAGCCGCAGAACAGGCTCGGGCGACACCGCGGGAACCGCGTGGATCGTGTGCTCCCACACGTCATAGCAGTGATAAGGATTTTGCTGCGGAAAATCGAACATCGGCTCAAGCTCGGGCAAAACGCACGCGAAAACGCCGCGGTATTCCCGCAGCACCGTCTCGATATTTTCGCCGCAGAGTATCATCTTAAGCTCGGCGTATACTCTCTCGCTTGAAACGTTTTTAAGCAGCGGCGCGAGCCTCCGCATTGCCGCGGCGGTTTTTTCCTCAATTTCAAAGCCGAGGACCGACGCGAAGCGCAGCCCGCGCAAAATTCGGAGCGAGTCCTCGGAAAAGCGTTGTTCGGGTTCGCCCGCGCAGCGGACAAGACAGCGCCCAATATCCGCGGCGCCGCCGAACGGATCGATGATCCCGTCGTTTTCGCAGTCGTAGGCTATGGCGTTTATCGTGAAATCCCGCCTCGACAGATCCTCGTTTATATCCGCGACGAACTCCACCGAGTCGGGGCGGCGGTTGTCGGAATAGCCGCCGTCAACCCGAAACGTGGTGATCTCATACGCCTCGCCGCGCGCGAGGATCGTCACCGTGCCGTGCTTAATTCCCGTTTCGATTATCTTAAATCCCGTTCCGCTCATCGCGTCCTTAACCTCTTCGGGCAGGGCCGAGGTCGCGGCGTCCCAGTCCTTCGGCGCGCCGCCTCTTAAACTGTCGCGGACGCAGCCGCCCACAGGATAGGCCTTGTGTCCTGCCTTTTCAAGGCGCGATATGATCTCTGAAAGCCGCTCGGGAACGTTTATCCGCGCCACTATTCAACGATATAAGCGCGGCTGATAACGATCGGCTCGGTGGGCGTTCCGCCCTCGGGGCCGACGCGGCGCACGCTCAAAAATCCGTCAACGACGTCCATGCCGTCGGTCACCTTGCCGAAGGCCGCGTACTGTCCGTCAAGAAAATCCGCATTGTCATAGCAGATAAAAAACTGGCTGCTGGCCGAGTCGGGGTTCATGGCCCTTGCCATCGAAACCACGCCGCGGGTGTGGCTCAAGGTGTTGCCGTCAAATCCGTTCATCGCGAACTCGCCGGGGATATTCTCGCCGCTGCCGCCCGTGCCCGTGCCGTTGGGGCAGCCGCCCTGGGCCATAAATCCGTCAATCACCCTATGGAACGTGAGCCCGTCATAAAAGCCGTTTGAGACAAGCTTTTTGAAGTTCTCAACGGTTTTCGGAGCCATATCCGGGTACAGCTCGATTGTGAATTCTCCGCCTTTTTCCATTTCAAATTTTACAATGTCGCTCATAGTTTTAACCTCTTTTCATAATTATTCGCCGTCGGCTTCCGAGGCCGATCTTGCCATATTTATAACATCGTCAAAGCTTAGCATCTCGTTTAAGTTGTCCGCGATCCGCACGTCGGAACACGCTGTCCAATAATTGCGCAGCTCATAGGCGCCGCATACGCGCTCGATCGTGTGATAGCCGTAGTCCGAGGCGACAATGTCGCTGATTTCGCCTATCTTCAGCGCGAACGCCGCGTCCTCGAACGACTTTACCATCTCGCCTTTGGTGAAGGTGTAGACATAGCCCTTCTCGGTCACGCTGTCCTCGTTGAACTCGTCCATAAGCGCCACAAAGTCCTCACCCGCTTTGGCCCTCTCGTTGACCTCGGCCGCGACGGTTTGGGGATCGCCCTTATCGGTGCCGCTTAAAATAAGCACCTGACGCACCGACGCGCCCTTATCGTCGGCGTAATCGTTAAGCAGCGAGGCGTCGGAGATGTATCTGTCGGGATTTTTCTGAAAATCGTCGGCCACGCCGTCAAACACCGATATATTCGCGTACACCTTTTTATAGTCCTCCGCGCTGCTTATGCCGAGCGCTCCCGCGGTTTTCTTAAAACCGTCCTCGCCGCTGCGGCTCACCGCGTCGTCCACAAGCTCCGACGCGGTCTTTTCCGCCTCGCTGACCGAATATCCGCACTCGGCGGCCTTCTGCTTGAAAGCGGTGTCGCCCACCGCGTCCATGACCGCGTTCAGAATGATCACATTGCGGGCGGTTTCGTCAAAATTAAACGTGGATATATCCGCGTTCGGATCGGCCTCATACATATTTGTGACGGCCTCGCTGCAGATATAATATCCGAAGTCGTCGGGCCTCAGCTCCTCGCCGTTAACAACGGCGACAACGCCGTCCGGGAGCTTTTCGCCCTCTTCCTCCGCCGCTGCTTCCGCGGGCGCGGCTGACGCAGGAGTCGTCTCATTGCTTCCGCTTTGGCTGCCCTCGGTCAGTTTTCCGCTGTTCGATGCCGTTTTTCCGCAACCGCTCAAAATCAGGCAAAGACAGAAAACAAGCGGTATTATTCTTTTCATCATTTGCATCACCCCGTATTATATTTGAAAGTCTATTGTTTGCTTTGCGCGAAACCGTTATACTCGCCGAACAATGTCTCCTCTGTTTTGCGCATAAATATCGTCAGGCCGCCGTCATCGTTAAACGAGAGCTCGATATATATCTTTCCGGCGCACTCGCCGATAAGGTTCGCTTTTATTATAAGCACATTCTCGCCGCTCCAGCCCGCAGACGCGGCGTAAGGGCAGTTATATTTCACAAAACCGCCGAACTTCATTGAGGCGAAGCCGAAGCCGATCGTCTGAATTCCGTCCTCAAACTCAAGATCGAGCGCGCCGCTGTTCTTTCCGGCGGTCACGCGCAGCGCCTTGAGCCCCATTGAGTTGTTCTCAAACTCGAAAACCTCGTCCTTTTCATATGTATCAAGGCTCATAAGCGGCTTGACCCTGAGATTTTTCTCAACGTCCGAAAGGTCAAACGACTCGAAATCACAGTCAAGAGTGTCGTAAACCTCGTCAAAAAACGCATCAAAAATTCGCTGAATTCCGCCGTGGCGGTCGGTGAGGTCGGCGGTTGTGACAAAGATCAGATCCTTGTCGGGGAAGCATACCGCGAGCTGGCCCGCCATGCCGTACATCATGAACCCGCCGCGCTGGGTGCGCCACACATGATAGCCGTAGCCCTGCTGCTCAGCCGGGAAAAATCCTTTGGCGTGGTTCGGGACCTGAAACGCGGTCATCTCCCTTAAATAGCCTTCGGGCAGCAGCCGCCTGCCATCCGAGACGCCGCCGCGCATCAGCATGTCGGCAATGACGAGAATATCATACGGCAAAGCCAGAAGGCCCGAGCCGCCCTGACTGACTCCCTCGCCGTCGGGCACGAAATAGGCCTCGTCCGAAATGGGGAGTCCCTTTTCGCGCACATAATCGGCGAGCTTTTTTCCGGTCAGCTTCTCAACCAAAGCCGCCAGCACATGCGACGCGCTTGTGTCATATGAGAACACGGTTCCGGGTTTGTGCGTCGGCGTTTTCACAAAAAAGCTTTTCACCCAGCCCTTGCCGCTGAATTTGTCATAGGTGGTTCCGTTGTGCGGCGTCGTCATCATCAGCATATGACGGATCGTGGTCTGCTCAAGATACGGGTGCGCGCCCTCGGACGGAACATATTCCGGGAAATGGGCGCAGATTTTATCGTCAAGCGAGAGCCTGCCCTCGCCGATCAGCATGCCTATCGCGATCGCGGTCAGACTTTTGCTTATCGAGAACATGCGGTGGAGCGATTTTCTGCCGTAGGGCGCGTAATAGCCCTCAAACACCAGCTTTCCCCTGCGCATTATCATCACGCTGTGCATATCGAGCCCGTCGCGCTCAAGACGGTTCAAAAATCCCACAATTCCGGCGGGGCTTATTCCGACGCTCTCGGGCGCCGCCTTTTCAAACTTCAATTTAGTCACTTAAATTACCTGCCCTTTACTTAATTTTGCAATCAATAAATATTAACATATATATCCTTCTTTTGTCAATGTAAATAATATAAAAGAAAAGCCCGAAATCCGGGCCTTTCTTTGGTTGTGTTTCCGATTACTCGGGATAGTCGTCAATAAACGCTGTTTCGGAAAAATCGTTCCAGCTCACGCGGTAGCCGAGGCTCTCGCTGAGCGCGCGCAGGGGTATCATGGTTCTGTCTCCGCGCAGCACCGGATAGGTGTCCATTTCAAAATCCGAGACGTTTACCCTCGCGATACTGCTGCCGACCGTGAACGAGATCACCGTGTCTTTATTCGCAGCGGTCGCGGTCTGCGCGCTGTCGTTCCAGCTCACCGTCATGCCAAGCGCCTCAAAAATTTTCCGCATAGGCACAAGCGTCCTGTCATTCAGAAGAATGGGGTCAACGTCAAAATCAAGGAACTCGCCGTTTAAGCTTACCAGAATTTTGTCAAGGTTCCCGTCCTCGGACGCGGGCCAGAACGGCTCGCACCACGTCTTTCCCTCGTCGGCGCTGAACAGCCTTTGGCCGTTTCGCAGCGTCACTATATATTTCCCGCCGCTGCATGCCGCTTTTGAGGGCAGCGAGTCAAAATGACTTTTCCCTTCATAACAAAAATTATTGTCAAGAAAATATATGTTGCTGCCTAAGTTTTGGAAATTGCCCTGAAAATTCGGATTGGCGTCCCACGCCTTAAAGCGCAGCATGTATCCATTGCCCGTCTCTGTGACCTCAAAATTGTCAAGATTGCCCGCGAGCAGCTCTTTTGTTTCGGCGTCCGCGCCGCTCATATACCGGTCGTAATATTTGTTGTATATGGTATCATAATCGGGGAGCGGCGTTTTCTCGGATGTCAGAAACGTCAGCTCCGGCTTTTCGTCGGAAATTCTGAATGCGTTTTTAAGACCGCCGAGGTAGTTCACGGGAAGCAGCGTCTCAAGCGAAAACTCCGCGGTCTCATGCGGCGGAAGCTCCGCATATGCGCAGGTGTCGGTGACAATGTTCGTGCCGTGTCCGCCCTTTGAGATGATAGGATGCTCCGTGCCGCTCCGCAGACTGCCGTCCTTGTTCCTCATCGTGACTATAATTCCCGCCGAGGTTGCCGCGTCATAGTTAAAATACCTCGTCCTGTCGCCGTTGTTGGTTATGCGCAGGTTATAACGCTCGGTGACTCCGTAATTGCCCATGCTGCATCCGTAACCGTGATTGTCGCGGCTCACGTCAAGCTCGAAATTCGGCGAATAATTGTCGGCCGTCATGCCGCTTTCGGGAATATATTCCTTGCTGTCGCTGTGGCGCGTGTCAAAAACCCACACGCTGTCACGCTTGCTTTGCGGCACGTTTTTGCCGTAATAATCAAGCTTTGAAGGGTCGTAATACTTTAGCGCGAGCATGTCGGACTCGGCGGTTATGTACTTTGACCAGATATCGTCCTGCGGGTTTAAATTTGTGACCCAGCTTTCGACCGTGACGGCCTCGGGAGTGTACTGATTTTTAAAGGTGACCGGAAGATAACTGCCGTCCGCAACGCTGTCGTCGATCACATACTCAAGATCCGCCTCGACCTTGGGCAGGCTGTCGGCCACACCCTTTAAGCATCTATCGCGCAGATATGAGCCGAAAGCGGTTCTGTTCCGGTCAAAATCGGAGCGGTCGCCGAGCTTCCCGTCCTTTGAGCGGAGCTCGACCACATTCATGTCGACCCTTCCCGAAAGCAGCTCGGTGTCCGCCGTCATAAACACCGGCAGGATCATTCCGCAGGCGGAATAATTGTCAACATAACTGCTCAGCCACACGGTCTCACCCTTTTTTATCGTCACGGTCTTTGGCGTATAACCGCTGTTTTTAAACACGACGTCGGAGTTCAGCATATATATGTCGCCGCCGAGCATTGTGGCGACCGCGTCCTCGGCTCCCCATGTGGGGTACTCGTATTTCATGTTCCCGCTCCCGTCAATGTATCTGCGGACCTTCGGGGTCTCAAACGCGGCCCTGTTTATCCTCAGCACCGAGTCCTCCTTCGCGGTTATCTCAAGGTCAAGCTCCACGTCAAAGCCGAGTCCCGCGGGGTTATAGTTTTCGTCATATCCGTAGGTGTAGTTGATGTGGGTCAGATATATGTAATATCTGTCGGGGCCGAGATCGGGATTTGACATCGCGTATCTCGGGTTTGGATTTGAGGAGTCCGAAAGATACTCCCTGAATATGCCCTCGGTATTGTTGCAGTAAATAAACTTTCCGCCGCCGACCGGCTCAAAATTCAGTTCCGCGGGTTTTACGCCCTCGGCGAAACATATACTTGACAAGAGCGGCATAAACAGTATAATAAAGATAGCGGCCGCTGACCTTAGCGCCGCGGATAGATCCGTTTTAAAGCTCGTTTTCATATAATTCATCCTTTCAAATTTATCTTTATGTTTTATATGACGACAAAAACCGCGGATTAGTTCCACAAAATCAGAAAAAAGTTTACAACGGGAGAAATTTATGTCTGTTACCATAGCACTCGCGGGCAACCCTAACTGCGGCAAAACCACAATATTCAACGCCCTCACCGGATCCGAGCAATACGTCGGCAACTGGCCAGGCGTCACCGTTGAGAAAAAGGAAGGACGGCTTGTTTCCGATCCCGAGATCACGATCGCCGATCTGCCCGGCATCTATTCGCTCTCGCCCTACACTCCCGAGGAGGTCGTGGCGAGAAACTATCTTGTGTCCTCGCCTCCCGATGTTATCCTGGACATTCTCGACGGGACCAACATTGAGCGCAACCTCTATCTCACGACCCAGCTCATGGAGCTCGGAATTCCTATGGTCGTTCTGATCAACATGGCCGACGTGCTCGAAAAGCGGGGCGACGTGATAGATCTGAAGAAATTCTCAAAGGCGATCGGCGGCTGTCCGGTGTTTGAAGTCTCGGCCTTAAAGGGAGACGGCCTGCGCCGCGCGGTAGACGCGGCGGTCGCTCTTGCGGGGAAGCCCTCTAACACAAATCCGATCGGATTTTCGGCCCCGGTTGAGGAGGCGGCGCTTGAGATACAAAAAATAATTTCGCCCGCTTGCCCGCGCAGGGAACAGCGGCGGTTTTTCGCGGTCAAAGTCTTTGAGCGCGACGAGAGGCTTTCGGAGCTTATCGGCGAGCTTCCCGAGCGTGGCAGGATCGAGGAGATAATCAAAAAAACCGAAAAAAAGCTTGAAGACGACAGCGAGAGCATAATCACCACCGAGCGCTACGCGAAGATAACATCAATAATAAAAAGCAGCTACATAAACCGCGCGGGCGGCGACGCGCTTTCCGAGAAGATCGACAGCGTGCTCACAAACCGCTGGGCCGCGATCCCGATTTTCGCGGCGGTTATGTTTGTTATGTATTATGTCTCGGTAACGTCGCTCGGCGCGATGTTCTCGGGCATAATAGAAGACAATATTTTCGGCGACTCGGGAATTGTGCCCGTTGTCATCAGAGCGTTCCTGACCGCGATAGGCACGCACGAAAAGCTTATCTCGCTGATAATCGACGGCATAATCGCGGGCGTGGGCTCGGTGCTCAGCTTCGTGCCGCAGATAATGATACTGTTCATATTCATGGCGTTTCTTGAGGACTGCGGATATATGTCCCGCGTGGCGTTTATTATGGACGGAATTTTCAGAAAGATCGGGCTTTCGGGCAAGTCGTTCATCCCGATAATAATCGGCACAGGCTGCGGCGTTCCGGGAATTATGGCGTCGCGCACGATCGAGAACGCGGCCGAGCGCCGTCTGACGATAATCACGACAACGTTTATCCCGTGCAGCGCCAAGCTGCCGATGATCGCTCTGTTTTCGGGCGTTTTCCTCGGCGGCGCGTGGTGGGCCGCTCCCGCCGCATATCTCATCGGGGCGCTGGCGATAATCATATCCGGAATAATTTTAAAGCGGCTCAAGCTGTTTAAGGGCGACTCAACACCGTTTATCATGGAGCTCCCGCCCTATCATCTGCCGATTCCGAAAAACGTGTTTAAAAGCATGTGGAACAGGGTCTCGTCGTTTGTGAAAAAGGCGGGCACGGTTATCCTGCTCTCGGCGATCGTGATATGGCTGCTTTCAAACCTCGGAATTAGCAGCGGACGCGTCGGATTTACCGACGATTTTTCGGTGTCGATCCTGTCATACATCGGCGGAGCCTTCGCGTGGCTGTTTAAGCCGCTCGGCTTCGGAACCCGCGAGGCCGCGGTGGCCGTGCTCTCGGGCCTTGTCGCCAAAGAGAACGTGGTCAGCACCCTCGCCGTTCTCTATCCCGGCGCGGATCTCGCCTCGGCTCTGACCGGCGCGTTCACGCCGGTTTCGGCTTTTGCGTTTTTGGTGTTCAATCTTTTGTGTGCGCCGTGCGTGGCAGCAATGGCCGCTATCGCCCGCGAAATGAGCAGCAAAAAATGGACCGCATTCGCTCTGGGCTATCAGACGGTTTTCGCCTATGTCGTATCATTTCTGATATATCAGATAGGCTCGCTGCTAATATAGCCGCGTTTGACACTAATAATAAAATATTATATAATAATCGAAACACAAGTGAAGACGGGAGGTTTTTATATGCTTGAACAATCTAAAAAAGAGTTTATTGAATTTATGATGAGCGCGGACGTGCTCCGCTTCGGCGACTTTGTGACAAAGAGCGGCAGAAACACGCCCTATTTTGTCAACACCGGCAATTACAGAACCGGAAAACAGATCGCGACGCTCGCGAAGTTCTACGCCGCGCTGATCAAAAACGAGTGCGGCGATGAGTTTGACTGCATGTTCGGCCCTGCCTACAAGGGCATTCCGCTCGCGGCCGCCGCTGCCGCCGCGCTGTATAATGAACACGGGATAGACAAGCCGTATTTCTTTAACCGCAAAGAGGAAAAGGACCACGGCGAGGGCGGCTCCCTAGTCGGATATAAGCCGCAGGACGGCAACCGCGTGATCATTATTGAGGATGTTATCACGGCGGGCACGGCCATACGCGAGACGGTTCCGATCCTGACCGCCGCAGCGGACGTTAAGATCCCGCACATGTTCATCTCGGTCGACCGCTGCGAGGTCGGCCAAACCCCGGGAAAAACGGCTGTTATGGAGGTCATGGAGGACTTCGGGATAAACGTCCACGCGATAGTGACCGTCCGCGACATACACGAATATCTAAAGCAGTCCGGCGAATACGCCCCCGTCCTTAAAAACATGGAAAGCTATATGGAAAAATACTGCGTGCTGTAAATTATTAACCGGGAGGAAGGGAAATGAAAAAAGATTTAAAAAGATTGTGGGCGTTTGTGTGCGCCGCTGCGCTGATGGTCGGATTATTTGCGATAATTCCGGAACCGGTCGCGCTCGCAGGTAACACCGGCTCGGTAAATATGCCGCAGACCATAGCCGCCGGAGAAAATTACTCCGCCGCGATAACCAAGGACGGCGAGCTTATGGTGTGGGGAGCAAATTACAGCGGCAACCTCGGGGTGGAAAGCGACGGCAACTATGTTATTGAACCGACAAAGAAAATGGATAACGTTGTATCTGTATACGCGTCAAATGAAATCTCCGTTCCTCTTTTCGCGGCAATAACCGAAGACGGTAAACTTTGGACATGGGGTATAAATGACTTTGGTCAGCTTGGCAACGGAAACACAACAAACACCACTGTTCCTCAAAATATTATGACGGACGTAAAGGCCGCAGCCGTCGGATTTAAACATGCCGCGGCGATAAAAAATGACGGAAGCTTGTGGACATGGGGCCTTAATAACAAAGGTCAGCTCGGCGACGGCACGACTGATAATTCATCTGTTCCGAAAAAAGTCATGGACAATGTGACAGCAGTATCTGCGGGATTTTGGAGCACAGCAGCCTTAAAGGACGACGGCACACTTTGGTTTTTTGGAAATAACAGATATGGGTATTTTGGCAACGGAACAACCGATGGCAGCCTCGTTCCGCTGCAGGTATTGGACAATGTTTCGTTTGTTCAAATTCGCGAGGATTGTACCGCAGCCTTGAAAAATGACGGCACTCTCTGGATGAGCGGAACTAATCTTAACTATGAGCTTGGATACGCAGGTGAAAGAACCAATCCCAATTTTACCCAAGCCTTGGATGGCGTAAAAAGCGTCAGCCTCGGTTACAGGTCTACAATTGCGATCAAAAACAACGGAGAGCTTTGGGGCTGGGGCGCCGGCGGAGCGCTGGGCGACGGCAAAATTGATACATTTAATCTGCCTCATAAAGTAATGGAAAATGTAAACTCTGTTGCCGCCGGATATGACCATTCGCTTATTTTGCTTGAGGACGGCACGTTGCTTTCATGCGGAAGAAATTATAGCGGTCAGCTCGGTGACGGAAATTGTCAGACAAACACTCCCACATTAATTCCGGCCCCGGTAAAAATCGGCAAAGTGAAAACCGTGGTTGATGAACCCGAGGCAACACCTACCGCGGAACCGACCGCAACACCCACGGTAGCGCCTACTTTAGAGCCGACGGCAGAGCCAACCGCGGAGCCGACCGCGGAACCCACCGCTACACCCACCGCGGAACCTACGGCAACACCTACCGCGGAACCCACGGCTACGCCCACAGCGGAGCCTACGGCTACGCCCACTGTGGAGCCGACTGCTACACCTACAGCGACACCGACCGCTGAACCCACCGAAGAGCCGACAGCTACGCCGATCGCAACTACTACGACAACACCAACCGTAACACCTATTGCGACACCTACTGCGGTTCCGGTTCCTACACCTACCGTAACACCTACAGCTATACCAACTGCGGTTCCGGCTCCTACGCCGACTGCAACTCCTACGGCAACGCCCACCGCGGAGCCCACGGCTACACCCACTGCTACACCTACAGCAACGCCGACTGTTGTTCCGGCTCCTACGCCGACTGCAACTCCTACGGCAACGCCTACCGCGGAGCCAACCGCTACGCCGACCGCGGAGCCGACCGCTACACCTACCGCTACTCCCACCGCGGAACCCACGGCTACGCCTACTGCGGAACCTACCGCAACACCAACTGTGGAGCCCACAGCAACACCCACAACGGAACCCACGGCGACACCCACAACGGAACCCACGGCGACACCCACCGCGGAGCCAACGGCTACGCCGACTGCGGAGCCCACAGCTACGCCTCTTCCGAACGGCATAATTTATCTTTCGGAGCCGACTCTTGACGGAAACACGGTCAACGCGCGCGTTCTGAACAACAGCGGCAAAGACGCTGCGCTTATAGCCGCGGTATACGGCGGAGACGGAGCAATACTCAAGGATGTTAAGATCATCAGCCTGAGTCAAGGCGAAATCAAAGAGATAACGCAGAACTTAAACATTTCGGACGGCGATATTGTCAAAGTCTTTTTGTGGGATGAAAAGCTCTCCCCGGCCTGTCAGCCAAGGATACTGAAATAAAAAAACAGGCGCCGCCCGAATTCACTCGGGCGGCGCGTATTTTTTATTAATCCTTCGCTTTTGTCGCTATCTTGTCGAGGATCAGACTCATAAACTCGCTCATGGGCATTGATCCGATGTCGCCGTTCTTTCTGTCGCGGACGGAGACGGTCTTTTCCTCCTGCTCCTTCTCGCCCACAACAAGGATATACGGCACTCGCTCAAGGCGGGCTTCTCTGATCTTATATCCTATCTTTTCCTTTCTGGTGTCAAGCTCGTTTCTTATTCCGCGCTTGTCAAGCTCGGTCTTAACGCTCTCGGCGTACTCCATATATTTATCCGAAATTGGCAGAACCTTTACTTGGACCGGAGCCAGCCATGTGGGGAACGCGCCCGCGTATTTTTCGATAAGCAGCGCAAGCGTTCTCTCATAGCATCCGATCGAGGTCCTGTGGATGATATAGGGGTTCTTTTTTGTGCCGTCCTTATCCACATACTCCATGCCGAACTTCTCGGCCAGCATCTGGTCGATCTGAATGGTGATGAGCGTGTCTTCCTTGCCGAACACATTCTTTATCTGAATGTCAAGCTTGGGGCCGTAGAACGCGGCCTCGCCGACGCCCACAACATAGGGGATCTCAAGGTCATCAAGAATGGTTTTCATAACGCCCTGCGCCTCGTCCCACTGCTCGGGCGTGCCGATATATTTTTCGCGGTCGTTCGGATCCCACTGTGAAAATCTGTAAGAAACGTCCTCGTCAAGCCCCAGCGTCTCAAGCATGAAGTTGCACAGCTCGAGGCAGCCCTTGAACTCGTCCTCAAGCTGCTCCGGGGTGCACATCAGGTGGCCCTCCGAGATCGTGAACTGGCGCACTCTAATGAGGCCGTGCATCTCGCCCGACGACTCGTTCCTGAACAGCGTCGAGGTCTCGTTGAGGCGCATCGGCAGGTCGCGGTACGAGCGGCCGCGGTTCAGGAACGCCTGGTACTGGAACGGGCAGGTCATGGGACGGAGTGCGTAAACCTCCTTGTCCTTTTCCTCGTCGCCCAGAATAAACATGCCGTCCTTATAGTGGTCCCAATGGCCCGATATTTTATATAGGTCGCTCTTGGCCATAAGCGGAGTCTTGGTAAGCTGCCAGCCGCGCCTCTGCTCCTCATCCTCAACAAATCTCTGAAGGAGCTGAATTACTCTCGCGCCCTTGGGAAGCATGATCGGCAGGCCCTGACCGATATAATCGACCGTGGTGAACAGCTCAAGCTCGCGGCCCAGCTTGTTATGGTCGCGCTTTCTTGCCTCCTCCATTTGCTCAAGATACTCGTTAAGCTCGGTCTTGTTTTTAAACGCCGTGCCGTATATGCGCTGAAGCATCTTGTTCTTCTCGTCGCCGCGCCAGTAGGCTCCGGTTGCGCTCAGCAGCTTTACCGCCTTGACCTTTCCGGTATAGTTCACATGCGGACCCGCGCACAGGTCGGTGAACTCGCCCTGCTTGTAGAAGGAAATCGTCTCGCCCTCGGGCAGGTCGTTGATGAGCTCGATCTTATAAGGCTCATCCTTCATAAGCTCAAGCGCCTCGTCTCGGGGCAGCTCGAACCGCTCGATCTTAAGGTTCTCCTTTGCGATCTTTTTCATCTCGGCCTCGATCTTCTCAAGGTCGTCATTGGTGAATGTGTGCTCGGTGTCAAAGTCATAGTAAAAGCCGTTGTCGATCGCCGGGCCTATCGCCAGCTTGACGTCGGGCCAGAGGCGCTTTATCGCCTGCGCCATAACATGCGACGCCGAATGTCTCAAAGTTTGCAGTTGTTCGTCCATTTCAAAAAATCCTTTCTATAATTAGATTGTTAATTTATTTCTAAAAACAAAAACACCCCAAAGCGCGGAAATTCCGTGCCTTAGGGGCGCGTGTCAACGCGCGGTTCCACCCTGATTTATCTCTTTTTATGCCCTTGTCGCGGACGGACGGCGCCGCTTAATCGGTTACCCTTTCAGCGCGCAGCTCCCGAGTGGTGTTCACACTCCGCCCGCACGGAAACGCTCTCAGCCCGCGGCGCTTCCTCTCTTTGAGCTTTTACGGTGTGCTACTGTCTCGTTCATCGCTCTTTCAGAATAATATCACGTTTTAAATATTTTGTCAACAGTTTTTATCTGTTTTTTAAGTCATTCTAAAAAATTCGCCAAGTTTTTCATGCGTATATTAATGCCGTGATTTACAGATAATATTGTTACAGATTTTGTTTTAAAACCAAATTTGTTTATAAAAATAAAAATAAAGGAGCGAAATATATATGAAAGCAACCGGCATCGTCAGAAGAATTGACGATTTGGGAAGAATAGTAATACCGAAAGAGATAAGGAGGACCCTTCGCATACACGAAGGCGATCCGCTGGAAATATTTACCGAAAATGACGGAGCGGTAATATTTAAAAAATACTCACCGATCGGCGAGCTGGGCGAGTTCGCGCTGCAGTACGCCGACACTCTGAACAAGTCAACAGGCCTTCTCACCTGCATCACCGACAAGGACAGCGTTATCGCCGCCAGCGGCGCGGGCAAGAGGGACCTCAAGGAAAAGCGCGTCTCTGGCGAGGTTGAGCGCATAATGGAGAAAAAGTCGCTGTTCTGCTCGACCGACGAGGGCGGCAGCATCAAGATAATCGACGACAGCGACAAGTACAAGGCGGGCGTTGTCGCGCCTATCGTGCATGACGGGGACCCCGTCGGCACTGTCATCTTCATCGCCGAGCCCGAAAAGAGCATGAACGAGGTTGAGCAAAAGCTTGCCGAAACCGCCGCCGGCTTCTTAAGCAAAGCCCTTGAATAGGAAACAAATCGCAGGAACGCCGCGCTGACGTTTCTGCGATTTTTTGTAATTCTATTCTCAGACCTACCCGAGCGGAAACGAGGACGCGGGCGAGGCATTGACTTCGTACATAATGATACAAAATTTGAGAGAGTGCCCGATACTAAAACACATAGTTTGCCAGTTGTTTTCGCGTATATACAAAACGCGGCACAGCAGACGGCAGATGTACAAACCCCTGCCCAGGTCGTCCGAAACGCTTCTGCTGAAACCGCTTATAATACTAACAATATATCACAAAACAGCAGTATTGTCAAGAATAATATAAGCGAAAACATTAAAAATGATAGATAATTAAAAGAGGCTGTTCCTCACCCCATATGGGTCGCCACCAAACGGCGGACACCATAGCCGGGAGCACAGGAACAGCCTCTGATAATATTAATATATCAAAAACAAAAATCATTTCGCCGAGAGATGTAACATCTGTTGATAATACTATAAAAACAATGATGAGGTCAAAAGGAATTTCAATAAAATAAAAGCCAGCAATGGTCGCAGAGCAGAGGGCTCCAATTGCCCAAGCTGGCAGACACCATTGATGACAATAAAAGTATACCGCAGAAAGGGGACATTGTCAATAAAAATTCTGAAGAAAATTCTGACTATAATGTCCGGTTCAGTTTACATAGCGATGAGGACGACGGTCTTTTGCCGTGGGGTGGGACATCATTGATTACTACGAGAGCGGAAAAATACCAGAAACTGCCGCGAGGTATGATGATATTAAGTTTTCGATCAAGAACATAGAAGGCAAAAACGGTGATTACGGTGTTGGCGTGTATCTTGACACAAATATATTCGATAATGTTAAACCGCGTAATTGGAATAAAATCCTTACAAGATATGTTTATGATAATCTTGCCGGCAAGGATGTTATCGCTTATGATCGGAACGGGAATGAAGAAATAATATCTTTTGCAAAAAAGAACGAAAGGGCTCAAAAGTCCGATGCAACAAACAGTCATAGAGTAATTGATAAACTTGCGAGAAACAGGGGAAATATTCAAGCTCTTTCGACTGTACATATTGATGAGCTTTTGCAGACCGCAAAATATGAGAGCAGCAATTCGGAGCACAGCCACCAGTGGCTTGATGAAAACGGTTGGGAATACAGAAAAACATACGTTCAAGACAAAAAAGGCAAAATATATGAAGCGACGCTTAATATAGCAAACGCAAAAGACGGCAGAAGGATACTTTATTCTATCTCAAATATAAAAGAAGTCGATGAGGGCGTCGTGCCCTCAACCCGAAACGGGAGGGGCTCGCTCACTAACCATCGACTTCTTATTGAACCTACTATACCACAAAACAGAAACGGTGTCAACAGTAATATAAGCGAAAATGATACAAATTATGAAATTATGAAGGAGTGAGAAATAATGGCAAGCGGCAACGAAACGTATATACTGACCGAGGCGGCGAGCGGACGAACAGTGAGGGTGCCGCTGTCGAAACTCTCGGAGTGGGAGATGGGTCAAGAGAAGATCAGACAAGGCGAGAGGCCTCAGGCTCCCGCAGAGTTTATGCGGAGACTGTTCGGAAAAGCGGACAAGCCAAGCGGCAGGTAATAAGCGGCATCAGGGCCGAGGTTATCGCCGAAGAAGCGTATAATGATGATATGCGGGCTTTGACGAGGCGAGCCGTATCGCGCGGCGCGAAACGCGTTGTGTTCTACGTCGGAGACGCGCAGGTTTGGATGCACGGCAAGCTTAGGCGGGTGAACGGCTTTAAGCTGAACGACAATACCATAGCGGTGAGATACGACAGCGCGAAATACACGCCGGAGCAGATCATAAACCATGAGCTGGCGCATATGAGGGCAGGCAGCGCGAAATATAAAAGGGCGGCAAATATTATAAGAAACAGCTTGTCGGTCGCGGAGCAAAGGCGGATCGTGAACGAGCTATATAGCGATTATTACGAAATGGCGGACGGCAACGAGAACTACATATTTGAAGAATTTGTATGCGATGTCCTGTCGGGCATGAGCGAATATTCCGAGAGGTTTTTGGACGTTGCCGACGGTTTCTGGAATGAGACAAACGAGGCGGCTGAGAACGCTTACAGCGCGGCGGATTATGCCGAGAGCGCCGACGCGGGAGGAGAAAGGTATTCGGCGAAATCGTCCATAAATCAAGACGACGTACAGATTTTGCAGTCGATAGGTAGGAAAAG
>CANRGH010000023.1 GCA_947630135.1 uncultured Monoglobus sp.
ATTGGTAGTAAATTCAGCTTGAAATCCTGCTTGTATGCCCGTAAATCAAGGCTTTTTTGAGATAATCAACCATTTTCTTATAAAAATTCTGCATCCAGAATTAAGTATGGCGACAGAGTATTACTTTGATAAATTTGAAAATATAAAAGGTGAACTAAGCATAATCGGAATATCACCTAAAAACGATGATCATATATTTAATCTAATATTAAATAACCCCAATTTAACAAAAGTAAAATATTATTACTATAGTAACATGGAAAAAGACTATATTAAAAAAGCATTCCCTAAATTTGATTGTTTAAGTGTAGAAGCATTATGGAAGGATTTGAAATGCAAAAATAAAACCTATAATTGTAATTATAAGTTTCCTACTAATACTGATAGCATTCTTGCAGAATTGAATGCTTTATCGGATGATAAAGTTGATTATAAACTAATAAGAAAAGAAATTAATAAAATTCCCCAATTTGAAATGAATAGATTGTGTACGATTCTGAAAAATGAAACAAGATCAGGCAAAACAACTAATTCTACTATAAGTATAGATAATTATAGGGAAATAAGTTATATAGCTTTAAGAGAAGGGGTCCTTCCAACAGTACTGTATTTTATGTGTGTCATGAATATTGAAATTTTTAATGATCATGAATGAACTACTCATCTACAGATACATATCAATTACCTATATGTAGATGATATTTGTATTTTCTGTGCATATATGAAAAACTCTGTAAAATCAAAAATTCATGGTTTTTGGGTCTAAAAATAGCTACACTATATTACTTTTTTCTCTATCTACTATGAAATTAGTCCATTGCATACGAAAATAGTTCGAACAACACAAATCCTACAGCAAAATCAGAAATTAGTTAATATATGTAAAACTATATCTACAGATATATCTCAGCCCTTACCCATCTGAAGATACAACTTAATTTCTACATATCTACAGATGAGATTCGTATTTTTCTATCGACAGATAGGTTCGTCGACGACGGCGACGACGGTGGATTCAGAATTTGCGAATATATATCCTATCGTAGATACAATCTGATTTCTATTCATCTGTAGATATAACCTGATATCTACCTATCTATAGATATAACCTAATCTCTACCTATCTGTAGATATAAATTATTTTCTGCCTATCTGTAGATATAAATTATTTTCTGCCTATCTGTAGATATAAATTATTTCATATCAATCTATGGATATAGCTTAATATATATCTATAAATAAGATATATATTAAGCTACGCCCATCTACAGATAGTATTCATATTGTTTGACTTGACGCCGAAATTGACGGCGGAATAGATCATAATAGATCATAATAGATATAAATAAATGCAAATAAATAATAAAAAAAATAGTGATCAGAAGATAACAGCAATTTGCTAATTTCTAATCACTATGATGGTGGAGATAGGGGGATTCGAACCCCCGACCTCTTACATGCGAAGCAAGCGCTCTCCCAACTGAGCTATACCCCCGCGTCGCTGTCTCCTCCGCTTATCACAAAATTTGCAAGCAAATTTTGCTCATCGCTGCGGAACAGCTCCTTTTTCCTCAAAAGTGCACTTCGTTGGCGCTTTTGAGGATACCTGCGCGCACTTCGTGCGCTCTCGGCTCATAAAAATCAGCGAGGAGAATAACGGATGTTTTCTATTCGCTATTCTCTAATCGCTAATCTCTACTTTGGCAGGGGTAGTAAGACTTGAACTCACGGCACGCGGTTTTGGAGACCGCTGCTCTACCAACTGAGCTATACCCCTAAATCCAACTATGATATTCTATCACATTATTTTTGCCGTGTCAAGATATTTTTTTAATTTTTTGACTTTTCTCATATCAGACCGTTTTTGCGCAGGATCGGCAGTGTGCGCTTTGCCAAAAGCGCGGCGATTACGCAGCTCAATATGTCGCCCGGCAGAGTCAGCAAAAAGCAATAGATCATGACCGTTCCGATCGCGATCGGCGAGTTTATGACCAGATTGCACAACAGATAGTAATACGGCACGCCCACAAGGTACACGCAGGCAATCCCGGCGAGAGCCGCAGCGAAAAGCCGTCCGAACGACGGATTTGATGTTCCACGGACTGATGTTCCGCGGACAAAGGTTCTACGGACAAACGTTCCGCGGGCGACGCGGCCCGTCACATACGCGCCGAGGCAAAATCCGATTATATATCCGAACGTGGGCTTAAAGATATAGTATATTCCCCCGCCCTGGGTGAATATCGGAATACCGATAAGACCGAGCGCCAGATACGCGGCCGCGCTCAAAGCTCCGTATTTTTCGCCGAGCATAAGCCCCGCGAGCACCACGAACAGCGTTTGCAGCGTGAACGGGCAGACCGGCACCGGAATTTTAATAAACGCGCCCACCGCGATAAGCGCGGTGAAGATCGCGCATACCGCGATTTTTCCGATCGTAAGCTGAGATTTTCTTTCATTTTCTAATGTCATAATTTACCTCCGATTTTTAAATTCTATCGGATTATATCATATAAATCTCCAATTGTCAACCTATTATTTTATTTTAGTTTACAATTCCGCTAAAAGCAACGGCGGAGCCGCTGCCCCGCCGTTTTCGGCTTATGTTATTTGTCTTTTTTGACTTCCGCGGCCTCACACAACGGCTGCGCAATATCAAGCTTGTTCCAGACAAACACTTTATCTGCCTCTATGCCGTCAATAATCACGGCTCCGGCGTTTGTCTCCCGATTCAGCGGAAGCATTTTAAGCTTTTTCAAAGCTCCCGCTGCATCGTATTCCGCGGCAATAACCAGGCCGTCGGATATATTTTCAATTTTAACCACGGTTCCGCCGTTTTCAATATAAGCCTCGGAAATTCGCGCCTTATCCGGTGTTGCCGTAGGCTCAACCGTAGGTGTTGCCGTGGGCTCGGCCGTCGGCGTTGCAGTGGGATCAGCCGTTGGTGTTGCAGTCGGTGTCGGCGTCGCTGTGGCAGTCGGTGTAGGCGTTGCCGTGGCCGTTGGTGTGGGTATTGCCGTGGCCGTTGGTGTAGGTGTAGTTGTCGCTGTTGGCGTAGGTGTTGCCGTTGGTGTAGGTGTTGCCGTCGGCGTCAACGTCGCTGTGGCAGTTGGCGTCGGCGCTGCCGTCGCGGTAGGTATCGGCGTTGCCGTGGCCGTTGGTGTAGGCGTAGCGGTAGGCGTAGGCGTTGCCGTGGCCGTTGGTGTAGGCGCCGCTGTGGCCGTCGGTTTAGGCGTTGGTGTTGGTACCGGTTTAGGAATAGTCGTAGCCGTTGCTGTCGGCGTCGGTGTTGCCGTGGGCGTAGGTGTTGCCGTCGCTGTCGGTGTGGGTGTTGCTGTGGCAGTTGGTGTCGGTGTTGCCGTCGCTGTCGGCGTAGGTGTTGGTACCGGTTTAGGAATAGCCGTAGCCGTTGCTGTCGGCGTCGGTGTTGCCGTGGGCGTAGGTGTTGCCGTCGTTGTCGACGTAGGTGTTGCTGTGGCAGTCGGCGTAGGCGTTGCCGTCACTGTTGGTGTAGGCGTTGGTACCGGTTTAGGAATAGTCGTAGCCGTCGGTGTCGGCGTCGCTGTGGCAGTCGGTGTCGGCATTGCCGTTGCCGTCGGCGTCGGTGTCGGTGTTGGTACCGGTTTAGGAATAGTCGTAGTTGTCGGCGTAGGTGTTGTTGTGGCAGTCGGCGTAGGCGTTGCCGTCACTGTTGGTGTAGGCGTTGGTACCGGTTTAGGAATAGTCGTGGCCGTCGGTGTGGGTGTTGTTGTGGCAGTCGGCGTAGGCGTTACCGTCACTGTTGGTGTAGGCGTTGGTACCGGTTTAGGAATAGTCGTTGCCGTCGGTGTGGGTGTTGTTGTGGCAGTCGGCGTAGGCGTTGTCGTCACTGTTGGTGTAGGCGTTGGTACCGGTTTAGGAATAGTCGTGGCCGTCGGAGTCGGTATTACCGTTGCTGTCGGCGTCGATGTCGGCGTCACCGTGGCAGTCGGTGTCGGCGTTGCCGTAGCAGTAGGCGTTGGCGTTGCAGTTGGTGTAGGCATAGGCGTTGCTGTTGGTGTCGGAGTCGATATCGGCTCGGCAACATCATTATCATTGCCGTCTATTCTGAAAGCGGTCAGATACGAGCCGTTAACCTTTTCAAATTCTACTTTGTAAACGCCTTTCATGAGGGCCACTTTTTGCTGCGGCGCTCCCATATTTATCGTGTCGTATTTTGCGATTATCACGTCTTTTTCGTTAACCGGAACAAAATCTGCGGTTTGACTCGCATTGCTGCTTCCGATAAAGTTCACGCGATACCCTCTGCCGCCATATTGCCTGCAAAGCAGAGTTATGTTATATGTGCCAGAAGTTAATATGTTAATATACATATCTTCCAATACGGACGGATCGTCAACGTGATTTTTGAATGTATCGGTAAAACTTTCCAGTTCGCCGAAAGGTTTTCCTATATTCTTATAATGCGTTGTGAAATTTTGGTTTGAAAAATTCCATAAGCCGCCGTCGTAAGCTTCGGACTTCTTCGCATTCACATCCGTGCCGATCACATAAGGGCGATTGGTTTTTATATAAATTTCTTCCGCGGGCACGGGCGTGGGCGAGGCGCTCGGCGTCGGCGTCGGCCCGAGTGTCGGTTTGAGCGTCGGCGAAGGATCCGGCGTGGGCGGAGTCGTTATTTCCTCCCGAACATATGTGCCGTCGACCAGATCGTTGGCGTACTCCTCGATTCTTGTGTATCCGCTATCAAGCAGCTCCACCGCGTCGGACGCGCTGTTCTTATCCGAGCCGTTTTGATCCTCCCATCTGTCGGGAAGTCCGTCCTTGTCGCTGTCGGGTTCGGGATAACCTTTAAGTTCGGGAAGGCCGCCCGCGTCCGACGGCGTGTCGATTATTCCGTTGGCTCCGTGCTCAGCCGTGCCGTTTCTTACATCGTCGATCACTCTCGCGTCCAAACTATCGCGTGACAGACTGGCACCGGCATTCGCTAGGACCGCTTCGTATGCTTCCTCTGCTGACTGCATTTTTACGGGATATTCATCGCTATACTTAAAATGCACATTCTGCGCATCCGCGTTATTCGAGATCGGTTCGTATTTAACATTTTTGTTGTTGGTTCCGCTCGGGCCGCTTGTCCAGACATAGTAGTTTTGAGCCGTTGAGTCCTTGGTGACGCCCAGCGCGTTGTTTTCGGTAACATCGGGATAGCCCTCAACATGATTACCGTCAAGATAAAGGTCTGTACTCCAGACAAACGTCTTGCCGTTGCCTGTCGATGAAAGCTCGTAAATTTTGTTTTCAATTCCGCTTTTGGTCGCGGGGCCCGACTTATAGTAACAGTTGACTATATTTATCGCCATGGCCGCCTGGCCGCCGTAAGCCGAGTTGTCGCCCCAGTTGTATATGACATTGTTGCGCCAGTCCGTAAGCTGTTTCTGCTGCGTCATGTCATAATCGCCGTCGTCTATACCAACAAGCATTTTAAAGTCGCCCTCGGGCGCCCTCGGGTTCCTGCTCTTGTGGTGCGCCATAAGGTTGTGGTGGAAGCTCGCGTTCGCGCCGCCCCATATTCCGCCGTAGCCGTGGCTGCCTTTCTCATGGACAGAGTTATTGAGGCTCTCGGATATTATGCACCACTGCATAGTAAAGTTGGTGTTTTCATAGAACGAGGCGCACTCGTCAACGCTCCAGCTTATCGAGCAGTGGTCAACTATTATATTTGTTTTACCTCTGCCACCGAGGGAATCGTCCTCAACATCGTTGCTGTCACCCATTCTGAAGCGCAGATAGCGCAGTATCACATTATTTGAATCGATATGCGTGTCATAGCCCGTGACGCAAATTCCGTCGCCCGGCGCGGTCTGGCCGAGTATTGTCAGATTGTCGCTTTTTATGTTAAGTTTCTGCTTTAGCTCTATATTTCCCGATACATCAAACACGATTATTCTGTTTGGCTGTGATACCGCGTCGCGCAGCGTTCCGTAGCTGTTATCGTCCTTAATACTCGTCACGCGATATATCTCGGGCCTTGCGGCCGCTCTCGCTCCCGTAGTGTACATTCCGCCGCCCTCCGCGCCCGGAAACGCCGGAAGCCTCTCACTTTCGGCCGGAGCGGCCGACGCGCACGGCGCCGTGAGCGTAAGCATTATCATCGACAAAATCAAACATAATTTTTTCATGGTGTCTCCCTCTTCATATAAATTATATTTATTGTACAATCATAGAATTGTATCATATTTGCAATATTTTGTCAATTATAAATTATATCGCATTCACGCAAAAGGCCCGGCTTGCGCCAGGCCTTGAATAAAAAATTGCTATTTCAGATCCTTCATCGGAACGTCGTCCATATCGTCGAAGGTCTGGTTCTCGCCGACCATGCCCCAGATAAAGGTGTAGTTGCGTGTGCCGACGCCCGAGTGGATCGACCAGCTCGGAGAGATAACGGCCTCCTCGTTTCTCATAACAAGGTGGCGGGTCTCCTGAGGCTCACCCATCATGTGGAACACAACGTCGTCCTCGCCCAGCTCGAAGTAGAGATAAACCTCCATTCTTCTCTCGTGAGTGTGGCAGGGCATGGTGTTCCAGTTGCTGCCGACGTCAAGCGAGGTCATGCCCATAACTAGCTGACAGCTCTGGCATACCGCGGGGTGTATGTACTGATTGATTACTCTCTTGTTGCACTCCTCAACGCTGCCCAGGGGACGCTTGTTGGCCATCTCCATGGTTATCTTGATCGTGGGATAGGTGTGGTGCGCGGGAGCGGAGTTCAGATAAAAGTGCGCGGGATTTGACACATCCTTGCTCTTAAACGAAACTTCTTTAATTCCCATTCCTGCGTACAGACCGTCCTTATAATCAAGATCATACTCCTCGCCGTCAAGGATAACCGTGCCGGGGCCGCCGATGTTGATAACGCCGAGCTCGCGGCGCTCAAGGAAGTAGTCAACGCCAAGCTCGTGGCCCGCCTCGAGGCTCAAAATTTCCTTGGCGGGGCAAACGCCGCCGACGATAATTCTGTCAACGTGGCTGTAGACCAGACGAACCTTGTCGGGCGTGAACAAGTCCTGAATGAGGTAGTCGTTCCTCATGCGCTCGGTGGTGTAATGCTTGGCATCGTCGGGATGCCAGGGGTTCCTGATTTCAATATCCATAATGATCTCCTCCTGTTATTTAAAATTTTATTGGTTATATTTTATCATATAAATTCAATATATGCAAGGATTATTTGGAAAAATAAAAGAGCGGAAAACCGCTCTTAATCAAAATAATTTAAACTGCGAAAACGCGGAACGTGATTTTTCGAGTCAACGCGGGGAAAGAAAAACCGAAACGGTAGTGTCGTGGTTGGTTCGTTGATTAGTTGACACGTCTCTATCATGGTTGAGTACCGGTACGGAGAAGGGATTCAACCCCGCGCTGACTCGAAAAATCAACGTAGTGATTAGTGATTAGTGAATAGCGAATAGGACGGGCGGCAGGTTGCCGCCCCTACGAATTTGAGATCAAACCTTGCGGGTTTCGTCTGCCTCCCCTGCCGCAAGGTGGGGGAGGTGGATTTCCGCCGTAAGGCGGAAAGATGGAGAGGGGTCAACGTAGCGATTAGCGAATAGACCGCCACAGTTTACAGCTCCCTCCGGGAGGGAGCTGTCGCCGAAGGCGACTGAGGGAGATCGACGCGCTTACTCCTTCCACCGCTATCGCGGTCCCCCTCCCTCAAAGAGGGAGGCGTTTTTGCGGGCGGCCGGGGTCGTCCGACCCTACGTCATTTTGCATACTTTGGTCGTAGGGGACGACGACCTCGGCGTCCCGCGGAACAGGCCCGGATGGGCCTGTTCCGATCAATTCCGCCGAATTAATTGCCGCCGTAAATTTCGCCCCAACTTGCGCCGTTTCCTACTTTAACATATGACTTTGCTTTGTCATACACAAGTTCATCACTTCCGCCTATACTTGTCGCAAGGCTTCTTGTTATAATATCCTCGCACTCAAAAACGGTCACTTCCGCTTTCGGCGACTTATATTCTCTTAAACTTCTCATATTTATCTTGTCTCCTTTCTTTTTACGATCATCTATTCTCCGGGCTTATAGTTATCAATTTTATTCGTATCCGACCAGTCGCTTACGCTGCCGCTGATGCTGTCCGACCAAATATATTTCCCACCTATTTCAACAAACGCCTTTGCGGAATATGTGTCGTTTTTACCTTCGGATATACCGTAAAGGTCCGCATATATACCGCTCTCGGTTAAATCTTCACCGCTGCCGCTAATTTTGGCTTTCTCTATATTACTCTTTGGATCAATAAAGTAAATACCATAACTATCCACTTCGGAATTACCCACATATTTCTGCAGGAAGCGTATAACGCCTTCTTTTCCGCTTTTTCCTTGATACCAGCCCGAGTCTGTCAATCCCTTTCCAAAATAATCTTTCGGATTTGCTGTCGCGTCAACAGTAATGGATGACAGATATCCTCCGCCAACATCTGTCGCTGTAATAGTTACATATCCGTTTTCCGCGCCTTTATAAATATGAGTTTGTTCATAGACGGTATCTCTTTCCTCTGAATCCTTAACATCAGGATTTGTAACTGATCCGTATGTCTGATTGAATCCGGTACTATCGGTTATAGTATATACCGCATTATTGACATTATTTTTTTTATTTTGAGTGTCATTTTTCGTATAATTAACTATTTTAACCGTACTGCCCGGAACAACAGGAATTGTCAGCTTTGTATTGTCATTATACTGGAAATTGGAATTTCTGCCTTCAGTGTTTATTTTTCCGCCTTGAACCGTCATATAAACAATACTATCTTCGGTATCACCGTTGATAGAGCCGGCAATTCGAACTATATTGTTACTCTGAATTGAGTATAAATATCCCATTGAGGAAGGATACCATGTTTGATCCTTTGCACCCCAAGTGACACTTTTTCCCTTTATCGCCTCATAAATATCTTCGGAGAAGTTAGAGTCGCTTACGGTTTTATTTTTTACTTTAAGCTCAATAACATCTGAAGCATCCGCGCCAAGCTTAACGTCAACAGTAGCCGGTATTCCGTCGCCATCATATGACATTGGTGCCGCATTTGTATATTCAACATTATAAGTTCCTACTTTTATCTGTTTATCGACACTGTAAACACCGCTATCATATTTATCAACGGAAATATCATATTTTACTTCGTCGCCCTGTTTAAGTTTCAGATTTGTTATCGGGTCGTGAAGTTTTATTGAAATTGTTTTTTCATCCGAAACGGTTACAGAACATTCCGCGCTATATTCGCCCGCGGTCGCTTTGATTGTGGCCGTCTTTCCAACCTCCGTCTGCTCGTCTACCTTTACCGTAGCGGTAATGTCACTGCCATCAACTGTTATTTTTCCGCCTGACGTATCAGACTCAACCGTCCAGTCGATTGTATCCTCAATCTGTGTTTTTGTAGCGGTAAGCTGCGCAGTTCCGCCGGGAGCAATTTTAAGTTCTGTTTGACCAAGCGTAATACCGGGTTTAGCTTCCTCAAATTTGACCGACGCGTATTGCATTTTTGAACCTGTTGAACCTACATAATAATTACAACCCGGTTCAGCGTCAAATGTCAAATCGCTAAAACTGCCCGGGCCCGGTGCAGTATCCTTTGATCC
This sequence comes from uncultured Monoglobus sp., assembly GCA_947630135.1. Classification (GTDB taxonomy): domain Bacteria; phylum Bacillota; class Clostridia; order Monoglobales; family Monoglobaceae; genus Monoglobus. Next base: position 9,631 of record CANRGH010000023.1, read on the forward strand.
ATCAAAAGTCATTGTTTTTCCTTCTGGGCATGTACCTTTTACATATTCTCCCGTCCCGTCTTTTTCTTTAATAACCATTATTCCTCTGTCTGTGCCAAGATAAATATTGCATGTGACGGTTCCCGCTTTTGCAACCGAAATCTTTAATGCATTATATGCCGGGATATTATCTTTTGAAGCATTGCTATTAACATCGCTTTGCCTCATATTATCTGCTGCAGCACCATACGCCGGCTTACCGCTCGCTGCAGCAGTAAAATTCCATTTTGCTTCCTTACTAGTATCTTTATTTTTTGCTGGAAGCACTACAACCGTTAAGCTTCCGTTTGTTGTTGTGCTGCCGCTAGCTGCCCATCTTGTTGTACTATCGGTTGCAGCATCCCATGTATTATCGGCTTCCGCCGCGCTTGCGGTCAGTGGTACCGCGATTAACATTGTTGCCGTTACTGCCACTGCCAATAACAGCGATAAAATTCTTCTTTTCCTCATTTTAATTCCCTTTCTTTCTTTAAGATTTTTATATTAATTAATTTTTTTCGTTGTTTGGGGTACCCCTCGGGGGGAGGTGGCTGCGGCCGAAGCCGCGTTAGCGGCTTCGGCCCCACCTACGGCGTTTTGCGCGCTTTGGTCGTAGGGGACGACGACCTCGGCGTCCCGCCGGCCGGATGTGGGCATCCGGCCCTACGAACATAGTTATTAGCGATTAGCTAATAGTGATTAGAACGTGGCGGCCTCAATTTACGGCTCCCTCCGGGAGGATAATCAGCAAGCTTTGCTTGCGGGTTCAAAGCTATCTTTCAAAATCGCTTGCGATTTTGACCAAGAGCTTCCTTAATGCTGTCGCCGAAGGCGACTGAGGGAGATCGGCGCGCTTACTCCTTCCACCGCTATCGCGTCATTTCCGCAAACGTTAATGATTTGTGGCCTCATTTATTCGTGGAAACGGAATACCGTGGTGCAACGAACCCGCTCCGCGGCTCCGGCCCTAGTCCCCCTCCCTCAAATAGGGAGGCGTTTTTGCGGGCGGATAATATCCGCCCCTACGGTGTAGGGCGGCATGCCCACATGCCGCCGCGGGACGTCCGGGGGTCGTCCCCTACGAATTGGGGGCCAAAGCAAAAAGGCATAGGGACGCAGTTGTCCCTATGCCGTTATCGTTCTGTTTTCGCGCGCGGTCAAAACGCGGACCGCGTTATCCGCATTTTTTAAAATATTAAAATTAGTACCCCCCCCCGACGGATGTCGGAGGAAGGCACATTTTGTGTATAACTCTCGTGTTTTTGCAGTCTTTTCATTTTGATTACCTTCTCTACATCAAAATAAATAAAAAAGTATCAAAGCAACCTACCCGCCCATGACGCGGATAAGAAATTTGATACAATAGCTAATCAACATTTTCAACCACTGATATTTTAACATAGCGGAAAATGTTTGTCAACGGTTTTTTTATTATTTTTAAAAAATAAACCAAAAAAGCCGCAAAAAGCGGCTTTCGGCTATGTCGTCGATTATATTCGGTTAATTATTACAAGATAATGCATATCAGGCCGCCGCTACCCTCGTTGATTATGCGCTCAAGGGTCTCGCGTAGCTTGCGGCGGGCGTCGTCGGGCATTTTGGCGAGCTTGTTGTGAAGCCCCTCATTGACCAGCTCGTGCAGGGACTTGCCGAATATATTGGACTCCCAGATCTTTTTTGGATCGTCCTCAAAGCCGCGCATCAGGTACTCGACAAGCTCCTCGGACTGCCGCTCGGTGCCGACGAGCGGGCTGACCTCGGTCTTTATGTCCGCCTTGATCATATGTATCGACGCGGCTCCCGCCTTGAGGCGCACTCCGAAGCGGCTGCCCTGCTTGATGATCTCGGGCTCCTCCAAAGTCAGCTCGTCGATCGACGGATAGACAATTCCGTAGCCGCAGCGCTCGACCTCGCCGAGGGCGAACGCGACTTTCTCGTACTTCCTGCGCATCTCGGCAAGCTCCTCAAGCTCGCGCATAAGCGCCTGACGGTCGTTAATGTTAAGGCCCGACCGCTCGTTCAGCGTCTTAAAGAACAGGTTTTCGGGCACGGTTATTTCGATCCTCGCCTCGCCGTAGCCCGGATTTATATCGGTTATCTCGGCGCCCTGCACAAAGCCGCACTCCTCGGCCAAAAGCTTCGGCAGAGCTTCCACATCGGATATTTTTTCCGCGTTTTCGATAACGCCGTAAATATCCCCGGCGACATCTCCGTTTTGCGCGTCGCTGAGCCACGAGGGCACGGTGACTCTGAGCTCCATGAGCGGGAACTCGTAGAGGATTTTTTCCATTATATTGTTCACGTCGCTCTCGGTCATGTCGGAACAGCTCACGGGTATAACGGCCGCGCCGTATTTTCCGCTCATCTCCGCCGCCAGCTTTTTCGCGCCGTCGGATTTGGGGTCGGTCGTGTTCAGCAAAATCACGAACGGCTTTTTAAGCGCCGACAGCTCGTTTATCACGCGTTCCTCCGCCTTGACGTAATCCTCGCGCGGGATCTCGGTGATCGTGCCGTCGGTGGTGACAACGACGCCGACGGTGGAATGTTCGGAAATCACCTTGCGCGTGCCTATCTCGGCCGCCTGCTCAAATTCCATGGGAGTCTGCGACCACGGAGTCATCACCATCCGCGGCAGCTCGTTCTCGATATGGCCGAGGGCGCTGGGCACGATATAGCCCACGCAGTCGATCATGCGGACCTTGAGGTTCGCGCGGCCGCCCACGGTTATCTGCGCCGCCTCGTTGGGAATGAACTTGGGCTCGGTGGTCATTATCATTTTGCCCGCTGCGGACTGGGGCAGTTCGTCCATCGCCCGCTCGCGCTTATAGTCGTTGGCTATGTTGGGCAGCACAAGCAGGTCCATGAACCGCTTTATAAAGGTTGATTTTCCGGTTCTCACGGGTCCGACGACGCCGATATAGATGTCGCCCTGCGTCCTTAGCGCAATGTCGTTATACAAATTATCTCGCATTATGTTTCCTCCTTAAAACTTTGGTAGAGCGGTATAAATCATTTGTTAGAGCATATGCGGATAACCCCTCAAATATGAATGCCGACCCGTAACAAAATCCGAAAAAATGAATATATTATATTAAGCTTGACAAAAGGGCGGTGAGCGCGTTGTTTAAGAAAAAGCCGAAAAAGCCCTGCCCAGGCAAGAAGGACTGCGTGAAGATCTTAGGGCCGGTGCTCGTGGCGCTGGGCGCGGGAGTGTTTCTGGCAAACATAATCCCGCCCTATATGCTGATCATTATTTTCGGAACGGCGCTTATCGGCGCGGGAATTTGGGTCATAATAAAATAAATAATATATTAAAGGAGCGATTACATATGCAAATTGTTGTTATCCGCCCTCCGAGGGCGATCCGCGGGCTGCTCAAGCTCATGTTCGGGATAAAGACCATAAAGGACGAGGAATAGCGGCCGAAAGCGGCGGCGGGCGCGGGTCCGCCGCCCTTTTTTAAATTATGTTTACATCTCTTGACTTATCACGCAAAAAATAGTAGAATTATATAATGTATAAAATATTGTCAAGGAGAGCATATAATGAATAAAAACAAAGAGCTTGCCGAGCTGCTTTTCGGCCACATCACCAAGCAGCCCGAATATTATGAAGAGAAATACCCGAAGCGCGGTCTGCCCGAGGGCGCGGCGGTCACAAGGATCGGTCCGAGCCCCACAGGCTTTGTACATCTGGGCAACCTTTACAACGCCATAATCGGCGAGCGTCTGGCGCACCAGAGCGGCGGCACCTTCTTTTTGAGGATCGAGGACACCGACGCGAAGCGCGAGGTCGAGGGCGCGGCGCAGCTTGTTATTTCGGCGATGGACTTTTTCGGTATACGCTTTGACGAGGGCGCGACGGCTGACAGCGACAACGGTGAATACGGCCCCTACCGTCAGCGGCTGCGCAAGGAAATATATCAGTGCTACGCGAAAAAGCTTGTTGAGGAAGGCATGGCCTATCCCTGCTTCTGCACGGAGGACGAGCTTGCCGCCATGCGCGAGGAGCAGATGTCCAAAAAACTGAACTTCGGCTATTACGGGGAGTGGGCAAAGTGCCGTGATCTCTCCTTTGACGAGATAAAAGCAAAAATCGAAAACGGCGAACCCTATGTGCTGCGCTTCCGCTCGCAGGGGGACGAGAAGAACCATGTTGAGGTGTTTGACGGGATACGCGGCACGCTCAAGGTCTCGGAAAATTATCAGGATTTTGTGCTGCTCAAATCGGACGGGATCCCGACCTATCACTTCGCCCATGTCATAGACGACCACCTTATGCGCACGACCCATGTCGTTCGCGGCGAGGAATGGCTGGCCACACTGCCGATACACATTCAGCTTTTTGACACGCTGGGCTTTGAGCGGCCGATATACTGCCACACCGCGGTGCTGATGAAGATGGACGGCGGCACCAAGCGCAAGCTTTCAAAGCGCAAGGACCCCGAGCTGGGCCTTGACTATTACCGCAAAGAGGGCTACGCGCCCCGCGCCGTTTGGGAATATCTGCTGACGGTGCTCAACTCCAATTTTGAGGAGTGGCGGGCCGCGAACCCCGACGCGCCGATCGACGACTTTAAGTTCACTCTTGAAAAGATGAGCAACTCGGGCGCGCTGTTTGATATTATGAAATTTGAGGATGTGAGCCGCGAGGTGCTGCTGCGCACCCCGGCAAGCGAGATATATGACGAGTTCGCGGAGTGGCTGCGCGAGTATGACCCGGAGTTTTGCGAGATCTTCACACGCGACAGGGAGTATTCCGAGAAAATTCTGGATGTCGGCCGCCATGCCGCCAGACCGCGCAAGGATTTGACGAGCTGGAAGCAGGCGCGGCAGTTCCTGTCGTTCTACTTCCCCGAGACGTTTGAGATCGAGGACGCCTATCCGGAGCGGGTCTCGGAAAGCGACAGAAAAGAAATTTTCCGCCGCTATCTCGACACGTTCGACATGGGCGACGACAGCTCCGAATGGTTCCAGAAAATACGGGACATCACCGCTGATCTCGGCTACGCCGTGAAGCCGAAGGATTTCAAGAAAAACCCCGACATGTACAAGGGCAGCGTCAGCGACGTGAGCGCGGCCATAAGAGTCGCGCTGACCGGACGCACCAACTCTCCCGATCTTTGGGAGATATGCCAAATCATAGGCGAGGACGAGATGAGAGCGAGAATTGAGCGCGCGTAGCGCGAACGGAATATCAGGAGGATAAAAATGGCTAAACGGGACAAGAAAAATCAGAACAACGAGCAGTACAGGCCGAAAAAGATCAACATATTCGATCTGCCGAGGCCCGAGTTCCCCAAGCGGGCGGTCATAACCGGCGGAATGCCGTACGGAAACAAGCAGCTCCATTTCGGACATGTGGGCGGAGTGTTCGTTCAGGCCGACTGTCTGGCGCGGTTCCTGCGCGACAGGATAGGAGGGGATAACGTGATCTTCGTTTCGGGCACCGACTGCTATGGCTCGCCGATCGTCGAGAGCTACCGCAAGCTCATCGAGGCGGGCGAGTTTGACGGCACGATCGAGGACTTTGTGCGCGAAAACCACGAGAGCCAGAAAGATACATTGAGCAAATATGGCATAAGCCTTAACCTTTTCGGGGCCTCGGGCCTTGACGAGGCCAAGGAAATCCACGCCGAGGTCAGCCGCGAGCTCATGGAGGACTGGCACAAAAACGGACACCTTGAAAAAATGGTGACGTCACAGTTCTATGACGCCAAGGCGGGCCAGTTCTTAAATGGCAGACAGGTCGTCGGCAAATGCCCGGTGGACAAGTGCCAGAGCGACAAGGCCTATGCCGACGAGTGCAGCCTCGGCCACCAATACATGCCCGCGGACCTGATCGACCCCAAAAGCACTATAACCGGCGAGACGCCCGAAATGCGCGACGTAACCAACTGGTATATCGACCTGACCAAGTTCACGGAGCTTATGCGGGAATACGCCGAGGGCCTTAAAGCCAAGGAAAACTCGCGCCCGCTGGTTTACAACACGATAAGCGAGTTCATGCAGCCCCCGATGATCTATGTCAAAAACGATTTTCTTGACGCGTTTGAGGCGCTGAGCGGCAGCATGCCCGAGCATGAGCTTATCCGAGATGAGAAAAAAACATCGTTCACATTGGTGTTTAAAAACCTCAATGACCGTGACAAGGCCAAGGACCTGCTGAACGAAAGCGGCATCCGCTTCCGCGCGGGAAAAACTCTGGTTCCGTTCCGTCTGACGGGCAATATCGAGTGGGGAGTTCCCGCACCTGTGCTTGACGGCGAGGAAGGCCTCACCATATGGGTCTGGCCCGAGTCGCTTTGGGCGCCCATATCGTTCACCAAAACTTATCTGAAGCAAAAGGGCATGCCCGATAACGAATGGGAAAAATACTGGCTGAGCCGTGACGCGGAGGTTTATCAGTTTATCGGCCAGGACAATATATATTTCTACGGCATAGCCGAAATGGCAATGTTTATGGCGCTTCAGGGCAAAGACGGCATCACCGCCGACCCCAAGGACGGACAGATGATCCTGCCGACGTTGGTCGCCAACAACCATATCTTATTCTTAAACAAAAAGGCAAGCAGCAGCGGCGACGTCAAGCCGCCAATAGCCGCCGACCTGCTTGAATATTACACCGCCGAGCAGCTCAGGGCGCACTTCCTGGGCCTCGGCTTGAGCCTCAAGAGCGTCAGCTTCAGGCCGAAGCCGCTGAACCCCGACGCGAACGAGCGCGATCCCGATCCCGTCGAGCGCGAGGGTAAGATGCTCTCGGGCGTGTTTAACCGCGTGGCGCGCTCCTGCTTCTATACCATACAGAAATACGGCGAGTCAAAGCTGCCCATGGGCAAAGTGTCGGACGAGGTCCTGCATTACGCCAAGGAAACCATACTGAAATACGAGCGCATGATGTATAAGTTTGAGTTCCATTCGATCATGAGCCTTATGGACACATATATCAGAGACGCCAACAAGTTCTGGGCAAAGAATATCAAAGAGGCCGAGAGTGACGATAAGGCGCGGAACCAAGTCATCACCGACACGCTGCACATGGTCAGAACGGCCATGTCGCTCATGCACCCGATCGCTCCCGAGGGAACCGAGCTTTTGAGGGAATATCTGAACCTTGACGAGGACATCTGGAGCTGGGAGCACATTTTTGAGACGCTGACCGAGTTCTGCGAGTCGAAGGGCGAGACCGAGCATCCTATCAAATTCCTGGAGCCGCGGTTCGACTTCTTCCCGATGCGCAGCCGCTGATTTATCTCGGATATACGGACGGACGGATAATATCCGCCCCTACGGCATGATAAAACCTTGCAGCTTTCAAAAACGCAGGGGCAAAGGCTTTCACCCGAACTAACGGAGGAAAATTTATGAACTGGAAAAAACTGCTGTCCGACAAGAGAAAGGGCAGCGTCGCGAAAAAACAGTCGGACGATCTGCGCACCGAGTTTGAGCGGGACTACCACCGCATTATCGGCAGCGCGTCGTTCCGCAGACTGCAGGACAAGACGCAGGTCTTTCCGCTTGACAAGAGCGACTTTGTCCGCACGAGGCTGACGCACTCGCTTGAGGTATCGTCGTTCGCGAAGTCGCTGGGGCAGTCGTGCTTCACTTATATTATAAACAACGGTCTCGATCCCGAGGTTGACGAGAGCGTGCGCGGCGCGGCCTGCAGCATCCTTGAATGTGCCGGCCTGCTGCACGATATTGGCAACCCGCCGTTCGGGCATTTCGGCGAGACCGCGATCCGCGACTGGTTCGAGGACAATCTTGAGAGGCTTGACGACGACTGCCTGCTCACCGAGCAGATGCAGAATGATCTGCTGCATTTTGAGGGCAACGCGCAGGCGCTGCGGCTTTTGACCAAGCTCCATTATCTGGTTGATGAAAACGGAATGCACCTGACCTACGCGCTGCTCAACACGATAATCAAATACCCGGTGCCCTCGGTCGGCATAAACAAAAAGAGCGGCAACATAAAAGATAAAAAAATGGGCTATTACTTAGCCGAAAGCGATATATTTGAGGAAATAACTACCGCGACGGGCGCGGGCCGCAACCGCTACCCGCTGACGTATCTTTTAGAGGCGGCGGACGACATAGCGTACAAAACTGCCGATATTGAGGACGCGGTCAAAAAAGGTCTGGTAAGCTTTGACGAGCTTATGGGCGATCTTACGTCCGAGCGGCACATGCTCAAAGCCCGAAACGAGAACGAGAAAAAAGAGTATCTAAAGCTTATCAAACGCCTTGAAACGCTGCGCGGCCGCGCGCTTGAGCGCGGGATCGCAAATCCGGACGTGAACGCGGTGCAGAACTGGATAATCTCGGTCCAGACCCATATGCTGCGCGAGGCAACAAAAGCGTTTTGCGAAAATTATAAGGCAATTATGGACGGGGATATGAAGACCGATCTGCTCAGCGCGTCGGCGGCTTTCCCCATATCGGAGGCTTTGGGCGAGATCGCCTATCAGCGGGCGTTTTTGTCGGCTCCGATCGTTCGGCTTGAGATCGCCGCGGGAACCATGCTGAATTTCCTGCTTGACAAATTCGCAGGCGCGGCGGTGAATTACGACACGGAAAAAACTTTATCGTCGATCGACCAAAAGCTTATGAGCATAATCTCTGACAATTATATCCAAAGCTACAAATTCTGCTCAAAGGGCAGACAGGAGCACGAAAAGCTGTATCTGAGGCTGCTGCTTGTGACCGACTTCATCTGCGGCATGACCGACAGCTACGCCAAAATGCTCTACCAAGAACTGAGCGGCATCACCTGATTGAACAAGTTCACTAATCACTATTCGCTAATCACTAATCACTACGTTCACTATTCGCTAATCACTAATCACTACGTTGGGAGGTATTTTTATGGCAAACACATTAAAAAGCAAAATTCTTGACATTCTTCACAAGGACTGCAGAATTTCAAACGATGAGATCGCGAAAATGATCGGCTCCACGACCGAGGAGGTCGCGGCGCTTATCGCCGAGCTTGAGAGCGAGGGCGTTATATTGGGCTATGGCGCCAAGGTCAACTGGGACAAGGCTTACGGCCCCGACTCGGTGACAGCCTATATTGAGCTCCGCGTGACGCCGATGGAGAGCCTCGGCTTTGATCGGATCGCGGAGCGGATATACCAGTACCCCGAGGTCAAGTCGATCAACCTGATGAGCGGAAGCTACGACTTCGGCATCACGATCGAGGGCTCCAACATCCGCGAGATCTCGTCGTTTATCTCCGAGCATCTGGCTACGATGAACTCGGTTGTCGGAACCGCCACCCACTTTGTTTTAAAGCGCTATAAGTTTGACGGCGTTGTGTGCGACCTTCCGGAGAATGACGACAGGGAGGTAATTTCCTTATGAGCTCAAGCTTTAACCCCGAGAGCATGATCAACAGCGTTGTGTCAAACATGCCTCCATCGGGCATACGCCGATTTTTCGACATCGCCGCCGAGATGAAGGACTGCATCTCGCTCGGCGTGGGCGAGCCGGATTTTGTGACCCCGTGGCATATCAGAGACAAGGGTATATATTCTCTCGAAAAAGGGCACACTCACTATACCTCAAATTCCGGCCTTAAAGAACTCAGAATTGAGATAAGCAAATACATGGAGCGCCGCTTTGATCTGAAATATGACCCGCTTTCCCAGTCGGTCGTGACAGTGGGCGGCAGCGAGGCCATTGACCTGTTTTTAAGATCGGTACTTGATCCCGGCGACGAGGTTCTTGTCTGCGAGCCGAGCTTTGTGTGCTACAAGCCGTTGGTCCGGCTCGCGGGCGGCGTGCCGATCGCCATTGAGACCAAGGCCGAAAACGACTTCCGCTTGACCCCGGACGAGCTCAAGGCCGCCATAACGCCGAAAACGCGCGTACTGGTGCTGCCTTATCCCAACAACCCCACGGGCGCGATCATGACCCGCGCCGACCTTGAGGGGATAGCCGAGGTCCTGCGGAACACAAATATAATGGTGCTCTCAGACGAGATATACGCCGAGCTGACCTACACCGACGAGCGCCACGTCTCGATCGCGGAGCTTGACGGAATGTACGAGCGCACGGTTATCGTCAGCGGATTTTCAAAAAGCTACGCGATGACGGGCTGGCGCCTCGGCTACGCGCTGGGGCACCCGGCGATCATCAAGGCCATGACAAAAGTACATCAATACGCGATAATGTCGGCCCCCACAACGGCCCAATACGCGGCGATCGAGGCGCTGCGGAACGGCGACGCGGACATCAGCGCAATGCGCGAAGACTACAACTACCGCAGGCAGGTCATCGTCGGAGGCTTCAACGCCATCGGCCTCGACTGCTTTGAGCCCAAGGGCGCGTTCTACTGCTTCCCCTGCATCAAGAGCTCGGGAATGGACTCAAACACGTTCTGCGAGACGCTGCTTCACAGCAAAAAGCTGGCGGTCGTGCCCGGCAACGCGTTCGGCGAGAGCGGCGAGGGCTTTATACGCTGCTCATACGCGTATTCGATAAAAAACATAAACGAGGCTCTTAACCGTGTTGAGGCCTTTATGCGGGAAATAAGAAAATAGCATTATTACAAAACGATTAAAAATCATGATTTTTATTGAAACCTTTCATTTTTTATGGTATAATTTACATATAAAAATCAAAAAATATGAAAGGAGACAAAATTATGACGAGCTCACAAAAGGGACTTAGAGTTATTTCGATAATTCTGATTATTCTTGCGATCGTCGCGATACTCGGCTCCGTAATTATGCTGGCGGGCGGCGCGGGTTCGGCTTATTTAAGCGAGACCGACATCAGCGACCTGACCACCGAAACCGGTGATCCAATTACCGCCGACGAGGTTCAGGAGCTGAGCTCGATGATGATCGTTCTCGGCATTATATCTCTTATTTCCTCGATAATTATGCTCATCACCGGAATATTCGGCCTTAAAGCGGCGAAGGATCAGACGAAAATCGGCAAAGCGTACGTTATGGGATTTATCCTGTTTTTTATCGAGATGTTCTCTTCATGCTTCTCAACCGCTCAATCGGCGTCAAACGGCACGGGCGGCAGCATGGCGTCGAACATAATAAGCTCATTGGTATCGCTTCTGATCCCCGCGATCTATTTGTACTTCGCGATAAAAGTTAAAAAAGAACAATAACAGCCAAAGCCCGGCTCGGCCGGGCTTTTTATTTTAAAACAAAGCGAGTGAGAATATGAGTTTGATAACCCGCCTTGAGACGGATAAAAATTTAACAGACAGCGAGCTGCGCGCACTGCTTGAGACGGATGCGCACGATGATGAGCTGCGCGAGGCGGCGGACAGGGTCCGCAGAAGCGTTTACGGCGAGGACGTGTATATCCGCGGCCTTATCGAATTTACCAACTGCTGCAAAAACGACTGCTACTACTGCGGAATACGGCGCTCCAACAAAAACGCGGAGCGGTACCGATTAAGCCGCGAGGAAATTCTTGAATGCTGCGCAGAGGGATATGATCTCGGGTTCCGCACCTTTGTGCTTCAGGGCGGCGAGGACCCGCATTACAGCGACGAGCTCATCTGCAGGATCGTGTCGGATATAAGAAAAAATTATCCCGACTGCGCCATAACCCTGTCGATTGGCGAAAAGTCGCGGGAGGGCTATAAGGCCTATTTTGACGCGGGCGCCGACCGCTATCTGCTGCGGCACGAGACGGCGGACGCGGAACATTACTCGCGTTTGCATCCCGCATCCATGAGCCTTGACAACCGAAAACGCTGCCTGTTCGACCTCAAAGAGATAGGCTATCAGGTCGGCTCGGGCTTTATGGTCGGCTCGCCGTACCAGACAACGGACAACCTGATCTCGGACTTGAAATTTTTAAAACAGCTCGGCCCGCACATGATCGGAATAGGCCCGTACATCACTCATGCGGACACGCCTTTTAAGGAATTCAAAAGCGGCAGCCTTGAGCTCTGTTTAAGGCTGATCTCGATCCTGCGCCTCATGTTCCCCGAGGCGCTCATACCCGCCACCACCGCGCTCGGCACGATACATCCGCTCGGCCGCGAAATGGGCCTTAAGGCCGGCGCCAACGTGGTCATGCCCAATCTTTCGCCCGTTTCGGTCCGAAAAAAATACGAGCTTTACGAAAACAAAATATGCACAGGCGAGGAGGCGGCCGAGTGCCGCGGCTGCCTTGAAAGGCGGGTCGAGGCGGCCGGCTACCGCGTGGTAACGGACAGGGGCGACAATATCGCCTTTCGGAAATAATCTTTGTTGACACAAGGCTCCAAAAATGTTAATATAAACATATCAGACAAAACGGAGATAATGCTATGAAACTCAAAAACGCTTTAATAATTTTCATCGCGCTGCTTACAGTGCCGTTTGGCTGCTTCGCGGCGGATACAGACTTCAAAACCACCGAGACCGCGAACTATGTTCGGACGGCCGCCATGTCGCCCGCGCCGGGCTCGGTCGGCGGCGAATGGGCGGTGATCGGCATAAAACGCTCGGGCATCACGGCGGACGCGTATTTTGACGGCTATCTGCGCAGGCTCGGCGATTTTATGAAAGAAAACGGCGGGAGCATCAATCGCTATACCGACTATTCAAGAATTGCTCTCGCGCTGCGCGAGCTGGATCAGAATGATACCTACGGACTAGGCGCCTATGTGAACGATTATGACAAAGTGACAAACCAGGGCATTAACGGCCCTATATTCGCTCTTGAGGCCAAACATGCCCTCGGCGATCAAGACACTGTGACAAGAGACAGATATGTCGAATATATTTTGAGCCGCCAGAGCGCGGACGGCTCCTTCGCCTTGAGCGAGGGCACGCCCGACACCGACATAACGGCGATGGCGGTCGCGGCCTTGTCGCTTTATAACACGAATATTGAGACCGACCGCGCGATCAACCGCGGATTTCTGTATCTTTCATCCGTGCAGGCGGGCGACGGCAGCTTCGCGCCGACAAGCGGCGAGGAGGCGAGCTGCGAAAGCACAGCGCAGGTGATCATCGCCATGAAGCGGCACGGTTTAAGGCCCGACAACAGATTTTTTGTGAAAAACGGCAAGACCCCGTCCGACGGCTTAGAACTCTTCCGCAAGAGCGGCGGGGGCTACGCGCACCTCGCCTCTGACTCCGCGCCCGATCAAATGGCGTCGGAGCAAGCCCTGCTTGCCTTGACCGCGCCCGAGGGAACGCCGAAGACGCTGGTTTATGACTCAATATGGTTCGACGCGTCGCAGGCGTATCTTGAGAGCCAAAGATAAAAACACAACAGACAGAAAGTGTAACACGGAATGAAAAAACGATTAATTATCCCGCTTGCCGCCGCGCTTTGCCTGTTCCTCGCCGGATGTGGCGGTAACAGGCCCGCACCCGAACCTTCGGCAGCGGACGAGACATACGCTGGAATAAGGACCGAAAGCAGGTTCTCGCCGGACGGCTTGAGCTCGGAAGCGCAGCAGCCCGCGGCAAGCGCCGAACCGAACGCGGCACCCGCGCCTTCCACCGCCGCGAAAAACGCGATTGGCGATACAGGCGGCGCGGCGCGAACCGAAAACAACGGAACATCCGCAGAGCGAAACGTTGTCACAAATGAAAATGCGGATACGGACATAAGCGCCGCTTCAAGCTCTGAAAATTCCGCAGAAAACGCGGCCCCGGACGGCGAAAGCGCTGCCCGGCCCGAGCAACAGCCCGCCGCTCCCGAAAGCAGCAAAAGCACCTGCGCGTTTTTGATCGACTGCTCAAAGGCGCTTGAATACACGGGGTTGAGCGAAAGCCTCCGCTCCGCTCTGCCGCAGAACGGCGTGCTCTACGGCGGCAGCCCCGAAGTCAAAGACGGCGACAGCGTTTTTGACCTGCTGCAGCGTATCACGCGGGAAAACGGGATACCTATGGAGTTTTCGTCCTCTCCGGGCTTCGGCTCGAAGTATATCGAGGGCATAAACTCACTGTATGAGTTTGACTGCGGCCCTAACTCGGGCTGGGTGTATTTCGTGAACGGCGAGAAGCCCGGAGTGGGCTGCGATAAATATGAAATAAAGCCCGGCGACGATGTGCGCTGGTACTACACATTAGATCTGGGCAATGATATATTAGGAGAAATTTATGCGTGACGAATTTTCACGGTTCCATCCGACTGTAAACTTTTTATACTTCGCCGCTGTGATCGTATTCGCGGCGATATATATGAGCCCGCCTCTGGTCGCGATCTCGCTGGCCGCGGCGCTCATATACTCGATTTACATGGGCGGCGCGCGGTCGCTCAAATTCAGCATGCTCATAATACTTCCGATAGGGCTGTTCGCCGCATTTATAAACATAGCGTTCAACCACAACGGCATGACGGTTCTGACCTATCTGCCCACCGGCAACCCGATAACCCTCGAGTCGATAGTCTACGGCCTGTGCGCCGCAGCGCTGCTTGCCGATGTGATACTCTGGTTTTTCTGCTTCAACAAGGTCATCACGTCTGACAAATTCATATATCTGTTCGGTCGGATAATACCGTCGCTGTCGCTTGTGCTTTCAATGGTCCTGCGATTTATCCCGCGGTTCCGCCAACAGCACCATTCGGTCGTGACGGCGCAGAAGAGCCTTGTCAAGGCGGGCGGCAAAAACGGCGTTATCTCAAAGATAAAGCACGGCGCCAACGTGTTTTCGATCATGCTCACATGGTCGCTTGAGAACTCGATAATCACGGCGGACTCAATGAATTCGCGCGGCTACGGCTTAAAGGGCAGAACAGCCTTTTCGCGCTATCGATTCTATTCGAGGGACGGAGCCGTTCTGGTAATCTTGGCCCTGCTGATCGCCGCGCAGATCTTTCTGACCGTGCTCGGCTGCGCCCGCGTTGAGTTTTACCCATACTACTCGATGAGCGTCACCCCGATCTCGATCGCGGGATATATATGCTACGCTCTGCTCTGCGTTACGCCTATGATAATCAACCTTACGGAGGATATAAAATGGAACTATTTTCAATCAAGGATCTGAACTTTTCCTACACCAACGGGCGGAACGGCTTCGCCCTGCGGGACATAAGCTTTGACATAAAAAGCGGTGAGTTCATCACCCTATGCGGAAAATCGGGCTGCGGCAAAACCAGCCTCTTAAAACAGCTCAAAACCGCGCTTTTGCCCGGCGGCTACCGCTCGGGCTCGGTCAGGTTCATGGGAAAAGAGCTTGACAAGGTGCCACTCGGCGATCAGGCTTCGGACATCGGTTTTGTTATGCAGAAAGCCGAGAGCCAGATCGTGACCGACAAGGTGTGGCACGAGATGGCCTTCGGCCTTGAGAGCCTCGGTTACAGCACCGACGAGATACGCCTCCGCGTCTCGGAAATGGCGAGCTTTTTCGGACTCCAGTCGTGGTTCTACCGCGAGACGTCAACGCTCTCGGGCGGCCAGAGGCAGCTTCTGAGCCTCGCGTCCGTCATGGTGCTTGAGCCTAAAATACTCATTCTGGACGAGCCCACGGCCCAGCTTGACCCGATATCCGCGGGCGATTTTATGCAGATGCTGCTTAAGATCAACCTCGAATTCGGCACCGCGATCCTTATCTCTGCCCACAATCTTGAAGAAGTCGTTCCGATATCCGACAGAATGATCGTTATGGAGGACGGCAGGATCATCGCCGACAACGAGCCGCGGCGCGTTATTATGCAGCTTCGGAACGAGGGCAGCGAGATGTTCTCGGCCATGCCCGCCCCGGCGCAGATCTTCGCTTCGGTGGACAGCGGCATGAACTGCCCGCTCACGGTCCGCGAGGGCAGGGAATGGATAAGCGAGTATGTAAAGGACCGCGAGATCCGCCCGGTGCCGATTAAAAAATTGGGCTACAAAACCGACAAGACCGTGCTCCGCGCCAAAAATATCTGGTTCAGGTACCAGAAGCGCGAAAACGATATACTGAAAAACATTTCTCTGACGCTGCACAGCGGCGAATGGCAGGCTCTGGTCGGCAGCACAGGAGTTGGCAAGACCACGTTTTTGTCCATACTGTCGGGCACCAACGCGCCGTACCGAGGCAAGGTCGACGACATGGGCAACAAGATATGCCTGCTGCCGCAGGACCCGACCACGATCTTCGAGAAAGACACGGTCGCGGATGACCTTATGCAGGGCGTCTCGCTCAAGGACGACGGATATTTGCAGAATATAATCAAGCTGTGCGACTTAAACGACCTGCTTTACATGCACCCATACGATCTTTCGGGCGGCGAGCAGCAGCGCGCGGCGCTCGCGAAGGTCCTGCTCAGGCGGCCCCGCATCCTGCTTCTGGACGAGCCCACCAAGGGCCTTGACGCGCACTTTAAGAAAAAGCTTGCCGGAATTCTGCTCAACTTGAAGCTGCGAGGCATCTCGATAATCATGGTGTCGCACGACATAGAGTTCTGCGCCCGATACGCCGACAACTGCGCGTTTTTGTTCGACGGCGAAATAATATCAAAGGACGAGCCGCGGGCGTTTTTCGCGGGCAATAATTTCTACACCACGGCGGCTAACCGCATAGCGCGGCACATAATCCCCGACGCGATAACGGTCGACGACGTTATCTACGCGATCGGCGGCACGCCCGCTCCGATCAAGCCGAAGCCCAAGGACGGCGGAGGCGGCCCTCCGCCCGACACCTCACAGATGAAACAGATCAAAAACGGCGTCATGACTGACGGCGCGGCAAAGGGCTCGATCTTTTTCGCCCTGCTGTCGCTGCTGCTGATGCCGGCGGTGATATTCCTCGGAACGAAGTTCATTAATAGCAGACCGTATTATTACATCAGCGCGGCGCTGATACTTTTGGCGATCCTGCCGTTTGTGATAATGTTCGAGGGGCGGAAGCCGAAGGCGCGCGAGCTCGTGACGATCTCGGTGCTGTGCGCGCTGGGCGTTATCGGCCGAGTCGCGTTTTATATGGTGCCGCAGTTTAAGCCCACGCTCGCGATCATAATAATCTCGGGCATGGCGCTCGGCTCTCAGCGCGGATTTATGATCGGCGTGATCACCGCGTTCGTGTCGAATATTTTTGTGGGGCAGGGCCCGTGGACGCCGTGGCAGATGCTCGCGATGGGCGCTGTCGGGCTGCTCGCCGGGTTCATGTACAAAAAAGAGGCCCTGCCCAAAACGGCGTGGCCCGTGTGCGTGTTCGGATTTTTGGCGACCGTTATAGTGTACGGCGGGATAATGAACCCCGCGTCGCTCATAATGGCGGGCAGCGAGCTGAACGCGCCCGCGCTCGTGACCTGCTATCTGACCGGCCTGCCGTTTGACGCCCTGCACGGCGCGTCAACAGCGGTGTTCCTGGCCCTGCTGGCAAAGCCGATGCTGGCTAAGCTTGACAGAGTCAAGAAAAAATACGGCCTGCTCCTTAAAGAAAAAAATTCGTTTATATAACAAAACACGGCTCTTTTCCGAGCCGTGTTTTGTCGTGATCTTTCGGATCAGCGCGGGCAAATAAAAATCGAAATCGGAAGTGTCGTGGTTGGTTCGTTGATTAGTTGACACGTCTCTATCATGGATGAGTTCCGAAACCGAGAAGGGATTCAACCCCGCGCTGATCCGAAAGATCAACGTAGCGATTAGCGATTAGCGAATAGTGATTAGGCCGGGCGGCAGGTTGCCGCCCCTACAGGTTTTCGGAATTTGTGTGTTCGCGGCGTTCCCGCCATATCTCCGGAACATGTAGGGGCGGATATTATCCGCCCGCTCTGCCTCTCCCTAGGGAGAGGTGGCTGCGGCCGAAGCCGCGTTAGCGGGTTCGTGACACAACCGTATTCCGTTTCCTCGGATAAATGTGGCCACAAATCATTAACGTGAGCGGACATGGCCGAAGGCGACGGAGAGGGGTTCTCATTGGTTTATATCCCCTCTCAGTCTTTCCGCCTTACGGCGGAAATCCAGCTCCCCACAAGGGGAGCCTTTGGCGGAACAGGCCCGGATGGGCCTGTTCCAAAACTCACCAAATTACTGGCCGCCATAAATGTCGCTCCAACTTGCGCCGTTTCCTACTTTAACATATGACTTTGCGCTGTGTTCAAGACCGCTTTCACCTACACTGTTCGCAAGACTTTTTGTTATAATATCCTCGCATTCAAAAACAGTTACTTCCGCTTTCGGCGACTTGTATTCTCTTAAACTTCTCATATTTTTCATTACTCCTTTCTTTTTACGATCATCTATTCTCCGGGCTTATAGTTATCTATTTTATAATCATTTGAAGTCCAGTCACTTACGCTGCCGTCAATTTTGCCTGACCAGTACGTTGTTTGTGTACCGCCGTCATCAATTGTAACAAAAGCTTTAGCCGAATATGTTTTTGTGTCGCCATTCGTTATGCCGTAAAGGTCGGCATATATGCCTTCATCTGTCAATTCTTTTTCCTCTGTTATCTTAGCTTTTTCGATATTTCCCTTGGGGTCTATAAAGTAAAAACCATATTTCTTGACAGTTCCTTGACTCTGTCCTTTAAACTGCTGCAGGAAACGGATAACGCCCTCCTTTGCGCCATCTTTTTCATACCAACCCGAATCAGCCTTTCCATTTCCGAAATATTCCGCAGAATCGGGAACCGTAACTTGAATTTGTGAAATGACGCACTCTCCATCTGCAGAAATATATACGATTTCATCCTCGCTTTTTGCCGTATATGTCATCAATGCTGCATGATCCGGATTCGTTGTGCTTTTTAAATCATCTGTTTGAACTAAATAGTCACTAGACGAAAGGGCTGATAAAAGTTTACCATGACGAGTAGCCGATGTAGAGGTGCTTGTTATATTAACTTTTATTTCACTGCCCATCGAAAGCTTTATAGCAAAAATCTCATTGACATTTACTGATATACCTTTGCTGCTATTCTTAGTATCATTTACATCATAACTGGTTTTGGCCAAATATCTATTTGAAGCACTGCCGGCGGAGGCCACATATCCTTCAAAATATAATTTTCCATTCTCATATGGAGCAACGCTTGTGTCAGCTCCAACTTTCACTGCTTCGTCAAGTATTTCAAACGTCGTAGTCTCGGTCACCGGTCTTAATTGATCAACAGCGCCCTCAACTCCGGGCACAATCGGCTGAGGTTTAACCGTTACATTACATGTTGCTGATTTACTGCTATCGGATTGTAATTTCGCAGCTATTTGAGCACTTCCTGCCTTGTTTCCGGTAATCGTTATCTTATTGCCATCCGACCCATCTACATCATACTTTGCATAATTCGTGCTATCTATTGACCACGTTACTTTTTCGTTTTCGCCGCCAATTACTGTTGCGTTTAACTCGGCACTAAGACCCTCGGATACGGTCAGTTCCGACTTATCGAGAATCACATGAGTTTCCGGCTGACTATCGACAGGCGTTACAATAAGAACGATTTTTCCCAAAAGAAAACTTTGTGCGGTTGAATCAAAATAGTAAGTCTGCCCGCAATCCAATTTAGTCGTAAAAATATAGAACTTGTTTGAGTCTGCAATAGTTTGGTCCAAAACAGGACTTTCGATGTTTCCATCCTTATATAATTTAAACTCTTTGCTTTTTGATCCCGAACCGACTTGAATATATAAAGTAGCGGTTGAGCCATCCGGCACATCAAACTTTAACGCATTATTGACTTTGTCGTCGAGTTTTGCATTCAAAGGCGGAATATTACTCGGATTTGTGCTTAATCTTGATCCCGGATTTGATAAAATAGCTGTCTCTTCATTTTGATCGGATTTTATATTAGGAGTATTCTGATCTACTCTTTCCGAAAAAAATTCACTACTTGTAAAATCCCATGTATAAACCGTGTCGCCACCCTCCGCGCTTGCGGTCAGTGGTATCGCGATTAACATTGTTGCCATTACTGCCACTGCCAGCAACAGCGATAAAATTCTTCTTTTCCTCATTTTAATTCCCTTTCTTTCTTTAAGATTTTTATATTAATTTATTTTTTTCGTGGTTTGGGTTACCCGTAATAAGGTGTGGAATTGTCCGTTAATTTATTATGGTGTAGGGCGGCATGCCCACATGCCGCCGCGGGCGGATAATATCCGCCCCTACGGATTTTGCGCGCTTTTGTCGGGGACGGCGACCTCGGCGTCCCGCCGGCCGGATGTGGGCATCCGGCCCTACGAACGTAGTGATTAGCGATTAGAACGCCTCGTCTTACGGCTCCCTCCGGGAGGGAGCTGTCGCCGAAGGCGACTGAGGGAGATCGGCGCGCTTACTCCTTCCACCGCTGTCGCGTCATTTCCGCAAACGTTAATGATTTGTGGCCTCATTTATTCATGGAAACGGAATACCGTGGTGCAACGAACCCGCTCCGCGGCTCCGGCCCTAGTCCCCCTCCCTCAAAGAGGGAGGCGTTTTTGCGGGCGGCCGGGTCGTCCGCCCCTACGGATTTTGCGCGCTTTTGTCGTAGGGGACGGCGCCCTCGGCGTCCCGCCGGCCGGATGTGGGCATCCGGCCCTACGAACGTAGTGATTAGCGATTAGGTAATAGTGATTAGTGTTCCCCTCTCAGTCAGCATAGTGATTAGCGATTAGCTAATAGTGATTAGGGTTCCCCCCTCAGTCTTTCCGCCTTACGGCGGAAATCCAGCTCCCCCCAAGTGGAGCCTTTTAGGGACGTCGAGGGCGCCGTCCCCTACGAATTGGGGGCAAAGCAAAAACGGCATAGGGACGCAATGTCCCTATGCCGTTATGGTTTTATTTTCGCGCGCGGTTAAAGCGCGGGCCGCGTCGGCCGCGTTTTTTAAATTATTAAAATTACCCCCCCCCGACAAATGTCGGAGAAAGGCACATTTTGTGTATAATTCTTATAATTTTGCCGTTTCATCATTTTGATTACCTTCTCTATATCAAAATAAATAAAAAAGTACCAAAGCAACCTACCCGC
>CANRGH010000024.1 GCA_947630135.1 uncultured Monoglobus sp.
TACTTATTTCCGCCCTTTTCCCGCTCTAAATGCCACTTCCTCCTCACTCTGGAATTTACTTTGGGAATTCACGTGTTTTCCAAAAATAATTTTTAAATAAAAGATTTTTAATCGCAAATTAAGCAAGCGAAGCGTGTTGCGACGTACTTCCAAAGCCGCCGTTGCGGACGCCGTCGGCGTCATCGTCGACCGTTATGCCGTAGGGTGTGAAAATGCCCTGCGCGAAGCCGTCGCCGCGGCTGATAGACACGGTCTTTCCCATGTTTGTATCATTTGTTATTTTGATGAAAATATGCCCCTCGTTGTCGGAATTGTAATAATCGCTGTCGATTATTCCGACCGTGTTGTTGAGCTGGAGCCTGAACTTAAAGCCGAGCCCGCTCCGGGGATAGAGGCAGAGGACCCAGCCGTCGTCGATCCGCGCCCTTATTCCGGTCGGAACCGTCACTGTCTCGCCGGGGGCGAGCTCAAAATCGAGCGTCGAAAAAAAATCATATCCCGCGCTGCCCGCTGTGGCGCGGCGCGGGAGCTTGATCCCGGAATAAATTTCGTTGATCTTGTCGTCGCTTTCGATAATGCCGCCCATGGCCTCTTTGAACTGACCGGGGCTGACTTTTTCAAATTTTGCAATACCTTTCATGTTTTACCTCTGTTTTATAGCTACGCGGTGTGAAGAACTATGCTTCCGACCTCAAGCGTTTTCTTTACGTCAATGACGCGCTGGTTCGGGCTGCCCTTCCAGAAAAGTTTCGGATCAAAGGCCTCCTGGATGAATTTTCCGTCAACGATCACGTCGAGATATTTAATAACCGGCAGATCGCAGATCTCCTCATAGTCATAGCCCGTGTAGAGCCACTGAGTTTTGGACGGATATTTTTCGCGTATCTCCTTGGCGAGGGCGGCGATGTCATCGCGGTTCGCATGATGAAGCGGGTCGCCGCCGCTGTAGGTTATGCCGGAGATATAGTCCTTGTCAAGCTCGGTGAATAGCTCCTCGCGCTCCGCCTCGCCGAAGGGCAGACCGCCGTTTTCGTCCCATGTGACCGGGTTCTGGCAGCCGGGGCAGCCGTGCTCGCAGCCGGCCACCCACAGCACGACCCGAAGGCCGTCGCCGTTCAGCATATCATCTTTTGTTATATTGTGATAGCGCATGGTTTACATACTTCTCCTGTCTCTGATTTCGGCCATTTTGGCGTCGTTGAGGCGCGTGTCGCCTTTTACTCTCGAGTACGAGAGATAACCGTTCATGCGGTCGATCTTGGTCAGATTCTTGCTGCCGCACTTCGGACAAACGTCCATCTCGAGCTCCTGATGGCCGCAGTCGTCGCAGTAGGCGAGCGAGAGGTTGACTCCCTCATAGAAGCCCATGTCCATCGCGCGGTGGATAAGCGTCTCGATAGCCTTCTTGTTGTAGTCAATAGGATATTTTACATACTGTATCTTTCCGCCGTTCATCAAATCCCAGAAGCGTTTTTCGAGGTCCTGCTTCTTTATTGGGCTTATGTCCTCGGTAACGTGGCAGTGGAAGCTGTTGGTGACATACTCGCGGTCGGAAACGTTCTCGACAATGCCGTACTTCTTTCTGAACTGCTGCACCTGGAGTCCGCAAAGGCTCTCCGCGGGCGTGCCGTAAAGCGCGTACAGGTGTCCGTCCTCGGCCTTGAACTCGGCGACCTTTTTGTTGATGTGCTCCATAACCTCAAGCGCGAACGTGCCGTCCTCGACCATTGACTTCTTGTTGTGGAGCTGCTGCAGCTCGTTAAGAGCGGTGATGCCGAACGAAGCGGTCGCGCTCTTGAGCAGGGGCTTTATCTTGTCGTGGAAATTGAGGTGTCCGCCGTAGAAGCCGCCCTCGCAGTACGCCAGAGGATTGGTCGAGGCGCGCATCTCGCCGAGATATTCATATGTGCGGATATGCAGGCGGCGGATGAGCTCAAGGTAATAGTCAAGAACCTCGTAGAAATCCTTGCTCTCTTTCTTGGCCTTTGCGTAGATCATGGGCAGATTGAGCGAAACCGCGCCGATATTGAAGCGGCCGACAAATACGGGAACATCGTTCTCGTCGGCGGGCTCCATGCCGCCTCTCTCGTACCAAGGCGAGAGGAACGCTCTGCAGCCCATGGGAGAGATGACCTTCTTATATTTCTTGTACATGCTCGCGACATAGCCTTCGCCGGTCAGCGACAGCCAGTCGGGATACATGGTCTTGGCCGAGCACTCAACGCCTGCGCGGAACACGTCCTCAAGCTCTTTGCCGGGGCCGTGGAGCTCCTCGTCGTAAAGGAAAACGATTTTGGGGAACAGAACGGGCTTTTTGCATTCTTTTTTGCCCTGGCCGTTCTTGTGGACGTTCAGCAGAGCGATCGTCGCCATTTTCTCAAATTTGGCGGTGCCGAGGCCCGCGGTAACGGTGATAAACGGATAATCACCGCGGCTCGAGGCGACCGTGTTGAACTTATATTCCCAGCCCTGGAAGCCCTGCTCGAAGTCGCGCTTAACATCCTTCATGGTCTCTCTTTCGGCGATTTCCTCGGAAACGCCCATACTCAGGTAGCGGGCCTTGTTTTTCTTATATGTCTTTTCGGCGTAGGGCGCGAGGATCTTATCGACCTCGGGCACGGTAAATCCGCCGTACTGCTGGCTTGCGGCCGACAGTACTATGTCGCCGATAACGTCAAATGCAACGTCGAGAGTCTTGGGCTCGTTATACCACAGATTGCCCATCTCAAATCCGCCTGTCAGCACGCTTTTTACGTCAAAGAGACAGCAGTTCATGGTGTCGCGTCTCGCGGACATGTCATGAACGTAAATATAACCGTCGCGGCAGGCCTGGAGCTCTTCAACGGTCATAAAGAACTTTTGATAAAGCTCTTTGTTAAGCTGGTTGAATATGAGCGAGCGCTTTGTCGAAACCAGCGCCGAGTCGGAGTTGGAGTTCTCCTTGTCGCCAATGTACATGATCGCCTGGCTCTTTTGATAAACCTCGTCAAGCATGTGGACAAAGTCCTGCTTATAGTTGCGGTAGTCGCGGTAGCTCTTTGCGACGATCGGGTTGACCATATCGAGAGCGCCCTCAACAATGTTGTGCATCTCGGCGATATGGATCTCATCCTTACCCATGGTGTAAACTCTGCTGTCCACAAACGAGCAGATGTTGTTAAGGTCCTCGGGCGTGAATGTAATGAGCGCGCGGTTAGCGGATTTCTTAACCGCGGTAACAACCTTTTGAACGTTATAATCTTCTTTCGTTCCGTCCTTTTTAATAATTTTTATCATATGGCACACTCCTGTTAAAATTGAATTTTAGCCATGCCGCAGGGCTTTTCGCGGTTTTATCAATCACAATATTTAGGTCCATTTTTATTTATGCGGCACAACATATAGTATAATAACACATATTTTCAAAAAAATCAATACCTATCCGCGACAAATTTTTACAATTTTAAAACCGCCGCAATCCGCGCTGCGTCAAGGCTTTCGAGAGATTTGGAAACAAAAGCCGAAAAAATTGTAAAAATTTTGTAATATTCTGTAATTGACTTTTAAAAATCGTGCATAAAAAATTATAGCACAACGATTTTTTTAAGACAACACTATTTTTGAAATTATTAAAATTTGAATATTCTGTTAAAAATCAAACTTTGGAAACATTTTACTTGATTTTCTTTGGGAAATATTATATAATGAATGAGCCATTAAAATTTGCATCGGAGGAATATTCTGACATATGGAAAACGGAGACAATCTGCCCGCGTTATCGGGCGGCGATTATAACGGGCTCGGGCCCGATGAGGTGCGGCAGCGCGCGGCCGAGGGCAAGGTGAACAGCGCGGCGAAAACCTCCACACGGACCTACAGCGACATTGTTAAAGACAATGTGTTCACTTATTTTAACTTAATATTCGCGGTGCTGGCTGTTCTGCTTATAATCGTGGGCTCGTTCAGGAACCTCACGTTTATGATCGTTATATTTTTTAACACCATAATCGGAATTGTGCAGGAGATCCGCTCAAAGCGGGCGCTTGACAGCCTTAAGATAATCAGCGACCCGAAGGCCGTCGTTATAAGAAGCGGCGCGGAAAAGACCGTGCCGGTCAACGAGCTTGTGCTTGACGATCTGGTTGTGCTTTCAGCGGGCAGTCAGGTCCCCGCCGACGCCGTCGTCATTTCGGGCACGGCGTATGTCAACGAATCGCTGATAACCGGCGAGGCCGACGAGGTCGTGAAAAAGCCGGGATATGAGCTGCTGAGCGGCAGCTTCATCGTTTCGGGCTCGTGCAGGGCGCGGCTCACTAAGGTCGGCGAGGACTCGTATGTCTCAAAGCTTACCAAAAAGGCGACCGACGACAAGAGAGAAGAGGAGTCCGAGATGATAAGGGCACTCGACAAGCTCGTAAAAATCGTCGGCGTGATCATAATCCCGATCGGCTTGACGCTGTTTGTCCAGCAGATGTTTTTTGACCACGCGGGCTTCCGCGATAGCGTGACGGGCATGGTCGCCGCGGTCATCGGAATGATACCCGAGGGCTTGTATCTTCTGGCAAGCGTCGCGATGGTTGTGAGCATTATGCGCCTCGCGCGGCAGAAGGTGCTTGTGCGCAGCATGAAGTGCATCGAGACGCTCGCCCGCGTTGACGTGCTGTGCGTGGACAAGACCGGAACGATAACCGAGAACACCATGAAGGTCAGCCGCTTTGAGCCCGCGGGCGGCGGCGACGGGGAAACCGCGTGCGCGGTTCTCGGAAGCATGGTTTCGGCGATGGACAATGACAATATCACCATGGCCGCGCTCAAGCGGTATTTCACGCAGACAACGGGAAGGAAGCCGGACAAGATATGCTCGTTCTCGTCAAAATATAAATACAGCGGCTGCGAGCTTGGCGGCAAGACATACATTCTCGGCGCGCCCGAGTTCGTGCTGCGCGATGATTTTGAGAAATATAAGGAAAAAGTAAACGAATACTCGTCGCGGGGCTACCGCGTGATCGTTTTCGCGGAATACGACGGCGAGGCGGACGGAAAGGCTCTGACCGGCCGCGCCGACGCTCTCGGCTTTGTGCTGCTCGAGAACCCCATTCGCCCGACCGCGAGGGAAACGTTTGAGTATTTCGCGGGTCAGGGCGTTCAGGTCAAGGTCATCTCGGGCGATAATCCCGTGACGGTCTCGAGAGTCGCGCGGGAGGCGGGAATCGAGGGCGCGGACAAGTATATCGACGCCTCGACGCTCACGTCCGATCAGGCGATCCTCGACGCCTGCGCGCAATACAATGTGTTCGGCAGAGTGACGCCGGAGCAGAAGAGGCAGTTCGTTCTGGCGCTCAAGGCCCTCGGCAAGACGGTCGGCATGACGGGCGACGGCGTGAACGACGTTCTCGCACTCAAAGAGGCCAACTGCAGCATCGCCATGGCATCGGGCACCGAAGCCGCGTCGCAGGTATCGCAGCTCGTTCTGGTCGATTCGGACTTTTCAAAAATGCCTTCGGTCGTGAGCGAGGGCAGAAGAGTGGTAAACAACATTCAGCGCACCGCGGGAATGTTCCTTGTGAAAAACATATTCTCGCTGCTGCTCGCGCTGTTTTCGGTGATCGTCGCCTGCGGCTATCCCATGGAGCCGTCGCAGGTGTCGCTGCTGGCTCTGTTCACCATCGGAACTCCCGCGTTCTTCCTGTCGCTTGAGCCGAACCACAATCTCATCAAGGGCAGGTTTTTGACCAACGTTTTCAAAAAATCGATCCCCGCCGGCCTCACCGACTTTATAGTTGTCGCGGGGCTCGTGGTGTTCGGCAAGGTGTTCGGAGTGGACGACGTTAGCATATCCACCGCCTCGACAATTCTCGTGTCGCTGGTCGGATTTATGGTTCTTTTCCACATATCAAAGCCGATGAACGCGTTCCACATAACTCTGCTGTCCCTGATGATCGCGGGCTGGCTCGGCTGCGCGATATTCCTGCATCAGCTTTTCGCCATGACAATGATGAGCTGGCGCTGCATAATGATTTTGGCCGTGTTCATTCTTGCGACCGACCCGCTGCTGCGCGTTTTAAGAACAGTAATCGAGTTCCTGTTTGACAAATTCACAAGAAAAAAACCGGCATAAAAAAAGTCCCGCCCTGTGGAGGACTTATATGACAGTAAAGTTTAAATTTTCTCAACGGCATAGTTTCGGCTATGCCGCTGTTTTGTATAATAATAACATCGGCTATGCCGTAGGGGCGGATATTATCCGCCAACATAGTGATTAGTAATTAGCGAATAGCGAATAGGCTCGCCACACCGTAGGGGCGGATATTATCCGCCAACATAGTGATTAGTAATTAGCGAATAGCGAATAGGCCCACCACACCGTAGGGGCGGATATTATCCGCCCGTCTGCCTCGCCCGCCTCCGGAAGGGAGCTGACTCCTGCATTCCCCTAAATGGGAGGCAATATAAAGGCTCCCCTTAGGGGGAGCTGTCGCCGAAGGCGACAGAGAGGGGTTCTAATTCCTATTCACTAATCCCTACGTTCGTAGGGGCGGACGACCTCGGCCGCCCGCCCAAGATTAATTGGAAAAATTATATTTTACAAACTCATTTCGACGCTCTCCGACAGCGGCTTCATATTATCAAAACTGTCCCAAACGAAGGCTTTATATTTTATATTGCCCTCGCTATACATAATCGTTTTGCTCTCATTCCCCGAAAGATTTAAGTCGATCATCTCTATATCAATCAAAGTTCCGTCATTGTTGTATTTGGCAACGATCCCGATACCTGTTTGATTTTGCGCCGTGTTGTTCGCGAATGTCACCTCCGCGCCGCCGTTGTTTTCTTTGATTATGTTCGAAAAAGTCGTCTCGTCGTGGATCTCGGCTCCCGGTATCGCCAGTCCTCCGGCCTCGGTCTCAACAACGTCCGCGGTTCCGCTGTAGCTGTCAAACACAAACGATTTGTCCTCAAAGAGTGACTCAAACTCAACATCCTTTAAAGTGTCGGCTTGGATCTCGGCCGAGCCGTCGGCGCTCAACGCGATGTTTAAGTTGTTGGTGTTTCCACCCGAAACCGAGAACATATTTTCGCCCGTGAGCGTCGCGGCGTAAGCCGTGTAGTCAAGACCGTTTCCGCTCGCGGTTATTCCGGCCTTTTTGTCCATAACAATGCTGTCGGCATTGTCAGCCGTTATAGAAATATACGAGTCTCCGCCGTCGACCGTACAGCCCGAGCGCGTGTCCTTTGAACTGAAGGTATACTTGTTGCTCTTGTTCACTTTATACACAAACTCAACATAATTATTGTCGCCGCTGTCAACAAAATCCTCGTCGAGTATTTCCATCGTTCCTGTTATATATCCGCCGTTGTAGTTAAGCATCTCGCCGCGGTCGTTGGTGATCGAAAAGTCGCCGTAAGCGACGACCCTAAGCGTGTCGTGATCGTTCGGCATGTCCGCCGCAGCCGCAGCATCGGCCGGATAGGTTTTGCCCGTTGCGCCGATAAGCCAATCGGGTGGAACCGTAGTTACATCAAAAGTCTTAATAGCTGCTACATCGTATTCATTATAGTACTTTAACTCTGAAAAATCTTCGGACAAATGCATAGTTGTCAGATTGTTAGCCTCGTAACTTGGATCATATATTAACATTTCATAATCTCCTGATCCAAGTTGTTTGGCCGACATTAATAAAACCGTATGAAACGCATCAACTCCATTTTTCTTAAAAGCTATATTAAGCAATAACGGCTTTTGTGTCTCTTGCATGGAAAGTGCTTTATTTACTATATCCTTCATAGTTTCTTTAAAAGCTTCCTTATTTCTATTCTTATTTGCCTTTGATATATCCAACGAAGAATTTAATATCTCAGGGAAAAAACATTGTAAAAGCTGATAATAATTGATTAAGTCTCTAACTCCGCGCGCTTGTGTGCTACATTTAGGTTTTTTCATTTTATAGAGTTTAGTTGCTTTTTCATCACCAAACTCACTAATATCAATCATATCTAATTTAGATAATGCCGTTACCATGCTCATTCCGAAGCAAGAACCACCAAATCCTTTTTGTTTAGCAGTCCTTCTGTTGTACTCTTTTTCTCCCAATAAACTCTTGATTTCATTTTCTATGTCAATGCTCACTATCGGGAAAGGATTTTGCTTGCCGTTTTTAAAATGCGCGTTATGATCGCTGTCCCACTCCAATTCCGAGTCCGGGAAGAAATTTTGC
Source organism: uncultured Monoglobus sp. (assembly GCA_947630135.1). Classification (GTDB taxonomy): domain Bacteria; phylum Bacillota; class Clostridia; order Monoglobales; family Monoglobaceae; genus Monoglobus. Next base: position 8,196 of record CANRGH010000024.1, read on the forward strand.
GCTGTATTTGTGAACGAAAACATATCATGATTGCGAGTAAGTCCGAACGCGATCTTAAAATTCCATGTATTTTTATCGCTTATTCCGTCGAACTCCACGCCGTCGTTAAATATGACCGCGTCGCTGTCCATTGTTATGTAAAACGAATTGCCGCAGAAAAGCACCGCTTGATCCGGGTATGTGTAAAGATCAATATAAAGCCGCCTTCTGCCAATTGTATCAAAGCTGAATCTGTCATCCGAGCTGTTATCGCTTTCGGCTGAGATCTCGCGCACAACATTGTCAAAAAGTCCGTCGCGCAAATATATCTTTCCGCTGCCCAGAGCCTGTATATCATGATCAAACTCTATTTCCAAAGTGAGTTTTTGCTTATCCCATGCATCATACTCCGAATTATTTTCGGGTGACAGAGAGACGATCTTTACATTGTTTGAAGGCGTGTCGGTCGGTGTGGGCTTGGGTGCTGAAGTAGACGGCACGGGATCAGCACTGCCGCCGGGCAGGAGGGCACCGTCCATTATTTTTACAGGTGTGAGTTTGCGACCCGTAGTGCCGTCGCCGAGCTGTCCGTACTCGTTACTTCCCCAAGTCCAAAGGCTGCCGTCTGTTTTTATCGCCGCTGTATGAAATTCTCCTGCGGAAATCGTCGCTACATTGTCCATAATTTTTACGGGTGTGGATTTGCAGTCTTCATAAATTCCACCCGTGCCGTCGCCAAGCTGACCTTGATAGTTCGCTCCCCAAGACCAAAGGCTGCCGTCCGTTTTTATTGCCGCTGTATGCTCATTTCCCGCAGAAACCGTAGCGACATTGTCCATAATTTTTACGGGGGTAAGTTTGTCCTCCGTAGTGCCGTCGCCGAGCTGTCCGTGCCCGTTCCATCCCCAAGTCCAAAGGCTGCCATCCGTTTTTATCGCCGCTGTATAATTACATCCCGCAGAAACTGCTACAACATTGTCCATGATTTTTACAGGTGTGATTCTATAATTATTAAGTCCGCGCGTGCCGTCGCCAAGCTGTCCGGAATAGTTCTCTCCCCAAGTCCAAAGGCTGCCGTCTGTTTTTATTGCCGCTGTATGATCTTTTCCCGCGGAAATTGCCGTGACATTGTCCATAATTTTTACCGGGATGCGCCTACCATTTCTCGTGCTGTCGCCAAGCTGTCCGTACTCGTTATCTCCCCAAGTCCAAAGGCTGCCGTCCGTTTTTATTGCCGCTGTATGACCTTCTCCCGCGGAAATTGCCGTGACATTGTCCATAATTTTTACAGGTGTGGATTTGCCATATGGATTCTCCCTGTCCGTAGTGCCGTCGCCAAGCTGTCCGGAATAGTTCTCTCCCCAAGTCCAAAGGCTGCCGTCTGTTTTTATTGCCGCTGTATGATAATATCCCGCGGAAACCGCAGCGACATTGTCCATTATTTTTACGGGTGTGTATTTACAATAAGGATAGTCTCCATTCACGGTGCCGTCGCCAAGCTGTCCGTACTCGTTATATCCCCAAGTCCAAAGGCTGCCGTCTTCCTTTATCGCCGCTGTATGACTATATCCCGCGGAAATTGTTTGGTACTCGCCAACCTTGCCCATATCATAAGCATTAACAAAATTTGCCGGAAACAAAGCCGCGATCACGGCTGTTATCAATGCTAAGCTTAAAATCCTTTTCATATTATTTTTACCTCCCGATTATATATTTTACAATTTATTACGCAAATGAGGCTTCCCCTTGAGGGGAAGCTGTCGGCGGAGCTGACTGATGAGGTGTTTTTTTATGCCTTAAGAATCATTAAACGTATTATACGCCTGCGCTGACACCTCATCCGAGCGCCTTCGGCGCCCACCTTCCCCTCAAGGGGAAGGCAAACGGGCGGCCGAGGTCGTCCGCCCCTACGGCATTTTGCAAACCTTGAGGAAATTTCCGATAAAAATGCGCGGTGTGGAGTCACGACCGCGCAAATAATAAAAACGCAGCCTTGACTACTTTTGCTACAAAGTTCATTCTTACAACAGATATGAATGCAAAGCTCGCGTTTTTAGCAACGCAAACTGTTGCAAGAATTTTAAACTTTGTAGCACATATATTCTATCATATTATTTCCAAAAGGTCAATGAAATTTTCAAAAACAATATCATTCGCGTAGTCCCTAGTTACTAATACCTAGTGCCTATGTTAGCCCCTCTCCGTCTTTTCGCCTTTGGCGGAAATCCACCTCACATTGGTTCGCCACCCTCTCCGTCGCCTTCGGCGCCACCTCTCCCTCCTAAAGGCGGGCGAGGCAGACGGGCGGCCGGGTGCCGCTCCGTGTGACGTCGAGGGCGCCGTCCCCTACAGCAGTGATCGTTTTAATGGTGTAGGGCGGCATGCTCACATGCCGCCGGCCGGATGTGGGCATCCGGCCCTACGGATTTGGCGCGAGGCAGACGAGCTGCCAACCGTCCTAGTCCCTATATCCTATTTCCTAGTCTCTACGTTGGGCGAGGCTTTCGGGCGGCCGAGGTCGTCCGCCCCTACGGTATAGGCGTTGTCATTATTAGAAAAAAACAGCGGCATAGCTGAAACTATGCCGTTGTAAAAATTTAAAATATTAATTTTTTATATAAGCTCGCAGATCAGCTTCAGGAAGGGGCCGACGGCTTTGCAGTCGTTTTCTACTATCGGCTCGCTGAAGTAGTAGTCGAGCGTTCCGTCGCGGCGGAGGTTGCCCTCGGGGCCGAGGCCCGACACCGCGCAGCAGTCGGTTATATAGAGCGAGGGCCCGTCCTCGCGGATAAAGCTGCCTAAGATGCCGCCGAGCGCGCTTTCAAGGTGCGGGCGGAACTTCTTTTCGTCAAGATAACCGAGGCGGAGCGCCTTGGCGAGAGTGTAGGCGAACATGCAGGTGCAGGTGGACTCGGGATAGTTGCCGCTTCTGCGGTTGTCGAGAACCTGGTACCAGCGTCCGCTCTCGTCTTGGTAAAGAACGACGTTTGACATGATCTTGTCAAGCATTTTAACGAGCGTTTTTCTGCCGCTGTGGAGCGGCGGGATAAAATCAAGCGCGTCAACGATCGCCATCGTGAACCACGCCATGGCCCTGCCCCAAACGTTAAGCGAGCGGCCGGTGTTTTTGTCGGCCCAGAACACGGATTTTGACTCGTCGCAGGCGTGGGCGTTGAGGCCGCACCTCGGCTCATATGTCAGCCTTTCGGCGTTCACGAACTGTGTGACAACGTCGTCAAACCGCTCGGGATGTCCGCATTCCATCGCGTATTGCGCAGAGAACGGCTCGGCCATATACACGCCGTCGAGCCACACCTGATCGGGATAGATGAGCTTGTGCCAATATGTTCCCGACTTTGTGCGCGGCTGATTATTGAGCTGGTCGATGAGCCTTTCGGCCGCCTTGAGATATTTTTGCTCGCCGGTCTTGTGATAGAGCCAGAGACAGTTTTTGCCGTTGTTTATATGGTCGAGATTATACAGCGACGGGTCGTATTTGTTGATGCTGCCGTCGTTGTTTATGAAATAGTCCATGCTTTTTTTGATATAGTCAAAATACTTTTTATCGCCGGTCTTTTCATAAACCGCCGCCATTCCCATCAGGCACACGCCGCGGTCATACTGCCATTTCTCGCAGATGACGGGCTGATTTTCACGCATTATCGTGTCGGCGAGCTTTACCGCCTTGCTTAACAGTTCACGCTTGTCCATGATATTATCCTCCGAAATATTATAGCTTATTTGATTTTAACTTATTTTCGCCCGTACCACAAGCTTAATTTGGCGCGTGAGTCAAAAAATGTGAATTTCACCAAAAAAACACTGTACAAATCGGGTTTGTTGATATATAATTAAAGAAAAAAGTTAAGGAGTTGAAAATATGTTTAATCAGTTGAATTTCGGAATGAGGGGCCATGACACAAAGGCGAAGGATATTGAGACTTTGGCCGACACGCTTGAGAGCGTCGGCGCGACCCACGTCCAGCTTGCCCTTAAAAAGTCGTTCAAGGATATTAAGTGGCGCGGCAGCGTGCTGACGCCCGAACTCGGCAAATATATCAAGGACACGCTCGCAAGGCGGGGTGTGCGCGTTTCGGTGCTCGGCTGCTATATAAACCCCGTAAATCCCGACGAGGACAAGCGCAGAGGCGAGCTTGAGTGGTTCAAGGCCCACCTTAAATTCGCGAAATATCTCGGCTGCGACATGGTCGGAACCGAGACGGGATTTTACAACAGCATCGAGGAGACGCACACCGAGGAGAACTATCAGCGCTTCCTGCGCAGCATGCGCGAGCTTGTTGACTGCGCCGAGAGCCTCGGCAGCATAGTCGGCGTTGAGACCGTGACCAAACACAGCATGTGGAACCCGAAAATGACAAAGCGCTTCCTTGACGAGATCAACTCGCCCAACGTGACCGTGATCTTCGACCCCGTGAACATAACCGACATGAACGACGTCGAGAGCCAGCACAGGATCGTTGACGAGGTTTACAGCCTTTACGGCGACAGGATCGGCATACTGCACTTTAAGGATTTTGAGGTCATAGACGGCAAAAAAGAGGGCCGTCTCGCGGGCGACGGCGTTTATGACTATGAGTATCTGTTCAAATACGCGAAGGAATATTCGCCGGTCATCAACGCCATTCTCGAGACCAACAGCGAGGACAACTTCGGCGCCACCGCCGCGAAGATCAAGGCGATCTGGGACAGATAAAAATTAAGACGCGGCAAGCCCCACGAAATGTGGGGCTTTTCTTTTGCGGCTCAGGCGCCGCATGCCTCAAGCTTTGAGACCGAGACCTCATACGCGGTCTTGCTTATTATTTCGGTTTCGCTTATGTATTTCTGGTACTCGCGGCTTTGAATTCTGCCCCAGATCTTAAGGTTCGTGCCGACCTCCATGCCGCGGATGTATTTCGCGTTTCTGCCCCACGCGATGCAGGGAATGTAGTCGGATTTTTTGTAGGAGCGGTTGACCGCGAGCAGAATATCGGATATTTCGCGGTTAAATGGAGTGGTTCTGTATGTCGGCTTTTTGCACAGATAACCGTTCAGAAAAACCTGGTTCGGGTTCCCGTTGTTTTCGGCTTCCCCGCATTTTCCGAGATATGTTATTTCCTTAGCGAAAACCGTGAGAATGAGCTTGTTGCCTGTTCCGGAATAGTTGTTGTATGAGCGGTACTGCCCGATCACGTTTATTATATCCCTGAGCTTCGGCCTGCAGTCGCAGAACAGGCGCTCCGAGACCGTGACCGGGATAAAGTCGCGCTTGCCGCTCAGACGCTCGACCGCCAGAACCGTTATGTAATATTTTTCCCCGTAAATTTCGTGCGACAGAGAGGGAGGAGAGGTTACTTCCCCCGTGAGTATTGCGATGTTGTTGTTATAGTAGCTGTTTTCATCATATGCGTATTCCGATATTTCAGAAATTTCCGACATTATTGCGACCTCCGATTATTCATTATTTGTGCTGCACTGCATTCCGTTCGCGTCCACCTTGTAATTGTCTCTTATAATAAGCTCGGATATGGGAACTATCTCATAGCCCTGCGCGATAAGCTCGTCAAGTATTCTCGGCAGCGCCTCGGGCGTGTGCTTCGCCGCGTTGTGGAACAGTATTATCGCGCCGGGCGCGGCCTTCGGTACGACTCTTGAGTATATCTCGTCGGCGGACAGGTCCTTCCAATCGAGGCTGTCAACGCTCCACTGGATCGTGTAATATCCGCATTCCCGCGCGGTTCCGACCACGTCGTTGTTATAGTCGCCGTAGGGCGGGCGGAACAGCTCGGGCTTCCGTCCGGTCACGGCCTCGATCTTGCTCCCGCAGTCGTTGAGCTCCTTGATCATTTCATCCTTTGAGATCTGCGTCATATGCGGGTGCTTTGACGAGTGGTTCATCACCTCGTGGCCCGCGTCCGACAGAGCCTTGACCGACTCGGGATATTTGTCGACCCAGTCGCCCACAACAAAAAAAGTTGTTCTGATGTTCCGCTCGCCAAGAATATTGATCAAATTTTCGGTATCTTCATTTCCCCAAGCCGCGTCAAAGCTTATGGAAAGTTTTTTGTCGTTCTCGTCCTTTTGGACGCAGTAGATCGGCAGGTCGCGGTCGCCGCTCGCGGCGCTTATGGCGGCGTTTCCACCCTTGAAATAGCCCAGCATGACGAGTGCGAAAAACGCCGCCGCGATAACGCCGAGGATAATCCCGGTCTTTCTGCCGACAAACCAAACCTTCATTGTCGTCACCTCCTGAGTTAATGATATGAGCGGCGATTTCAAATTATTCAATGAATGGATATTATGACCAATATCTTTGTTGACAAAGGCGGGGGTTTATGCTAAAATAGTATTCGGTGTATTATGTACCCGAGGCGTTTTGCGCCCGTTTACCAAACAAATGATACTTTAGGCAGGAGGAAAATATGGATTTTGTAATGAAATGTTTAAGCGTGAACCAGAAGGGAAACCTCAGTATAGGCGGCTGCGACCTCACAGACATTGCCGCAGAGTACGGAACTCCGTCGTATATAATGGACGAGGATGAGATCCGCAAAAACTGCCGTGTCTATACGAACGCAATGAATGAATATTATGACGGTAAAGGCATTGTGCTTTACGCGAGCAAGGCGCTTTCGTGCAAGTATATCTACCGTATTATGAAGGAAGAAGGCATGGGTGTTGATGTGGTGTCAGGCGGAGAGCTTTACACCGCAATCAAAGCGGGCTTCCCCGCGGAGCGCATATATTTCCACGGAAACAACAAGACTGACGACGAGATAAAGATGGCGCTTGAGTACGGCGTCGGCAGGATCGTGGCCGACAACGTGTTTGAGCTTGAGAGCATAAACAAAATCGCGGGCAAAATGGGAAAGACGGCCGACATTATGTTCAGAATAAAACCGGGCATAGACGCGCACACCCACAGCTTCGTGCAGACGGGCCAGATCGACTCAAAGTTCGGAGTGGCGCTTGAGACGGGCGAAGCCGAGGAGTTCGCGGTAAAGGCCGACAGCATGCCGAACATCAACGTTGTGGGCGTTCACTGCCATATAGGCTCGCAGATATTCGAGCTCGCTCCGTTTGAGCTCGCGGCCGAAAAGATGATGAATTTTATCGCCGACATGAAGGACAGGCACGGCATCGAGATCGACGAGCTGAACTTAGGCGGCGGCTACGGCATCAAATACACCGAGAGCGACACGCCGATAGATTATGACAAATACATATGCGCTGTCTCAAAGGTCGTGCGCGGCATATCCGAGAGCCGCGGCGTCAAGCTCCCGTTTATCGTTATGGAGCCGGGCCGCTCGATCGTTGCTGAGGCGGGCCTCACGGTTTACAAAGTCGGCGCCGTTAAGGAAATTCCGAACATCAGAACATATATTTCGGTTGACGGCGGAATGGGCGACAATCCGAGATACATACTTTATCAGAGCGAGTACGAGGCCGCAAGGGTCTGCGATCCACTTGCCGAAAAGACGATGATCGCCACGATCGCGGGCAAGTGCTGCGAGTCGGGCGATATACTGGTTGAAAACGCGAGGCTCCCCGAGGTCAAGGCGGGCGATCTGATCGCCGTGCTCGCGACCGGAGCGTACAACTATTCAATGGCGAGCAACTACAACCGGATACCGAGACCGCCGATAGTTATGGTGTCAGGCGGCAAAGCGCGGCTCGCCGTGAAGCGCGAGAGCTATGACGATCTTATCGCCAATGATTTAATATAAGAGTTAATATAAGAGCGGAGGATATTTATGCTGCTTAGTATTTTAAGAGGTTCGGGTTCACCGATGGAAAAACTGCTGATGGTCCTGATCTCGGTGTTCTGCGTGCTGCTGTCTTTGAGCGTCCACGAGGTCGGCCACGGCCTCGCGGCGTACGCGCTGGGAGACAGAACCGCGCAGAGCCGCGGAAGGCTCAGCCTGAACCCTATTCACCACATTGACCCGATCGGCGGCATCTGCCTGCTTCTGTTCGGCTTCGGCTGGGCAAGACCCGTGCCGGTCAATCCGTATAATTTTAAAAATCAAAAGAGCGGCATGGTGCTGACCTCGCTCGCGGGGCCGCTTACCAACTTCGTTCTTGCGTTTATCGCCGAGTTCGGCGTTGTTGTTTTGGGCGGCATGACGTTTAAGTCGCAGGGCTTCGGCTTTGATCTGGCGTCGGTCGTCTACACCATATGCCTTTATATGGTGTATATGAACCTCGGCCTCGGCCTGTTTAACCTGATACCGATCCCGCCGCTTGACGGCTCGAAGGTGCTGGGCGCTGTGCTGCCGACCGATAAGTATTTCAGATATATGCAGTATGAGAGATACGGATTTATCATCTTGATACTTCTAATGAATTTCGGGATCTTCAACAGCTTTTTGAGTCTCTGTGAGAGCGGGATAATGAGTTTTTACGATATGATTATAGGCTTGTTTGTATAGGCGGTGATTTTGAATGGAACAGCTCAGCTTTAAGGTTCTCGATTTCGAAGGCCCTCTTGACCTGCTGCTCACGCTTATAAGGAAAAACAAGGTCAGCATATATGACATACCGATAAATCTGATTGTGAGCCAATATTTTGATGTTATGCAGCAGATGAAGGAGTATAACCTTGAAATATCCAGCGAGTTCCTTGTGCTCGCGGCGACGCTGCTTCAGATCAAGTCGAGAATGCTACTGCCGAAGCCCGAGGAGGACGAGGAAGAGGACCCGCGCGAGGAGCTTGTGAGACGGCTTGAGGAATATAAGCGGATCAAAGCAGCGGCCGCTTACCTTGACGAGAGGAAGAACATAGGCGAGTCGTATTTCTTTAAAGAACCCGACAAGATCGAGCGTCCGCCCGCGGAGTGGAACTATTCAAAGCTCACGCCCGAAAACCTGGTGCTGGCGTACAAGACGGCGTACACCAAAATGGAGCGCAGGCTTCCGCCCCCGAGACAGTCGTTTGAGGGGATCGTGGGCCATGAGAAGATCTCGGTGCGCTCGAGGGCCGCGCGGCTCTGGAGCAAGCTTAAAAAGCGCACAAAGGTGTTTTTCAAGGAGCTTTTTGTGGGCGCGAAGTCGAAGCCCGAGGCTGTCGCCTCGTTTCTGGCGGTGCTTGAAATGGTGAAAATGAACCGCCTTAAGATCGAGTATGACGAAAGCGGTGACATTTCAAACCCGATCGTCAGCCCCGGCGGAGAAGGCGAGCTCGATTTGAGCGCGATGGAGGAGTAGGTTTAATGGAAATAAGCGAAATTAAGTCGATAATAGAAGCGCTGCTGTTCGCGGCCGGCGATCCCGTGGAGCTTGACACGATAGCAGACATTGTGGACGTTGACAAAAAGACGCTTAAAAAGATCATCAGGACGATGATGGATGAGTATAAGTACGAGCGGCGCGGAATTCATATAATAAAGCTTGAGAACTCGTACAGAATGTGCACCCGCGGCGAGTATAAGGACTATGTTTCAATGCTTATGAAGCCAGGGCGAAAGCTGCAGCTTTCAAACGCCGCGATAGAGGTTTTGGCGATCGTCGCGTACAAGCAGCCGGTCACGCGCTCGGTGATCGAGCATATCCGCGGCGTTAACTGCGATTATATAGTCAACAGGCTTATCGAACGCGGGTTCATCGCCGAGATCGGCAGAATGGACGACGCTCCGGGGCGGCCGATCCTGTTCGGCACCACCAAGCTGTTTTTGCAGACCTTCGGCATTGAGAGCATAAGCGAGCTGCCCGAGTTTGACGCGCTCGCGGTGCCCGAGGATATCGAGCCCGTGCCCGCGGGAGAGCCCGGAGTTGAAAATGCGGAGTAATTGTTAGGGAGGGCGGACAATGCATGTGTTTTTGATAATACTCGCGGTCATCGTGTTCCTTGCCGCCTTCGTACTGTGGTCAACCGTCACGTTCGAGATCGTCTCAAACGGCAGAAAGACCGTTATCACAGCGAGCGTGTGGCGGTTCATAAAAAAGGAGTTCGTCCTGCCCGCCGAGCCGGGCGCGAAAAAGGCGCCCCCGAAAAATGACGGGAAGAGAGCCGCCAAAAAAGAAAAGTCGCAAAAAGACAGCGGCGCTGAAAACCCCGCCATGGCGGCGGAAAAAGAGGAGCTGTCCGCGGCGAAGAGGATCTTCGGCGCGATGTGGGACAGCGACATCCACTGGTTTGATTTTGAAAATATCGGAAACGCGATCGAAAAATACGCGGCAATGATAAGCCGCGGTGGCTCCGCTCTGGCGGTGTTTTTGAGACATATGAAGCGCAAAATAAGAACAAAGAGGCTTGATCTTTACATCAAATTCGGCCTCGACTCGCCGGACAAGACCGGCGCGGCCTACGGCGCGGCTCACGCCGCCACGGGAAGTCTCAACGCGTTTATAAGGAGTTATTTTAAAAGTGACACGGGTCTTGTGCTCTATCTTGACCCGGACTATGTTAACTCATGTTTTGAGTTTGAATTGGGAAGTATAATTAAAACGAGAGCCGCCCATGTGCTTCACGCGCTTCTGGCCGCTCTGACAAGATTTATATTTAACTATCTGAAAGGAAGTGTAGGAAGTGTCAGCAATTTCAGACAAGCATCCGATTGAGGGATTGATGGGCTCGGCGCTGCAGGGCTTAAGAGAGATGATCGACGTTAACGCTATCGTCGGCGCGCCGATCAACACGCCCGACGGCTCGGTTATCATGCCCATATCAAAGGTGGCGCTCGGCTTCGGCGTCGGAGGTTCCGAGTTCCCCAAAAGTAAAAAGCTGATGGTCGAAAGCGAGGATCCGAGCAACATGTTCGGCGGCGGTACCGGAGGCGGACTTTCGCTCACGCCGGTCGGATTTCTGGTTGTCGGAAACGGCAAGATAAGAATGGTTCCGGTGAGCGAGCAGAACAGCATTTACGACAGGATTATAGACTCGGTTCCCACCGCGATCGACAAGGTGAGCGAGCTTTTTTCGGGCGCGAAGAGCGGCGGCGAGGTCGTGACCGACGCTGCCGAGCCCGAGGCTGAGGACGTTGAGTATGAGGAGCCCGGCGACGACGCTTACGGCGGATATGATTTTGAATAACTTTTTTGGGAGTTGAAATTTTGCGAGAATTTTTAAAGAGATTGACAGTGCTTTCGCTGTCAATCACTGTTTTGATGAGCGCGTTTTCGGCCGCGCGCCCGAGGGAAGCCCAAGCCGAGCCGATAAACATTGTTATTGACCCGGCTCACGGCGGAACCGACTACGGCGGGACCTCGGTCGGCGGCCTTGAATACCAGGAAAAAACGCTGACCTTCAAGCTCGCGCAGTATCTTCAGTATGAGCTCAGGAAATACAAGGGCGCGTCGATCAACATGACAAGATACGCCGACTATCACATGACCTCGGTCGAGAGGGCGGAATACGCGCAAAGAGTCGGCGGCGATATTGTGATCAGCCTGCACTTTAACTCATCCGAGGACCGCACGGTTCACGGCGCTTCGGCGACCGTATCGTCGATCACCGAATACAGCAGGCCCGAGTTTGCCGCGGCGATTTTGACCGAAATATCAAAGCTCGGCATTGACACGTCCGCGGGCGTCGGCTATAAGGTTTCGGCGAGCGGGAATATGTGGATCGACGGGCAGCGTCCCGCCGACTTTTCGGCCGTCATGCGCGAGTGCGCGTTTAGAGGGATTCCGCTGATCTCGGTAGATCACTGCTATTTGAGCTGCTACGACGAGCTTATATACTATAACAACGACATAGCCCTGCGCAACCTTGCAAAGGCTGACGCCGACGCTATCGCGGCGCAGTGCGGACTGGTTCCCGCGGGAAAGGGCGAGGCCACCGGCAGGACATATGACAAGGCGTATATGAACGGCTATGACGACGGCACGTTCAGACCGTCCGGCACAATAACAAGGGCCGAGGCGGCAACCATGCTCGCGAAGCTGAGCGACGGATTTGATCCGAACACCGTTTACAGCACCAATTTAAGCGATGTGCCAACATGGGCGTGGTACTATAACTATGTCGCATATCTCAATTCGGTCGGCTTTGTGACCGGCGACGTTTTCGGGGCCTACAGACCCGACGACAATATGACAAAAGCCGAGTTCGCGATACTCGCCTGCCGCTATCTGGGCCTGCAGCCCGGCGGCGAGAGCGGATTTGCCGACTGCAGCGGGCATATGGCCGACGGCTATATCGCGGCGCTCAGAAACAACGGCTATGTCGGCGGCGACGAGAACGGCGAGTTTCACCCCAACGAGGATATGATCCGCTCGTCGGTCGTTATGATGATGAACAGAATTCTGGGCAGGTACCCCGTGTGCTCAACGCCGAAGGAAAATCCGTTTTGGGATATACAGCCCGGCTTCTGGGCGTATGACAACATTCTTGAAGCCGCAGTTTCGCATGACGTTGAGTGATGAACTGTGCGGATATCCTTGACGAGGTAGGGCCGGATGCCCACATCCGGCCGGCGGCATGTGGGCATGCCGCCCTACGAACATAGTGATTAGCGATTAGTGAATAGTAATTAGGACTCTCACGTTGTATCCTTTGCATTTCATGTTGTAGGGCCGGATGCCCACATCCGGCCACAGGTATGCGGGCATGACGTATTAAAAATTCAACTTTTTCGCGACCGCATATTTTCCGCGCCCGCGAATATATTTAATGAGAAACACTGTTTTGAAAAAAACATACGGAGTTGAAACATATGAGAAAACAAAGAATTGCCCTTTGTGCGCTGCTTGCGGCGATTGTCGCGCTCTGCGCGATGCCGTCATACGCCGCGGGCGACAGCGCGAAGGCCTCGGTGGTGATCGAGAAAAACTCGGGCCGCGTCCTTTACGCCAAAAATCAGGACTGGGAGCTTCCGATGGCGAGCACCACAAAGATCATGACCGGCTACCTCACCGTCAAATACGGCAATATGCAGGACGTTGTCGAAGTCAGCGAGAACGCTGCGGGCGTTGAGGGCTCAAGCATGTATCTCGAAAAGGGCGAGCACATAACCATGGAAAATCTGCTTTACGGTCTCATGCTCCAGTCGGGAAACGATGCGGCTGTAGCCATAGCCGAGGCGATCGGCGGCGGAACCGACCGCTTTGTAGAGATGATGAACGAGACAGCGGTGAACGACTTGGGTCTTTCTCACACGCATTTTGACAATCCGAACGGCCTTCCGTCGGACACTCACTACACAACGGCGCTTGAGCTTGCCAAAATAACGGCCGAGGCGCTCAAGGACCCGACATTCGCGCGGGTCGTAGCGACCAAGAATATGACCGTGCCGTGGGAGGGCAAGGATTACAACCGCGAAATGACAAACCACAATAAGCTTCTGGGCGTTCTCGAAGGCTGCAAGGGCGTCAAGACAGGCTATACCAACGCCGCGGGCAGGTGCCTTGTGACCGCGGTCGAAAGAAACGGAATGGAGCTTATCTGTGTTACGCTGAACGACTCAAACGATTGGGACGACCACACGAATTTGCAGAATGAGATGTTCTCAAAATATCATATTGAGGATCTGACCTCAACCGACAAAGTGATAGATAAGCTGACGATAGCGGGCGGAGTTCTGGGCTACAGCGGTCTTTCGCCCGATAAAACCTACACGTTCCCGGTCTGCGACAACGACAAGATAGAGATCACGACCGAGGTAAACAAGGACATTGAGCTGCCGATCGCGGCAGGAACAGTCGCCGGCACGGGTAAAGTCACGGTCAACGGCGAGAATTACGGAACGTTTAACCTTGTGACAACAGACGATATTGATCTTGTGAAGCCCGCGAAGGGCAGCTTTTTCAAGGATCTGAAGAATAACGCCGGAAGCGTGTTCACCTATTGGCTCAAAGCCCTGAACTCAGCAATAAACCGCTGACCGCCCGACGGGACTTCCTGCGGCGGCATGTAGGCATGCTGCCATGCGAACATAGTGATTAGCGAATGGTGATTAGGCCATAACAGCCTCAATTTACGGCTCCCTCCGGGAGGGAGTTGGCAGCGGCTCGTCCGCTGACTGAGGGAGATCGGCGCGCTTACCATATACTCGCCCAATAATACTCCTTCCACCGCTATCGCGGTACCCCTCCCTCAACGAGGGAGGCGTTTTTTGACCGCCTCACTTCGCGGCTCCTACCATGGGATGTCCAGGGCCGTCCCCCGACAACAATTATGCCGCCAAATTCGTAGGGGACGGCGCCCTCGACGTCCCGCGGCGGCATGTGGGCATGCCGCCCTACAACGTAGGGGCGGATATTATCCGCCCGTTTGAAATATTTTTTGACAAAACGTATGGTCAGTTTATACGTTATTCACGATCTCAGGAGGATATTATATTATGGATAAATTAGTAAAAGCGATAACAAAAGACGGTTTTTTCAGAATTTACGCCGCGGACACGCGCGAGACGGTGAACGCGGCGCAGAAATATCACAAGCTCTCTCCCGTGTGCTGTGCCGCGCTCGGAAGGCTTATGACCGCTGGAGTCATGATGGGCACGATGCTCAAAGGGGACGAGCCCACGCTGACGCTTCAGATGAACGGCGACGGCCCTTTGGGTATGATGGCGTCTGTTTCGGACCCCGAAGGGCACGTCAAGGGCTACTGCGCGAACCCGCGGGTCGACCTGCCGCTTAACGAAAAGGGCAAGCTTGACGTGGGAAAAGCCGTCGGAAGCGGAACTTTAGGTGTTATAAAAGACCTTCATATGAAGGAGCCTTATATCGGACATGTTCCCATTCAGACCGGCGAGGTGGGTGACGATATCGCGTTTTATTTCATGCAGTCCGAGCAGACTCCGAGCGTCGTGGGCCTCGGGGTGCTGGTCGATACCGACTATTCGGTCAAGGGCGCGGGCGGATTTATTATCCAGGTCATGCCCGAATGCGACGAGGAGTCGCTTTCAAAGCTTGAAAACTCGATCGGCGGCATCATGACGCTGACCGAGATGTTCGAACGCGGCATGACGCCGGAGGAGATCATCAAATATCTTATGCTGGGCTTTGACGTCGAGTTCCTCGAGACTATGGAGATCGGCTATCACTGCGACTGCTCAAAGGAGCGCATGGAGCGCGCGATCGTCTCCCTCGGCAAAGAGCAGATAACCGAGATATTGAATGACACCGGAGAGGCCGAGATCTGCTGTCGCTTCTGTGACCGCAAATACAAATTCGGCGCCGAGGACCTTAAGAGGTTTATTGAGCGCGCAAAATAAATTTTGTAAAATTTGCATAAACTGTTTGACAAAAAATATCGCTTATGCTATAATTTTACTATAAAGCTGTGTGAAGTCAAAAAACACGCAAAAATATTAAACAGGAGGTTTTTAAAATGGGCATTGAAATGTTTTCACTTGAAGGCAAAGTCGCTCTGATCACCGGCGCTTCGTACGGTATCGGCTACGGCATAGCCAAGGCTATGGCGTCTGTCGGCGCGACAATCGTTTTCTGTGACATCAAACAGGAGTTTGTGGACAAGGGTCTCGCCTCGTATAAGGAGGACGGCATCGACGCTCACGGTTATGTTTGCGACGTAACAAATGAGCCGGCGGTTCAGGACATGGTTAAGAAGATCGAGGCTGAGGTCGGAGTTATCGACATTCTGGTCAACAACGCCGGCATCATCAAGCGTATCCCCATGTGCGACATGACAGCCGAGGAGTTCAGACAGGTTATCGACGTTGACCTTAACGCTCCCTTTATCGTATCCAAGGCGGTTATCCCCTCGATGATCGAAAAGGGCGGCGGCAAGATTATCAACATCTGCTCAATGATGTCCGAGCTGGGCCGTGAGACTGTTTCGGCATACGCCGCTGCAAAGGGCGGTCTCAAGATGCTCACCAGGAACATCTGCTCGGAGTACGGCGACAAGAATATCCAGTGCAACGGCATAGGCCCCGGATATATCGCCACGCCCCAGACAGCGCCCCTGCGCGAGAAGCAGCCTGACGGTTCGCGTCATCCGTTTGACCAGTTTATCTGCGGCAGAACACCCGCCGGCAGATGGCTCAATCCCGATGAGCTCGGCGGCCCCGCGGTATTCCTCGCGTCCAAGGCGTCTGACGCGGTTAACGGACACATTCTGTACGTTGACGGCGGTATCCTCGCCTATATTGGCAAGCAGCCCTAAATCGAAAGCGAATAACAAATTTCCCCCGGAGCGCTCCGGGGGATTTTTCTGTGTACAACATATTTTCTTATTTTCCGCAGTATATTTTCGGGAGTTTGCGGTTCTGGATCTGGTCAAGCAGCTCGCCAAAACGCTGGAAATGCACGATCTCGCGCTGTCTTAAGAACTTCACAACATCATTAACGTCCGGATCGTCCGAGACTTTGAGTATGTTGTCATAAACGACTCTCGCCTTCTGCTCGGCGGCCAGATCCTCAACAAGGTCGCCGATCGGGTCGGCGGTCACGGCGAATGAAAGGGCGTTAAATGGTGTTCCGTCCGCGTTCGCGGGATAGGCGCCTCTGCCGTGGTTCATAAAATACGCGCCGAACGGACTGTTCTCGATCTCTTCGTCGGTCGCGCACTTTGCGAGCTGCCGAACGATAGTTCCGACGATCTCCATATGCGCCAGCTCCTCGGTGCCTATGTCGGTGAGCAAGGCTTTTGCGGCGTCGGTCGGCATTGAGTATCTTTGCGATAAATATCTCAAAGACGCGCTGATTTCGCCGTTAGGACCGCCTAAATGCATTTGATGATGAAAAATTAAAAGTACGTTATTTCGAGGGTTTTTGAGGCTTTTATAAATGTGATTTTGGAGATGAATTGCTTTAGGGCTTTGTTTTTGTCATCGAGGGAGTTGTTTTCGTCTTGGATAAACTCGATCGCGTGCTTTATATTTTCGGCCAGTTCTTTTGGGTCTGTCGGTTTTTGTATGTTCTGCTCTTTGAGCAGTTTTTTGTTCTTCTCGATCTCATCTTGTATTCGCATTTTGTTTTCGCTGTATTCCTCGAGG
Source organism: uncultured Monoglobus sp. (assembly GCA_947630135.1). Lineage (GTDB taxonomy): Bacteria > Bacillota > Clostridia > Monoglobales > Monoglobaceae > Monoglobus. The sequence continues at coordinate 25,079 of CANRGH010000024.1, forward strand.
GTGTCCACTCCCGCGATATAGGCGTCTTTGGCGCGCTGCAAGGATTTTTCGAGGCGGGCGATCGCGTCGGCGTATGTTTTGGCCTCGTCGCTGTTTTTTATTTTCCGTCCGCCGCTTTCGAGACTTACGTTCATGATATTGTTATAATCCGCTTCAAGCTGCTTTATGACAAGCTCCTCGGCGCGGGCGACCGGGATCGAGTGCGAGACGTTGCACAGCGATTTTGAATATCCGCAGCATTGTAAATATTTTCCGCTTCGGCCCATGGTTTTGCCACAGTTGTCGCAGACCAAAAGACCCGACAGCCAATATGAAACTCCCGCGCGGTCCTTTAAATATTTTCTGGTGTTGAGCAGGAGCTTGTTTCTTTTTTCCTGTGCGGCGTCCCAGACCTCGCGCGTGACAAGCGGCTCGTGCTGGTTTTCAAGAAAAATGGTGTCTGATTTTGGTATGTTGCGCTCGACTTTGCCCGACGGGGTCCAGCGAAGTGTGCCGATGTACACGGGGTTGCCGATTATATATTGAATAGTGCGCTGCTCAAACTTGTTTCCGCGGTGTGTCTTTAAGCCGCGGGCGTTCATTCGGCGGGCTATGCTGCCGTAGCCTTCGCCGCCGACAAAGCTCTCGAATATTTCTTTGATATACGGCGCCTCGGCCTCATCGGGAACAAACTTATTGTTTTCAACGCGATAACCGAAAGAGGGCTTTGTCTGAACGCCGCCCTTTTTTGCCTTCTCGCTCATGCCCTTTTTGACCTCATCGGACAAATTCAACGAATAATATTCGGCCATGCTCTCAAGCATGGATTCCATGATAACGCTCATCTTATCGTCGCCGATGTTCTCGGTGACCGACACGACCTGAATACCCAGCTCGGAGCGGAGCATTGATTTATATACAACGCTGTCCTCGCGGGAGCGGGCGAAGCGGTCGAACTTATGAACGAGGATCACATCAAAGGGTTTCGGTTTTATCTTGGCCGTTTTTATCATGTTCTGAAAGGCGGGGCGCTTTTTGGCGGAGCGGCCGCTGATGCCTTCGTCGATAAATATAAACTCTTTCGGGAGCAGCAGATCGTTGTCGCTGCAATATTTTCTCATTGCCCGAAGCTGTGCGTCGGGAGAATATTCAACCTGATCTTCGGTTGAAACACGGATATAACAAGCTGCTATTTTCATAAATACCTCCAAAATAATCGCCCGCCCTGTTGCGCCGGCCGCCTCCGCCCCCGGCGCTTGAAAAAAGGTTGACATTTTATCGGTGTTATGATACAATATAAGCGTTATGGAATGTGAAAATAACCTCATATTGTACGGTTCGTTTTTTTAAAAAGAACCCTACACAAATTGAAACCGTGCGTTTCAATTTGAGAGGAGCCGACCCGAAGCGGGCGCAGGGCTCCCAAAATGCGCCAGCGAAGCGCACATTTTGGGAAAGAGGAATGTCTCCGCCGGAAAGGCGAAGCTTTTGCCGCTTGCGGCAAAACGAGCCAAGAGTCGAGACATGACGTCATAACACACCTATTTTCTATCACTCCGCGGGTGCTCCACCACTCGCGGGGTTTTTATTTTTCAATTTCTGCCTTTGTCATTTTATAAGCGGCAATTCGTTTGTTTGGCTTTAAAAAGTTAATGTTCTTTTCTGATTTTGCTTTTTTATATAGTCTTACAAAGTCTTTGTTTGTGCATAGATTCGCAACAATGTTACCGAGTTTTTCGTTATCAAAAATATCGTCTTTGTTTTCAAAATGATTTACACAAAAAACCCAAAATAATACTTCACGAGCGAAGCCGGTCAAGTAGGTATGCCTTATATTATATATTATATTATCATTTGTTGCATACCTGCTAAAAGGTATGTTGTTTATTATGGCAAAATCAATAAGCCATTGTTCAGCCGCCGGTTCTCTTTCGTGTGTGCGCGATAAAATGCAATGCACATCTTCTTTTGTGTATTCCGGTTTAACCGTCATTCCCAGATTTTTCATAAAGCACTTTTGTGCTTCGGACGGCGGATTGTACTTAGGTTCAACTCTGTCAATATTGATCAAGCCTTTCCGCTGCGCATCGGCTTCAGCCGATGCCTCATCTCGTCCAACAACAATAAGCGTTTTTGGTTTGCCGGTTATTTTATCCGTTCCGATAGCCGCAAACCTTTTAACGGGATACGCATTTAAAGGGGGCAGATCGGAAAATTTTTCTTCAACATCATACATTGCCGTTTCGGTTGTTATTGTTACACCCGTATTATAATTTCCATAGTTCTTTTCGGTCGAGCTGACAGTCTTGGGAAGGCTGCTGCGAACGAGGGTTCTTTTAACCGATATGGGTGAGGCGACTTCTCCCGGCAGACTGTACAACGGATTAATATTTACACTGCTTTGTTTGTTATTGTCATAATTAAAAGGCTCTTGATCGTCTTTAAATATTGCTTTATCGTAATTTGGCTTACGGCTCACATAATAATCAGTCTTGTCTTTTTGTTTATAAACCAAACCGATCAGAAACACAAGAATTATTAATGCAACTACAGCGATGAACACTCTCTTTAAAAACAAAAACAGATCTTCTGTCTCCGCTGTGTACGCATCAACGGCCAACAGCAGGAATGGTATAAGTATTACCACCGCAATTAATATGTTTAATAATATACGCTGTTTTTGCATATTGCCGATTCTTTTAAACATTTCTTCGTAAGATTGGTTCTTGGAATCAGTTTTTTTATTCATTTTATATTTTGTTTATCCTATCTTTGTTTCCATATCGGAAACACCATTATCGTACAAATTATTTTAATATAATCATGCTATAATTTACAAGATCACAGTTTATTCTATAAATGACTTTTACTTGATAGAATAGCATCATTAATTTGCTCGTGTAGACTTTTTTCAATAGTTTGTTCTATTGTTGAAGTATTGTTTAAGTCTAACATTTTATTTATTGCCGGCTGCATTTCCGGATTTTTTCTGTAAGCTGATAGTAATTGCTTTTCAGTATCGGTTAATTGAGAGCGGATGCCGAAAATAAGATATTCAGCAGATGTATTTAAGCCGTTTGCTATTTTAATTACCGACTCTACAGAAGGTTCTTTTGTTTGTCCTGCAAGAATTTTACTTAAAGTACCGAGAGAAATTCCGGTAATTTCAGAAAGCCGTTCATTGCTAATTTTTTTCTCTTTCTTTAATGTTTTTATGCGATGTAGCATATCTGTCAAACTATATTCGTTCATCTTTACGCCCCCTTTTATCTCATAATACAACGCTATTATAATTTTGTCAAGAAAAATTTTACCGATTTCGGAATAAAATTTTAAAAAAAGTGTTGACAAATACCGAAATAGGTGTTATAGTCATATTGTAAGACCGAAATCGGTTTTGAAAAGAGGTGATACTATGCTCAATAATTTAAAAGCTGAATACACACGAAAAGGTATTATTCCCAGAGTAGGTGTTATGATGGCTCTAAAATGTTCGGAAAAAACAGCGAGAAATAAACTTGACGGAAAGACACCGATTACAATTCCGGAAGCAATAAAGATCAGGGATAATGATTTTAAAGATGAAAAATTCAGCATTGACTATCTTTTTGCCTCGGATAATCAGTCGGCAAATTCGGCGTAAGGAAACGGAAGTAAGGAAAGTGAGGCGTGAGAAATGGACGAAAGATCAAAAAAGATAGCCGATACGGTTAAGGATATTATCGGGGATATTTTGAAAGGTTTTGAAACGAAAATTAATAAAGCCATCGAGGGTAAACTCTTCGCAAGTAATTCGGAACTTTGCGAGTATGTCAAAACACTTAACCAGGTTGTTGAAATACTTGAGGTGCTTGATGATTTGGAAAATTCTCAAAAAGAGAAAAATGATTAAATGTATTGTGAAAAATTCGCCGATTTATTCGATCCGAATATGATGTAGTGAGGTGATTTATATGGCAAACAGGCGAAAGAGGACGCCCGAGGAGATCGAGGAGGCGCGCAAGTGGAGAAAAATGCCGTGGAAAACAACGTCGGTTGTTATGCAGGCGGACGGCACGACAAGACCGTATGATCCGGAGCGCGATCTGGTCGAGCATATTGTTCAGCCGCTTTGTGATTTTTGGTCGGGCGGAACAATCAAGGCATCGTGGAGCCCGGAACATTTGGATATGCTTGCCAAGAAAGAAAGTGCGGCAGCGCAGTAAAGCGCCGCCGATTCGATCGGACAGGCCCGGTCGGCGGAAATTTACACTTATATAATTTTGTACAGATAGGAGGTTTTAGTATGCTTGACAAAGCTATTGGGTTTGGTTTGGGAGGCGCGCTGTTGTTCGGCGGGCTGACCGCTGCGGCGATTGCGGCGGGGTGGTTCTTGGCAACAATGGCAGCAGTGATATTTTTGTGCGCGGTACTGTACTGCGCGGCGGTGATCGTCGAGGCAAACGCCGAAGCGGAGCCGCGCCCGATCGCCGATGATGTGCGGCGGGTTAAGATCAAAGAAAAGCCATGGGTCAGAAAGTATTACGACGGGGAGTTTGACCCGGAAGATGACCCCTCTCAGTCGGCAGAGCCGACAGCTCTCCCCAAGGGGCGAGCCTGCGAGACGGCCTCCGTCCCTCGCGCTATGAGGAAGTTTGTTATTTAAGGAAGGAGGATCAAAATGACGGATCAAAGATTTGCCGAATTACAAAACGAGATAAAACGACAGAAAAATTTGCCGAATTTACACAAAGCAGAGAGTAAATGTAAATATGTTAGAAAACATGGTTGTTCAATTTTGGCAGTTGATGACTGCCGAAAGCTCGGAAAATGTAAATGGTTCAAAAAAGGAGAGGCGACGATATGAAGGATTATAGCCAAAGCATAAGTTATATGCGCGGCGAGATGGCGAAACAGAGCGCGGCACATCAGCACCGGTATCTGGACGCGATCGAGGCTATGGAGCGGCTTAATCCGACCGAGCCTCGGCACGATAATACGAGCCCGAACATGTTTTGCTCAAACTGCGGCAAAGAGTACTGTTTTCGCAGTATTGGCGATCGGAAACACAGGGAACGCGTTTGTAACAACTGCGGTCAACATATGGCTTGGGATTGGCGATAAGAGCCGACAGGCGTAGGGCTCCCGAAAAGTCCGCAGGACTTTTTGGGAAGAAGGAGCGGCCGCAACATAGAGATTAGGTAATAGCGAATAGGAGCGCGCGAGGCGCGCATGAGGCAGGAAGCGCCCAAAGGGAGCAGGGCTCCCGCGAAACGCCAACGGAGTGCGTTTCGTGGGAAAGAGGAACAAACCCGGAGCGGGCGAAGCTCCGCCGAACAGGCGGACAAGCAAGCGCAGGGATTTGTGACGACGCGACGTGATAGAAAATAAGTGTACTATGACGGAGGTATTATGAATTTAAACGAGAACATCGGGAAGATAATCAAAGAGGCCC
>CANRGH010000025.1 GCA_947630135.1 uncultured Monoglobus sp.
ATTCTACCACTTTTTCTTTCCCACACTTAATTCCACTCTAATTTCCACTCTGGAATTTACTTTGGGAATTCACGTTTGGTTTTTTGTTACAAACATTTCCATGAAATTTCTTGACTTTATATGCGATATGTGGTAAGATGATTTTGCGACGTAAGTTAATATTGTGCTTTTTGAATAGGATAGACATTTTTATCTAATGATAAAAATGCTTACTCTATTTCGTATATCCTATGCAAAAAGCTATACTTGCGTCGCAGCAATCGGAGTAACGCGTTTTTTGTGCGCCGGCCGATTGTGGCGGCGCGCTTTTTAAATTTGATTTGTTTATAAATTAATATAAAATATATATGAAACGGAGATGAGCTTATGTTCAAAAAAACAATGAAAGCGGTTTCGATGATCGTGATTATCGCGATGCTGATCGCGCTTGTTCCCGCGGCGGTGTTCGCGGAAAACGAAAGCGTGGCGGCCGGCGTCGATCAGGCGCGGGAAAATTTCGAGAGCGCGCCCGCGCCCGAGCCGAGCGTTTTAGGCGGCGAGGCGGACACAGATCAACCCGAGGCGGACGTCGGTTCGGAAGCGGCGCCGCAACAGAATATTGCGCCGCAGCCGGAAGATTTAATCAATTCCGATGAGGAGGCAGGCTCAAACGAGGCGGCGGATGTCGATCCGTCCGGCGGATTGCCCGCGCCCGGAACGGCAATCGAGGATAAGGAAAATCCTCTCCCCCTGCCCTCGCCCGAGCCTTTGGATGACAGCGCGGCTGCGCCCGAGGAAAACTCAGGCGAAAATGATATAATGCCCGTGAACGAGACGGCCGAGGCTGCCGACGCAGGCAATGTCACATGGGATCTCTCGGCCGACGGAACTTTGACAATAAGCGGCCAAGGCGAGATGACCGACACAAGCTGGGACAAATCCGCGGTAAAGCGCGTTATAATCAACGAGGGAGTAACAAGCATAAGCGACAGCGCGTTTGGCGGCTGTACGGGACTGACTGAAATAACGATACCGGAAAGCGTAACAAGCATAGGAAATCGCGCGTTTTACAACTGCAGATCATTACAGAATATATACATACCGGAAAGTGTTACAAATATAGGAGGGGAAGCATATTATTACTGCGCAAACGTAACAAAGATAGAATGGAACGCGGTAAACGCAAAAAGCGGAAATAATAATTATTTAGAGAGATGTACATTTGAAAACGTAGGACAAAACGCTGACGGAATTGAATTGGTATTCGGAGACAAGGTAGAGACAATACCGGGGAACGCATTCGGCGACTATTCCGCAAACAACGCGAAGCTGACAAGCATAAAGTTCGGCAGCGGCTTAAGAGAGATAGGAGGCAGCGCGTTCACAGGCCAGCATGAAATTACGGAAATAACAATACCGTCAGGAACAGAGACAATAGGCGTAAACGCGTTTGAAAGATGTTCAGCGTTAAATAAAGTAACAATACCCGCAAGTGTAACAAGCGTAGGTGATTACGCGTTTGAAAACTGTACCGAATTAAAGACGGGTGGGCCGATAGGCGGAGGATATAACCTCGAATTCGGCTGGACTGATAATATATGTTACAATGCATTTTCAAGTGGAGAGTCATGGACAAAAATAGTGCTGCCCGAGGGAGTAACAAGCATAAGCGACAATGCGTTTGCCGGCTGTACGGGATTGACGGAAATAACAATACCGGAGAGCGTAACAAGCATAGGGAGTTATGCTTTTAAAAACTGCACAAGCGTGACAAAGATAGAATGGAACGCGGTAAACGCAAAGGGCGTAAGTAATAACTCTTTAGAAAGATATACATTCGAAAACGTGGGACAATATGCGGACGGAATTGAACTGGTATTCGGAGACAAGGTAGAGGTAATACCGGGGAACGCATTCAGCTGCTATTCCGCAAACAACAACGCGAAGCTGGCAAGCGTAAAGTTCGGCAGCGGCTTAAGAGAGATAGGAGACGGCGCGTTCACAGGCCAGCATGAAATTATGGAAATAACAATACCGTCAGGAACAGAGACAATAGGCGGAGGCGCGTTTTCAGATTGTTCAACTTTAAATAAAGTAATAATACCCGAGAGCGTAACAAGCATAGGATATTTCGTGTTTGATAACTGTACCGCACTAAAGACGGCGGGACCGATAGGTGGAGGATATAACCTTGAATTTGGCTGGACTGATAATATATGTTACAATGCATTTTCAAGTGGAGAGTCTTGGACAAAAATAGTGCTGCCCGAGGGAGTAACAAGCATAAGCGACAGCGCGTTTGGCGGCTGTACGGGACTGACCGAAATAACGATACCGGAAAGCATAACAAACATAGGAAATCGCGCGTTTTACAACTGCAGATCATTACAGAATATATACATACCGGAAAGTGTTACAAATATAGGAGGGGAAGCATATTATTACTGCTCAAACGTAACAAAGATAGAATGGAACGCGGTAAACGCAAAGTGCGGAAATTATGATTATATATTCAACCATACATTCTACAACGTGGGACAAGATGCGGACGGAGTCGAGCTGATATTCGGAGATAAGGTAGAGATAATACCGCAGGACGCGTTTAGCGGATATGGCACAAACAACGCGAAGCTTTCTGTTGTTACGGTGCCGGTCAATGTAAAAAATATAGGTTCAAACGCGTTTAACGGTCAGAACGATATGGTTATGCGTGTCTATCCCGACTCTTATGCGGAACAGTATGCCGTTGATAATAATATAAATTATGAGCTGATCTTCGGCAGCAGCATACGCCTGTCGGTGCTGCTGCCCGACGGCTCGCGCGCCGCGGACGGATATACAGTCAACTGGTACGAGAAAGGCTCGAATAACGTGATCGGCACGGGAACGATCCTGCGCGGAACGGAGGAAGGAAAGGAATACGAGTATGAGATCGTGCTTGATAAAGATTTAAGCATGCTTTATTATCAACCCGAAAAACAGGCCGTCAAACAAAATGAAAAAGATATAAAATATACTTTAAGACAAATTCCGATAATTTCTGTCAGCGGAAATATATGTGACGAATACGGAAATCCTTTAAAAGATGTTACAATAACGTTAAAACAAGATTATAACGGAAAATATACCAATGAAATTCAATTAAGCAGTGATGTTAACGGTTTTTATAATGTTGATTTAAAAAATGTACCTACAACAGTATTTTATGCAAAAAACGGTTATTACGGAAGCAGCATATTTGCGTTGGACGGCACTGAACAGATATTGGATAAAAATATAGGTAAATCAATGTTAGTCAAATTACCCGATGAAAAAATAACAATGTCACTTAAGCTTTATTCAGCGGCTAAAAACGGTGAGCCGCAGACAATTTCCGAAATATCCGACGCAAACAATTTTGACTTTGAACTCTATAACATTACACAAAATAAAAATGTTACGGAATTTGATGTACAATATCCGTATATTGTATTGCGCGATTCGACGATTAGTTCGGGGGATGAAATTGAAATAAAAGCAATTGACAAAAATAATCAAAAGCATCAATCACATGACGCCGTTTTAAAAATTAATGATAGTCGAACAGGTAAAATTACTTTAGACTTTGTGGAAAATGGTAAATTTGAAATTAGCGGCATAAACGGAAATAATGAAAACACAATAATGTTATTCAGTGAAAACGGATTGCTTATTAACTCTTATACATGCAATGATCAGTTTGTAAGCGATAATCTTCCCGAAGGACGATATATGATCGCCTTAATGAAAAAGACCAGATTATTTAATCGTATTACGGATATTAATAAGCTTGGCCAACTCGGCTTAAGAAGCGGAAACGATTATATTGTTCGCGAAATTGATATTAAAAACGGTGTGATCAGCGAAATTAATGATGTGGATATTCCCGACTTTGATGAAACAAAGTTTGTATATACCGAAAATGATAAAACATCATTTGAGGCAAACAGGAGTTCCGCTTCAACCGGAACTTATGTTTCAGTGCGTGCCGAATATTCACTTGATGCTAAATATACAACAGGTAATCAGTATCTCACCTTTGAAATTCCGAAAGGTGTTGATGTGACTAACGGCAGCGTAACAGTGGACGGACAATTAGCAATATATAGTTTTGATAACAATACTTTAACGGTAAAAACAAATAAAAAATCGGCCACGGTTCGTTTTTATCTTGTTGCTACGGATGCCGGAACGTATAATATTAATTCATATTTAACTTTTGACTATTCCGGAAGTGTCCTTACCCAACCGATAGGATCGGTTATGTTAGAAGCTCAAGATGCGTTAATAACCGTTCCCGATATAACAGCTCAAAAGAATATAAGCGCAAAGGGCGTTACCATTCCAAAGAGTACAATCGACATATATGATAATGACGAGAAAGTCGCAACAACCACATCAAACGCAAACGGAACATGGTTAGTTCAATTTGATCTGATTGCTCCGTCAACATATTCATATCACAATATATACGCTATAATAAGCAATGAAAACATAGACAATACAATAAAAACTATAAACAAAGAGTTAATATATGACGATGAAGCTGTTCAGGTTTCAAGTATCACAATGATAAATACCGCACACGGACCGGATTCACTTCAGCCTTGTGAGTATGTTTGCTATTTTGACTGCATTGATCAAGAGAAAGCCGCGCCGGAATATTGGTATTGGCCTGCGTATCCCACATTTACGTTTAAAGTAGAATTTAAAGGGAATGTCAGCGCTGATGAAGTGCATGATGTGTATGTGGTTACTAAAAATTCATCAGGAACAGAAACATATGTTCCCGTCTCATATGATGATAACTTGAATTTGTGGATCGGAACACATGATTATGATACTGATAATATACCTGTTTCGGTGAGCGCGGAATTCTGTACTCTGCAAGACCCATGGGCCCCATACAACGAACTTAAAAAATCAGATGAGTTTATTTCACAAATGGATGTTGAAACATCATTTACCGACGAGGAAATACAATATGTCATGAGCAAAGACGGTGAAACTATGACATATACAGTTTTTGTTCAGGATTTTGACACAAAAGCCGAAATGGATGAATATGTTAATTCAAAGTATACGGAAATTATAACCGAAGACAGTGAAATGAGCGTATATAAGGCAAATCAATATGATTTGTGCTACACTTTAATAACAAATGACGGAAAATACTATGCTGTTGAAATGAAAAATAATTCGGGAACAATGATTGATTTTTATGGAACCGGCGTTGAAATTGCGGACGGTCCTTTGGAAAGTCAAATGCAGATGGTACCCGATGAAATTCAAGCTGCGGCATACAAATGCGATAATAGTGATTGCAATTGTATGGAGGGAATTGACACAGACGACGCCATTGATGCGTTCGCCTTAATGTACAGAAATTGCAGAAATAATCAAGACGGTTACGGTGATGCATTATACGGAGCAATTCGTGCAAATTTGAGAAGCCGCAGAATATATGCAAACACAACTGCAATTTTGGCGACATATAACACGATAGATGCCGCGACATCAAACTTGGACGTGATTATCAGAGGTTACAGAGAGGGTGGCTTTACGGCCGGATTAGCCGGATTGGCAACGTTATTCAAACTGCATGATATTTATGCTTCAATGGATCAGCACAGATCTGCGCTTAATCAGTATCGAGCATTATTCAGAGTAATGAAAAAATACAGAGACGAGCTTCAATGCGGATGTGATTTATCGAGAAGACCTATGAGAAGTCCTCAACAGTCAGTAAATCATACATTGGATCCTTCGGGCTATGTCTATGAGGCTGTACCGTCAAATCGTATTATGGGAGTTACTGCCACATTATATTCCGAAGAAGATATTGTTGACGATTTTGGTTTCCCAACAGGTGAAAAACATACGGTTAAATGGAATGCCTCGGAATATGATCAAATCAATCCTACGATTACGGATATTAATGGCGAATACGCATGGTTTGTACCTGACGGCAGGTGGCAGGTCATGTATGAGAAAGACGGTTACGAGACAGTTTATTCTGAGTGGCTCTCCGTGCCGCCGCCGCAGACCGAGGTCAACACGGGAATGGTATCGAAGGCGGCGCCAGTTGTTGAGCGGATAAACGCGTATAACGACGGCGTTGAGATCGTGTTCAGCCAGTATATGAAGCCGGATACGGTCAGCGCGGACACCGTTGCGGTAAGCGCGGGCGGAGCGGCCGTCAGCGGAACGGTCGAGGCGCTTGACGCCGAGTATAACCTCGAGGGCACCGAGCAATTCGCGAGACGGTTCATGTTCAGGCCGAATGTGAAGCTCAGCGGCGAGGTGTCGGTCAGAGCGGATGGCTGCGTCAATTACGCCGGAACAAAAATGACGGCCGCGTACAACGGAAGCGAAACCGTGCAGATAAAGCCGGAGAGCGTTTCGATAAGCGGCGAAACCGGCATCGCGTATGACGCCGACGCGGTAATACCGATAAGGATATTGCCCGCGGAGGCCGGATCGAACAAGAAATTGACAATAACGGCGTCATCGCCGAGCATTGCCTCAATAAGCGGCGAGAGCGTTGTCACCGACGCAGAAGGAAGAGCGAGCGTGACGGTTCACGGAAATCTGCCGGGAACATGCGTAATAAGCGTTTCGCTTGACGGAACGTCGCTTGAGGGCGAGACGGTCGTGAACGTCGGAGGCGTCGACGGATCGGTGCCGGGCAAACAGATAGTTCCGGTCGAGGTGAGCGGCGCGGGAGCGCGACACATGATAATCGTCGCCGCATATGACGGAGACGTTATGGTTGGCCACGCCGAGCAGACGGCCTCGGGCACAGGAACGGACATTGTTGAGCTCGAATGCGACACAAGCACGAAGACCGTTAAGATAATGGAGTGGGAGTCGCTTGAAAGCATGAAGCCCGTAAAACCCGCCGAGGAACGGGTAATTAATTAAAAAATGGGGGGGCCGCATTTGCGGCCCCTTAGCTTTAGCGTTTATAATGAATTCTTCGCGTCGGAGATTGAAATATCGTTTTTCTCCGCGATCTCGGCGAGATCGTCATACTCGGTCTTGGTTTTTGTCACGCCGTAGCCGCTTGAGGTCTTTTGGCGGACGGTGCCGTATTTTGTTTCGATCTGCCGCTCCTTGCGCGCCAAAACGTAGCGCTTGCAGGAGTATTCGCGTATTCCGATCGTCGAGGTGTGCTTGAATATCACTTTGAGCATTTTGTCGCGGTCCTGGGCCCTGCACAGGCAGGAAAGCAGTGTTCCCGGGCGGCCCTTTTTCATGCCGATCGCCATGGTGAACACGTCAAGCGCGCCCTCGGCAAGCAGCTTTTGCGACGCGAACGCGATCTCCTCGGGTGTCATGTCGTCAAGGTTGCAGCACAGCTCAATTATCCCGAGCTCGGCCCCGTCAGTCTCGCCGAAGATCGCGCGGACACAGTTGGGCGCGCCGCTGAATTGCCTGCTGCCAATGCCGTAGCCGATTTTTTCGATCTTTATCGGCGGCATCTGGATATATTCTTTAGCGAAGTGCTTTATAAGCGCCGCTCCCGTGGGCGTGCACAGCTCGCCCTCGATCGAACCGCTGTAAATCGGCACATTGTTTAAAATCAGAGCCGTGGCGGGCGCCGGAACAGGCAGAATGCCGTGGGCTGCCGTCACCGTGCCGAAGCCCACGCATATCGGCGACGCGGTTATCAAATCGGGCTTTAAATCGTTGATCAGCATGCACACGCCCACAATGTCGGCGATCGCGTCGCGTCTTCCGACCTCGTGAAAATGTATGTCAACAACGCTCTCGCCGTGGACCTCACTCTCGGCCGCGGCTATGACCCGATAAACCGTTATCGCGTCGTTTTTGACGCTTTCGGGGATATTGAGGCCTCTGATGATCTTGTCGATCTCCGCGAGGCTCCTGTGATGATGGTGGTGGCCGTAATATGAGGAATGGTGCTCATGCGAGTGCTCAGACGAGTGCTCGTGGTGGTGCTCATGGTGATGCTCTGACGAATGCTCGTGATGGTGGTGATGATGTGAGCCGCCCTCGGTCAGACCGTCGATATAAACCTTGGTATGCGTGCCGGCTATGCCGGAGCTTTTTCTTTTTTCGCATTTTACGGTAACGCCGTCAAGACCCATGCTGTTCATTCGGCTCAAAAAATCTTCGGGATTTGGATGAAGCTCGATCAGAGACGACATAAGCATGTCTCCCGCGGCACCCATCGCGCAGTCAAAATGCAGTGTTTTCATGTGTTTTCTCCTTTGATGTATAATAAATTTAGCTTTTATTTTTGGTGTTAAGCGGATTTTTCGCAACGGCGCTCCGCAGCTCGTTGTTGTCGATGTGCGTGTAGATCTCGGTCGTGCTTAGCTGCTTGTGGCCGAGGATTTCCTGCAGCACTCGGATATCAACGCCCGACTGGTGCATAAGCGTCGCGGCGGTGTGCCGGAGCTTGTGCGTGGTGTACTTGTGCGAGTCAAGACCCAGTTTTTTAACGTATTTTTCGACCGTGTACTGAACGGTTCTACGACTTATCCTCGCGCAGCGCTCAGACAGGAACAAGGCGTTTCTGTCTTTAAATTCGGGGCTCATTTTACGTCTTACGGGCAGATATGCCTCGAGCGCGTCAATGCAGGCTTGGTTCAAATATATTGTCCGTTCTTTGCCGCCCTTGCCCATGACCACAAGGCTGTCGCCGCGTATGTCGGTGAGGTTTATGCTCACAAGCTCCGCGAGCCTCATGCCGCAATTGAGAAATAACGTTAATATACAGTAATCGCGTTCGTAATTTCGTTTATCAACCGAGTCGAGCAAATGTATGCTGTCCTCAAGCGTGAAATGCTTCGGGAGCTGTTTTTCGATTTTTATCGTGTCAAGATCGGCGGCGGGATTTTCGTCGAGCAGCTTGACCTTGGTGTGCAGATATTTAAAGTACGACTTGAGCGCCGACAGCTTGCGCGCGCGGGTGCGCGGACTGTTGCCCAGATCGTGGTTCAGAAAATTCGCGTATTCATATATTAAGTTTAAATCAACAGCGCGCAAATTGTCAATAGTAATATTGTCGATTTCGATCAAATTAAAATCGCGGTCCGAAGCCCCGGCCTGCAAATTCAGAAACCGGTAAAAGCAGCGCAGATCATAAAAGTATTCAAGCGCGGTTTTGCGAGACTTTCCTTGAATACTCTCAAGATATATCAAAAACGAGCGCATCGGCTCGGGTGCGTATTTAATGCTTTCCATACCCGCAGCTCCTTCTTCAACATTGCACAAAATTTTTATTTTGTGCAATGATATATATTTTAATTATATTCTCTTTTGTGTTAAATTTCCAGAGCATTTATGTTAAATGTTGGTTACAAATCAAAATTAAGGCGATTATAATGTTGATATTCAAATTTTGTTATTATATAATTAAAGCCAGGCGAAAATATTTTACCGAAAGGAGCTCCCGGCTATGATAAAAATTCAGGGCACCGTTGAGACGGTCATTTATTATAACCGCGAAAACGGCTACGCCGTCTGCGATCTGTCATCCATGGGCGAGCTTGTGACCGTGACCGGAACCATGCCGAACATTGCCGAGGGCGAAAATATCATAGCCTCGGGTTCATGGACGACCCACGCCGAGTACGGCGACCAGTTCAAGGCCGAGTTCGTGGAGCGCGTCATGCCCTCCACCGAGGACGAGATCGAAAAATATCTCGCCTCGGGGATTATTCCGTATGTCGGCAAAACGACCGCGCGACGCATTGTCAAGGCTTTCGGAGCCGAGGCTCTTGAGGTCATTGAAAACGAGCACGAGCGTCTGCTTGAGATCAAAGGCCTGACCTCCGCCAAGGTCGAGGCGATATACAAAACGTTTTTAGAGCAGGTCGGAGTAAGGCAGATCGTGATTTTCTTTCAGCAATATAACATATCCCCCTCTTACGCCGTCAAGTCGTACAAGGCGCTGGGCAGCGGCACCCTGGCGCTCGTTCAGACCAATCCGTATATTCTGGCGGAACAGATCGACGGCATAAGTTTTGAAAAATCGGACGAGATAGCGATGTCGCTCGGGTTTCCTCAAACCTCGCGAATGAGGGTCTGCGCCGGAGTTAAGGCGGCAATGAAACAGATTTCGTCCTTTAACGGCCACACCTTCGCGCCGAGGCCGATGATCACGGCCCGCGCCTGCGCCATGCTTGACGTTGAACAGGGCCCGGTCGAGGACGCGGTTTCGGAGCTGCTGCTAAACGGCGAGCTTATAAGCGAGGATCACGGAGATTATGAGGCGATTTACCTTAAAATGTACTATGACGCCGAAAAAGCCGTGGCGCAAAAGCTAATTGAAATGTCGGGCGTGATCTTTGACGTGGACGCGGGTTACATTGACAGACTGATCGACGGCGGCAGCGACGGCATTGAGCTGTCGGACAGCCAGCGCGAAGCGGTTCACTGCGCGTTCCGCAACTCCGCTATGGTGATAACCGGAGGGCCCGGAACCGGAAAAACGACTATTATAAACACGATAATCCGTGCCATGGAGAGCGACGATCAAAAGGTGATGCTGGCCGCTCCCACGGGCAGGGCTGCAAAGCGCATGACAGAGGTCTGCGGCTTTGAGTCAAAGACTATTCACCGACTGCTTGAGATCGTGCCCGGCGCCGACGAGGTCGGAAGCAGCTTTGCGCGGAACGCCGACAATCCGCTCGAATGCGACGTGCTTATCATTGATGAGATGTCAATGGTCGACATAATGCTGATGTTCAGCCTGCTCGACGCGGTCGCGCGCGGTACACGGCTTATAATGGTGGGCGACAGCGACCAGCTTCCTTCGGTCGGACCCGGAAACGTGCTCAAGGACATAATCGACAGCGGCACGATCGAGTGCATAAAGCTGACCGAGATTTTCAGACAGGCCGAGGAAAGCATGATCGTGGTCAACGCGCACAGGGTCAACCACGGCATGGAGCCGCACCTTAACGACAATGACGGCGACTTCTTCTTCATCCACCGCGACGATCCGGAGCAGCTTCCGAACACGATTGCGGATCTGTGTCTGCGGCGGCTGCCCGATTATTACGGCTTTGACAGCATGTCCCAGATCCAGGTGCTGACACCGACAAGAAAGTCGTCGATCGGCGTCACGAGCCTTAACACAATACTTCAAAGATGTCTTAACCCCTCCTCGCCTGACAAGGCTGAACACTTTACACGCCGCTGCGTGTTCCGCGAGGGAGACAAGGTAATGCAGACCAAAAACAACTATCAGCTCGAATGGCACAGAGGCACCGAAAAAGGGCACGGAATTTTTAACGGCGACTGCGGATTTGTCACAAAAATTGACAAGAAACGCAGTAAACTCGAGGTTTTGTTCGACGACAGATATGTGGATTACGACTTTTTGCAGCTTGATGAGATCGAGCTTGCCTATGCCGTCACCGTGCACAAAAGTCAGGGCAGCGAGTTCGACGCCGTGGTCATTCCAATGTTCCCCGCGCATCGCCTGCTTATGACAAGGAACTTGCTTTACACTGCTATCACGAGAGCGAAGTCGCTTGTGGTGCTTGTGGGCCTTGAGGAAGTCATGAATTTTTATGTTAAAAACGACAATGTTCAGAGCAGATTTTCGGGGCTTAAGGATAAGCTCAGAATATTCTGATCAATTCAGAAAGGATAGATGATTTATGGAACAATATGCTGCCCCGCTAAGGGATTTGATCGAGGAATTTAACAAGCTGCCGGGAATTGGCATAAAGACCGCGCAGCGGCTGGCGTTTCACGTTATAAACCTGCCGGCGGAAAAATCCGAGAAGCTCGCGAACGCGATAATAAACGCCAAGCGCGAGATAAGATACTGCGAGGTCTGCCAGAACCTTTCGGCGTCTAAGCTGTGCAATATCTGCGCCGCTCCAAATCGCGACCACAGCGTTATCTGCGTTATGGAAAGCCCGCGGGACGTTATGCAGATGGAGAGGACAAACGAGTTTAAGGGCGTTTACCATGTGCTTCACGGCGCGATCTCGCCGATGGACAACATTTCGCCCGACGATATTAAGATCAAGGAGCTCGTGGCCCGCGTCTCGGAAGGCGGTGTCACAGAGGTGATAATGGCGACCAATCCCAACCTTGAGGGCGAGGCGACGGCCATGTATATTTCAAAGCTTTTAAAGCCGTTTGGCGTTAAAATAACAAAAATTGCCCACGGTGTGCCCGTGGGTGGAGAGCTTGAGTTCGCCGATGAGATAACCCTCGGCAGAGCTTTAAATTCAAGAACGGAGATGTGATCATGAGTAAATTAATTAAGAAAGCTGAAACCGACGATGAGATAAGAGCGATCGAAAAATGCGCGGAAATAACCTGGCACGACGCGTATGATCCTCTGCTTCCGGACGGGCAGGTGGAATATATGCTCGGGAAATACCAGAGCTTTGACGTTATTAAAAACGACATAAAAAATAACGGCTACACCTATTATTTGTATTTTCTGGACGGCGAGGTAGCGGGCTTCTGCGGCGTCAAGCGCGAGGCGGACAGGCTATTTGTCAGCAAAATATACGTCCTGCCAAAGTTCCAGCGGCGCGGGATAGCCTCCGAGCTGTTTGAACGCGTAAAGCGGGATTTCGGCGGCGAATACGGTGAGTTTTACCTTACGGTCAACAAGCACAACAAAAAGGCGATAGCGGCTTACACCAAGTTCGGATTTAAGACATCCTCCACCGCTGTCACCGACATTGGCCACGGCTATGTTATGGATGATTATATTATGACCTATAAAACAAAATAAATATGCGGGCGGCATATACCGCCCGTTTTGCATGTGAAATTATTCGTGTATTTCCTTTAAGTTGTTAAACAGCTTATTTTTTATTTACAGTTTTCATCGCTTTTTTGCTTAAGCTGTATACTGTTTCATCATTAAATAAGCTTTTCTGCCATTCGGTATAGTCAAACGGCTCTCTTATTATAAGACTAATAAAACGTTCCGCGTCAACCTTACCCAATCTGCTGAGTAAGGCCATCATTCCGTCATGTTTAACGGCAGAATCAGTGCGTTCCATTATAAACCCTCCGTTTCTCTGTACTTTATTAATTATATCATAGCTCAAAAGAAATTTCAATATATCTTTACAGAGCGCGGACGTTTCGCAGGTAGTCTAGGGTTTTAAGATCTTTTTCAAGGTGGCAGCGCATGTATTCCTCGGCGATATAGGCCAGATATTCCGCGCTGCTTCTGCCGAGCTTAAACGAAAAGGCAGACGCGAGGTTTGAGCCTATAATATAGGCGATCACCTTGAACAGCCTGGCGTTAACCTCAAGCCCCATATGGCCCTCTTTGCATTTTTTGCAGCGGAAAACGCCCTCGGCGGGACAGAGCATGCTTATATCCTCTTCCTCTCCGCAAGCGCAGCCGCCGCAGTCGGGCGCGACTCCTGCCTCTTTTAACGCGCGGAACAGGAACACGCATTCAAGCCGCTCCGCGTCGTCGTCATTTCCCTTGTCAAGGCCGCTCAACGTGTTCAAAAGCAGGCGCAGAAGCTCGTTCTGCTCGGTTCCCTCATAGCATAAATGGTTTGCGACATCGCAAAAATACGAGGCGTAAGCCATTTTTTCAAGTGAGATCCTAAGCCCGCCGAACGGCTCGATAACCTCGGCCTCATTAAGGCGCAGCAGGCTGCCTTCCCTGCCCATGAACACCTCAAAATCCGAATAGGCGAAAAGCTGCGTTGCCGTCAGCACGCCCGAGCGGTTCGAGCGCGCGCGGCTCGCGAGGATCGAGACCTTGCCGTGATCCTTGGCAAGCACTGTTAGGATGCGGCTGTTTTCGCCGTATTTTATTTCGCGGGTCACAATGCCGCGCAGCTCAACGTTCGCCATGTCCTGCTCCTTTCCGTGATTTTATATTTCTATTGTCTTTCTGTTTAAATAATTAAGTATGCCCGCGTCGGTCTTAAAGTCAAATACTATCTTGCTTGCGGTAAGCTCCTGATAGCCGTCTCTGCGAGTTTTAGCGCCGTATTTTATATCGCCCGCGATCGGGTGGTCGAGAGCTGCAAGCATTGCCCGTATCTGGTGCGTTCTGCCCGTGAGCAGCTCGATCTCGACCTCGCTCATTCCGTTTGCGTATTTTGTAACGTTATATTTGAGCGCGGCGGGCTTCCCCCTCTTCTCTTTATTGAAGCGCACTCTGTCGGGCCCGACCTTTTCTATATATCCGCTGATCTCGCCGCGCCTCGGCTCAAGCCGCCCCTCGGCAAGGCAGAAATAAAACTTTCTTATTTCTTTTTTCGCGATCTTTTCGGTTATGATCCGGTGCGCCTCAAGGTTTTTCGCGCCGATAACAAGGCCCGAGGTGTTGCGGTCGATCCTGTGGCACAGCGACGGAATATACGCCGCTCCCGGGTCAAGAGCGCCGCGCCCGCAGAGCAGCTTCCGGAACCCGCTCTCAAGCGAGCGCGCGGGCAAATTCGGCGGATCCTGCGATGGCAGCCCCGAGGGCTTGAGCATGACCGCTATGTTATCATCCTCGTAGACGATTTCGGGTATTACCTCGGAGCGCATCCAGTCGGGCTCGCTCGTGTTTCCGCTCTCAAAAAACTCGTCGTTAATATAAAGCTCGAGCTCGTCGCCGGCTTTAAGGCGTACCGCGCCGTCGGTAACGCGCCTTCCGCCGACCTTGACGCGTTTTTTGCGCAGCGCTTTAAAGACCGCGCTCGAGGGAGCGGCGGGCATTGTCTTAAACAAAAATCTGTCAAGCCTTATTCCGTTGTCGCTTTGTGATACGGTAAACTTTTTCATATAAATATTATCACACATTTTTACTGAATAATCAAGTGCTATTTGCGCCCGAGCCGCAAATGCGCACATATTTTTCACAAATCGAAAGGTGTCGAATATACTGTACTGCGGGAGTTTTTAAATTGACGGTTGAAAACTTCCGATTTATGTGTTAGAATATATAAAAGCCGCGCATGCGGCTATGGAGGAGTTAGTATGGAAGTATATTTAGACAACAGCGCCACAACCAAGCCTTACGGCGAGGTCTGCGCCGCTGTGTTTGACACTATGAGCGGGAACTACGGGAACCCGTCCTCGCTCCACTCGCTGGGGATCGAGGCGGAACGCGCGGTCAAAACCGCCAAAGAGCAGGTCGCGTCCGCGATCAAGGCGGCTCCGGGCGAGATCATATTCACCTCGGGCGGAACCGAGTCGGACAATCTGGCGCTGCTCGGCGCGGCCGCCGCGAGCCGCGGCAGGCACATGATCACGACGCCTCTTGAGCACCCCGCGATCATGAGCGTTCTGCCCGAGCTCCGCGCGAAGGGATATAAGATAGACTTCGCGCCCGTTGACGAGAACGGCTGCGTGAAGCTTGACGCTTATGAAAAGATGATAAGGCCCGACACGTTTTTAGTGTCCGCTATGCTGGTCAACAACGAGATAGGAACCGTGGAGCCCGTCGCGGAAATGGCGGCGATCCTCAAGCGGAAGAACCCGAGAGCGCTTTTCCACACCGACGCGGTGCAGGGCTTCGGCAAGGTGCCGATCGACGTGCGCAAAACGCCGCTCGACATGATCTCGATAAGCTCACACAAAATACACGGCCCGAAGGGAATGGGCGCGCTGTATATCAGAAAGGGCACGGGAATAAAGCCGATCATACACGGCGGCGGCCAGCAGGGCAATATCCGCTCCGGCACCGAGAACGTCCCCGGGATAGTCGGCTTCGGCGCGGCGGCAAAGCTTGCCTCACAGGACCTTGAAAAAAAGGCGGAGCGCATGGCGGCGCTCAGAAAGCGGCTTGAGAACGGAGTGCGCCAGCTTGACAATATAAGGGTGAACACGCCCGAAAACTGCGCGCCGCACATTCTCAACGTGTCGTTCGGCGGCGTCAGGTCCGAAGTGCTGCTTCACTCGCTTGAGATGCAGAAAATTTTCGTGTCGAGCGGAAGCGCGTGCAGCAGCCACAAAAAGGAGCCGAGCTATGTCCTGACCGAGATCGGAGTGCCGAGAAAAATGATCGACGGCAGCATACGTTTCAGCCTGTCCGAGTTCACCACGGCCGAACAGATTGATGAGACGATACAGGCAGTCAACAAGATCGTGCCGCGCCTGAGACGGCTCAACATGAGATAATTAAAAATTCAAAAGATAAACAGGAGAGAGAAATGCAAAAGACAGATTTATATTTATTAAAATACGGAGAGATCGCCTTAAAGGGCCTTAACCGTCCGAAATTTGAGCAGAAATTGATCGACAACGTCAATTCAGCTCTGGCGCCGCTTGGCAAATTCAGCGTGAAAAAGGCGCAGTCAACGATATATGTCGAGGCGCTTGATGAGGATATTGACGGAATCGAGACCGT
Source organism: uncultured Monoglobus sp. (assembly GCA_947630135.1). Classification (GTDB taxonomy): domain Bacteria; phylum Bacillota; class Clostridia; order Monoglobales; family Monoglobaceae; genus Monoglobus. Next base: position 16,319 of record CANRGH010000025.1, read on the forward strand.
GGAGCGGCTCAAAAAGGTGTTCGGCATTGTGAACATCTGCCCCGCCACGCGCTGCGAGAAAGGAATGGACAGCATAAAAGAGACTGCGGCGCGGTGCGTCCTCGATATGGATTACGAGGGCAAAAGCTTTAAGGTCGAGACAAAGCGCGAAGACAAACGGTTCCCGCTGAAGTCACCGGAGATTTCCCGCGAGGTCGGCGGAGCCGTCCTCCGCGCGGTCAACAAGGCGGGCGGAAATATCAAGGTGGACGTGCATGACCCGGATATTCTGGTTCAGGTCGAGATACGCGACAGCGCCTATATCGTGGCCGACATAATCAGCGGCGCGGGCGGAATGCCCGTTGGCAGCGGCGGACGGGCCGCTCTGCTGCTCAGCGGAGGAATTGACAGCCCGGTGGCGGGCTGGATGATCGCGAAGCGCGGCGTGACGCTTGACGCGGTCTACTTCCACAGCCCTCCCTACACAAGCGAGCGCGCAAAGGACAAGGTGGTCGATCTCGCGAAGATACTCTCGTCCTACACGCGCGGAATTCGCCTGTATTCGGTCCCTTTCACCGACATTCAGCTTGACATAATCGACAACTGCCCCAAAAATATGCTGACGATCATTATGCGGAGGATCATGATGCGGATTGCGGAAAAGATCGCGGTGAAGAACGGCGACATGGCGCTCGTCACCGGCGAGAGCATAGGCCAGGTCGCCAGCCAGACAATGGAGGCGCTTTACTGCACGGACGCAGCGGCAGGCATGCCCGTGTTCCGTCCCTGCATTGGTATGGATAAGGAAGAGATCACCGCGATCTCAAAGAAGATCGGCGCGTATGAGACTTCGATACAGCCTTATGAGGACTGCTGCACGATATTCGTGCCCAAGCACCCCAAAACCAAACCGCGCCTTGATGAGATAACCGAGGCCGAAAAGTCGCTTACCGACATTGAAGCCATGATCGAAAAGGCGATCGAGGACGCGGAGATCATAAATATAAAATAAACCGAAAGCGCGGGCGGAAATGTCCGCGTTTTTATTGATAAATTTTAGGATTTGTGCTAAAATAAGTAACGGAATATTTTTACAGAGGAGAATAGATATGACTTTTGAACTTTTATCGGTGGGAACCGAGCTGCTGCTCGGCTCGATCGTGAACACAAACGCGCAGTATTTGAGCCGCAGGCTCAGCGAGCTCGGCTTCAACGTATATTACACGACGGTCGTGGGCGATAATCCCGAACGCCTCAAGGCGGCGCTTGAGATCGCGGCGGGCAGAGCCGACGCGGTAATAACCACAGGCGGCCTCGGCCCCACCGGCGACGACCTTACCAAAGAGACGATCGCGGATTACTGTGGGCTAAAGTGCGTTATGGACGAGGAGAGCAAGCGTCGGATAATCGAGCGCTTCAGCCGCGGCCATATGTATATGCCAGAGAGCAACTTTAAGCAGGCCGAAATGCCCGAGGGCTGCATTATCCTTCAAAATGACAACGGCACCGCGCCGGGCGCGATCGTCGAGAGCCAAAACTGCAAATTCATAATGCTGCCCGGCCCGCCGAGCGAGATGAAGCCGATGTTTGACGATCTGGTTATCCCCTATCTTGAGCAATTTTCCGACGGAGTGATACGCTCAAAGTCGATCAGAGTCTTCGGCCTCGGCGAGTCAGCGGTCGACGAGATGCTCGGCGACCTTATAAACAACTCGACAAATCCGACTGTCGCGCCGTACGCGAAAACCGGTCAGGTGGAGCTGAGGATAACCGCCAAGGCCGACACGGTCGATAAGGCGAAGGCGATGCTTGAACCCGTGCGCGAGCAAATCGAGTCGGTCCTCGGCGACAGGGTTTATGGAACCGGGATAGACAATTCAATGGAAAACGTCGTTGTCGGTATCCTGCGCGATAAGAAGCTCAAGGCGACCTGCGCCGAAAGCTGCACCGGCGGACTTATCGCCGAGAAGATAACGCGGATACCCAGCTCGTCCGACTGCTTTGACTGTGGATATGTGACTTACTCAAATGTTCAGAAGGCGGATATGCTCGGCGTCAGCACCGAAACGCTGAAAAAATACGGCGCTGTGTCCGAGCAGACGGCGCTTGAAATGTCGCGCGGAGCCCGCGGACGCTCGGGCGCGGACATCGCCGTGGCCGTTACCGGCATAGCGGGCCCGGGCGGAGGCACGCCCGATAAACCGGTCGGCCTCGTCTATATCTCGATATGTGCCAAGGGACTCCACAAGGCATTTAGGCTCAATTTAAACGGCAGCAGGGAAAACATTCGCGAGCGCGTCTCGCTACACGCTCTCGACCTGATCCGCCGCTGCGCCCTCGGCATAGAAATTAAGATATAAAAACAAAACCGCCCGAAGGCGGTGTGAGACAAAACAGTAAAGTGTCTTTTCGGGGAACGGCGCAGCTTATGCTGCGTCATTCCCCGTTTTTTCTTGTAAAGCATTAATACCATCTAACAGTTTTTTTCATTTGAAATGATAGAAAGCTTAGAAATTCTTAACGACCACCCGGGAAGAATTTTTCGTTGTCTTGACTATTTTATTTCATACGGCACCGCGAGGGGAGTCATGTCGCCGAAACCGCTCCAGATAAAGAGTTTTATTATATCTCCATTAGGCGCGTATCCGCCGAGATCAACATTCGCGCCGCTTATGTCAAACTCTTTCATCTGCGTCAAAATGCCCTCCGCATCGTATGACGCGACGATCAGCTTAGCCGCCTTCGGCTCCTTCTCCTGATACTCAAGATCAATATTGAGTTTGCCGTCGGCGCCAAGTTCGGCGCTCCTTATAATATAGTCGAACTCATCCTGCCTCGCTATCGTGACCGACAGCGACTGCGGGGCGCTGTCATTGTGATTGCTGTCGCCTATCACTTTGTACCACACGGTGTAATCTCCCGCGTTTATGCCCGTTGGGATATTTTCGCCATACTCGCCTTTTTGCTCCAAAGAGTACACGAGCGTTCCGTCCTCGGTTTTGCCCGCGCTCACAAGCTCCTGCTCCTCGCCGCTGTAGGTAAGTTTATTCGCCGTCGGCGGCGTCTTTACGCTTGACTCGGCTTTTGATATTGCTGCGGATGTCGTAAGCTCAACGCCGCTCTTCTCTCTGCTTGTGGTGTAATATCCCGCGTCTGCGCCGCTTATCGCTATCTCGCTCAGGTCGACCGTTTCATAGCTTCCCGCGTTTGCCGAAGGCGCCGCGCCTTTCGCGGTCAGCTTCACATCGTCCTTTCCGTTGTTGATCGGCGTGAGTTCCACTTCTACGGCCGCGGAGCCGTCGTAGGTCTTGTTGCGCGCAGTTACCGTGTACTCAAGCGGCTTTTGAGACATTGTAACGGTGATAGAATCGTTCCCGCTTCCGTTCAGGTTCACACTGCCTCCGTACTCGGCCCTTATCGTATTTGCTCCTATAGCTAATTTCTTGTCCGCCGTGACTGTGAGCGTCGCTGTGCCGCTGTCTTTCAGCACCGCGTCGTCATAATTCACGTCGGCCGAGCCGAGCAGCGTCTCTCCGTTATAGAAGTCGACCTTATCCTCAGCAGCCGCGAGAGCGACAACGCTATAATCTGCCTTTGAGATCTTGGCGGTGAGGGTGAGCGTGTCGCCGTAGACAACGTCCGCCCCGCTCGATTCTACCGTCGAATCGAGCTTTTCTATCACTGCGGTCAAAGAATCGGCCTCGCTGTCGTGGTAGTGCTTGCCGTCGATAAATCCGCCGACCATTTTGTACCAAACCGTATATTGGCCCGCGGCTGTTCCTGTCGGGATCTCGGTCGAGTAATTTTCGCCGTCAAGACTGTACTGCATTTCGCCGTTTGTGCCGCTTCCCGCTGTTATGAGCTCCTGCGGCTCTCCGCTGAACACAAGATCAGTAATTGCGCTCGGCTTTACTGTTACGTCCGCAAATCCGTGGGCGATCTTGACCTTTATGGATTTTGGCTCGGTATCGTTGTAATTGTTGTCGCCGACCACTTTGTACCAAACGGTGTATTCGCCCGCCTCATGCGCCTTCGGGATCTCCTCGGTATAGGTTTCGCCGTCTGTGCTGTATTGCAGCGTGCCGCCGCTTGTGCTGCCAATCACCAGCTCGTCGGGCTCCGGGTCGTCGTCATACAGCGCGTTTGCCGATTTAACTACAACGACCGGATCGGCCTTCGCGATCTTCACGTATATTGACTGCGGGACGCTGTCATTGTGATTGCTGTCGCCTGTCACTTTGTACCACACGATGTAATCGCCCGCGTTTATGCCGGTCGGAATTTTTTCACCATAATCGCCGTTTTTATCCAAAGAGTAGACGAGAATTTCGTCCTCGGCTTTGACCGCGCTCACAAGCTCCTGTGCCTCGCCGTTGTAGGTAAGATCATTCGCCGTCGGCGGCGTTTTTACGCTCGATTCGGCTTTTGATATTGCTGCGGAGCTCGTAAGCTTGACGCCGTTTTTCTCTCTGCTTGCGGTGTAATATCCCGCGTCTGCGCCGCTTATCGCTATCTCGCTCAGATCGACCGTTTCATAGCTGCCCGCATTTGCCGAAGGCGCCGCGCCTTTCGCGGTCAGCTTCACATCGTCCTTTCCGTTGTTGATCGGCGTGAGTTCCACTTCTACGGCCGCGGAGCCGTCGTAGGTCTTGTTGCGCGCAGTTACCGTGTACTCAAGCGGCTTTTGAGACATTGTAACGGTGATAGAATCATTTCCGCTTCCGTTTAGGTTTACGCTGCCTCCGTACTCGGCCCTTACCGTGTTTGAGCCGATAGCTAATTTCTTGTCCGCCGTGACTGTGAGCGTCGCTGTGCCGCCGTCTTTGAGCGCCGCGTCGTCATAATTCACGTCTGCCGAGCCGAGCAGCGTCTCTCCTATATAGAAGTCGACCTTATCCTCAGCGGCCGCGAGAGCGACAGTGCTAAAATCAGCTTTTGAGATCTCGGCGGTGAGGGTGAGCGTGTCGCCGTAGACAACGTCCGCGCCGCTCGATTCGACCGTCGAATCAAGTTTTCCTATCACCGCGGTCAAAGAAGCGGCCTCGCTGTCGTGGTAGTGCTTGCCGTCGATAAATCCGCCGACCATTTTGTACCAAACCGTATATTGGCCCGCGGCTGTTCCTGTCGGGATCTCGGTCGAGTAATTTTCGCCGTCAAGACTGTACTGCATTTCGCCGTTTGTGCCGCTTCCCGCTGTTATGAGCTCCTGCGGCTCTCCGCTGAACACAAGATCAGTAATTGCGCTCGGCTTTACTGTTACGTCCGCAAATCCGTGGGCGATCTTGACCTTTATGGATTTTGGCTCGGTATCGTTGTAATTGTTGTCACCGACCACTTTGTACCAAACGGTGTATTCTCCCGCCTCATGCGCCTTCGGTATTTCCTCGGTATAGGTTTCGCCGTCTGTGCTGTATTGCAGCGTTCCGCCGCTTGTTGTGCCCGTCACCAAATCGTCGGGCTCCGGGTCGTCGTCATACAGCGCGTTTGCCGATTTGACTACAACGACCGGGTCGGCCTTCGCGATGTTCACGTTTATTTTAAGCGTCACGGGCTCTTTGCCGAAAGTCACAATGCTCGCGAGCGAGTAGATAGGCTCCTTTTCCTCCGCTGTGACCGTGAGCGTGTAGCTTCCCGCGTTTGTGTTCTTAGGAATAGCCAGCATACTGCCGTTTATCGTCGCCTCGGTTTGGCCCTCGTCGCTTATGGTATACCTGAAATTGCCCGAAACGGATGCGCCGTTTTTGTACTTGATATATTGTGACAAGTCCGCAGTTATGCCCACGCCGTAGGTGCCGCTGAGGCTAATCGCATCGCTTTCGCCGCCGAAGAGGTCGCGTCCGACCGAATGAACGACCGTGTCCTCGTTCACCGACGTGTCGGCGGTGAACTCCTCAAACGGCGCGGCGCTTGACGCCGACCACATTTCAAACTCGGCTCCGTCTATATCGGGATCGTCGGGCAGCGTCACCTTGCCGCCCGCGTTCGTGTAGCTCTCCGCGTAAGCCGCGTTATCATTCGTCGAGAATGTCACTTTAACGACCTTTTGGGCCGCGTCGCTTGTCAGGATAGGATAGTCGTCTGTTCCGAGCTTCTGGCCCCAGGTCGGCTCATCGCAGGCGCTCTGCAGCAGCCACGCCGCCTTGCCCGACTTAAACTCATCCGCGGTCATTTTCTTCGCGTTCGGATCCTCATGCGTGCCATCGAGATAATAGCAATCGGTTACCGTGCCGTCATTATCGCATATACCGCAAACCAAGTCCTCGCCGCTTATCTCTCCGACATTATAGCAGTTTTGCACCGTGCCGAAAGCGTTTGATCCCGCAACGCCGCCGATTTGCATATCGCTGCCTGTAACAGCGCCACTGTTAAAGCAATTTATGACATTGCCGTAATATGTGCCTCCCGCAACGCCGCCAACCAAAGTTTTTCCGCTTACCGCGCAGTCGTTTTTGCAGTTTTCGATCGTTCCGTATTCAACATAACCGACGATGCCGCTCGTGTAGAATCCTCCGGCGACCGTGCCGCGGACGCCGAGATTTTTGATCGTGCAGTCTTTATCGACAGCTCCGAACAGGCCTTGATAATCGTCTGTCGTATTGATATAGAGGCCCGATATCGTGTGTCCGTCTCCGTCGAATGTGCCGTTAAACTCTTTGTTATAACTTCCTATCGGCGTCCACGAGGCTTTTTTATCGCCGTATTTGCCCGACATATCTATATCGGCGGTGAGCTCAAAATACTCGCCGGAGCCTTTCCGTGCGTTTACGTAATTGCGAAACGCCTCAAGCGCCTCAAGATTCGGGATCTCGTAGGGCGAGTCCGCTGTGCCGCCGCCTTTGAAGTTTACATCTAAGGTTATGGTAAGCTCGGCTAAAAATTCCGCGGGGTTCGGGTCAAGCGCGGCAAGCGCGATATTGCTGTACGGCTTTTTGTCCGTAACATTGAACGTTACGCTGTATTTGCCGATATCCGACACGACACAGTCCGATTTGAGCTTTCCTCCCTCAAGAGTAAAGCTGCTCGGGAGCGTTGATCCGTCTTTCAGTTCAAATTCAAAGTCGGAGGCTGTGATGCCGCTTCCGTCCGCGAATTTCAACAAGCTTAACAGATCCTGCTCAAACGGAGCTCCGCATTCGGCTTTGAGCGTGATATCTCCATCGGAGCTTTGCTCAAACTCGCGCCCTTCTATCAAATAGAGCGTCATATCGCTTGTTATCGGTGTGCTCGGGTCAAACTCGGGCTGCTCGCTGCCCGGCGCGGTCTGCGACCACTTGACGTACGGATAATCGTCCTTGACAGAAAGCTTTTCACCGTCGGGAATATACACGTCGGCTACTTTCGGGCGTTCGCTCTCAAATGTCACCTTGTGTATTGATTTTATATTTTTGTTAAACGCGATCAGCTCCGGGAAATCGCCGTTTTGTCCCCAGGTCGGCTCATCGCAGCCGCTCTGCAGCAGATATGTCGCCTCGCCCGACTTAAACTCGTCCGCGGTCATTGCGGTCGCGTGCGGGTCCTCGCCCGTGTTTTCGAGATAATAGCAATTGGTTACCGTGCCGGTATTTGGGCCGTCGTCGATATTATAGCATATACTGCCGACTTTGTCCTTGCCTTTTATCTCACCGATATTATAGCAGTTTTGCATCAGTAGTTCATTTGAGCCCACGATACCGCCGATATAGGTATCGCTGCCGGTGATAGAGCCGCTGTTAAAGCAATTTATGATCTTGTTGCCGATGCCGCCATATGACACTGCCGCAATGCCGCCAACGTATGTAGTGCCGCTTACGGTACAGTCGTTTCTGCAGTTTTCGATCGCTCCTTGAATATATCCGACGATGCCGGCCGCCACATTGTTTCCTTTGACCGTTCCTTCAACTCTGAGATTTTTGATCGTGCCAAAGACATACTTGAACAAAGCCTGGTCATCCTCTGTCGAATTGATATAAAGACCCGATATCGTGTGTCCGCCGCCGTCGAATGTGCCGCCAATGTCAGCTTCTATCGGTTTCCACGATTCTTTATCTTCACCGTATTTGTCCGACATATCTATATCGACAGTCAGCTTGTAATAAGAGAAAGTATCATCATAGCCCGAGTTAACAAAATTACGGAAGGATTCAAGAGCCGAAAGACTTGAAATTATATACGGATCAGTGTCTACACCGAAGCCGCTCTCCCTATTGGCGTAAAGTATCGGCCTGCCCAAAAACATGTTGTCCCCATACATACCCGTGCTGAAGCTGCTCGCGAGAGACTTAAACTCCTCAGCGGATAGTACAGTGGCGTTTGATGTATATTGAGAAACACCGAATAATGTATAACAATTGTTAATATTCGCATTTTCACGATAATCTTCACTATCATTAAAAGAAACATCAACATCAAGTGTGCCTTCATACAAACTTGCAATACCTTCTCCTTCTGTATTGCCGTAATTATAGCAACTATCAATTGAGCCTTGAAGAAACTCCTCCTGACCGTCCAAGTATTCAAAGGGATTGTAATCCATTTCATACATACCGTCTATACCGCCGTTATATTTTCCCCCTTTAATATTTCCGACATTATAACAAAAGCTTACTGCTGTGTCACGTCCACAACGGCCTGCGATACCGCCGGCGGCGCCGTTGGCTTTGTTTGAAATAACATCTCCGGTGTTGTAACAAAACTGTATAGTAGCATCATTACCCAGAATGCCTATATCCATAGTAATATTATATCCCGCAATGCCGCCAATTTCGCCGTCATTTTGAGCGTTGGATTCTATCGTGATCCTGCCGTTATTATAGCACATATTGATTTGACCGACATTTTCTCCCGCGATGCCGCCTCCGTAATTTTCGGTGTTTATCGCGCCGGAGTTTGAACAATTTTCTATCTTATGATCTCTATCGCTATTATGTCCCGCGACGCCGCCGACAGCATCGTTTCCGCTGACAGAGCCGTAATTATCACAATTATCCAGATCGCGATAATTATTTCCGACTATGCCGCCGCTGCTGCTGCCGCCTGATACAGTCCCGTAATTTGCGCAGCCGCTTAAAATAGTGTCGTCGTGGTCATTCACACTCGCGATACCGCCAATAACGTTTGCTCCGCTGACAGAGCCGTGGTTTTCACAATTTTCCAGTTTGCCATAATTGTATGCGACTATGCCACCGCAGTCGCTGCCCGATACGGCTGCGGAGTTCGTGCAGCTCGATATTTCGCTTGAGTTAACTCCCGTTATGCCGCCGACACAGCTCGTGCCCGTGATGTCACTTTTATTATTGCAGCTTTTTATAGTTCCCGCGCTTTGACCCTCGATATCACTGACATTGTTCATACCCGCTATACCGCCGATATTGTTTGCGCCCGTGATATCACATTCGTTATTGCAGCTTTCTATGGTTCCCTCGTTTTGGCCCGCGATGCCGCCGACGTTATCCTTGCCCTTGACCGAGCCGGCGACCGTCAAATCTTTTACCGAGGCTCCGTCGGCGATATATCCGAACAAGCCCTGATCATTACTGTCGGAGTTGATATAAAGTCCGCTGATCCTATGTCCGTTTCCCAAAAACGCGCAATTGAATTTTGTATTGCTGCTGCCTATCGGCGTCCACGACTTTTTGCCGTCTCCGTATTCTTTTGACATGTCAATATCATTGGTAAGCTCAAAATACTGTGACGGCAAAGAATTATAACCGCTGAACCTTTCAAGCGTTTCAAGGTCGGGTATCTCAAACGGATCCTCCGCCGTGCCTTTGCCGCTTGCGAAGGTCACGGGCTCTGAATTTGATTTGAGAACGGGTCTTGGATTAATAGTTAAGTCGATCGTCCAAACACCGTCAAAATCAAAGCCGCTAAAGCTGCCCTTTTGGGAGAGCTGCTCGAGAGTCAATTTGTCTCCGCTGCCTTCCGCGCCGCAGGAGTCGAGGTAATAGGTATAGTTGACAATACCGCTTGTTGAGCCTATGGCGCCGCCGACGCTTGAGCCGCTGCACGAGACGGTTCCTTTGTTATAAACGCGCCAGAGAGTGCCGCTGTTTTGACCCGCGATGCCGCCGACATTGTTTGTACCCGAAACATTGCCGATATTGTAGCTGTCCTGCGTTATGTACTGATTGTTTCCGACAACGCCGCCGACCGTGTCCTCACCCGAGACCGCGCCGCTGTTGTAATTGTATTGAAGCACGCCGCCGACCAGATCTCCGTTTTTAACGGTTTGGCCCGCGATGCCGCCGACATTGTTTGTTCCCGTAATGTCACAGGTGTTATGGCAGCTTTCTATGGTTCCTGCGGTTTGGCCCGCGATGCCGCCGACGTTATCCTTGCCCTTTACGGAGCCCTCGACGGTCAGACCTTTGACCGAGGCTCCTCTGTCGATATATCCGAACAAGCCCTGATCGTCATCGCCCGAGTTGATATTGAGGCCGCTTATCTTATGGCCGCCGCCGTCGAATGTGCCGCCGAATTTGGCTGTGGCGTTTCCTATCGGCGTGAAATTATTGTCCGCGCCGCCGAGGTCGATGTCGTTTTTGAGATCAAAGAATTCATTCTTGCCGTTTCCGTTGTTTACATAGCTTGCGAACGCGATTAAAGCCGAGACGCTGTCTATTATATAAGGGTCTTTTTCGGAGCCGCTGCCCGAGGCGAACACGCGCTCGGGGACCGATCTTAAGACAGGTCTCGCGAAAGCTCCGATCTCCCAGACCGCGTCAAAGTCCCAGCCGGAGAATGTGTCTTTTTTCGCAAGGTCGGCGCTTGATACGGCTTTCACTCCGTCTTGAGGGTCGCTGCCCGCTATGCCTCCGCTTGCCGAGCTGCTCAGATAATAGCAGCCCGTGACCGTGCCGCTTGAGCTTCCCGCGATTCCGCTGCCGCTTTTGCCGGTGTTATAGCAATTTGATATGCTTCCGCTGTTTGACGCCGCGATTCCGCCGACCGCCGCATCTCCGATGTTATAGCAGTTTGAGACCTCGCCCGCGTTGTTTCCGACTATGCCGCCGCCCGATGAGGACGCCGCGCTGTAACACCGCGATATCTCGCCCGCGCTGTATCCCGCGATCGTGCCCACGCTGCCGCCGCTGCCCGAAACGCTTCCGTCGGTTATTCCGAAATTCCGGATAGCCGAGCCCTGCGCGGCGTATCCGAACAAGCCTTGATAATCGCTGTTTTGGTCGGTATAAAGTCCGCTTATCGTGTGGCCGCCGCCGTCGAATGTACCGCTGAACGGCGCCGCCTCGGTTCCTATCGGGGTCCACGGTTTTTCCGCGCTGCATCCGAGGTCGATATCCGCGGTGAGCACGATACTTACGCCGCTGCCGCCGCCCGAGTTAACATAGCTTGCCAGGCTCTCAAGCTCAGCCTTGCTTGAAACGCTGAGCGGCTGAGGCGCGGACTTCAATGTCGGTCTTTTCAAAAGGGTGTTCATTTCCCATGTATTGTCAAAATCCCAGCCCGAAAATGAGTCGCTGAGCGCAATATCATTGGCGGACAGTACCTTTGTGCCGCCCGCTTGGTCGCTGCCCGAGATGCCGCCGCCTGCGGTGTTCATCAAATAATAGCAGTCAGATATTTCGCCGGCGATCGATCTTCCCGCTATCGCGCCGCATGTCGAGGTCTGCGGCGACGACGAGCTCACCGCGCCGCTGCTGTAACATTTTTCGATCGTGCCTCTGTTAAATCCGGTGATACCGCCGACATTGTTCGCCGCGTTTACCGCGCCCGCGTTGTAGCAGTTTGTGATCTCTCCGTAATAATTGTCACCCGTGATGCCGCCCACGTTTCCGCTGCCGCTCAAAGAAGAAATATTATAGCAGTTCTCTATCGTGCCGCCGTTGTATCCCGCGATGCCGCCGACATAGCTTCCGCTGCCGACGATCTCGCCGCTGACGCCCAGGTTTTGCACGGTTCCGCTCAACTTTCCGAACAGGCCGAGATAGCTGTCTTCCGAATTGATATAAAGGCCGCTGATCAAATGTCCGCCGCCGTCAAAGGTGCCGCTGAATGAGGTTGAAAAGTCGCCTATCGGGGTCCAGGGCGCGCTCTCTCCGCCGAGTTCGATGTCGTCGGTGAGCTCAAAATACATGCCGGTTCCGTCATTTCCGCCGTTTACATAGTCGCGGAGCTTGCCGAGCTGCTCAATATTTGAGATCAGATACGGGTCTCCGTCCTTGCCGCTGCCGCTCTCCGCGCCGTCAAAGCCGTCGGCGAACACCGAAAAGCCGAACGAAGATAGAACAGACATCAGCATTGTCAGCGCTGTCGTCCATGCGATAAACTTTTTAGAAATTTTCATATTTTTAACACCCCTTTTAAGAATTATTAACATGCTTTCACGACGCCGCCCAATCTCGGACGGCATCGTGAGATAATTATATTCGATTTGACCTACCTGATGCCCGGGATCAGCTTGTCAAGCCTCTCGGCCACCGCGGCGGTCTCGGCGCGGGTCGCGTTGTTTTGCGGCGCGAAGGTTCCGTCGTCGTTTCCGTTCAGGATACCCTGCTCGACACAGAGCGCGATCGGCTCGCGCGCCCAGTCGGAGATATTTGCCGCGTCGGTGAAGCTAAGCTCGGTTCCGCCCGCGGCTGCGCCTGTTTTGTAGGTTATAAAGCTTGCCGTCATCTTGGCGATCTGCTCGCGGGTGATATTGTCCTCGGGGCCGAAGTTTCCGTCGCCGTATCCGTCCACAAT
>CANRGH010000026.1 GCA_947630135.1 uncultured Monoglobus sp.
AAGCGAAAAGAAACTATTGAACGTGTGTTTGCAGACGCAAAAGAAAAACACGCAATGAGATATACGCCGTATCGAGGTCTTACCCAAGTAACAAAATGGGTAAAGCTTAAATTTGCTGCGATGAATTTGAAAAAATATGCAAAAAGGCGGTGGATAGAGACACATTCAACGCCACCGGCTGAAAAAAACTGTTGTCTTTTTTCGTATATATATCGAAACGTCCGCTGTGCTTTACGCATAACGGACGTTTTTCGACAAACTGAAAGTCCGGAAAATGATCCGGACTTTTTTGTGTGCGGGATCAATCGGAAGAAAGTCGGCCGTGACGCGATTTACTGTCAAAATTTCTCTTGATAATTATTGATTAATGTAGTATAATATATAGACATAAAAAATTTAAACTGGAGAGGTATGCATGAAAGTACTTTTTATGGGCACTCCGGACTTCGCCGTGCCGTCGCTTGAGGCGATTGCCGCGGCGGGGCACGAGATCGTCGCGGCGGTGTCCCAGCCCGACAGACCTAAGGGCAGGGGCCACAAGCTTAAGCCGACCGAGGTCAAGGCTGCGGCCGAAAGGCTGGGCATTCCGGTGTATCAGCCCGAGACCCTCAAAAACAACGCATTTCTTGATAAATTAAACGAGCTTGATCCGGATATAATTATAGTGGCGGCCTACGGCAAGATACTGCCCGGATATATACTCGATTATCCGAGATACGGCTGCGTTAACGTCCACGGCTCGCTTCTTCCCAAATACCGCGGCGCCGCGCCCATTCAGCGCTGCGTCATAAACGGAGACAGCGTGACGGGCGTCACCACGATGTATATGGACAGGACACTCGACACCGGCGACATGATCTTCGCCGAGAAGACCGAGATAGGAAAAACCGAGACGGCGGGCGAGCTGTTTGACCGCCTGGCCGCGCTGGGCGGTGAGCTGATCGTCAGAACGATAGGGGCTATTGAAAACGGGACCGCGCCGAGAATTAAACAGGACGACTCCGAGGCGACCTACGCCGCGATGCTTGACAAAAGCACCGGACGGATCGACTGGACAAGGTCGCCGAACGAGATAATTAATCTGATCCGCGGCACAAATCCGTGGCCGCTCGCGCATTCGGAATATAAGGGCGAAATCATGAAGATATTCGCAGCCGAGGCGGGAAGCGGAGCGGGCGAGCCGGGCGAGATACTGGGCGTTCGCGGGAAAAAACTTGAGATTGCCTGCGGAGACGGCAGCGTGCTCGTCGGCGAGATACAGATGAAGGGCGGCAAGCGCATGACCGTCGCGAGCTATCTGAACGGCCACGAAATCGAAACAGGCGAGATTATGAAATAAAAATTCAAACGGTTCGCATAAAGGCGGTTCGCGGGGAGAACACAATGAATTTATGATGTTTATATACGCGTATTCGCTATTCGCTAATCACTAATCACTACGTTAGGAGGATTTTTATGTATTTTGGTTATTTTGACCCGACGGTTATTTTGCTCATTCCGGCGATCATATTCGGAATGTGGGCGCAGGCCAAGGTGTCAAGCACGTTTAATAAATATTCAAAGGTAATAAACGCCCGCGGGCTGACTGGAGCGGACGCAGCGCGGCTCATCCTCGACCGCAACGGTCTTCGGAACGTGCGCGTTCAGCATATTTCGGGCAGCCTTACCGACAATTTTGACCCGAGGACAAACGTTGTCAGCCTATCCGACGCGACATACGCGAGCAACAGCATTGGTGCGATAGGCGTCGCAGCCCACGAGTGCGGCCACGCCGTTCAGTACGCCACGGGCTACGCGCCGATCCGCGTCAGGAACGGAATATATCCGGTTGTGAATGTCTGCAGCAAGCTGTCAATGCCGATTATTCTGATCGGGTTCATAATGACGGCGTTCGCGGGCTTTGCTCCGGTTATCATAGACTTCGGTATTCTGCTCTATTGCGGAGTTGTTGTTTTTCAGCTTATAACCCTGCCGGTCGAGTTTAACGCCAGCAATCGGGCGCTAAAGACGCTTGAGGCATACGACATGCTATCGGCGAACGAGCTGACGGGCGCCAAAAAGGTTCTGTCAGCGGCGGCCATGACATATGTTGCGGCGGCTCTAAGCGCGCTGCTGTCGCTGCTGCGTCTGATTTTGATCTCGCGCAGCACAAGGGACGACTGATGGGATCGGGAGCGAGAGAGGCGGCGTTTAAGGCGCTGCTCGGATTTGACAGAGACGGCGCGTATATAAACAGCGCGCTAAACAGCGAGATGCGCGGACTTGACGGCCGCGACAGGGCTTTTGCAACCGAACTGTGCTACGGATGCCTTAAGAACCGCGCGCTGCTTGATTATATAATTTCACGTTTCTCGAAGATAAGGATAAAAAAGATGTCGCATCAGGTGCGGATCATTCTGGAGCTCGGCGCCTATCAGATAATGATGACGGACAGGATCCCCGACTCCGCCGCTTGCGACGAGAGCGTGAAGCTCGCGAAAAAGTACGCAAACCGTTCGCGCGGGTTTGTGAACGGCGTGCTTCGCGGCCTGTGCCGCGGAAAGGAAAGCATAGCCTACCCCGACCGTGGCGACGGCGAGGCGGAATATCTTTCGATCATGTTCTCGTTCCCGCTGTGGGCGGTAAAGCGGCTTATTGATGATTACGGCGCGGAGGAGTGCGAAAAAATCCTCGCCGCTGCAAACCGTGCTTATCCGCCGTATATCAGAGAAAACAGCCTTAAGAAAACCGACGGCTTTGTTAAGGCTCTTGAAAATGACGGCATAAAGGCCGAGCCGGACGGGATTATAGAGGGATGCTATAAAATAATCGGCGCTCTTGACATTGCAGCGTCGGATACATACAAAAACGGACTGTTCACGGTCCAGAACCGCAGTTCTCAGCTTGCGGCAATAACGCTTGACCCGAAGCCCGGAATGCTCGCGGTTGACATGTGCGCCGCGCCGGGCGGCAAGACCACGCACATGGCGGAGCTTATGGAAAACCGCGGTGAGATAAGAGCGTTTGATATTCACGCGCATAAGATAGCGCTGATCGAGGCGGCGTCAAAACGTCTGGGAATTGATATAATAAAAGCCGAGGCGAGAGACGCCGCGGAGCCGCTTGAGGAGCTTATCGGAAAGGCGGACCGCGTGCTTTTGGACGCGCCCTGCTCGGGCCTCGGAGTCACCCACTCAAAGCCCGACATCCGCCTGAGGCGGAAAGAGGAGGACATTGCGGAGCTTATAGAAATTCAGCGCAGGCTTTTAAGCGCTGCGGCGCTTTATGTGAAGTCGGGCGGAGTTTTGGTTTACAGCACCTGCACCCTGCTCAAGGCCGAAAACGGCGGGCAGATCAAAGAATTTCTCAAATCGCATGATGATTTTGAGCTTGTGTCGGAGCAGACGCTGATGACTCACGAGACCGGCGGCAGCGGATTTTATATATCGAAGCTTTTAAGAAAGTGATTTTTATGGAAAAGATAAAACTCAAGGATTTTTCAAAGCAGGAGCTTGAAGAATATATTGTCTCGTTGGGCGAGCCGAAGTTCAGAGCGAAGCAGATATACAAATGGCTATATGAAAAAATCTCGGATTTTGACGAAATGACAAACATTCCGAAGGCTCTGCGCGAGCGCCTCAAAGAGGAATGTGTGATAAACACACTAATAATTGAAAAAAGATTTGTCTCAAGACTTGACGGAACGCGCAGATATTTGTTAAAATTAGGTGACGGCAATTATATCGAGTCGGTGCTTATGAAATATAAACACGGCTACTCGATATGCGTTTCGAGCCAGGTCGGCTGTGCTATGGGCTGCAAATTCTGCGCCTCGACGATCGGCGGCAAGCGCCGCGATCTCACCCCGGGCGAGATCATCGACCAGATAATAACCGTTGAGCGGGACCTGGGAGAGCGTATTTCAAACATAGTGATGATGGGTGTTGGCGAGCCGCTTGATAATTTTGAAAACGTTACGGCGTTTATTAAAAACGTTAACGACCCCGACGGCATGAATATCGGCCAAAGGCATATCACGCTGTCTACCTGCGGAATTGTGCCGCGGATATACGAGCTCGCGGATATGCGCCTTCAGATAACTCCGGCGATCTCGCTGCACGAGGCGGATAATGAGGCGCGGAGCCGTATTATGCCGATAAACAGGAAATATAATATAAAAGAGCTTATGAAAGCGTGCAGATATTACACCGAGAAAACGGGCAGGCGGATAACCTTTGAATACACCCTGATAAAGGGCGTGACCGACGGGCCCGCGGCGGCGGAAAAGCTTGCCGCGCTGCTTCGGGGAATGCTTTGCCACGTCAATCTGATACCGGTGAACGCCGTTGAGGGCACAGGCTTTTCGCCCTCCGACAGCGGCGGAGTGGAAGAGTTTTTAAACAGACTGAACGCGCGCGGGATCTCCGCCACGGTCCGCCGCGAGATGGGAAGTGACATCTCGGCGGCCTGCGGACAGCTTCGCGCGTCGCGCGGTACATAATGAGCGGACGGAATATATAAAGATAGGAGGAGAATGGACATTGAAATTTGACGTTTACGGAGTGACCGACATAGGCTGCGCGAGGCAGCTCAATGAGGACTCCTATTCGGTGCGCGGATTTAAGGACGGCAGCGAGCCGGGCTTTTGCGTTGTCGCCGACGGAATGGGCGGACACAACGCGGGCGAGGTCGCCAGCAAGCTCGCCGTGGACTTTATCACAAAGTCGCTTGACGACATTTTGACCTGCGAAGGCGATCCGGATATTCCGCGGCGGATCAATGACGCTCTGACCAGCGCCAACAGCAGCATTTTTGAAATGGCTCGTGAGGATATAAGCAGGAGCGGCATGGGCACGACGGCGGTCGTCTGCGCCTTTTCCGGAGGCGAGGGGTATATCGCCAACGTGGGCGACAGCCGCGTTTACGCGTGCCGCGAAAGTGAGATATATCAGATAACCATTGACCATTCCGTGGTTGAGGAGATGGTTGCCAGCGGCTCGATAACAAGAGAAGAGGCGAGGAACCATCCGCAGAAGAACATAATCACGCGGGCGGTCGGCAGCGAGGAGGATATCAAAGCCGACATATTTGAATACGAGTACAAACCGGGCGACAGCATGGTAATGTGCAGCGACGGATTGTCGGGAATGATCGAGGACAGCGTGATACTCGAAACGGTCAGGAACGGGAAAGACTCGAAAGAGACCGCTGAAAAGCTTGTGGAGCTTGCCAAGGAAAACGGCGGGCTTGACAACATCACGGTTATTGTTATACGAATTGTTGAGGAGGAAAGCGCCAAATGAATATGATCGGAAAACTCATTGACGGAAGATATGAAATAATTGAAGAGATAGGAAAGGGCGGAATGGCGCGCGTGTATAAGTCGCGCGACAAGGCTCTTAACAGATATGTGGCGGTGAAAATTCTTAAAGAGGATTATAAGGACGACAAAGAGTTTGTGCGCAGGTTCAACACCGAGGCGCAGGCCGCCGCGAGCCTTTCAAACCCGCACATAGTTTCGATCTATGACGTGGGCTGCGAGGACGGCATGTACTATATCGTCATGGAATATATCGAGGGCGAGACCTTAAAGTCATACATTGACAGGGTCGGCGTTATCCAGTGGCGCAAAGCCGCGGAATTTTCGCTCCAGATATGCGAAGGCATAGAGGAGGCCCACAACAACTCGGTTATCCACAGGGACATAAAGCCCCAGAATATAATAATGACGCCCGACGGCGTGCTTAAGATCACCGACTTCGGCATTGCCCGCGCCGCGACCCAGGCCACGACGACAATGGCCAGCAACAACACGATCGGCACGGCGCATTACCTCTCGCCCGAGCAGGCGCGCGGCGGCTATACCGACGAGCGCACGGATATTTATTCCATGGGCGTGGTTATGTATGAGATGCTGACCGGAGTCCTGCCTTTTGACGACAGCACCGCGGTGGCTATCGCGCTTAAGCATATCCAGGAGACGCCCACGCCGATAACCGAGATCAACCCCGATGTTCCAAAATCGCTTGAGCAGGTTGTTATGAAAGCGATGACCAAGGAGCAGAACAGCAGATATTCGTCGATAACCGACATGATTTCGGATATTAACAAGGTGCTTATCGACCCGGGTCTTGAGATAACCGGCGGAAGAAGAAGCAGAACGATCTCTTCGGACGGCGGCGCGAATACGATAAAGCTCCCCAAGATCGAGGAAGACAACAGCCTCGGCAAAAGAATACCGGGAATTGATATTGACGAATACGACGAGCAGGAAGCGGAATATGAGGCCATGGAAAGACTTAATGAAAAGCGCGCCAGACGAATTAAAAAGAAAAAAGAGCGCAAGATCGCGTTTGTGGCGTTCCTGTCTGCGCTTGCGGTGCTGGCGGCAGGCATAGCTATCTCTTTCGCCGTGACTGACGGCTTCGGAATATTCGGAACCGACGAGGACACGGTAAAGATACCCTCGCTTGTCGGAACCACGCTTAAAGACGCGCAGAAGGAATACGGCCAGACGTTCAGCATTCTGGAGCAGAGCAAGACGGAGAGCACGCAGCCCGTCGGCACAATACTCGAGCAGAACCCCGCGGGCGGCACGGTGCTCGCGAACCGCGACAATATAATCATTCGCGTTATAACCAGCTCGGGAAGCTCCTCGATCACGCTCAAGGATTATTCGGGCATGAATTATGACGAGGCCAAGAAGGAGCTCGAGAAGCTCGGCCTCACCTGCGGACGCATTGAAAAAGTAAATCCCGAAGTTGCCGAGAATGTTGTATTTGAACAGTCTCCGGCTCCGGGAAGCGCGGTCGCCGCGGGAGATATGATAAATCTGACGGTAAGCTCGGGCCCCGAGAAGAGCCCCGAGCCCACCACAGCAAAATCGGAAAACAAAAATACAAATTCAGGCGGTTCGTCCGACAGAGATCATTCCGAAAGCAACTCGAGCGGTTCGACCGACAGGGACAATTCCGAAAGCAGCACGAGCGGTTCGTCTTCGAACAGCGAAAGCTCGTCCGGAAGCAGCGACTCATCGCATGACGACGACAGCGGAAGCTCATCTTCGGGCAGCTCGGGCGGCGGCTCATCTCATGATGGCGACGGCGGAAGCTCATCTTCGGGCGGAGGCTCTTCCGAAAGCGGAGGCGGCTCTGAAGACTCCGGCGGCTCGGGAAGCATAACCGCGGAAGGTCTTGAGGACTAAGGCGGATGATAATTCAGGGCAGAATAATCAAGGGCGTCGGAGGGTTTTACTATATTAAACCCTCCGCCTCGGACACGGTTTTTGAGTGCCGTGCGCGCGGCAGGTTCCGCAAGGACGGAATAACGCCGCTTGTGGGCGACATAGTGAACTGCAATATTGACGCTGCCTCGGGCACCGGGCTCATAAGCGAGATACTGCCGAGAAGCAATTCGCTGATAAGGCCACCGGTGGCCAATGTGACGAGGATCGCGATCGTGTTTTCGGTGGTGCTGCCAAAGCCCAATCTTTTCACGGTGGACAAGCTTATCACTTCCGCTATGTACGCGGGGATAAGGCCTATCATATGCATAAACAAAACTGATCTGGAAGGCGGCGGTGAGTATTTTGAAATATATTCGGGTGCCGGGTTTGATACGCTTTGCGTGAGCGCGGAAACCGGAGAGAACATCGACAGGCTTTCGGAGATGCTGCGGGGCGAGCTCACGGTATTCGCGGGAAACTCGGGCGTCGGGAAGTCCAGCATTTTGAACCGTGTCTTAACGGGCGCCGAGCTCGCGACCGGAGAGGTCAGCGGCAGAGTGGAGCGCGGAAAGCACACCACCCGCCACAGCGAGCTGATGCCTCTTGACGGCGGCGACGGATATATAATTGACACGCCTGGCTTCAGCTCATTCTCGGTGGCGGATATGGATGAAAAGGACCTTTGCCGCCTGTTCCCCGAATTCGCTCCGTATATTGACAAGTGCGGCTTCGCCGACTGCAGTCACACGGTTGAAAAGGGCTGCGCGGTGCTTGAGGCCTTAAAAGGCGGAAAGATAAGCGCTTCGCGCCACGAAAGCTACAAAGCGCAATACAAAGAAATTCTTGACAACAAAACGTATTGAATTATGAAAGGAATTTTCGATGCCATACATTAAAATTTCCCCCTCAATTCTCGCGGCGGATCCCGCCAATCTCGAGCGGGATGTGAAAAGAGTCGAGGCGGCCGGGGCCGACTATCTGCACATTGACATAATGGACGGGCATTTTGTCCCCAATTTGAGCTACTCATCTTCGGTGGTGAGGGCGCTCAGGAACAAAACAGCCCTTGTGTTTGACGTGCACCTTATGGTCACGGACCCCGAGGAGTTTATCGACGATTTCGCGGCGGCAGGCGCGGACATTATCACCGTGCACCAGGAGGCCGTCCGCGATCTGCGCGTGACGCTTGAGTATATAAAAAAGCTCGGCTTGAAGGCCGGAGTCAGCATAAAGCCCGGGACCGACATAGGCAAAATAACCGATGTGCTCGATATTGTCGATCAGGTGCTTATTATGACGGTTGAGCCCGGCTTCGGCGGGCAGGATTATATGTGCTCGGTCGACGACAAGATCACCGAGCTTTACGGCATAATAAAAGAGCGGGGCCTCAGCGTTGATATTGAGGTTGACGGCGGAATTACCGAGGGAAATATAGATGAGGCAACAAGCGCGGGAGCCAATGTTATAGTGTCGGGCTCGTCAATTTTCCATTCGGAAAATTACAGAGACACAATACATAATATGCGGTTCCGCGCGGTGCAGGGGGTTGAGAAGCGTGAAGGCGATAATATTCAGCAGCGCGGCGGTCACGGATTACAGCTATCTTGAGGAGCACGATTTCGGCGAAAGTCTGGTGATCTGCGCGGACGGCGGTTATAAGCACGCGCGGCATCTCGGCATCGTTCCGGATATTTTCCTCGGCGACAATGATTCGTTTGCCGCGGAAATTCCTGATGGAGTGGAGCGCGTTATCTATCCGCCCGAGAAGGATAAGACCGACACCAACATAGCGGTCGATTACGCGATCGGACGCGGAGCGGACGAGATCGTGCTGATAGGCGGTATCGGCGGCAGGATAGATCAGGAGTTCACCCACTTTTGCCTTATGGAATACGCCTTAAAGCGCGGCGTGAGACTAAAAATGATAGATGATATAAACGAGATATGGATGGAGAGCGAGCCGTTCACGCTGAAAAAATCGGATTGCCGAAAGAAATACGTCTCGTTTTTTGCGTATGGAGGAAGTGTCGAAAACTTTTCGGTGAAAGGTCTTAAATATGAGGCCGAGGGCATGAGTCTCGATCCGGGGCTTGTCCAGGCTTCCAGCAACGAGTTCGCGGAAGCGGAGACGGCGGAAATCGGTTTTGACTCGGGCACGGTGCTTGTCATGCTGTGCGACGACAGGTGATCGCGATTAAACAGGGGGAAATGATGAGAAAAGTCATAAAAAGCTTTGCGTTGATATTAACGGTCACGGCCTTCGCCGCTGCGCTTTTCGGCTGCGGTGATGAGCCCGCGCCCGCGCGGACGGAATATTCGCCCGATGCGTCCTTTGCCGACGTGTTCTATGAGTTCGGCGAGATCCGCGCGGCGGCTGACAAAATGCTTGACGCGGAGCTTAACGACAACTGGTGGCAGGCGTTTGACTCGGTAAATAGCAATGTTGAGGCGGCGTATCTGGCCAACAAAAAAATGGTCGGTTCGGATAAGCTGACCGAGACCGACCGCACGCTCAGCGGAGTTCTTAACGAGGTCCTCGGCGCTTACAGAGGCGCGTTTGAGATCATGGCTGCCGCCCGCGGCAATACTGACCCCGAAATTATAAAATATTCATACAACGACTTTACCGCGAAGATAATAAGCGCCGACGTTATGTGGGACAGCGCCCTGTCAGGCGCCGCCCAGCAGTCTCCCGATCAGCAGCAGTGAGGGGTAAATGATCGGTTGGTGAAGTATGTAAATTATAAGGGAATGTCTGCCGAAAAAGCCGACAATCGGAACGCTCGGCTTTTCAAGTAACCCGAGCAGCCCGAGACTTTTCATAAGCCCGTAAGCGAAATATCCGGAGAGATACAGGAAGTACCACGGAATCAAAGAAAAATAGTCAGCCGAGAAAAAACCGTTGAACGGAAATCCGAAAAACGCGGTTACGTAATTCGCATAAAGCTGCGTCGGCAGCGGAAACGACAAAATGTAACCTTTGTTTATTTTATATGTGATAACAAATAGAATTAAAGCGGAAATCAGCCCGAAAGCCGGACTGATTTTTTTTAGCATAAGGCTGAAAAGCGCGGTCATCAATGCCGCGCAGCCCATAAAAGTAAGTATGCCGAACACTATTTTATCCCGCGGGAAAAGCAGCGCGGTCACGGCGGTAATGACACCGCCCCACAGCAGCAGAACAATTCCGTTTTTCACGGGTCTTCCGCTCAATGAAAAACAGAACCCGGAAATGAGTATAAACGTGATGCAGATGCTGCGCTGCCAGATAATGCAGGCGGAGGAGGTGGTCATGTTGATCGAAATCAAGCCGAAGCTTGACAGATCGCGGCAGAAGTGATATATGATCATGCTTATAAGCGCCGCGCCCCGCACCGCGTCGATCACGCAAAGACGTGTTTTTCCACTTGTCATTTTATTTCACCGCAATGACCTCAACCTCGACCAGCGCGCCTTTGGGCAGAGACTTTACCGCCACGCAGGAGCGGGCCGGCTTTGAGGAAAAGTACTCGCCGTATATCGCGTTGAACTCGGCGAAGTCGTTGATGTCGGCCAGAAAGCATGTGGTCTTGACCGCGTTGGCGCACGAGCTTCCCGTGGCCTCAAGAACTGCGGTCAGGTTCTCCATGACCTGTTTGGTCTGACCCTTGATGTCCGCGGCCTCGATCTCGCCGCTTTTGGGGTTGATCGCGATCTGTCCCGAGGTGTATATTGTTCCGCCGACCTCAACTGCCTGAGAATACGGGCCGATCGCTTCGGGAGCGTTGTTTGTGTGTATCTTGTTCATAAATATTACCTCCGATTTATTATCTTAGTTTAAAACCGCTCTTTGTCAGGGCGTTTGTTATTTCGTTAAGATGCTCGCGGTTCCTCGTTTCGATAGAGATTCGCAGAATGCAGTCGTTGATGTCTATGTGCCTGTCGCCGCGGTTGTGATCAAGCTCCACAACGTTTGCCCCATAGGACGAGATTATTTCCGAAACAGTCAGAAGCTGGCCCGGCTTGTCGGTCAGCTCAATGACAAGCTCGGTCAGTCGGCCGGTCATCTGCAGGCCGCGGTTTATCACCCTCGAGAGGATGGTAACGTCAATGTTTCCGCCCGAGACAAGTGCGACAACGTTCTTTCCCTTGACCGGAAGCTTGTCAAACATTATCGCCGCGACCGAGGCCGCGCCCGCTCCCTCGGCGATAACCTTTTCGCGCTCGATAAGCTCGAGAATGGCGGTTGAGATCTCGTCGTCGGTCACGGTCACAATATCGTCAACATAATTTTTGCATATGTCAAAGGTGAGTTCGCCGGGGGTCTTTACGGCAATACCGTCGGCGATCGTGTGGACGCCGCTCAGAGTTTCGATCTTGTCGTCTTTTATCGCGTCGCGCATTGAGGGCGCGCCCTCCGCCTGAACGCCGTACACCTTGATCTTCGGGTCAAGGGATTTTAACGTGAACGCCACGCCGGATATAAGGCCCCCTCCGCCCACCGGCACAACGACCGCGTCAACGCCCTCAAGCTGGTCGATGATCTCAAGGCCGATCGAGCCCTGGCCCGCGATGACCAGCTCGTCGTCAAACGGGTGAATGAAGGTCGCTCCTGTTTCCTTAACCAGCTTTAGCGCGTGCTCGTAGGCGTCGTCATAAACGCCCTTTACCAGAACTACATCCGCGCCATAGCTTTTGGTGGCTTCGACCTTTGAGATAGGCGCACCGTCGGGAATGCAGATCGTGGCCTTGATGCCGTGCATAGAGGCCGCAAGGGCCACTCCCTGAGCGTGGTTGCCCGCCGAGCAGGCGATAACTCCGTTTTTGCGCTCCTCCTCGCTGAGCTGCGAGATCTTATAATACGCGCCTCTGACCTTAAATGAGCCCGTGACCTGGAGGTTCTCGTTTTTAAGATAAAGATTGCAGTCGGGGCACATCCTTGCCGCTCTTATGAGCTCGGTGGGCCGCAGGACCTGCTTCAGAACATGAGCGCCGTGATAGATTTTGTCAAGTGAAATCATTGCTTTCTCCTTATGTGAATATATTATCCCTATAATTATAATAGCTTTCCGCGGTAATTGCAAGTTAAAAATGTACAAAAATACCAAGATACAGGCCCGTAATTTGTTGTTGAAATAACGGAATATATGTGGTAAAATTTATGCATATGTTTAAGTTTACAGATTTTCAGAAAGGATGAGAATGATGACAATAACCTACGAGCTGGGAAATTCGCTTTATGTTAACATAACCAACCGCTGCTCCAATGCGTGCGAATTCTGTGTGCGGAGCAAGCACGACAACGTGAACGGACGCGACAATCTGTGGCTTGACCGCGAACCGACTCTTGACGAGATCATGGCGGACTTTGGAAAACGCGATCTTTCAAAATATGACGCGGTGGTGTTCTGCGGCTACGGAGAGCCGACCGAGCGTTTTGACGATATGATCGAGATCGCGAAGCGGCTTAAGACGGATCATAATATCACGATCCGCGTCAACACCAACGGACAGGCAAATCTGATAAACGGGCGCGACGTGACGCCCGAGCTTGAGGGCGCAGTCGACGTCGTTTCGATCAGTCTCAACGCCCCGAGCGCCGAGGCCTATCAGGCGGTTTGCCACAGCAGATACGGCGAAGAGGCTTTTGAGGCGATCAAAAATTTCGCGGCGAAAGCAAAGCCCTATGTTAAAGAAGTGATTTTCAGCGTGGTAGACAAAACCATGCCGCCCGAGGACATCGAGCGCTGCCGCAGGATCGCCGAAAGCTGCGGCGTGAGCTTCAGAGTGCGCGAGTATATTGATTGATAAAACGGAGCCGTTTTGTAAAAACACATTTTTTGGAGGCAGCTATGATATTAAAATCATATAAAAAATTTATTTCATTATTTCTTGCCGCGGCAATGCTCACGGCAATATTCGCGGGAATTCAGACAGCAAGCGTTTCGGCAGCCGAGGCTGTGTATAACTTCTCGGAGCTGACAAACGAGCAGTATGCCGGAAAAAATAAGACCGAACAGGTGTTCGGCGGAAAACTGACGCTGGGCAGCACATCCGAAAGCGCCAAGCCTCACGCGGTCAGCGCGTCGGCCGCGGTGCCGGGAGGAGGAACGGCAAATTTTACGAGCGCGCTTTTGGGCAAGCAGCTCGCCGTGACCGTGACGCTTGAAGCGGGTGAGACCCTTGTTGAGTATTATACCGGCAGCGACTCGAAATACACAAAAGGCAGCAATATTGACATGCAGATCGTTGACTTAAACAATAATGTTGTCGCCGACGAGGCCAATAATGAAAATGATGGGCTTAAACCATATTCAATTTCATACACGTCGCAAAACGGAGGAACTTACACTGTCAGAGAGCCGTCAACCGACACCGTAAGAACGGTCGTTTTCGCGGTTATAGTGACAAAGGACGCGTCATTCGCGCCCGGCGGAGGCGCGAACCCTTCCGAGACATCTCAGCCGGGCGGCGGAGCGGCAACTGCCGAGCCGACCAAAATTCCCGCTCCGAACCAAACCGCCGACCCGTCCGGAATTTCGGAGATAACAATTCAATCCGAGAGCGGCGACCTTGAAAACGCGGCAGTCACATGGAAAAACACCGCGGATGTTGATAAATATAATGTTTATTACAAAAAGCAGGGCGGCGAATATGTAAAGCTTGATGACGAGCTTGTGCGCCTTTATCCCGGATATTACAGGGCCGACGCCATGGGCATATCCGCCGGAACATACACAATGAAGATCGAGGCGGTTATCGGCGGAAAGGTTGCCCAGTCCGTCGAGAGCGGCGAGATAACCGTGCTTCCCCACCGAAGAGAAGGCTTCGCTTTCAAAGGCTCGGCGGTTCCTGGCGGTTATAACGCCGACGGAACGCCGAAGAGCGGCGCGAGGATTTTGTATGTTGACGCGCAAAATGTGAACTCTGTGACGCTGAACGTTCAGACCGGCAGCAACAAGTATGCCGATTATTCGGGCCTTTGCGATATAATCAAGAATTATAAAAATGACACGCGCCCGCTTATTATACGCATGATAGGCGCATTTGACGGTTCCGCAATAAGCGGCATAGACAAGGGGTTTATACTGCTTCAGGAGCTGTCGAATATTACCATTGAAGGGGTCGGAAACGACACGCTGCTTCACGGCGTCGGAATACGCGTAAAGGGCTGCACCGGCGTCGAGGTATGCAACTTCGGAATAAAGGAATTCCCGGATGACGGAGTGAGCGTTGATATCGATAATAAATATATATGGGTCCATAACAACGATTTGTTTTACGGCGCTGTCGGCAGCGACGCGGATCAGTATAAAGGCGACGGATCGATCGATATAAAGGATAACACAACATACTGCACTGTTTCATACAATCATTTCTGGGACAGCGGAAAGTGCTCCCTTGTGCAGTCAAGCGCCAAAACGCAAAACGGCGATCTGACTGATTATCTGACCTATCATCACAATTGGTTCGATCATTCCGACTCACGCCACCCGCGCGTAAGATATTCCACCGTCCATATGTACAATAATTATTTCGACGGTGTCGCGAAATACGGAACGGGAGTCACGTCGGGCGCGTCCGCGTTCGTTGAAAAGAACGTGTTCAGAAACTGCAAATACCCGATGCTTTCGTCGATGCAGGGTAGTGACTCCGGAACGTTCAGCAAAGAGGCGGGCGGCATTATCAAGGCTTATGACAATCAAATAACCGGCGGAACGGTGAAATATTATTCGTCGGGCAGTGATTTTGACGCTTATCTCGCGAACACAAGGGATGAAAAGGTCCCCGACACCGTAAAGACAAAGCTGAATACATATGGTTCAGTAACATTTAAAAACACTTACAACAATTTTGACACCGACTCGGCTATTATGTATTCATATACTCCCGATAATAAGGAAAATGTGGTTGAGGACGTTGAAAAATACGCGGGCAGAATTGAGGGCGGAGACATTAAATTTGAGTTTAACGACTCAAAGGATGACAGCGCAGACGCGATAAACACAGCCCTCGAAAAGACGATCGACAGCTATAAGAGCGTTCTTGAGCAAGATTATATACGCGCGGGCGCGTATCCGCGCACCGACGAGCCCGATCCGAATACCACACTGAGGCCGACCGCGACGCCGACGGCCACGCCAAGCGCAACTCCTACTGTAATGCCGACAGCGACACCAACCGCAACACCTACAGCGACGCCAAATGTAACTCCGACCGCGACGCCTACAGCGACACCGACCGCGACGCCTACTGCAACGCCCGCGGCTCCCACGGTTACACCGACGGCAACACCCGAGGTTGAACCGACGCCGCTGCCTGGCGAGGTTTGGGCGGAGCCGACCGTGTGGGATTTCGGCAAAGCTCCGTTCACGGTGACCGAAAACGGCGGAGCTCATCCCGACACCAAATATTTCCTGCAGGGAACTGAGGATAAAAGCGGAAAAATGCGTTACAGCTTAAAGACAGATTCGATCACGCCCGAGAATTTTGGCGGACTTAAGCATACGGCCGCAGAGACGGTCGCGGATCAATATCAGGCAAGCTCCGCGAAGTTTGAGGACGGATTTCAAGGCACATGGCAGATAAAATCCGACGGCGGCTCGTTTGAGTTTACTCCGTCCGTTCCGGGCACGGTCAAGGTCTACGCAAGGCACGGAAGCTCAAACACGAGCAAACCGGATGATAATGTGTCAATAACGCAGGGCGCGAATTCCAAATCAGAGGCGATCAAGCCGGGCGCGTCCGCTCCGTATCCGGTTCTTGAGATGAAGGTGGAAGAGGGCGCCGCGGTTACGATCAAAGGCAGTCAAAACACCGGCTATTACGGCATAGCGTATATTGCCGACGAAGTTCTGCCTACTTTGGTTCCCGCCGCCACACCCACGTCAACGCCGACACCTACCGCGACACCTACGCCAACGGCCACACCTACCGCGACACCGACAGCAACGCCGATTGCAACACCAACGGCAACGCCAACAGCGACTCCAACGACTACGCCCACGGCGACACCGACTGCAACACCCACATTGAAGCCGGCAGTGCCCACGGCGACGCCTACTGCAACACCCACTGCAACGCCAACGGCCACACCGACAGCGACACCTACAATGAAGCCGGCAGTGCCCACGGTAACGCCTACCGCGACGCCAACGGTTACGCCGATCGCAACACCCACGGTAACACCGACTGTCACTCCGACGTCAACTCCGACAGCGACTCCAACGGTTACGCCCACAGCGACGCCTACAATGAAGCCGGCAGTGCCCACGGCCACGCCTACCGCGACGCCAACGGCTACGCCGATCACAACACCTACGGTAACACCGACTGTCACTCCGACGTCAACTCCGACTGCAACACCAACGGTCACACCCACGGCAACGTCGACTGCAACACCCACGGCAACTCCGACAGCGACACCTACGGCCACACCCACGGCAACGCCGACAGCAACGCCGACGGCCACACCTACGGCAACGCCGACCGCCACACCTATTGTGACACCGACTGTCACTCCGACGTCAACACCGACTGCAACACCCACGGCAACAACTACTGCAACGCCGATCGCAACACCTACGGCAACACCTATGGCGACACCGACTGTCACTCCGACGTCAACTCCGACAGCGACTCCAACGGCAACGCCCACGGTCACACCCACGGCAACGCCTGTTGCAACGCCTACAGCGGAACCCTCGGACTATCTCTATAAAATCGAGAGTTATGAGTTCGGACAGGACGGAAAGCTTAAGATCGATCTTAAGTATAACGGAGACGGCGGCGATAAGGCGAAGCTTATAATCGCGTCTTACAACGACGGAGGAATTCTGACCGGAGCCAAAATGCTTGACATAACGGGCAGCGACATTTCCGGACTTGATTATGACAAGCCGCGCGGCGGATATATAAAGATTTTTATATGGGATTTTGATACCTTAAAACCGCTTGCGGAAAGCGGATAACAGTCAAAAGACCCGCTTTTGCGGGTCTTTTGATGTGGCTAAAAAATCAAGAAACAACAAAAAAACAAAGTTTTTTAATAATTGCATGGTAAAATATTGGTGTGCAGATAATTGAACAAAGTCAAGTTAAAAAGCGTGAATTTAAGGTTTTATCAGCCGGAATTGCAAAAATAATAGACAAAAATTGCTGTGCGGATCAAAAGTGTGGTTTTTTGTTTTCGTTTACAGGTTATTTTACTCTCTCTTGAAAAATACTTGAATTTTGAAAAAGATTATATTAATATATAAATTAGAAAAGATTAATATAAATTCAAGGAGGTTTTTTGTTATGCTTAAATTAAGAGCATTAAAAAAATCCACCGCAATGCTGTTAAGCATCGCGATGATAGTGACTCTGTTTGCGGGTCTGACGATGATGACCGTATCCGCGGCGGACACTGAAAAAATCTACAATATGTCATCTTTAAGCGAGTTACCCGACAAAAGTGGTGCCACGCTTTTTGACGGCGCGGTTGAGTACAAAGCGGCCGAGACCGGCAGCTTTGGCGATGTTGACGGAGTTTCAATATCCACTCCCGGCGGACAGCGCGTAGCGCTTAGTAAGTCGATCCGCACCAAAGGTATCGAAGCGACTGTTTCTCTTGCAGCCGGCGAGACCATGGTTGCTTATTACAGAGGCGCCGATTCAAGTGGCGCCGGCAAGGACATCAGCATGGTTATCAAGTCCGGAACTCAGCAGGTCGCGGCCGAAGCTAATTCCGAGAGAGGCAGCAGTAATGTCTTTGCCATCGCGTATAAGACTTCTACTGCCGGTAAGTACACGGTTATGGCAGACAACTACGGCTCAGTAAGAACCGAGCTTTATGCTATTATCGTAACGCCCTATGATTTCAGAGATCCCGGCGCTGCTGAAAAAACTCCCCCGGCGGATCTCACGGGTCTTGTTGCGACTCCCGACGACGGAATGGTAAGCCTTAAGTGGGATCCCGCCGCGGGCGCTACGTCATATTCGGTTAAAATCGACAATGCGGCCGTTGCCGATGATGAGGAAACCGTAACCGATTTGGAGGAAACAAGCTATATGGCAGCCGGTTTGCAGAACGGAACCGAGTATACTTTTACGGTTTGGGCTGTAAACGACGCGGGTCAGTCAAAGTCAGCAACCACTAAAGCCACGCCGGTCGCGCCGGAGGTTGCGCCTCTTGCGTTTACCGTTTCGGGCACAGCGAGAGATGCTGCTGCCGCTATTTCGTGGACTCAGGCGAGATATGCCAATACATATGACGTTTATCGCGACAATAAAGTTGTTAAAGCGGACATTCCCGCGACGACGACAAGTTATGTTGACGAAGGACTTACAAACGGTCAAAAGTACACCTATAAGGTTGTGGCCAAAAATGCTCACGGCAATACCGACTCGTCAAACACTGTTGACGTAACGCCGGTTGAGCCGCCGCCGTCAAGCATTAAGATCTCATACGCGAGAGGATCAATGGAAACGGCGTATGTTGTTTGGACAAATACCGCGCCCGTTGAGAAATACAATGTATATATTGTATCGGAAGACGGAACCGAGACCAAGCTTGATGACGAGCTGGTTCGTTACTACGGAAATTATTACAGAGCCGACGCGGTCGGAATCAAGGCGGGCAACTACCACTTTAAGATAACCGAGATCAAAAACGGCGCCGAGAATACGGCCGAGGCGGCTGTTTCGGATACAGTTCCTGTTATTGCTCATGTAAGAGAGGGCTTCGGATTTGCGGGCGGTATAGTTCCCGGCGCCTACAACGCTGACGGCACACCCGAAAAAGACGCCACTATTCTTTATGTTGACAAAAATACCGCAAACACGATCAGTGCTGATGTTATTGTTGACAATAAAGGCAAGAAGGAAACAAAAGTCGGTCTCGCGAATATTATGGCGGGCCGTCAGAAGGGTAAGGATAAAACGCCTCTTATCATCCGCTTTATCGGCAGGGTTGACGCGGCTGACGTGGACGGATTAAACTCGGACAACTATATACAGGTCAAGGGCTGCTATAATGTTACTCTTGAGGGTATAGGAAGCGACGCGGTTCTTTACAACTGGAGTTTCCTGGTAAGAGACGCTCATGAGACCGAAGTCAGAAACTTCGGCGTTATCGGATTTAAGGATGACGGTATATCTCTTGATACCGACAACGATCATATCTGGGTTCACAATAATGATATATTCTACGGCGATCCCGGCAGTGACTCCGATCAGGCCAAGGGCGACGGTTCTTTGGATGTAAAAGGATTTTCAAATAATGTCACGCTTTCGTATAACCATTTCTGGGACAGTGGAAAATGCTCGCTTTGCGGAATGGGCGATTCACAGGAATTCTTTGTATCGTATCACCATAACTGGTTTGATCACTCCGACTCGCGTCATCCCAGAATTCGCGTAGGAACCATCCATATTTACAACAACTATTTCGACGGAAACTCGAAGTACGGCGTTGGCGTAACAAAGGGCAGCTCGGCGTTTGTTGAGAACAACTTCTTCAGAAACTGCTATCACCCCGTGCTTTCGTCACTGCAGGGCACAGATGCTCTCGGAGAAGGCACCTTCTCGGGTGAGGACGGCGGTATGATAAAGATGTTCGGCAACAAGATCGAAGGCGACCATTATGTGCCGGTTGTTGACGCGAAAAACCCGATAAGCACAGGCTTTGACGCGTATATCGCGACTTCGAGAGACGAGCAGGTACCTTCCGAGTATAAAACTGTTGCAGGCGGAACAACGTATAATAACTTTGATACAAAGTCCGACATGTATAAGTACAATGTTCAGGAAGCTGACGTTGCCCGCGCGGACGTAATGGCTTACGCCGGCAGAGTTGACGGCGGAGATTATAAATATACGTTTGATAATTCCGTTGACGACGCGTCATACGATGTAAACACTAAGCTCAAGAGCGAGCTTAAGAGTTACAAGACATCTTTGGTATACAGCTATACTTCACCCGCCACATATCCCGCGACTGACGGTTCGTCTGTTGAGCCGGCCCCCACGACAGGTCCTATCCCGACGGCGGGCCCCACTCTGAAACCCGGCGAGACTGCTGCGCCCGCACCCACAGCGGCACCTACTCAGGCTCCCGTAATGGCTAATCCTACTACTTGGGACTTCGGCAAGGCTCCCTTCACGGTAGCGGAAGGCGACGCGGCGCATCCCGACACCAAATACTTCCCGCAGAATAAAGATAATACCGCTCGGTATGATATAAAGAGTGACTCGATTACGCCCGAGCATTTCGGCGGTCTTAAACACACAGTCGGCAGTAAACCCGAGGGTCAGTACCAGACCGGAAGCGTAGAGTTTGAGGACGGCTTTAAGAGTTCATGGCAGATCAAGTCGAACGGCGGCTCGTTCAGCTTTATTCCCGTTGTTGACGGAACCGTTAAGGTTTACGCAAAACACGGAAGCACGGATACAACCAAGCCTGATGACAATGTAACGATCACACAGGGCACGAACTCACAGAAACTGACAATTAAGCCCGGTGATCAAGCTCCGTTTAAAGTGCTTACAATGGATGTTGTCGCAAATCAGACGGTAACGATCTCCGCAGATCAGAACACAAGCTACTATTGCATAGCTTACACAAGCGATAAGCCCGTTCCCACAACTCCGCCGGTTAATCCCACAAATCCGCCGGCGCCCACAGCTCCGCCCGCTGACTATGATTATTCAATAACAGGCGCGGCGGTAAACGGCAGCGGACTTGACGTGACCGTGGCTTACAGCGGCGCGGCTCCCGCTCCCGAAGGAGTTCTGCTTGCGGCAAAGTATGACGACTCCGAGGCTCTGACAGAGTTTAAGCAGGGCCCGAAGGTAAGTGGCGCGGGAACCTATAAAGTTGACGGATTTACGCCGAAAACTGGCGACAAATATTGGATTTATATCTGGGACAGCGTTGACGGAATGAAGCCTTTGTGCGAAAAGTATGTCGCTACAACAAGCGTCGTGCCTCCGGTGCCCACGCAGCAGCCGACAACGCCGACACAGCAGCCCACGCAGCCCACAAATCCCCCGGCAAATCCCGGACAGGAAATTCTGTGGAACAATTTCAGCGCAACAGGCGCGGCTACCGGAACGATCGATTTGGGCAACGGTTTGACGTTTATTGGCGGTGAAAAATCCGCATATGATAAGGGTGCCGAGATTGACGGAATTACTTTTGCCGGCAGAATTAAGCTTGGCGCCAAGTCGGTATTCGATGAGGAGAACACATTGTTTAAGTTTACGCCTCCGTCCGCCGGACTGCTGACAATCTATTTTGTTCACGGTTCGCCGAAAAATGTTTCGACTAGCCCAAGAACCTTGACAGTATATCAAGGCGGCACCGATACGCCTATCTTATCCGAGCCTTCAGCGGACAAAGGAAAATCCGCATCCGTGAAGGTTGCGGCGGGCACACCCGTTTTGATCGGCTGCCCGGAGAACAACATAGGTTTCTACGGCTTTAAGTTCACTCCCGAAAACTAATATCGGCGAGTGGCCAAAACAAACGTTTAATAATTTTAATAATTATTAATAGATTTCTTCCCAAGAGAAAGGCGGGGCCTTGGCCCCGCCTTTCCGCTGTTTTGAATTACTATAGATTTTTAAATACCGCATATTATAACACATCCTTTGCTTTAATTCAGCAACGGAGCCGCTGCGAGCGAAAGGTCAAATCGTCAAGGCCAAGGCAGTTGACAAAACTCATAACATTGGTATAATAGTAAAAAGATAAAGAAAAGGAGCGGCTGTATGAAAAAAACCGTGTTAAAGGGCAATATTATACTTATGCTGACCGCTGTGATCTGGGGCGTATCGTTCGTATCGCAGCGCGTCGGAATGGAATACATAAAGCCGAACACCTTTAACGGTATCCGCACAATACTCGGCGCGTTAATTTTGCTGCCGTTTATTTTTGTGCGCGGCAAAACAGGTAAAAGCAGACCGTCCGACGGGAAAAAGCTCCTTGTCGGCGGCATTGTTTGCGGCGCGCTGCTGTGCGCTGCAGGTACGCTCCAAACATGGGGAATGGTATACACGACGTCCGGCAAAAGCGGATTTATAACGGCAATGTACATGATTTTTGTGCCGGTTATTGGGCTTTTCGCGGGCAAAAAAATACGCGCCGCGACAGCATCCGGCGTTGTTCTTGCCGTTGTGGGAATGTATATGCTGTCGATCGGCGGAACGGATATTACGGTTAACAAGGGCGACGTTATAACGCTTGCGTGCGCGTTTATTTTCGCGTTTCACATCATGGCGGTTGACCGCTTTTCGGGCGAGGTTGACTGCGTAAAACTTGCGTGCCTGCAATTTTTTGTTTGCGGCACGGTCAATATAATACTTATGTTCCTGTTTGAGCATCCCGATTGGGAGCTTGTGCGCGCGTGCGCCGTGCCGATTTTGTATTCGGGCATTATGAGCTGCGGCGTAGCATACACGCTGCAGATCGTCGGCCAGCAATACGCCGAACCTACAACCGCTTCGATCATAATGAGCCTCGAATCGGTTTTCGCCGCGCTTGCAGGCTGGGCTGTTCTTAACGAAACGCTTACGTTTAGAGAAGCGTTCGGCTGCATACTCATGTTCGCCGCGATCATTATCGTGCAGCTCCCGCAAAAAATGAGAAAGTAAAACTGCCGATTTGGGAAAACAAAAGCGATCGGGATCGCGCCGTGCATACAAAGCGGTGCGACCCCGATAATTTATGCGAAAATTTGCCGAATGCGCCGAAGCGCTTATCTTGAATTACCGTCATTGTTGTTTGGAATTTGATTTTAACAATGCTCTGATTTTTCCTTTCGGGTCTTTTATGAGCAGGGCGACAAGCCATATAACAAGCCCGAGCGCCGCGACCGAAAGCCCGAGATATGCGTCATTCAGCATATCGCTCGGGGCGGGAGTGAAATACTCCGCGCCGATCTCAATGTACTCCGCGACCGCGTCAACGAGCCACATAAGCGACGCGCCCCAATACATCAGCGCGAGAAAGCCGAGCTTCATGTCGCTCGTGGTATTGTACCACACAAGCGTTGCGGCCACAGCCGCGAAAACCGTTATCAAAAGCGTCATTTCGTCTCACCCTGCAAAAGTTCAAGTTCCGGGCGTTTTGCCATTGAGTTTGTCACGGCGACAATTCCTGCCCATACCGCGGTAACTGCAACAGCCATAGTAACTCCCGTTGTCGCCATTTCACGAACAGCAGACACTCCGTTTGTCAAAAACGGCGCCCACGGCACTATCTCACCGTGCCAGACGTGCTCAAACGCAAGGAGCGCGCTGCCGCCCCAAAGCATATTGTTAAGCCAGTTAAGTCTTTTAAGGAACGGATTTTTTATCTCGATCTTTTTCTTATCCGCCGATTTGTCGGCGCTCTTTTTCACAACCGTTGTTACGATTGCTTCCGTTGTGGGTACTAAAAAACATGCCATTTTGTTTTCCTCCTTAAATATTTTATTTATTATTATATCTCTCTAAAACTCCAGACTGCGCGCACTGACAAGCGGTCTTTGTTTGCCGTCCCAAAGCATAGCCTTAACCGTCGCGCCGTTTTCGGCTTCGATCTCGGCTTCAAACTGTTTGTCTCCCGTTACCGTTTCGTTTATATATTTTACGCTTTGCAGCACATCATCTTTGTATACCGCTAAGATGAATATCGCTTCCTGCTCGCTTCCGGCGGGAACATACATATGAATTGACGCTTTCGCCTTTGCCGGAGAGCCGGGCACTTTTTCCATCGTGATTTCTTCGTCTACAATAATCTCGTCCGGTGCTTGTGTCGCTGTCGGGTTTGGCGTGGGTGTTGCCGTTGGCGTCGGACTTGGCGTTGATGTAGGTGCTGTCGTTGGCATTTCCGTAGGCGCTGCCGTAGGTATTGTCGTCGGAGTTGGCGTCACAGTAGGTGTCGGGCTCGGCGGAACAGGTGTTTCCGTAGGCGCTGTCGTAGGTGTTGCTGTCGGAGTTAGCGTCGCTGTAGGTGTCGGGTTCGGCGTGTCAGGCGTTGACGTTGCAGTTGGTGTTGCCGTGGGTGTGGCGGTAGGTGCTGCCGTCGGCGTTGGCGTCACTGTAGGTGTCGGACTTGGCGGAACAGGTATTTCCGTAGGCGTTACCATAGGTGTCGGCGTTGTCATCGCCGTTGCAGTTGGAGTCGGCAGTTCGGGCGTTGCCGTCGCTGTCGGTGTCGGACTTGGCGGGTTCGGCGTTGCCGTAGGCGTTAATGTTGGTTCCGCCGTCGGAGTCGCCGTCGGTGTGGCAGTAGGTGTTGCAGTCGGTGTCGCCGTGGGCGTTGCCGGCTTCAATGTAGGAGTTGGAGTCGGCGTTGGCGTCGGACTTACTGTTGTAGTCGGTGCCGGATTCGGCGGTTTGGGCGCTGTCGTTGGTGTTGATGTTGGAGTAGCCGTTGGCGTCGGTGTGGGCGCTGCTGTTGCTGTCGGTGTCGGACTCGGCGTTGCCGTCGGTGTAGCCGTTGGAGTCGGACTCGACGTGGGTGTCGGTGTCGCCGTCGGCGTTGGTGTAGGCGTTGCTGTCGCGGTTGGTTCTGTCGTCGGTGTTGGCGTTATATTCGGAAGCGCGTCCCATTGAGCTTTTAAGTATACATCGTCATCATCAAAAAGAACCAGATCACTGCGTGGGTCAAAGCGTTCGCTGAAGCCTTTCGTTGTGCACCAGCCGAAAAAGCTGAAGCCGCTGAGTACGGGATCGGGGATCTCCTGCGTAATGCGCGTATTTTTCCGCGCCTTTATCTCAAATTCCGGATCGCCGTTGTCCGGATCAAAATGAATGGTGATCTCCTTGCCGGGCAGATCGCTCCAATGCGCGTAAACGGTGTGATCCTCGCCGTTCATTATCCGCTGCTCCGCGGTGACTTTTTCGCCTCCCACTGCCCGGGTGTACCAGCCTAAAAATACCCGCTCCGGCCTGGTCGGTTCGGCGGGCATAATTTTGCCGTATCGCGAATATTGCTCCGCCGTCTTTTTGTTTGGCGGCGTAGCCCCGTCATCATTATAATCAAATGATACAGTCAGCTCCTTTTCCGGGCCGTCATCCCAAAGTGAATAGCCGTCCATAACCTTCATGCGTATGCGTTTGAACGCCTTGCTGCGCTCGGGGCAAAGGATCATAAGCGCCCGCCGCCAGTCCTGCTTGGTATAGCCGGTAAAATAAAAACGGCAAAATTCGGCAAAGTCCTCCAGATTGCTCGTATGGGAATAGTCGGAGACCGAATAGCAATCGGACGCCATGGCGTTTTTCCATTCCGTTCCCGTCGAATACCGTGAATATGCGTAGTCGGAGTAATACCACCAGTCGATGCTGTGCCCCAGCTCGTGAACTATGCTCTCTATCATTGTATAGGCGGGCGGTGTAGTCGCGAGTATTATATTAAGATGCGTGGCGCTGCACTGATATACCCCGCTGCCGGGGGTCGGGCTTTTGTAACATGTGGCGTCTTTGATATGACTTCTGAGCTCATAGGGGATGTGCGCCAGCACTTCGCCGAAGGTGTCGGCATTTTTTCGTCCGACTATACTGTCCTCAATGGATATTTTTATGGTCTGCACGCGCTCGCCGCCTGCGGCGTCCTTATCGCAGACCTCGAGAATATACGGATATCGCGTTGTTCCGTTATCCTCGTTGGCGAACGGCTCTCTTTCGGGATAAAGCCTGTAATGCGCGCCCTCGGTTCCGGGGAGATCCATGCGCACATTGTAGCCGGAAAGAAGATGCAAGGTCACATATGAAAAACCGGCGGAATTGTTAAATCTCCATGTGACGCTGCTATGAAATTGTTCCGCGGTCATATTCTGATCTTTTATTTTTGTGTAATAATAGTTGTCGATTGCCGCCCGCGGCGTCTCCTTTTTACCGTCTGCGTACGGGCTGCATGTCTCAAACACGTCTCCCGCGACGCTCTCGTACACGCGCTCTATCTGTGAGCGCTGATTTTCCGGCAGAGTATCGTATCCGGGCTGCAAGGAAAGCAAATAAAGCGGACTTTCCTCGGGAACGGGCTCGAATGTGATCTCCGCTTTTTGTTCCTTGTCCACAGCGATCAGTTCGTCGTTTTCCGAAACGCCCATGTAAAGCTCGTTATCAAGGCTTTTCAGATAATATATATCCGTGTCGCCCTTCCGCTCCAAAATCCAGTGCTGCGTATTGTCGTCAAGCCCCGCGAAATCGTCCGGGCTCCCCATGAGCGATTTGCGGATATTATAGAGCGCTGCCGGTAAAGCCTCACCCCGCTCCGCCTTCGCTATGCGTCTTTCGGTTTTTTTGTTTTCAAATGCGTAGCTGTCGTCTCCCATGTAACGCGGCAGGAACAAATCGCTCAAGTCGGAGACCGAGCCGTCGGTCAAAATAAACCTATCGTCTTTTTGATGTACTGTTTTACCGTTTATGCGGATTTTCTGATAAATGCCCGCAAAGCCGTTATACGCATAGGGTGCGTCCTCCGCCTTTGTGTTTGCGGGCAGCACGGAAAAGAACAGGCAGAGTATTATCACCGCGCAAATCAGACTTTTTATGCGAAAGCATTTTTTATTCATCCCGATCACCTCTTGCCTCTATGGAATTATGTATTTATCATAGCACAACAGCTTCAAAAAATCAATAATATCCATCAATGATTTTCGAAAAAGAAATCAACCGAAATTATCAACGAAATTTCCTCACACGACGCCCGTGCGCTCAAGTGTGTGCAGATAGTCAATCCATATAGGTCTGATAATTGTTTTTCGCATGGTATGTGACGGCTTCCCGCATAGCAGCCGTGACGTCAAACGCACCGCCAATCTTCTCGGTCTGCGCTGTGTAATCTCCTGTTTCAAACGCCCGGTCATAGGCGCTGCGGAAGCTCTTGTAGTAGTTCAGCTCCGCGCAGAAGGTGGGATCGGGCTGGATCAACATACTGTTGTACGCCCGGATGATGCCGGACACGGGAACACCGTAGGCATTATCGTCCGGGGCGGACCAGTCGCTGCAGCGGTACTTCCATGTCTCCCGGTATTTTGCTTTCATTTCGGCCAGAGCCTGTTTTTCGTCGTCGGTGAGGGGCTTGAAGTCCTGCATATAGCCGGTATTGTCCTTCACCTGGTCGAGATTGCTCATGCCTGAGAGGACAACAAGCACACCTTCCTGCGAGGCGGCAAAGCGGATCGCAAAGCCGACAGGTGAAGCATCAGGGTCAATATCCCGAAAGATATGTTCCGCGCCGGCCGGAACTTTGGCCAGCATGCCGCCCTTTACCGGCTCCATGACAATGACCTGCTTGCCGTGCTTGCGAATGACCTCATAGCATTTTTTCGACTGGATAAACGGCTCTTCCCAGTCGTAGTAGTTCAAAACGATCTGAACGGCATCCACCTCCGGGTGCTCGGTCAGAATTTGATCCAGATGTGAAGCGTCATCATGGTAAGAGAACGCGATGTGGCGGATCTTGCCCTGTTCCTTCCACTGCTTCATGTGGTCAAACAGATGGGC
>CANRGH010000027.1 GCA_947630135.1 uncultured Monoglobus sp.
ATCCAAGAAACCGATAAGCTGTTCTACTTCTCGAAAGGCTTTATCGGCAGAGAAATAAAACGCTGCGCCAAGCTCGCAGGTGTCAAAACGATCAGGACCCACGACCTGCGCCATAGCCACGCAAGCCTGCTGATCGAGATGGGCTACGATATATTCGTCATAAGCGAACGCCTCGGCCACGAGAACGTATCGACCACGATGGACGTCTACGGACACCTTTATCCCGACAAACAAAAAGGCCTCGCGATAGACCTCGCAAAGCTGAAAAAATAATTAAATAATTTTTTAATTTTTATTTTTGTCAAATTTTAATGCCACAGTAATGCCACAGACCATATAACGATCCCCGAAAAGTACGTTTTCACGTACCTTTAGGGGATTTTGGTCACTATTCCCACTCAATCGTGGCGGGGGGTTTGGAGGTTATGTCGTAGACTATGCGGTTTACGTGGGG
Organism: uncultured Monoglobus sp.; assembly: GCA_947630135.1. GTDB lineage: Bacteria > Bacillota > Clostridia > Monoglobales > Monoglobaceae > Monoglobus. Next base: position 455 of record CANRGH010000027.1, read on the forward strand.
GACCTCGTTGACTATGCGTTTGCTTACGGTGTCGAGGACTTCGTAGGGGATGCGCGCCCACTCGCCGGTCATGAAGTCGGTGGTGGTCACGGCGCGGAGCGCAACTGTGTAATCATAGGTGCGCTCGTCGCCCATTACGCCGACGCTGCGCATATCGGTTATCACCGCGAAATATTGGTTGATGTCGCGCTCAAGGCCCGCGTTCGCGATTTCCTCACGGAAAATAGCGTCCGCCTCTTTCAGGATGTCAAGCCTTGCCTCGGTGATCTCGCCAATGCATCTTATAGCGAGTCCCGGGCCGGGAAATGGCTGGCGCCACACGAGGTTTTCGGGAATTCCCAATTCAATTCCGAGCTGGCGAACCTCGTCTTTAAACAAATTCCGCAGCGGCTCGATTATCTCTTTAAAATCCACATAATCCGGCAGCCCGCCGACATTGTGATGGCTTTTGATCACCGCCGCGTCGCCGGTTCCGCTTTCAATGACGTCGGGATAGATCGTGCCCTGAACGAGATAGTCAACGGCGCCGATTTTTTTTGCCTCTTTCTCAAAAACGCGGATAAACTCCTCGCCTATTATCTTTCGCTTGGTTTCGGGCTCGGTCACGCCCTTGAGCTTGCCGAGGAACACATCGCCGCAGTTGACGCGTATCAGATTTATGTCGAACTGCTTTGTGAAAACTTCCTCAACCTGATCGCCCTCGTCTTTTCTGAGCAGACCGTGATCGACAAAAATACATGTCAGATTTTTGCCCACTGCCTTGTAGAGAAGCACGGCGGCAACGCTGCTGTCAACGCCGCCCGAGAGGGCGCAGAGCACCTTTTTATCGCCTATTTTATTTTTCGCAAACTCTATGTAATTCTTGGCGTAGTCCGACATTGTCCAGTCCCCGGACAGGCCGCACACGTCATATAAGAAGTTTCTGATCATCTCCGTGCCGAATGGCGTGTGATTAACCTCCGGATGGAACTGAACGCCGAAGAATTTTTTTTCGGCGTTTTCAAAAGCCGCCATCGGACAGTCGGCAGTCGTCGCAACAACCTTAAAGCCTTCAGGCAGGCCCTCGACCTTATCGGTATGGCTCATAAGGCACCGGTTTTTGGCCGACAGGCCTTTGAACAAAGTCGCGTCGGTGTCAAGCTCGATCTCGGTCACGCCGTACTCGCGCGTGTCCGCGTGATGAACAAGGCCGCCGAGAGCCATGCTCATAAGCTGAGCACCATAGCAAATTCCGAGCACAGGCACACCAAGGTTAAACACCTCAAAATCGGGCTTGGGTGCCTTTTCGTCAAACACACTGTTGGGCCCTCCGGTGAAAATTATGCCCTTGGGCTCCATGGCTTTTATTTCTTCGATCGATTTTGAATACGGCACAACCTCGCAATACACGTTCGCCTCGCGCACGCGGCGGGCGATGAGCTGATTGTACTGGCCGCCAAAGTCGATCACCACAACTGTTTCATTTTTCATGTTATACTCCTTTGAGATTTTATTTGTATATTAGGTTATGTCCGCCTCCCTCTCCGCCGCCTTCGGCGGCACCTCTCCCTCCCAGGAGGGCGAGGCAGAAACCGGCGTTATCGGTTTTCTTCCTGCGGGACGCGGACGGGGTATTTGCCGGTGAAGCAGGCTGCGCATCTTGAGCATTTTGAGCCCTCGGCGATCTTATCGACCGCCTCTAAGGACAGATACGCCAACGAGTCGGCGCCAATATGCTTACATGTTTTCTCGACCGACATCCGGCACGCGATCAGCGAGTCTCTGTCCGCCACGTCAATACCGAAATAGCAGGGGTTCTTAAACGGCGGCGAGGAAATTCTGACATGAACCTCTTTGGCTCCCGCGTCGCGCAGGAGCTGGACAATTCTGCCGCAGGTCGTGCCGCGGACGATCGAATCGTCGATCATGATAACCCGCTTGCCGCTGACCGCCTCGCGCATGGCGTTAAGCTTAATTCTGAGCGCCGATTCACGCTCCTCCTGGGTCGGCTGGATAAAGGTCCTGCCAATATACTTGTTTTTTATAAAGCCCACGCCGTAAGGTATGCCCGATTCACGGGAATATCCCAAAGCGGCGTCAAGACCCGAGTCGGGAACGCCGATAACCACGTCGGCGTCAACCGGACTTTCCTTTGCCAAAAAGCTTCCTGCCTTAAGCCGCGCCGCATGGACGCTCACGCCGTCGATCACGCTGTCGGGGCGAGCGACATACACATATTCAAACACGCAGAGTGCGGTCTTTTCGCCACATCTGTCACGATATGAGTGCATTCCGTCCTTATCGACCACTATTACCTCGCCGGGCTCGACATCGCGTACAAACTCCGCGCCTATTGAGTCAAGAGCGCAGGTCTCGGACGCGAACACATACGAATTTTTGATCTTGCCTATGCAGAGCGGTCTGAAGCCCTGCGGATCGCGGACCACGACCATTCGCTTGGGCGTCATGATTATCAGCGAATAAGCGCCGCTTATCTCGCCCATGAGCCGCAGGATCGCCTCGGCAGTCGAGTCGGTCTTTATCCGTTCCTTGGCAAGGAGATGCGCTATAATCTCGCTGTCGTTGTTGGTCTGGAAAATCGCGCCCTCGTCCTTAAGCTCGCGGCGCATTTTGTCAACATCAACAAGGTTGCCGTTATGCACAAGCGCGAATGTTCCCTTTTGATATTTGGAAACAAGGGGCTGCGCGTTCTCGCGGCGGCTGGTGCCCGCTGTGGTGTAGCGCACATGGCCGACCGCTGCGCGGCCCTTAAGCTCGTTCAGCACAAGGTTATTGAAAACCTCCTGAACAAGACCCATATCTTTATACTGGAGAATTTGTATCTTATCGTTCTCGTCTATACTGTTCACCGCGATACCGGCGCTTTCCTGGCCCCTGTGCTGCAGAGCGTAAAGGCCGTAATATGTAAGCCTTGAAACGTCAAGCCCGTCGCCCATATCATAAATACCTATAACTCCGCATTCCTCATGGAGGGAGTCGGAGAAAATCTCGTCATAACTGCTCAAAACAAACCTCCTTTGACGCGTATGTTAAACCGTCTCACCCATAAGGCGTCTCATAATTTCCTCATAGGCGTCCTCAACGTTGCCCATGTCGCGTCTAAATCTGTCCTTGTCAAGCTTCTCGTTGGTATCCTTGTCCCAGAAACGGCAGGTATCGGGCGAGATCTCGTCGGCAAGCACGATTGTGCCGTCGCTTGTCTTTCCGAACTCGAGCTTAAAGTCAATAAGCTTGATGCCGAGTCCGAGCAGGTACTCTTTAAGTATACCGTTCACCTTAAAGGCATATTTTGTAATCGTGTCAATATCCTCTTTTGTCGCGAGGCCGAGCGCCAGAACATGGTAAGAATTGATCAGCGGATCGCCGAGGTCGTCATCCTTATAGCTGAACTCGAGCGTGGGCGAGAGCAGTTCCTTGCCTTCCTCAACGCCGTACCTCTTTGAGAACGAGCCCGCGGCAACGTTTCTGATTATTACCTCAAGCGGCACTATCGTCACCTTTTTAACCAGAGTCTCTCTGTCGGAAACTTCTTCGATAAGATGAGTGGGCACACCCTGCTCTTCAAGCATTTTCATCAGATGATTGGTCACGCGGTTGTTGATAATGCCTTTGGACTCGATCGTGCCCTTCTTTTCGCCGTTAAAGGCTGTGGCATCATCCTTGTAATCAACCATCAACACTTCCGGATCATCGGTTTTGAAAACCTTTTTGGCCTTTCCCTCATAGAGCTGTTCAAGCTTTTTCATAGCAAATTCCTCCATTAAATTTTAAGCTGAAAATACAGTATTATTGTATTACATTAAATGACAAATTGCAAGCGTTAAATAAAATAAATATTTATAAAATTACGTTATTTTCCGGCACAGTTTTATGCACCACACACAAGCAAAACGCGGCCCCGCGCCCGTTTACGCGGTACGGAAAAAGCGGCCCGGAAAATCCGGACCGCTTTATAGTTCATGTTATTACTCGGTAACAACGCTGTTATAAAGTCTCATAACAACTGTCGCAACCTCGCCTCTTGTGGCGTCAGCCTGAGGATCGAACGCGCCGTCGCCAACACCGTTCATCAGACCGGCCTCTGTGCAGAAGCTTACAGCCGGTACAGCATAGTCGGAGATAGCAGCGCTGTCGCTGTACTGAGCAACGCTCGCGCCTGTGTCGATACCCTTGAATGTAGCGTAACGATACATGAGAGCGGCCATCTGCTCACGCAGGATCAGGCCGTTGGGAGCATACTCTGTGTCAGAATAACCTGTTACGATGCCGTTAGCCTCGCACCATGCAACCGCATTGCTGTAATACTCGCCTGCGGGTACATCTGTGAATGTTGATGTGGGCTCAACTGCGGGCTCGCCTTCAATTCTGTAAACGATTGTCGCGAACATAGCACGGTCAACGGGAGCGTTAGGCTCGAACTCGTCAGCCGATGTGCCGTTCATCAGACCCTTCTCATATACGAACGCAACAGCGTCAGCATACCAGTCTGTGGGAGCAACGTCAGCGAAGGGAACCTCACCGGATACTACAGGACCGGGCTCAACCTGGCCGGGAGCCGCTGTGGCGCCGGGCTCTGCCGTAGCGTTGGGATCAGCCGTTGCGCCGGGAGCCGCTGTTGCACCGGGAGCAGCTGTCGGGCTTGCGGTTGTTCCTGTGTTGAAGGAACCGCCGCCACCGCCGTAGCTGCCGCCACCGCCGCCATTGCGAACTGTGGCTGTAACAGTGATGGGAGCCTCTGCCGAGCCGGCAAATATGTTAACGTCCTCATTGTATGTAGCTGTGCCGTATACAACCTGAGTCTTAACATTACCCTCAACATATCCGCCAACGGTGTATGAGCCGTTTGACGTAACAGTTGTGTCCTCGCATGTCAGAGTGATGTCGCTCAGAAGAGTATCAACGTTATCATAAAGCTGCTTGGCTGTGATACCGGGCTTAACGTCAACAGTGATCGTCAGTGTTGATGTTCCGTCAGCGTTATCAGTGAGCACTCTGTCAGCCGCCTCTGTGTAGATACCTGTCTCGGGATCAATACCTGTGAAACCGTAGAGATTCTTGCCTTCCGAGAACGCTGTGGGGATTGACATGCCCTTGGGAACATTGATAACAATCTTAAACTGACCCGAAATCTCGGTAGCTGTAACATTCTCCTCGGGAACGCCGAGAGTCTTGGCTGTTTCAAGAGCCGTCTCATAGTTCTCCTTGTAAGCGTTGCGCGCGTTTGTCAGATCCAACTTAGCCTCGTAGTCAAAGCCCTTATAAGTTGTGGTAACTGTGTCGGTGTAAAGACCGGTTGAATTTCCGGGACGAACATTAACGTCGCCCGAAACCTCAACATCAGCCGCCATAACTGCAAAAGATTGCAAAATCATGAGTGATGCTACGAGAATTCCGATTAACTTTTTCATTTTAAACCTCTCCTCTTTAATATATAATTTTTATTTTTTTCTTATGCAATTCGGGCCGCTCATTTCAATTCAAGATCAAAAAATGAACAGATTTAAGCCCAACTTAATATCATTATACCATTTAATTATTATTTGTCAAGTAAAATTGCAATAAAAATCTAAATATTTTTTATGGAAAATATAGAAATTATTGCTCTGTTCAAAAATTTGTTAATTGGAAAATCTTGACATTAATTCGGCTTTTTTAAGACTCTTCTCGCTTTCATACGAGCTTCTTATCTCGCTTATCACGCTCTGGCTTTCTCCGGCAGCCGAAAGCTCGCCGAGAAGACTTTCCATTCTGGCGTCGCAGCTGCTTTCCATTGAAGCGGCAAGCGATGAATATTTTTTCATAAGCTCATTGCGCGACATCGTGCCCGCGTCTCCTTTTGCCTGAGCGATCAGCGATTCAACCGAGCCGGTAAACTCTGACTGCAGCAGATAGATCTTTCCCAAAATCGCGCTGACATTTCCGCCGGAAGCGTTTGATGATCCGCCCGAGCTTCCGGTTGTTCCGCTTTCGGACGCGCTGCCGCCTCCGGAGCCGCCCGAGGAACCGCTTTCCGCCGAGCTCGCGCCGCCCCACCCCTCGGATGACGCCGCATTCTCTTCCGAATTGCCCGCTCCGGGCTGTTCGGAACCGCTCTGCTCATCCGCGGGAGCGTACTCTCCGCTTTGGATCTCCTCAAGCGTGGCTTCGCCGGTCACAAGGGCGATCGCTTCCTCCTCGGTGATCTCGCCGTCGGCGAGAAGCTTTGACTCTTCATCTGTCAGCGGACGCATGGACGCGCCTGCGATCTCGCTCATCCGCTCCTGATTTTTGCGGCTGTTCTCTTCGATCTGCTCGCTGATCTCCTCACTGCTGTGACCCGCGGCATATTTGAGAGCCTCAATATTGTCTTTCTGCCAATGGTAAACCGCCGCGCCGCCGCCCGCAATCGCCGCGAGGACGCAGACAACCACTATGCACACTATCAGGCCTGTTTTCCTTTTCTTCTTTTTCCTGTTCGGATCATAAGCCTTATAACCCATAAATTCACCTCAGTCTATTCTGTTTTATTATAGTTTAAATTTTTGTTCTTTTTGCCGATATAACGCTTTATAAGCATCACGATCATAAATCCCAGAGCATATCCGCAGATGTCGATCATAACGTCTTTGACCGCCGGACCTCTTTCCGTGAAGATCTGTATCGTCTCGTCAATGGCGGCCACCGGAACCGCGGCGAAGAAAATCACCAGACAGTTTTTGAGCTTGAGCCTGCCGAAAAACGATGTGAGCAAAATTCCCAGGACAAAGTATTCAAAAACATGCGCGGCCTTGCGGATAAAATGATCCGAAAGCGCGTCGGCGCCGCCTTTCAAATCAAAGAATTTGCTCAGGAACCCGCGGAACATTGTGCTTATCTGGTGCGACTGCTCCTGGTTGAATACCGAGTTTCCCCATATAAACGCAAGATTCAGCAAAATTATTATCACGGGCAAAAAATATCTTTTTCGCATCTATCCTCAAATCCTGTTTAATCATTCTCGGCCTACAGATGGGCTGTTTTCAGTATATTCCCGGCGTTTATGTAAAATAACTCATCCGTCAGTCCCGGAAATTTATTTTTTGAAACGTTCCTCGCCTCAAGCATGCACGGCGGACGCGTGTCGGTGTTATGCATATCGCTGCCCGTCACGAACTTTCCTCCTGCGGCAAATATTTTCTTAAGCCGCCTTCTTGACGAAAAGTTTAAAAACGACTCGGCGTTTACCTGAAAAATAATGTCAAGATCCCAAATTCCTATCTCGTCAAGCTCGTCTCCGTCCGCCCTTTCAACATGGGCGAGTATAGGCTTCATACCTTTTACCGATAAATTAAATATCAGCTCGGTTATCTTTTTGTCAAGCCGCCTTCTGGGAAGCTCGACCAAAATATAGTCGGTCCCGCTGATGCAAAGGCGTTCTATTCCGTCATAATTTTTCAGTATGTTGTTGTCGAGGTAAACCTCTCCGCCCAGAAAAATCTCAGGAATATCGCTGCCGGCGGCGGCTGCCTTGAGTTTTTTAAAAGCCTCGTTGCGGTTCATAAGGAACCGCTCCAAATCGTCGGGTCTGTGCAAGGTGCAATGGGGAGTGGCGACACAGGTCACAACCCCCTGTCTTTTGCTTTCGGTCAGCATGCTCAAGCTTTCCTCCACGCTCTGTGAACCGTCGTCGATCCCGGGAAGAAAGTGTGAATGCAGATCAATCATCGACTCCGTAGGAGTCATATGACGAGTACGACGCGTAGTAGCCGTACTTGCCGTAATAGCTGTACTTGCCATAATAACCATATCTCTTTCTTTGTCTTTCGTTGGTAAGCATGATAAATCCCATAATCCGGGCGTTCGCTTTTTTGAGGTTGCTGATCGCGATGTCAAGTCTGTCAAGGTTCGTGACATCCTCTCTCACAACAACCGCAACGCCGGCACAGTGGCCCGCGATAAGCGCCGCGTCGGTAACAACCGACACAGGCGGCGTGTCGATAAATATATAATCATACTTTGTGCTGAGCGCCGCCAGAAGATTTCCCATCTCGGGAGACGAGAGCATCTGCGTGGGGTTCGGCGGGATCTCGCCGACCGTCAGAACATCAACGCCCTTGAACACATTGCGGTGTATTGAGCTCGCGATGTCGTTATATCCGCACAAAACATTGGTCAGACCCACGCTGCCGTCAAGCTTTAGATAGCGGTGGATCGTGGACTTTCTCAAATCGCAGTCAATGAGCAGGACCCTCGCGCCCGACTGCGCGAAAGTTATTGCGGTATTTATGCTGGTCGTGGTCTTGCCCTCGCCCGGCACCGAGCTTGTGATAAGGATCACCTTGCCCTTGTTGGTTTTGGTCAGGGAAAACATTATGTTGGTCCTGAGACCGTTATACGACTCGATAACGCCAAAGCGCGAGTTCTCGTTGATCAGATGGTTTCCGTCAAGACCGCCGCCCTTGTGCTTGCTTTTATTTTTTGATTTTTTCTTTTTTGATAAAAAGTTTATTGCCATTGTAATACCTCAAATCAAATTTTCCTATTCATTCATGATGTTGCCGAGCATCGGTATATCATATCTGCTCTGAAGGTCGGTGTCAATGTGTACCTGCTTGTCAAACATTGCCAGCAGGAATGCCAGCAGCACGCCCAGCATAAAGCCTATCGCGAAGCCTATCGCCGTTTTCTTTATAACTCCCTTGCTGTTAGGCAGCTCGGGATATACCGCCTCGTCGATGATCTCGATCGTTCCGCTGGTGAAAATGGTTCCAAGCTGCGACGGAGCCTTGTTGATTATCGCTTTACATATATCATACGAGTCATCCGGATCGTCGCTGGTAACGCTAATTGAAAGCAGCTCCGTCTCGTTGACCGAGCTTATGCTTATCATCTTCGCGATATCCTCCCAGTCATATTTACCTCCTGTCACGTCGCTGACGTATGACAAGTAGGTTCTGGTATTAAGAAGCTCCATGCATGTCGAAGCCATTATTCTCGCGGACTCGATATCCTGAAGCTCAACCGAGTAGTTGCTTGACACCATGCCCTGCATGTGGTTGCTGACATACAGCACGCCGGTCGAGGTGAACTCGTCTTCGGTGAAGAAGGCGGTCATCACAAAAAATCCCAGCGAGAACACAACAACGCACGCTATAATCAAGAATTTATACGGCAAAAGTATCCGCAGAATGTCAATAATAGATAATTCTCTTTCGTTTTCGCCCATTATTTCATCTCTCCATAATAAGTATATTAGTCGTAAAGCTTTCTGAGGTTGATCTTGCCGTTGGGGAGTATCTCGGTCACTTCAACCTTGATCACGTCGCCCTCATGAACAACGTCCGTCACCTTGTTGACTCTGCCCTTGGCCAGCCTTGAAATGTGGACAAGTCCGTCCGTGCCGGGCAGGATCTCAACAAACGCGCCGAAATCCATGATCTTCACGACCTTACCCTCGTATATCTCGCCCACCTCGGGCTCTTTAATAATATTCTCGATCATCTGCTTGGCCATCTGTCCGGAAGCCGGGTCAACGGCTGCGATAAACACGCGTCCGTCCTCCTCGATATCGATCTTGGCTCCGGTGTCGGCCACAATACCCTGGATAACCTTGCCGCCGCTGCCTATTACGTCGCGGATCTTGTCTACCGGGATCGTCATGTTGATGATCTTCGGAGCGTACTGCGAAATCTCGTCGCGCGGCTTGTCGATAGCCTTGAGCATTACCTCGTCCAGAATATAATATCTCGCGTTTCTGGTCTGTTCGAGGGCGGTCCTGATGATCGCCGGGGTCAGACCGTCAACCTTAAGGTCCATCTGGATGGCCGTGATGCCCTTCTTTGTTCCGGCAACCTTAAAGTCCATATCGCCGAAGAAGTCCTCAAGGCCCTGTATGTCGACCATGGTAAGGAAATTGTCGTCATTCTCGGGATCGGTGATAAGTCCCACCGAAATTCCGGCAACGGGAGCCGAGATCGGAACACCCGCATCCATGAGCGCCAGCGTCGAGCCGCAGATGCTTCCCTGAGATGTTGAGCCGTTTGAGCTTAAGACCTCCGAAACCACGCGGATCGCGTACGGAAAATCATCAACGCTCGGCAGCACCGGAAGCAGCGCGCGCTCCGCGAGAGCGCCGTGTCCTATCTCACGTCTGCCCGGGCCCCTTGAAGGCCGCGTCTCGCCAACGCTGAACGACGGGAAGTTGTAGTGGTGCATGTATCTCTTACTGTCCTCAAGGCCGAGACCGTCGATTATCTGGGCCTCGCTGACCGGCGCCAGAGTGGCGGCGGACAGACACTGTGTCTGGCCCCTTGTGAACAGTCCGCTTCCGTGCGCCCTGGGCAGCAGGCCTACCTCCGCCGAAAGCGGGCGGAGCTCTAAAATTCCTCTGCCGTCAACACGCTTTTTGTCATACATGAGCCAGTTTCTGACAACCGTCTTCTGCAGCTTGTAAAGCGCCTCGTCGATCTGCTCTTTATATTCCTCCTGAGGATATTTTTCCTCAAAATGCATGTAAACATCCTCGTAAACAACCAAAAGTCTCGCGTCTCTGACCGTCTTGTCGTCGGTGTCAAGAGCCTGCTTCACATCCTCCTCGGCATAGGCTCTGATGTCGTCAAACAAAGCCTCGTCGACCGTGATATGCTCATACTCAAACTTGGGCTTGCCTATCTCGGCGATGATCTTGTCAAGGAAAGCGCAAAGCTTCTTGATCTCCTCATGCGCGAACATGATCGCGTCATACATCTGCTTCTCGGGAACCTCATTGGCGCCCGCCTCGATCATAACGACCTTTTTGGCGGATCCCGAAACGATAAGGTTAAGATCGCTCTTTTCTCTCTGCTCAACCGTGGGGTTGATCACGAACCTGCCGTCCACAAGACCCACATAAACCGCCGCTATCGGGCCGCTGAACGGAATGTCCGAAACGCAGACCGCGATCGACGATCCGATCATTGCGCAAAATTCGGGCGAATTGTCCTGCTCGACCGAGACAACTGTCGAAACGATCGAAACGTCGTTTCTCAAGTCCTTCGGGAACAGGGGACGCATGGGTCTGTCAATAACTCTCGACGTAAGCACGGCATGCTCCGAGGGCTTACCCTCGCGGCGTGTAAATCCTCCGGGGATCTTGCCGACCGAATACATTTTTTCCTCATAGTCGATGCTGAGCGGGAAAAAGTCGATACCGTCTCTCGGCTTGTCCGACGCGGTAGCGCAGGTGATGACCGCCGTGTCGCCGTAACGCACTATAACCGAGCCGTTTGCCAGTCCCGCAACCTTGCCGAACTCCAGCGAAAGCGGTCTGCCGGCAACTTGTGTTTCATAAATCTTTGACATTTTGTCCTCCTTTAATATTAATTAATATTTTTAAAAGAGAGGCTCGTTTAGCACTTAAAAACAGGCATCCGCACGCAAGATGCGTGTTTTTAACTGCTAAAGTAAGCGACTCTTTTAATTTCCAATAACTCGTGAAATAAAAACGTAAGGCAACCCGAGCCGTAAAACGGGCGCGGGCTGCCGTGTTTTTTAGTGTCTGAGACCCAGTCTCTCGATAAGCGAACGATATCTGTTGATGTCCTTCTTCTCGAGATACTTAAGGAAGCTGCGTCTTACGCCGACCATCTTAAGCAGACCGCGTCTTGAATGGTGATCCTTCTTGTGTGTCTTAAGATGCTCATTCAGATGATTGATCCTGTAAGTCAGAAGCGCGACCTGAACCTCGGGCGAACCCGTATCGCCCTCATGAGTGGCGTACTCGTTGATGATCTGCTGCTTTATGTCCTTATCCATCCCGTTTTTCACCTCCATATTTTATTATCCCCTCAAGGCTTAGTAAGGGGTGGTGAAGTATGGTCCCGCAAACTAAGCGATAGGTTACTAACGGCTATAATAACATATTACGAAAGTCTTGTCAAGCGTTTTTTTAAAATTATACGATTAATCAAGCATGCTCATAAGTCCGGGCTCGTCAATTACCGGGATTTTCAGCGAGACAGCCTTTTGGAGCTTGCTTCCCGCGTCCTCACCCGCCAGCAGATAATCGGTCTTTCCGGACACGCTGCCGGTGACTTTGCCGCCGTTTTCCTCTATCAGTTTTTTCGCCTCGCTGCGCTTCATTCCGGGCAGCGTTCCGGTAATGACAAATGTCTTGCCCGCGAGCCGTCCCGCCTCCGTTTCCGTCTTTTTCTCACAGGTCATGTCAACGCCGCGCTCTTTAAATCTGCGCACCAGCTCCTTTGAAGCGTCCTCGCCGAAAAAGTGGACAAGGCTTTGCGCCATTTTCATTCCGATGTCGGGGATTTGCGCCAGAGCTTCCGCGTCCGCGGCCATAACGCTGTCGATATCGCCGAGGTTTTCGGCGATAAGCCGCGCCGCGCGGCTGCCGATAAGCTGTATTCCCAAGGCCGACAGCACTCTCGCGAGGCCGTTTGATTTTGATTTTTCAATTGAATTTATAAGATTTTCGGCCGATTTTTCGCCGAAGCCCTCAAGCCCGCTCAGCTGCTCCGCCCTGAGGTCATACAGATCAGCGCAGTTTGATATAAGTCCCTCGTCGATCAGTTTTTCCACGATCGCGGGGCCGAGGCCGTCAATGTCCATCGCGTCCTTTGAGGCGAAGTGGATTATGCTGCGAAGCTGCCGCGCGGGGCAGTTGGAGTTCAGGCAGCGGGTCGCCGCCTCGCCGTCAACCCTACCGATCGGCTCGCCGCACACCGGGCAGACGTCGGGCATCCGGTATTCCTCAAGCCCTTCCCTGCGCTTTGACATAACGACGCCTACCACCTCGGGAATAACGTCGCCCGCCTTCTGAACGGTTATATAGTCGCCTATTCTTATGTCCTTGGCGCGGATATAGTCAATATTGTGCAGTGTGGCCCTCGACACCACCGAACCGGCCACCTTCACGGGAGTGAACACCGCATTCGGGGTCACGGCTCCGGTCCTGCCCACCTGCAGCACAATGTCCAGAAGCTCTGTCTCTTTCATTTCCGGCGGGTATTTGTACGCGGTCGCCCAGCGCGGTGTCTTTGTGTTCTCGCCCATAACAGCGCGCTCGTCAAGACTGTTCAGCTTGACCACCGCTCCGTCGATATCAAAGCCCAGTTCGCCGCGGAGTCCGCCCAGCCTCTCGATCTCGGTGTAGGCCTCCTCGATGCCGTGCTGCACGCGCCGCTCGGGAATGACCTTAAACCCGAGCTTTTCCATATAATCAAGGCTTTCCTTGTGGGTCGCGAAGCTCAAGCCCTCGACCGCCTGCACGTTAAACACGAATATGTCAAGGTTCCTGCGCGCCGTAACCGAGCTGTCAAGCTGGCGCAGCGAGCCGGCCGCCGCGTTCCTCGGATTGGCGAAAAGCGGTTCGCCCTCAAGCTCGCGCAGCTCGTTGAGCTTTAAAAACGCCTTTTTGGGCATAAAAACCTCGCCCCTTACCTCAAGGTAGGGCACGGGCTCGGAAAGCCGCAGCGGTATGCTCCTTATTGTCTTTAAATTATTGGTTATATCCTCGCCCGTATCGCCGTTTCCGCGGGTCGAGCCGCGGAAAAACAAGCCGTCTCTGTACTCAAGCGAGACCGAAAGTCCGTCGATCTTAAGCTCGGTCACATACTCCGGGACCTCGACGTCGAGCGCGCTCCTCACGCGGCCGTCGAACTCGACCAGCTCCGCCTTGTCAAAAACGTCGGTCAGGCTCTGCATTCTGACCGCGTGCTCCACACTCTCGAACCCCTCGAGAACCTCGCCCCCGACCCTGCGCGTCGGCGAGTCGGGCGCGGCAAGCTCGGGGTGCGCGGCCTCAAGCTCAATAAGCTCCCGCAGGAGCCTGTCGTACTCAAAATCGCTTATCTCCGGCGCGTCAAGCACATAATACGCGTGATTGGCGCGGTTCAGCTCCGCCGTCAGCTCGTTTATTCTTTTTTCAATGTCAGTCATGTTATCACCCGAAAATTATAATCTCGGAAATATTATAACCTAAACTTCGGATAACATCAAGAAAAATTTTACAAAGCGGGGATTTCAACCGTGAACACTGCGCATCCGCCGCTGCCGCTTAAGGTTATCGTTCCCTTGTGCAGATCGGTTATCGACTTGGCAATAGCGAGGCCCAGCCCGTAGCCGCCGCTCGAGCGAGCGCGCGACTTGTCGGCGCGGTAAAACCTGTCAAACACCTTGGTTTCCTCAAGCTCGCCGCTGTAAGTGTTGCTGACGGTGAGGCGGGCCTTTCCGCCGCTCTTTTTGAGTTCGAGCCTTATCTCGCCATCCTCGCTGACGTATTTCATCGCGTTGTCAAGCAGTATCACCACAAGCTGCTTTATCTGCCCCTCGTCGCCCTTGATGAATATATCATCCTCGACGTTTTCGGAAAAATTAATGTTTTTCTCATAGATCACCGCCTCGCTCACAAGTATGACGCTCTCCGCCGCCTGTGAAAACGAAACCTTTGCAGGCTCGGTCTTTTCGGCGGCCGAGTAGTCGAGCCGCGCCAGATAAAGCAGGCTGTTGGTCAGCTCCGACAGCCGCTCCGCCTCATCTTTTATATAGCCCAGCCACTTCCGCTCCTCGTCGATCGTGCTTTCGCCGTGCGCCAGAAGCACGTCAACGTTGGTGTTGATAGTGGTCAGCGGCGTCTTGAGCTCGTGCGAGGCGTCGGCGATAAAGCGGTTCTGCTTGTCCCACGCCTCCTCTATCGGACGGATCGCGCGGTTCGCGAAAAACAGCGAGATCAAAAACACCAGAAGCAAGGCCGCGATCAGCACGGCGAGCAGAGTCAGCGCCAGATTTTTGAGCATACTGATCTGCGCGTCGGCGTTGGTGAGATTTAAAAAATAATTCGTCTCGCCGAGCTCGTTCTCGCCCTCGAATATGCGGTACTTATAATACCCGCTGTCGGTCCTGATCAGGCGGCTGTCGGTTTTTTCAATGTTCGTCAAAGCCGCGCCCGCGACGTATTCATAAAACTCGTCGTCGTAATCAAGCTGGGCGCGCTTTTCAAGTATCTCCCCACTCGGGCCGAGGCGCAGCGAAATATTCTCAATCGGCTCGGGCCGCTCCGCCTCCTCCTCATTATCCTTCGGAGGCGCGTCAACGCCGCCGGGGAAATTATCGGGGCGGCGCCCCTCACCGCGGCCGACGCCGAATGCGAATATATTGCGCTGTATGCGGCTGTCAAGCTCTCGGTCGGCGCTGCTGACCGAGACGGCCAGCACCAAGGCGAAGGCCGCGATAAGCAGCACCGAGGTCAGCGTCATATTGAGCGCGAGAAATTTGTTGCGAAGTTTTTTAAGCATAATAAATTTCCTTTCAAGCAAGCGCAAAAGATTATTTCAGCGAATAGCCCACGCCGCGCACCGTGTTGATCACCGTGCGCGAGCCCACGAACTTGAGCTTTTTGCGCAGGAACGAGACATAAACCTCGACATGGTTGGCCTCGGCCGCCGAGTCAAAGCCCCACAGCTTTTCGATTATCATTTCCTTTGAAAGCACCGTGTTTTTGTTGGCCATAAAATACTCAAGCAGCTCCGACTCTTTAAGCGTCAGCTTTATACTCCTGCCGCCGCAGCTCAGCGTCAGCGTCCGCGTGTCAAGCTCAATATCCCCGAAGGTCATGGCGTTCGGCTGCACGACCTCGCCCCGCCTCCTGCCGAGCGCGCGTATCCGCGCGAGCAGCTCGTCGGTGTTGAAGGGTTTTGCCAGATAGTCGTCCGCGCCGCTGTCAAGGCCGCGGATCTTGTCGCTTATCTCGCCCTTGGCGGTCAGCATGATGACCGGCGTGTCGTTGCCCTCGCGCCGCATATTTTTTATCACGTCAAGACCGCTCATTTTGGGCAGCATAAGATCAAGCACGATAACGTCGTAAATATTGCTCATGGCATAGTCTAAGCCGTCCTCGCCGTTATAAACCGCGTCGGCGGTGTAATTCTGCTTTTTGAGCAGCGTGGCAAGCGCCTCTGCCAGATGTATCTCGTCCTCAACTACAAGTATTCTCATTTTTATCACCCCGTTTACTCATAATAATATCATACTGTAATGATCTTAGCAAACATTTCTTAAATTTTTCTTAAAAACACTTGTTAGTTTTTATCTTTAGTGTTATAATTGGTTTCAGCCGAAAATTTCGGGCATAATATTTAAGTAAACACTAATTTTGAAAGGATATTACATATGAAGCTTTATAACACAATGACCAACAAAAAAGAGGAGTTTGTTCCTATTAATAAAGACAAGGTAATGATGTATTCCTGCGGGCCGACGGTCTATAACTACTTCCATATCGGAAACGCGCGGCCGTTCATCATCTTTGACACTCTGCGCCGCTATCTTGAGTACCGCGGCTATAAGGTAAAGTTCGTGCAGAACTTCACCGATATTGACGACAAGATGATCAACAAGGCCAACGACCTCGGAATAACCGTGGGCGAGCTCGCCGAGCAGTATATAAAGGAATATTTCACCGACGCGGACGGCCTCGGCATTCACAGAGCCACCGTCCACCCCCGCGCGACCGAGAATATCGACTCGATAATAAAAATAATCGAAAAGCTTATCGACAACGGCTACGCCTACAATGTGGACGGCGACGTGTATTATTCCACCAAAAAATTCAAGGAATACGGCAAGCTTTCGCACCAGCCGCTTGAGGATCTTGAAAGCGGCGCGAGGATCGACATAAACGAGGATAAGCGCGACCCTATGGACTTTGCAGTCTGGAAAAAGCAAAAACCGGGCGAGCCCGCGTGGGACAGCCCGTGGGGCCCGGGCAGGCCGGGCTGGCACATTGAGTGCAGTGCCATGGCCAACAAGTACCTCGCCGACACAATCGACATTCACAGCGGCGGCCGAGACCTCATCTTCCCGCACCACGAGAACGAGATCGCCCAGAGCGAGGCCGCGAATGGCTGCGCCTTCGCCAACTATTGGGTCCACAACGGATATATCAACATTGACAATCAGAAGATGTCAAAATCCCTCGGCAATTTTTTCACCGTGCGCGACGTCGCCAAAGAGTTTGACTATGAGGTGATACGCTTCTTCATGCTTTCGGCCCACTACCGCAGCCCGATCAACTTCAGCAAGGACCTGATGGAGTCGTCAAAATCGGCTCTCGACCGCATCTACAACTGCCTTGAGACGCTGAAATTCTTAAGCGGAACAGCCGAAAGCGCCGAGCTCAAGGACAGCGAGAAAGAGTTTATCGACGCCTTGAGTGCGCACAAGGACGAGTTTATCGCCGCAATGGACGACGACCTCAACACGGCGGACGCGATCGCCGTGCTGTTTGAGATCGTGTCGGACGCGAACGTGAATTTGGCCGCCGACAAAAAGCCCTCAAAGCAGGCGGCGGACGCGGCGTATGACCTGCTCAAAGAGCTTGGCGGGGTCCTCGGCCTGCTCGAGCGCGAAAAAGAAGACAAAATCCCCGCCGATGTCGAGGCGCTGCTTGACGAGCGCGCAGCCGCCCGCAAAGCCAAAGACTGGGCAAAGTCGGATAAGATACGCGACAGGCTCGCCGAAATGGGCTACACCGTGAAAGACACAAGACAAGGACAACAATTAATAAAGAAATAATAAAATACCCCCTCTCAGTCAGCTTCGCTGCCAGCTCTCCCCCTAAATGGGGCGAGCCTGATCTAGCCTCTCCCTCCGGGGAGGGAGTAATCAGCAAGCTTGCTTGCGGGTTCAAAGCTATCTTTCAAAATTGCTTGCAATTTTGACCAAGAGCTTCCTTGATGGTGTCGCCAAAGGCGACGGAGAGGGAGGTGAACAAATGATTTTAAATTAAATAGTGAATTATTATGCTAAATACAATACTGCACGAACTGAACCTAAGTAAAATCCAGCCGGGGGAATATTCGGCGCTGACGCTCGCCTATCTGGGCGACTGCGTCTATGAGCTGTACGTCAGAAGCTACCTTATAAAGGACGGCAACAAAAACGTCAACACTCTTCACAAAGCCGCCACAAAATATGTGTGCTGCCGCGCCCAGGCGGAGCTTTACCGAAAAATCGAGGATAAGCTCACCGATGAGGAAAAAGCGGTTTTCCACCGCGGCAGGAACACAAAATCCCACGTTCCGAAAAATTCGGAAATGAAGGACTACCGCGACGCCACGGGCGTTGAGGCGCTTGTCGGCATGCTTTATTTAAAAGGCGAGAAGCAAAGAATTTGCGACCTGCTGAAATACATATTCATCTAATAATTTGGAGGAAAAGCTATGCGGATCGAAATTAAGCTCAAAAATATTATTCTGATACTGCTCGGCGGCGCGATCATGGGCTTCGGCCTTGAATTTTTCCTTGTCCCCGCGAAGATCGCCGCGGGCGGCGTCAGCGGTATCGCCACGGTGCTTTACCACCTGTTTAATCTGCCCGTTGGCATTATGGTGTTTGTGATAAACATTCCGATCTTTATTCTGGGCCTTATGGAGTTTAACTGGCGTTTCCTGCTCACTTCAATAATAGGCACCGCCGCTCTTTCGTTCTCGGCTCAGATATTCGAGGCGGATTTCTTCCAGAGCTTTCTGCCGCTCTCGCAGGACATATTCCTTTGCTCGGTGCTGGGAGGCGCGATCTACGGCGCAGGGCTCGGATTGGTCATACTGGCCGGCGGCACCACAGGAGGCACCGATATAGTATCTTTGGTGCTCAAGAAGAAATTCCCGACTCTCTCGGTGGGCCAGCTTATTATCGCGATAGACGGTTTGATCATATCGATCGCCGGCATAGCGTTCAAAAGCATAGAAACCCTGCTGTATTCGGCCGTCCTGCTGTTCGTCAGCTCCTATGTGCTCGACACGATCCTGGCCGGCGTGGATTTCGCCAAGATCGCCTATATAATCTCCGAGAAAAACGACGAGATCTCAAAAGCGATAAGCGAAAAGATCCGCCGCGGCTCAACCTCACTTAACGCTCACTCCTATTACAGCGGAAAATCGCGCGACGTGCTGATGTGCGTCATGCGCAAATATCAGGTCCCGCCCCTTAAAGAGCTCGTGACCGAGATCGACCCCTCCGCCTTCGTAATAGTGACCGACGCAAAAGAAGTAATAGGCGAAGGCTTCAGATACGACTTGAATTCAAAAACGAAATAAACGCCCGGCAATCAAGAACGCCTCCGGGCGTTTATGATTGCCGGAAAATATAAATATTCCCGCAGGTTTTCCCGCGGGGTTATTTTTTGTATTCTGCTATATCATATAAATCGCAATCCAATATTTCGCACAATTTATTCAACGTAAAAGTATTAACATTACCGTTTTTTCTTAGTCTGTCAAGTTGTCCTGTGCTGATTCCATAGTTTTTAATAAGACTGTATTGAGAAATATTTTTGTTTTTCATGGTGACCCAAAGCTTGTCAAAGGTTATCATACAATCACCGTCCAATCAATAAAGTAATTATAAATTATAAAAATAGTATTGACAATTGCCCGTAAACGGGCTATAATTTATGTAGATTGGAGGTATATCATTATGAAAAAAATCTTTGCTTTAATAATATGTTGTGCCATAGCATTGCCTTTTGTTTCCCTTGAAACGGTAACAGCAGCGGGAACCGCTGATGATATTATTTCAATTGCGGAAGGCGAATTAGGATACAGAGAAACCGGGACAAATCATGTGAAATATTGGGATGATCTCGGCGCTTCCAACATGCAGGGACAAAGCTGGTGTGCGGCATTTATTGTCTGGTGCGCGAGAAGATGCGGAATAGGTTCGGATATTATCCCGACGTCATACAGTTGTTATGATGCAAGCAATTCAATGAAAAATTGGTTTGAAGCAAGAGGAAGATATTATACACGCGGCAGCACAACTCCGCAAAGAGGCGATTTGGTGATTTTTAAATACAGCAGCGGTGGCAAACATATAGGAATAGTTACCGGGGTCAGCGGAGATAGGATTTACACAATTGAGGGAAACTCGTCAGATCAAGTAAAAAATAATTCTTATGCATTGACATACAGTTCCATACACGGCTATTGCCGCCCTTCGTACAGCGACGCAACACCAACTTTGTCTGTAAGCGATTCGATATATGCTCTTGGTGATACGATAACTTTTAATACTAACGTTGCTAATCCTTCATCGTATTATCTTGAGATAGATCGTAACGGAATACATACATGGACTGAAAATTTACCTGCAAACTTGACATTTAAACCATATGCTGAAGGAAGATATAATATAAGATTGGTTTCTACAGATTTGTCATCTGCGTCAAACTGGATAGAATTTAATGTGTGTATAGGAAACAGAAGTGTTGCGGGTGATTTTAACGGAGATGGCAGAGACGATTACGCAACATTATTTGACTGCGGAAATAATACTGCACAATGGCATGTGTTTTTATCAACCGGCACAGAGTTTTCTGAAGAAATATGGAAAACTGATGCTGAATATTATGTATCTTGTGCCGGAGGCAAGGTTGTGGCAGGAGACTTTAATGGAGACGGTTTGGACGATACCGCTGTAATATACAAATATACGGTTCACGCAACATCCGTTCACGTATTTTTGTCAAAGGGAAACGGATTTGAGGCATGGCAGACATGGTTTTCGGACAATGTCAGCTATCCATCCGATTCTTTGATAGATAGAATTGCAGCGGGTGATTTTAATGGTGACGGCTTAGATGATATAGCAGCGGTTTATGAGTATTCAAAATATAATATGTCAATACATGTCTTTTTATCAACTGGAAGCAAATTTCAGAACTGGCAGACATGGTTTAAAGACACGTCAGGCTATCAGGCAAACCTTGTAACCGGAAGAGTTACGGCAGGTGATTTTAATGGAGATGGATTAGATGACTTGGCGGCAATGTATGAGTATGAGCAATTTCATACCGAAATACATGTTTTTCTTTCAACAGGTACGATTTTTGAAAATTGGAAATCTTGGTTCAGAGATCCATCAGGATATCAGGCACATCTTGTATCGGGTAGATTTGCTGCGGGCGATTTCAATGGTGACGGTTTAGATGACATAGCAGCAATGTATGAATATGATGCATTTGAACATTCAATACATATATTCTTATCCGAAAAAACACAATTCAAAGGATGGTCAAGTTGGATAAGTGAAACGGCTTTTATGCCTGCAAATGTTTCTGGCAGATTTGTTGCCGGAGATTTTGACGGCAACGAGCTTGACGATATAGCCACCATGTATAATTATAACAATACATATACAAATTTTCATATGTATGTGTCTGAAAATGAAAAATTAATTCATAAATGGTGGAACAGAATTGATAATTATAATTCTGCAAGAACTACGGGATTTAAAAATATTGCAGGTTCTTACACACCAAGTTATACATTTATACATAGACATACATACAGAAACGTATTTACGATGCCCACATGCACATCTCAAGGATTCACATCTCATATTTGCACAAAAGGAGATAATAGCTATAATGATTCCTATGTGGACGCATTAGGGCATAAATGGGGCGATTGGCTAATTTCAAAGCAACCGACTCAAAACTTTGAAGGTGAAGAAAAAAGAATTTGTGAAACATGCGGTGCTGAGGAAACACGAAAAATTAATCCGGCTACAACTGCTACACCTAATCAAACCGCACAGCCTACAAGCGCGCCGACGGCCACACCAACACTGCCGCCTACGGCAGCACCTACAGCGCCTGCCACAGACATGCCGATACCCACGGCTACTTCGACGCCTGTTGTAACGGCCGTTCCTGTCCCCACGGCAACGCCTGAGCCTACAGCGGAACCCACGGCAACGCCTATTCCCACGCTTGCGCCGACAAAGGCTCCGGCTAATATCACGCGCATAAGGATCAAGTCACAGCCGAGCAGGACGACGGTGGTTGAGGGCACGGCGCTTGACACGAGTGGTCTTAAGGTCGAGGCGGTATACAGTGACGGAAAAGCTGAGGAGATAACCGACTACACTCTGACCGGCTATGACATGAACTCCGTAGGTCCGCAGACTGTCACGGTCGAGTATATGGGCTTCTCCGCGAGCTTTAACATAACGGTCGCGGCAAAGAGTATGATCGGCATTGCTATCACTCAAAAGCCCGACAAGCGGACATATACACAGGGCGAGAGCCTTGACACTGCCGGAATAATCGTTACCGCTATGTACAACAACGGCACGAGCGAGAAGATCAGCGAATATAATGTTTCGGGCTATGATCCCAACTATGTCGGCAACCAGACGATAAGTGTCAGCTACAACGGATTTTCGGCGGCGTTCAGCGTGACTGTTTCGGCCAAGTCCGAGATAAGCGGCACGGTCGAGACTCCGAAGCTGAGTATAAACAGCTTTATCGGCGGAAAGACGGTCACGCTCACCTGCGCGACAGACGGAGCGAGCATATATTACACAACCGACGGCTCTGCGCCCGACGAAAACTCAACGCTCTATTCGGAGCCGATAACGCTTACCGAAACTGCAACGATCAAGGCGGTCGCCGTAAAGAGCGGAATGAACCCGAGCAAGACTGCAGGCGGAAAGATAACGATCGGCAATACCGCCGATCCGACCTCGAGCCGAGCCTCGGGCCGCGTTGAAGTCGGTACGGTTATTACGCTGCGCTCCGAGACATCGGGCTCGATGATATATTACACCACAGACGGCAGCGAACCGACGACCGAAAGCCAAAAGTATTCCGGAGGCATAGCTATAACCTCGGATGTGACGATAAAGGCGATAGCCGTGAAGGACGGATACAAAAACAGCGGAATATTTGAGGCAAGCTACACGGTTCCGAAGATAGAGCCGGGAAGCGCGGCAATATCCTTAGGCTCGGTATCGGGAGCCGCGGGAGACACTCTGTCGATCCCCGTATACCTCTTTATGGACGGAGAGTCCGGCATAAACGATTACCGCTTCACCTTGAATTATGACGCGTCAAAATTTGAGTATCAGTCCGTAACTCCCGCGGAGGGAGCGCTGGCGAGCGATCTGTTCACCTCGGCGAGCAATGGCGCGGTGACGGTACTTTACAGCGGAGCGGCGATAGAGAGCGGCGAGGTCTGCAACATCAACCTCAAGGCGCTTGAGAACGACGAGGACGGCGAATATCCGATCTCGATCGCGAAGGACGGCGTTAAGATAGAGACAGAGAGCGGAAACAAGTTCAATATTGAGATAACCGACGGAATGATAACACTGACAGGCTCGGTTAACTCGAACCTTGAGCTCAAATCCGACGTAATGCTGACCGACTCAAGCGGCAACGACATAACGGATAAGAGCAGTGTAAAGGGCGAGGTAACGGCGAACGTGACGCTTGAGAACGCGAACGAAGACGCGGCGCTCGAACCGACGACCGTAAATATAATCATGGCGGTATACGATCGAGAGGGCTGTCTTGTGAACATATCGGTGATGGACGCGGATCTGAGCGATCTGAACTATGTGTTCACAAACACTGTGGACATTCCTGAAGGAGTCGAGGTCGGAAGCATAAAGCTAATGGTCTGGAACGGCCTGAGCGATATGACCCCGATGTCCGCCGCGAGCGAGATACTTTAAAAACAATTAATTCTTCCCAATTGAATAAGCAAAGGGCGGACAGCAAAGGTTGTCCGTCCCGCAGCTTATTTTACATTTGAACAAAATAAAAAATTCTTGTATTTATCGTCATGGTATGATATAATACATTCAAGAGGGGAGTGTCCGATATGAAAGAGATAGTTAAACCCAAAACCGACGTTGTGTTTAAAATAATGTTTACCCGAAAAGACAACGAAAAGCTGCTCAAGCACTTTATATCTGACATACTCGATATTAAATACGACAGCATAACCGACATTATTGTGGAAAACACCGAAATAACGCCCGATGAGATCGACGGCAAGTTCACAAGATTTGATCTAAAGCTCACGGTTGACGAGAAGCTGATAAACGTTGAAGTGCAGGTCAACAACTACGGAGCGTTCGCCGAGCGCAGCTTGTATTACTGGGCGCAGAGATACGGAACACAGCTCAAGAAAGGGCAGGGCTATGACGAGATACGGCCGACGATCTCAATAAACATAGTTGATTTCAAGATGTTTGAGACCGATTCGTTCGCGTCGACCTACACGATGGCGGATCTTGAGCATAACAA
>CANRGH010000028.1 GCA_947630135.1 uncultured Monoglobus sp.
ATAATACGTTTCATTTAATTTCACTTCCTTTATATATTTTTTTATTTTTTGTTTTTACAAATTTAGTGAGCCGACTCGGCCCGCCGGAGAACCCGCGCAGACAAAGGCCCACAGCCCGGCTTTCCCCGGTCTGATATAGCAGCCGTTCCGTATAATATCATGTGCAAAAGTAAAAAAATTCCGCTATATTGTCAATTGTACCCTCCCCCGTATGTTTTTGTCAAGTATTTTGTACTTTATTTACAAATAATAATGTGATATTCTTTCTTTTTTGTAAATTTTTCTTAAAATTTCATTTATCCCTCGACTTCCATAGAGAATATTGTTATTACAAATAATATTATAACATGTCCACCCATGAACAAGTCAACACTTTTGAGGTGTTTTTTTGAAAAAATTTTTTAATATTCGACAAGTTGTGCAAAGCTGTGGGCTATCCCGCGCTACGATTTTTCGTTTGGAGGAAAAGGGGCTGTTAAAACCCGCGCAAATTGACCTGAACATAGGGATATGCAGCCTGCTCCGACGCGGTGAATAAGTGCGCCCTTCGGGGATAGTCAAGACCACCGGCTGAGCCGGTGGCTTGCACTGCACCTATAAGTGGCTGTTAGCGGCATGCGCATGTGAGCGCACCGAAAAGTTAACTATTCTTGCTGATGAAGTTGACAGTCAACAAGAGAAGTCCGAAAATCTGTAACGGTTCATCGGAAAAGTTCACAAATACAATGAAAAACGGGATAGGGCCGCATAACGCGACTCTATCCCGCAAAAACATACTTTATTGTTTTATCATACACCACTTTTGACCGGTGGTATTTTTATATTATAATTTATTAAGCAATATTACTTTGATGTCTTTTTCGCTGCCGGCTTTTTTGCCGCGGGTTTTGCCGCAGCCTTGGGAGCAGGCTTAGCGGCGGGCTTTGCCTCCGGCTTGGGCGCGCATTCCTTTTTTGCGCAAGCCTTTTTGGCGGCGGGTTTGGAAGCGGGCTTTTTAGCGGCGGGCTTCCTTACCGGAGCCTTTTTCGCGCAGCCGGCAAGAGCGAGAAACGCGTTGGGATCACCTGAAACAACAGAAATGTCGCCTCTGGCTATAGCGTTAGCGGCGCTGAGTTTGCCGGTCAGAACCTTGCTGAGGTCGCCGTAAACCAGTTCAACAGCCGCGTCGCAGTCATAGTAATCATATCCCTGAACGTCAAGAACCCCTGTCTTTGTTGAGATATACATGATACCTTTGCAGTCGCTGTTTGTAAACTGGATTTGAACCGCGACGTTACCGATTTTCTCCGCGCTGGCGTTTTCCATTATCGCCTGTACTCTGCCAACGGCCTGTTCAAAAGTCATTAATAATCACCTTTCCTTGATCAAAATTTGTTTTATTTTTAATACAAGTATACCCTAACGCATTTCATATGTCAATATTTTTGTTGATTTTTTTACAGATTTAACTAAAAAATTATCATTTATATATTCTTTATGTTGGAATTTATACTATGAGTTTTAACAATATTGATGAGCATTTGACAAAAAGACACAATATCATCCCCACAAGGCACGGCGTTATGAACGATAAGGCGAGGATGCACCGGCTTTTTGTCTCGTGATATATCGTCATTAGCGTTGTTGCACAGGGCCAGTGGAAAAGCGTCAGCAGCATCATGTTAACCGCGGTGACTATCGTCCAGCCGTTCGCCTCAAAAACCCGGCGCAGGGTTTCAAGGTTGCCCGCGTCAGCCATGCTGCCCGCGGCTGTGTAGCTCATAATAAGAATTGGCAGCGTGATCTCGTTTGCCGGAAGTGAGAGGATAAAGGCCAATATTATAAAGCCGTCAACGCCGAGGAACCTTCCTAACGGATCAAAAAAATGCGATATATGCGTGAGGATTGGCGCTCCTCCGAACGTGATATTTGCCAAAAGCCACACTGCCGCTCCTGTGGGAGCGGAGACCAGAAGCGCGCGGCCGACGATCCTGAGCGTTCTGCTGACAAGCGAGACGCCCAGCGTTTTTATGATCTCGGGGCGGCGGTATTCGGGCAGCTCAAGTGCAAATGTCTGCGTGTTGTCTTTAAATAATGTCTTTGTCAGAATTCCTGATACCGCCCACGTTGCCGCGGCTGAGAGGCAAATGAGCGCAAGGACGCAAAGCATGGGCACAAATCCGCCCGCGCCGCCGGGAACCGTTCCGCCCACAAAGATCGCGGAAAGCGAGATCAGGATCGCGAACCGGCCGTTGCACGGCATAAAGCTGTTGGTTATAACCGCCACAGCCCGCTGCTTTTCCCCCGGCATTATTCTGCATCCGCAAACGCCGACGGCATTGCAGCCCAGACCCATGCACTGCGTCAGGCATTGTTTGCCGCTCATGCCGCAGCGAGCATAGCACTTGTCAAGATTGAACGCTATCCTCGGCAGAAAGCCGGCGTCCTCGAGCAGGGTGAACAGCGGGAAAAATATTGCCATAGGAGGCAGCATGACCGCTATGATCCATGTTACCGTGTCATAAACTCCGTCCATAACTATTCCCTGTATGAAGCGTGGCAGCGGAAGATAGTCAAACATCGCCGCGATATACGGCTTCAGAAATCCGAAAAGCCTTGAAAGCAGTTCCGAAGGATAATTCGCGCCGCGTATCGTCAGCCAGAGTATAGCGCCGAGAAATATGATCATAACAGGAATTCCCACGGCCGCGGATGTCAGAATTTTGTCGATTTTCAACGCGGCGCCGCGCTTTTCGCGTATCGGAACGCTCACACACTCCTCGGTGATTTTGTCGGCTTTTTTGAGCCTCGCGCCGGGCGACGTTATTTCTGTTTCGCAAGAAATGTCCGCCGCGATTTTTTCAAACTCGCCGTCGATCATTGCCTTAAGCCGTTTTATGTCCGCGCCGCGTTTGGCGGTAATGCCTATCACCGGAATGCCGAGCAGCGCGCTGAGCCTCCGAAAGTCGATCTCAATTCCTTTTTCAGCGGCAATGTCGCAAAAGTTTATGCACAGGACCGCGCCGCCGCGCGCCTCCTCGATAAATTCAAGGGCGAGAGCGACGCCGCGCTTGAGAGCCGAGGCGTCAGCTAATATCAGTGTCACGGAACCGCGCGCGGCGCTTTCCATTTCGCCGCTGACCACGCTTTCCTCGGAAAATCCGGACAGCACCGAATGTGTGCCGGGAAGATCTGTCAGAATATATTCGGTTCCGTTATATGTATATTTTCCCATGGCGGCGTCCACCGTCTTTCCCGACCAGTTGCCCGTGTGCTGCTTAAGTCCCGTCATGGCGTTAAAGACTGTGCTTTTGCCCACGTTTGGATTGCCTAAAAGATAAAGTCGGCGAACCTGACGGCAGTCGGTTTTTTGTTTTAAGAGCTTAATTCCCATAACGTTCCTCCGTGACCAAAATATTTTCCGCCTCGGCATGCCTCAGAGCCACCGTGAAGCAGCCTCCCAAAAGATATGCCGTCGGGTCCCCCGCGGGCGAGCTGAAAACAGGCGTCACGCGCTCCCCGGGGACAAAGCCCATATTTATCAGAAGCTCCGCCTTCCCGCCGGCTTTTTCGGATATTCCGCATATTACGGCCTGCGCGTCGATCGGCAGTCTGTTCAGCGGAAACACGACGTTTTTTTGCTCTGTTTCCATAAAATCCCCCGTTTCTTATAACATACTATGCCATATAAATTGAAATTGTCACCGAATAATTTTCAAAAGGGGCTTGAAATCGCCGTAAAAGTTTGGTAAAATAATAACATCTCGTGTTGTGCCCGCGCGAAACGCGGGTCTATGCTTTTGAGTAAGGTGATGTGTTTTGGAGATAAATATCGCGAATAACATTAAAACCGTGGAGCTTCTTAAAGTCGAGCTCATGCAGAAAGTTACCGACCTTTTCGGCGACATAAGCGCCGAGACAGACAGCGAGACGCTGACGCGGCTGACGGGCGATACTGCCGCCCTGATCAATGTCGCCTGCCTGCTGGCTGCGAGACTCGGCGTGGACTATGACAGCATTGGTGATTTTATGAAGTCGGAACTAAAGCGCGAGATCGAAGCCGGCCACCTTATCGAAAGGCGCTACGGCGATCTTTCGCGGCTTTACAAGAGCTTTTAGCGCGATTTATGCAAAGAGGGTTGTTAATATGAAAAAAAATAACGCGGCGCCCGTGTGCGAGGGCGCGATCGTTACGGCGCTGACTGTGCTTCTGCTCACAATGGGAATGTATGTTCCGGTTCTGGGCTCGTTTTGCGGACTTGTTTCGGGCGTTCCGCTTTTGTGGCTGATGATAAGAAGAAGCACGGGCGTTTCGGTCGCGGCGCTTGTCGCCTCTCTTGCTCTGATTTTCGCTTTGACCGGGGATATAATTTCCGGACCGCTCAGCGCGTTTATCCTGCTGCTCCCGTATATGACCGCGGGCTACTGCATCGGCAGGGACATCAAATATTTTCCCACGCTCTGCGCGGTGACTGCCGCCGTTTTGTTCGGAAATATCATAGACATTATGCTGCTTAACGCAATGAGCGGCGGGAACGCGGTCAATCAGATGCTTGACGGAGCGGCCGAAACCATGAAAAACACAGTCGGTCAATACGCCGCCGCCGACGCGGGCGGACAGCTTATGAGCGCGGTTACCGACGCGCTTGACCGCACCAAGCAGACCGTTTTGAGCTATTTCCCGACGATAATGATCGTCGCCTCGGTGATTTTGGGATATATTCTGCTCTCGCTCGGCATATTTTTCGCGGCAAGACTCAGGATAAAAAAATATAACTATGTAAAATTCTGCATGATACGCCTGCCGAAAAGCACTGTGATCATTGCTATCATACTTATGCTTATAACGTTTTTCACAAATGATGACACGGTGTACACGCTGGCGCTTCGTAACATAACCGCGCTGCTTTCATTCGCATTCGCGGTGGAAGGCTTGTCATACGCGGACTTTAAGCTGAAAAACAAAATTCAAAGCGGTTACAAGCGGTTTTTGGTTTATCTGCTTGTCGCTGTTTTGGGCTACATATTCATTTCATTGATATTCTATGCGCTGATGCTTGTGGGAATGCTTGACGCCAATCTTGATCTGCGCGCGATAAGGAGAGCCGGTGGCAGCCATGAAGAATAACAAGACAAGCAACGCGAGGAAATTCGCGGTCAACGACGTTAAGTCGGGATTTGTCAGCAGCACGGCGTGCTGTGTTATTATCATGCTTTTCGGCATTGCTTTGGTTTTCTTCGGCGGAAGGCCAGGAGTTGATGTTCAGCTTTTGGGCTTCGCGGGGATAGCCGCGGGCGCTGTTATACTGATCTACGGCATATTCACAATGCATTTGAGAAATAAACGGGTGTTCAGATATATGCAGGAATATTCATTCTGCATGGACACTGTGACGAGGACCGCGCTTGAGAATTTTGTTCACCCGATGGCTGTTATCAACGATGAGGGCGAGATAATCTGGAGCAATAACCATTTTCTTAAAATGATCGACCGCGAGTCGCACTACGGCGAATATATCCAGGATATATTTCCCAATCTGCCGGTCGGGAAATATATTGAGAGCGCGTCCGAGGTCAAAGAGGATTTTGAATATAAGGACCGGAGCTATATCGTCCGCGGCCGAGCCATAGTCAACACTTCCGACTCGATAAAGCTCGCGGGACTGTATTTTGTTGATGTAACCGAGATGGTTGGCCTGCGGCAAACGGTCGAGGACAACCGCACGGTTGAGTGTATCGCGGTGGTTGACAACTATGACGAGGTGATAAAGGAAACCCCGAACTCGAACCACGGCGCGCTTATGGGTGAGATCGAGCGCTGCGTGAACGCGTGGGCCGCTCGCGGCAAGGGCACCATACGCAAATACGAGCGCGAAAAGTTCCTGATATTTTTTAGGAATAAAGAATATACCGAGGTTATCGAAAAAGAAAAGTATAAGGTTTTAAATGAAGTAAGGTCAATCAATCTTGAGAACAAGATACCGGTCACGCTCAGTATCGGAACCGGTATCGGCGGCGAAACGCTTGAGGATAATGACAAAATGGCCGCGCTCGCGCTTGAAATGGCGCTTGGCAGGGGCGGGGACCAGGTCGTTGTCAAATCACCGTCGTCGTATAAGTTCTACGGCGCAAAAAGCCGCGAGGTCGAAAAGAGCACCAAGGTCAAGGCCAGAGTTGTCGCCCACGCGATGCGCCAGCTTATTGACCAGTCGTCGAAGGTAATAATCATGGGCCACAGAGACAGCGACATGGACTGTTTCGGAGCGGCGATCGGTCTTTACCAGGCGATACGGAGCCGCGGCGTTGACGCGTATATCGCCGTGCGGCGCTCGTCGAGCAACGCGAAGATGCTGCTTAATATTTTCTCGGAAATCCCGGAATATTCAAACAATATTATTACGGGCGACAAGGCGGTATCTATCGCCGATAAGCAGACGCTGCTGATAGTCGTTGACACGCACAGGCGGAGCATGGTCGAGTTTGAGGAGCTGCTTGGCAGCGTGAAATCAATTGTGCTAATTGACCACCACCGCCGCTCCGAGGACTTTATCGACAGCGCGGTATTGACGTATCACGAGCCTTATGCCTCGTCTGCCTGCGAGATGGTGACCGAAATTCTTCAGTATATTCAGGACAACCCCAAGATCGGCTTAAAAGAGGCAGAGGCCTTATACGCGGGAATTTATCTTGATACCAAAGGCTTTACTTTCAAAACGGGTGTAAGGACATTTGAGGCCGCTGCCTATCTAAGACGGCTCGGCGTTGATCCGGTCAGCGTCCGCAGACTGTTTAAGAGCGATATAAAAGAATCGATCAGACTGTCAAAGACGGTAAGCGGCGTCACGGTTTACCGCGATAATATCGCGATCGCCGCCTGCGGCGAAAACGGCAAGGATCAGCAGGTTATCGCGGCTAAAGCCGCTGATGAGCTGCTTAACATAGCGGGGATAGAGGCGTCCTTCGTTTTGGCGAGGGTTGGGCACAGAATATCGATCAGCGCACGCTCGCTTGATTCTATCAACGTTCAGATCATTATGGAGAGGCTTGGCGGCGGTGGTCATATAACAATAGCCGGCGCACAGCTTGCCACCACCGATATTGATGACGCGGAGGAACAGCTTAAGGCTGCGATCGATGAAATTTTAGATAATTCGTAATCATAAGGAGGATTTTAAATATGAAAGTTATTTTGACACAGGATGTGAAGGCGCAGGGCAAGAAAGGCGATCTTATCAACGTCAGCGACGGATACGCCAACAACTATCTGCTCAAGCGCGGGCTCGCGAAGCTCGCGACCAAGCAGGCTCTCAACGAGCTTGAGGGCAAGAAGGGTGCGGAGCAGTACAGGCGCAACCAGGAGGAGCTTAAGGCCTCCAACATTGCGGAGCGCATGAAGGATATGACGGTAAAGCTCACGGCCAAGGCGGGCCAGGGCGGAAAGCTGTTCGGCTCGATCACCTCAAAGGATGTGGCCGCGGCGCTCAAGGAGCAGTACAATATAGACATTGACAAAAGAAAGATCGATCTGCCCGACGGAATAAAGTCCTGCGGGATACGCGACGTTAAGGTTTCGCTTTACGCGGGCATCTCGGGAACGTTTAAGGTTGAGGTTACCGAGCAGAAATAGTTAACATATTTTTTGTAGGAGAAAGTTGAGAATGGAAGATTACACCAACGAGCCGCGCGAGCCTGAATTTGACGGCGAGATAAGCAATCTGCGCGTTATGCCGTTCAGCGATGAGGCCGAACAGTCCGTCATCGCGGGAATGTTATATAACCGCGAGCTGATCCCGGAAGTCATGTCGGCGGTAAACGGCGAGGATTTTTATAACGAGCGCAACAGACAAATTTTTGACACCATAATCGAAATGTTCAATATGGGGTCTGTCATTGATGTTGTCTCGTTAAAAGACGCTCTCGTCAAAAAGGGAATACTTGATTCTGTCGGAGGAATGAATTATATTTTCCGCATGCTTGATTTTATTCCGTCCGCCGACGCCGCGAGTGTCCGTCATTACTCGAAAATAGTCAGCGAGAAGGCAAGCATACGCCGCCTGATAAATCTCTGCGAAAGTACGGCGACGCGCTGCTACGGTGGCGAGGGCGACTTTGAGGATATGATAGCCGCGGCCGAGCAGGGAATATTAAATATCACCCGCGGCAAAAACGTCAAAGGTCTCACGCACATTTCGGCATTTCTGAACGAAAGCATTGAAAAAATCGAGCAGCTTGCCGACGCCAAAGAGACAGTGACCGGCTTGACCACCGGCTTCGTTGATCTGGACCGCAGGACCGCGGGACTGCACCCCGCGGAGCTGATACTGATCGCCGGCCGTCCGGGCATGGGCAAGTCCGCGCTCGGCCTTAATATCGCGCAGAACGCGGCGATCAAGGATAACGCTTCCGTGGCGATCTTCAGCCTTGAAATGCCGGGTATTCAGATCGCGAACCGCATGCTTTCGGGGCAGGCAAAAGTCAGCAACGAGCGCATAAAGCGCGGCGACCTTAAGGATGATGACTGGCCAAAATTGGGCGAGGCGCTTTCGGCGCTTGTGGACACAAAAATTTATATTGACGACAATTCCGCGATAACCGTGGGGGAGATCGCCGCAAAGTGCCGCAAGCTCAAAATGGAAAAAGGCCTTGATCTGGTGGTTATCGACTACCTTCAGCTTATGACATCCGGCGCGAGGGCGGGCAACCGTCAGGAAGAGGTCTCAAACATTTCAAGAACACTCAAGGTTCTCGCGAACGACCTCGGCATACCGGTAATCGCCCTGTCACAGCTAAACCGCTCGGTTGAAAAGCGCGAGTCAAAGGAGCCGGTTCTCAGCGATCTCAGAGAGTCGGGCTCGATAGAGCAGGACGCCGACATAGTTATTTTTCTCTATAGGGAAGGCTACTATGACGAGAACTGCGAGGAGCCCAACAAGACTAAAATCAAGTTTGAAAAGCACAGAAACGGCGAGGTTGGTTATGAATATCTGTCGTGGCTGGGCGAGTATGTGAAATTTGCGAATTGGAGCGGTATGCGTGAGTAATAATACGGACATTATCGAAACAGTCACACAAAAAGTCGTTGACACGATCGAAAAGCGCGGTCTGCTTGAAAATTCCGCGACTGTTGTCGCCGCCCTCTCGGGTGGCGCCGATTCGGTGTGTCTGCTCCACGTTTTAAACCGCATAAAAAACGAGAAAAAATTCAAGCTTCTGGCGGCCCATCTAAATCATATGATAAGGGGCGCCGAGGCCGACGACGATCAGAAATTCTGCGAAAGGCTCTGCGCCGATTTGGGAGTTGAGCTTATCACGGAAAACGCCGACGTTCCCGCGCTTTCAAGGTCACTGGGAATATCGGAGGAGGAAGCGGGCAGAAGGCTGAGATACGACTTTTTCACAAGGGTTATGAGAGAGAGAAAGGCCGACGCCACGGCCACCGCCCACAACATGAACGACCAGGCCGAGACGGTTCTCATGCGCGTCGTGCGCGGAACCGGGCTTTCGGGGCTGCGCGGGATAAGATACAAAAGAGACGACGGGATCATACGTCCGCTGCTTGACGTGAGCCGCGCCGAAATAGAGGAATACTGCGCCGCGGCGGGCCTTGAGTTCCGCACTGACAGCACGAACGGCGACACGCGCTACACCCGCAACAGCGTGCGGCTCGGCCTCATTCCGTATATCGAAAAGGAGTTTAACCCGAATATAACCGCCGCGCTTGTAAATCTGGCGGACTCGGCGGGCGAGGACGCGGATTTTATGGAAGGCTACGCCGAGAGGCTCTACGCGAGGCTCCGCGTTCCGCTTCCGAATATAAGATACAAGGGTCTGCATATAGAGACGCTCAGAACGATCTCGCAGAAAAGCATAATAACGCGGCTTATTATGCTGTGCGCGAAGGACGCTATGGGCGAGGATTACAGCCTTGAAAAAAAGCATATTGGGCTTATCTTTGACATAATCGACGGCCGCGGTTCCGCAGCGGAGCTCCCGAAGGGCCTGCGGGTCAGCGAGAGATACGGCTGGCTCGAGTTTTTAAGACCCGAGGAGGCTGAAAAGGTTTCCCGAACTTTACATTCTTGTAACAATATTGAATTTTGTGTTGAAGTCGGCACCGATAAGTTATATAATATAGAAAAAACGGGAGCGGAAATTTCGCTGACCGTAATTGACAAAAACGCTCTCGCCGTGAATAAGGGCGATATTCTGCTTGACGCCGACAAGCTCGGCATAACGGACGAGACCGATCCGCGCTTCACTCTTCGCAGCAGGATCGCGGGCGACAGAATAGCGGTTTATAAAAACGGAAAGACCAAAAAGCTCAAAAGCCTATTTATCGACCGCAAAATACGCCGCGAAAACCGCGAGAGGATCCCCGTTCTCTGTTACGGCAGCGAGATAATCGCGGTTCCGGGAGTCAGGGTCAGCGAGATCTACAAGCCGGATAAGCATACAAAAAATTATTTGGTGGTGCGTTATGAGGGGCATGACAATTAAAAAAATTATGTTCACCGAGGAGGAGCTCGGCGGCATAGTTTCGGAATTGGCGGACAAAATAAACAGTGACCTGTGCGGCGCCGAAAGCCTCACCGTGCTGTGCGTGCTGAAAGGAGCCGTTATGTTCACCGCCGATCTTGTGCGACGCCTGAACGTTCCCGATATAAGGATCGAGTTTATCCGCGCGTCAAGCTACGGCAAAAGCGACGTGAGCTCGGGCGAGGTATCGGTCGGAGACGCGACCGGGGACATCCGCGGCAGAGATGTGCTGGTCGTTGAGGACATAATCGACACGGGCCGCACCTTAAACAGCCTCAAGGAAAGGCTGCTCAATATGCGCCCGAAAAGCTTGCGGTTCTGCGGACTGTTTGACAAGCCCTCAAGAAGGATCGCCGACTTTAAGGCGGACTATGTCGGAGCGGTCATTCCCGACGAGTTCATAGTGGGCTACGGCCTCGACTATGCCGAGTGTTACCGTCACCTGCCGTATGTGGCGGTGATCGAACTGAACAGCTAATTATTTAAGAATTTTTATAGATTTGGAGGAATATTTATGAGACGTTTCGGAGAGTATGCCGACGAGGCGGCAAAATTCGCGTCACCCTACATCAAAAGAACCGGCGAGTTCTTTTCGGACGCGGGCGACAGCGCGAGAGAATGGTACAACGAGAAAAAGCGCGCCTATGAGCGCAGGCACAATCCTACGCTTTGGGACAGGCTTTGCGACGCTGTTCACGGCAGCATGCGCCTGATCATGGCGATCATCGGCCTTATCACCGCGATCGCGGCGGGAATAGTCATAGCCCGCGCGGTTATTAAAAAGCTCTATTGCAGCAACCACAAAATCGTTTCCTACGACGGCTCGGCGGCAGATGAGCAGAATTCGGCGGAGGAAGAGGCTGAACCCGCTGTTGACGAGACGGACGCCGAGGATTATGACGAAGACGAGGTTGATGAGCCTTCTGACGAGATCAAAAAGGAAAAGGGCTATATAGTTCTGTAATCTGTAATTATTGAATTGTGAGGTAAGTTAAAAAATGGACATTCAAACAAAATTTTCTGACAAAGTAAAAGACCTGGAGGCTTCGGCTATCCGTGAGATATTTAAGCTGCTTGACAAACCGGGGATCATTTCATTCGCGGGCGGCGCGCCCGATCCCGAGCTGTTCCCCTGCGAGCAGCTTGCGAAGGCCGCGAGCGACGTGCTGTTAAAGCAGGGCAAAGTCGCGCTTCAGTACGGCGTGACCGAGGGCTACACCCCGCTCAGAGACTGGGTAAAGGACCGCCTTATTTCCCAAGGAATAATCAAAGACGGCGACTTCAACGAGACGATAATAGTCAGCGGCGGCCAGCAGGGTATCGACCTCGCGGCCAAGTCGCTGCTCAATCCCGGCGACGGCGTCGTGTGCGAGCTTCCCAGCTTTATCGGCGGTCTCAACTGCTTCCGCTCATACAACGCGGAAATTTACGGCGTTACCGTTAAAAGCGACGGCATAGACATGAACGAGCTTGAGGAGCTGTGCAAGGCACACCCGAACATCAAGGTGATATACACTATCTCGACGTTCCAGAACCCGTCGGGCATCACTATGTCGCTTGAGAACCGCAAAAAGCTGCTTGAGCTCGCCGAAAAATATGACTTCATTATATTTGAGGACAATCCCTACGGCGAACTGCGCTTTGACGGCGAGGACGTCAGGACCATGAAATCAATGGACACAAATGGCAGAGTGGTTTATCTCGGCTCGTTTTCAAAAATACTCTCGCCTGGTCTCAGACTCGGCTTCACGTCATGCCATAAGGACCTTATGGAGCGCATGATAATATGCAAGCAGGTGCAGGACGTTCACACCAACGTGTTCGCCCAGATGACCGCGTATGAGTACATAAAGAACAACTCGATCGACGAGCATATCGCCCGCCTGCGCAAGGTGTATGGCGAGAAGTGCCGCTTCATGTGCGAGTGCATGGACAAATACTTCCCCGCCTCGGTGACTCACACCACGCCGCAGGGCGGAATTTTCCTGTTCTGCGAGATGCCCGAGGGCCATGACAGCAAAGAGGTAATGGCGAAGGCGGTCGAGCGCGGAGTGGCGTTCGTGCCGGGCTCCACAACCATGATAGACGACAAGGCGGTCTACAGCACGTTCAGAATGAATTATTCGACCGCCTCGTTTGAGCAGATAGAAAAGGGAATTAAAATATTGGGAGACCTCTTAAAAGAGGAGGTTGGCGAATAATGAGCGACACCAAAAAGCGTATTTTGAGCGGAATTCAGCCGTCGGGGGCGCTGACTCTCGGCAACTATCTCGGCGCGCTGCGCAACTGGGTCGAGCTCTCGCGCGGCGACGAGTATGAGGCCTTCTTCATGCTTGCCGACATGCACACGATAACCGTGCGCCAGACCCCGAAGGACTTCCGCAAAAACGCAATGGACCTGCTCGCGCTGTTTATCGCGAGCGGACTTGACCCCGAAAGGAGCCCGATATTTTTCCAGTCCCATGTGCCCGCGCACTCTATGCTGGCATGGGTGCTTATCTGCAACACCTATATGGGCGAGCTTTCGCGCATGACACAATATAAGGACAAAGCGAAAAAGCACGCGTCCAACCTTAACGCGGGCCTGTTCACATACCCGTCGCTGATGGCGGCGGATATTCTGCTGTATCAGGCTGACCTTGTTCCGGTCGGCAACGACCAGAACCAGCACCTTGAACTGACGCGCGATCTTGCCAACCGGTTTAACAACGCCTACAGCGAGACCTTCAAGGTCCCCTCGGCCTATAACCCGAAGGTCGGCGCGAGGATAATGAGCCTTCAGGACCCGACTCAGAAGATGTCAAAGTCGGACACCAACGAGAACGGATATATTCTGCTGCTTGATCCTCTCGACAGAGCCGCGAATAAGATAAAGCGCGCCGTCACCGACTCGTGCAGCGAGGTAAAACGCGGCGAGGGCAAGGCGGGCATCGAGAACCTTATGTCGATATACGGCGCCTGCACGGGCAAATCGTTTGACGAGATCGAGACAGAGTTTGAGGGCAAAGGCTACGGCGACTTTAAGAAAGCGGTGGCCGATGCGGTCGTTGAGACCCTGCGCCCGATACAGGAAAAATACGCCGATCTTATGAAAAACAAGGACTATTTAAAACAGGTTTACAAGAGCGGCGCCGAGCGTGCGGCCCGCGTCGCGAATAAAACCCTCGCAAAAGTGTACCGCAAAGTGGGCTTTATCGAACCGTAATATACTAATCGCCGCGGGCGGATAATATCCGCCCCTACGGGTTTGGCGCAATTTGCAAGGTCTGCGGCGATTTGCCGCGTGGGCGGATAATATCCGCCCCTACGGGTTTGATGCAATTTGCAAGGTATGCATAACAACCCCTTTGGGGACTAATCGCTATTCACTAATCACTAATCACTACGTTGGGAGAACATTCTAATGATTTTCAGTAATGAGATTTATGTGCTGCTGGCTCTGGCCGTCGCGTTTCTGATTTCTTTTTCGGCGACGCCTATGGTCATCTCTCTGGCGCACAAGGTTAACGCTATCGACGTGCCGAAGGAAGCGCGGCGCGTACATAAAAAACCGACGCCGCTTATGGGCGGCCTTGCGATATTCTACGGATTTGTCGTCAGCGTAATATGTTTCGCGACGATCGACACCGAGGTCATGGGCATACTTATAGGCTGCGTTATCGTTGTCACCACCGGCATTATCGACGATATAACCGACATGAAGGCGATCGTAAAGCTGTTCTGCCAGATACTGGCGGCAGTTGTCGTCGTCGCGAGCGGAGTAAGAATCGAGCATTTCGGCAATCCTTTCTCGGCGTGGATCGGCGGCCCCTATATCGTGCTTGACAACTGGATGTCGTGCGCCGTCACCATTATCTGGATCGTGGGCATATGCAACGCGGTCAATCTGATCGACGGTCTTGACGGTCTGGCGGTCGGCGTTTCGTCCATCGCCTCGATTGCGCTTCTGACACTGACGCTTATCAGCGAGAACCTAAACGTCGCGATAATCACCGCGGCTGTCGCGGGCGCGGGCTTCGGCTTCCTGCCGTACAACTTTAACCCGGCCAAGATTTTCATGGGCGACACGGGTGCGCTGTTTCTGGGCTTTATCCTGGCCTGCATATCGGTCCAGGGCATGCTAAAAATGTCCGCCGTTATCACGTTCGCCGCGCCGATACTCATTCTCGGCCTGCCGATCTTTGACACGATATTCGCGATTTTAAGACGCGTTCTTACGGGCCATTCGCCCATGCAGCCCGACAGGGGTCACCTGCACCACAGGCTGCTTGACATGGGCTTTTCGCAGAGGCGCGTCGTAGCCATTCTTTACACGCTGACCGCGGTGCTCTGCATGACCGCAGTTGTCATCGCGATCAAGGGCTACACCCGCGGACTGATACTGATATGCTCGGTGCTTGTCATAATCCTTGTTTCGGTCAAGGTCATGAGCGAGCTCAAGGACCCGGGCGAATATATAAACTACAACGCCGACGAGCAGCTTACGGAGGAAAACAATGAGCGAAAAAATTAGAGTTATGACGATCTTCGGCACACGCCCGGAGGCAATCAAAATGGCTCCGCTTGTCAAGGAGCTTGAAAAAAACAGCGACAGGATCGAGTCGATAGTCTGCGTCACCGCGCAGCACAGGGAAATGCTTGACCAGGTGCTGAAAATTTTCGACATCACGCCCGACTATGACTTGAACATCATGCATGACCGCCAGACGCTTGTGGGGATCGCCACCCGCGCCCTCGAGGGTCTTGACGAGGTGATCAAAAAGGTTGAGCCCGACATTGTATTGGTTCACGGCGACACGTCGACGACATTCGCGGGCAGCCTCGCCGCCTATTATAACCGGACGGCGGTCGGCCATGTTGAGGCTGGCCTCCGCACATATGACAAATATTTCCCGTTTCCCGAGGAGATCAACCGCCGCATAACCGGCGTTATCGCTGATATGCACTTCGCGCCCACGCAGCGGAACTACAATAATCTGGTGAGCGAGAACACAGACCCCGCCAAAATTTACATTACCGGAAACACGGTGATCGACGCACTGAAGACTACGGTCAGAGACGATTATGTTTTCGCCGACGAGGGCCTCAAATCCCTCGATTGGGAGAACAAGCGCGTTATTGTAATGACGGCCCACCGCCGCGAAAATCTCGGCGAGCCGCTGCGCAATATCTGTCGCGCCGTCCTTCGGATCGTGAACGAGTTTGAGGACGTTCAAGTCGTCTATCCCGTCCATCTCAATCCCGCGGTGCGCGAGACTGTCTTTGAAATTCTCGGCGGCCATGACAGGATCAAGCTTATCGACCCGGTAAACGCCGACGAGCTCCACAACTCGATCAAACGCGGCTATCTGGTTCTGACCGATTCGGGCGGCCTCCAGGAGGAAGCCCCGTCGCTCGGAAAGCCGGTGCTTGTCCTGCGCAACGAGACCGAGCGCCCCGAGGCAGTCGAGGCCGGCACGGTCAAGATCGCGGGCGTTGACGAGAAAAATATTTACAAAATGACCAAAGAACTTCTGACCGACAGCGAGGAATATTCCAAAATGGCAAAAGCCGTGAACCCCTACGGCGACGGCCACGCCTCCGAGCGCATAGTAAAAGCGATCATAGAAAAATTTTCATAAACTCATAAAAACTATCCGCCTCCCATAACCGGGAGGCGGAACTGTTTTGTCATATCATCTTATTAAAATATTCTTCCGTAACCTGTAATTGCTTCTTTAAAATTTCCCTCCATAAATGACCTTTGATCTCGCCATTACCTCGCGAAACTTTAGTTCGTTTTATATTGCCACGATCATCTGTTTTGCGATAAAAATAATGATCGGTATTTTTATAAAGCTCCCAGCCGTCACGTTCGCAAAACCTTCTCAATTCTTTCCAGCTTGGCATGATATACACTCTCCAATCTTATCAATATCGCCAAGCATAATTGCTCTTAAAATATAAGGAATATGTGATTTTCTGTTTGGAGCGCTCGACCAATACGCAAAATCATTATAATAATCAGTCGCGTAATCCAAAATGTCCTTCGCGAGCATAAGTTTCGCCTCGCTTTCAGTAGGCGCGTTATCCACAAGGTCAATTTCGCGCAGTGAAAGCGTGACGCTGCCGTCATTCTCATCATGTCTTATCGCGGAAAATGTATAAGCGGAAAGCACCTCGGCAAACAGTTCTTCATTTGCCAGAACCACACAATCGCGGGTGCGTTTGATAAAAGTCGGCTTCACTCTGACCACGCCGTCTATAATTTCGCTCCAATGCTTTCTGACGTCGGTTGCGTTGACTGTATACATATCATTCATCTCCTTTAAAATTTATTATAGCATACTATGTACATTATGTCAATAACGTACATAAAATATAAATTCACAGATATAAATCTACCGAAAAAAATATTACCAAGCTTTCGTTTGGCGTAAAAATGGTGCAAATTATCGGATTTTTAAATTACGGAGCTCCGAAAACTGCGTGAGCGCGTTGATTTGGAACGGTCGAAAAAAATTGTGTATTTTTTTTAACAATTTTTTTAAAGTAATGCTTGCAGTTTTATTTTTTTTGTGATATAATAAGTTGGTTTTGAGTATAAACCCGAAATTTAATTAACATTATCATAA
The DNA here is from genome assembly GCA_947630135.1 of uncultured Monoglobus sp. GTDB lineage: Bacteria > Bacillota > Clostridia > Monoglobales > Monoglobaceae > Monoglobus. Next base: position 17,130 of record CANRGH010000028.1, read on the forward strand.
ATTATCGAATTTGTATTAACAGGAGGTTTTGTAAATGGCAATCCCATTTAAGGGCACAAAGGAGCAGGAGGAGCAGCTTAAAGCGGTTATCGCTGCCCACAAAGGCGAGAAGGGAGCCACCATTCCGGTTCTGCACGAGGCGCAGGATATTTACGGTTATCTTCCCATTGAGGTTCAAAAAATGATCGCCGAGGGGCTCGGCGTGTCTCTTGCCGAGGTGTACGGAATTGTGACGTTTTACACGCAGTTCTCGCTCAATCCCAAGGGCGAGCATCCTATCGGCGTCTGTCTCGGAACAGCTTGCTATGTTAAGGGCAGCGGTGACATACTCGAAAAGCTCAAGAGCATTCTCAAGATCGACGTCGGCGAGTGCACCGACGACGGAAAGTTTTCGCTCGACGCAACGCGCTGCATAGGCGCCTGCGGTCTCGCGCCGGTCATGACTATCGGCGACGATGTTCACGGCAGACTTACCGTTGATCAGGTTGACGGAATTGTTAAACAGTACAGTTAATTAAATCAGCATACAGTTTGGAGGTTAAATATGAATAGTTTGGAAGAGCTTAAATCAATTCGCGATAAAATGTTCGACACGGTCGACATGAGAAATGATGACAGCGAAAAAACCAATAACAGCGAATATAAGTATCAGGTTCTCGTCTGCGGCGGTACCGGATGCACCTCGTCGGGCAGCATGACACTGATCGAGGAGTTTGAAAAGCAGATCGACGCAAACGGTCTGCACGACGACGTTAAGCTGGTAAAAACCGGCTGCTTCGGCCTGTGCGCGCTCGGCCCGGTCGTTATCGTATATCCCGAGGGCGCGTTTTACAGCATGGTAAAGGCCGAGGACGTGCACGAGATCGTCGAGCAGCACTTAAAGGGCGGCAAGGTCGTTACAAGACTGCTCTATGAGGAGTCCGTTCACGCCGGAACTGACGAGATCAAGTCGCTCAACGAGATCGACTTTTATAAAAAGCAGCACAGAGTCGCGCTCAGAAACTGCGGTGTTATAAACCCCGAGAACATTGAAGAATACATAGCGAGAGACGGCTACGCCGCGCTCGGCAAGGTGCTCGGCGAAATGATGCCTCAACAGGTTATCGACACGATCAGCGCGTCGGGCCTCAGGGGCCGCGGCGGCGCGGGCTTCCCCACCGGAACAAAGTGGCAGTTCGCCGCCAACTCAAAAGGTGACATAAAATATGTGTGCTGCAACGCCGACGAGGGCGACCCAGGCGCTTTCATGGACAGAAGCATTCTGGAGGGCGACCCCCACGCGGTGCTCGAGGCCATGACGATCGCGGGCTACGCTATCGGAGCGTGTCAGGGATATATTTACATCAGAGCCGAATACCCGATCGCGGTTGAAAGGCTCAAGATCGCGATAAAGCAGGCCAGAGAATACGGAATGCTCGGAAAGAACATCTTTAATTCCGACTTTGATTTTGACATTGACATCAGACTCGGCGCGGGCGCCTTCGTGTGCGGTGAGGAGACCGCGCTCATGACCTCGATAGAGGGCCACAGAGGCGAGCCGAGACCCCGTCCGCCGTTCCCGGCTGTTAAGGGCCTGTTCGGCGTTCCCACGATACTCAACAACGTTGAGACCTACGCGAACGTGCCCAGAATTATCTTAAACGGCGCGGAGTGGTTTGCCTCGACCGGAACCGAAAAGAGCAAGGGCACCAAGGTGTTCGCGCTCGGCGGCAAGATCCACAACACGGGCCTTGTTGAGGTTCCCATGGGTACTACCATGCGCGAGATCATTGAGGACATCGGCGGAGGCATCCCGAACGGCAAGAAGTTCAAGGCGGCTCAGACCGGCGGCCCTTCGGGCGGCTGCATACCTGCCGAGCTTATCGACACGCCTATCGACTACGACTCGCTGACCGCTATCGGCTCAATGATGGGCTCGGGCGGACTCATCGTTATGGATGAGGACAACTGCATGGTCGATATCGCCAAATTCTTCCTTGAGTTCACGGTTGACGAGTCCTGCGGAAAGTGCACGCCCTGCCGCATAGGAACCAAGCGCCTGCTTGAGATACTGACAAAGATCACCGACGGCAACGGAACAATGGAGGATCTTGACCGCCTCGAAGAGCTTGCCAACGCTATCAAGGCGGGCTCGCTCTGCGGCCTCGGCCAGACCGCCCCGAACCCCGTTCTGTCCACGCTGAAATATTTCAGACACGAGTACGAGGCCCACATCAAGGACAAGACCTGTCCCGCGCATGTCTGCAAAGGTCTCGCCAAGTTCACGATCGATCCCGAGAAGTGTCGCGGCTGCAGCCTGTGCGCCAAGCAGTGTCCGGTCGGCGTGATTTCGGGTCAGGTCAAGAGTCCGTTCACCATTGACACAGACAAGTGCATAAAGTGCGGCGCTTGCATGGAGAAGTGCCCCTTTAAGGCTATCAGCAAGCAATAAGGAGGGAATAGAGATGTCTGATAAAGTTAATATGAAAATAAACGGAATAGAAATATCTGTTCCCGCTGATTATACCATTCTTGAGGCGGCAAGGGAAAACGGGATCGACATCCCGACCCTGTGCTATTTAAAGGACGTGAGCAAGACCGGCGCATGCAGAATGTGTATCGTTGAGATCAAGGGCGCGAGAGCGCTCCAGGCCTCATGTGTTTACCCCGTTTCGGAGGGACTTGAGGTCTACACCAATACTAAGAAAGTAAGGGATCAGAGAAGAGTCACGCTTGAGCTTCTGCTGTCCGACCACGACAGAAAGTGCCTGAGCTGCCCGCGCAACCGGAAGTGCGAGCTCCAGACGCTGGCGGATGAGCTCGGAGTCACCGATATTCCCTTTGAGGGCGAGATGAACGAGTATGACATTGACGACGTTTCGCCGTCGATCGTCCGCGACAACAACAAATGCGTTCTCTGCCGCCGCTGCGTGAATATGTGTAAAAACGTTCAAACCGTGTCGGTTATCGACACGATGGAGCGCGGATTTAAGACAAAGGTCGGCTCGGCCTTTGATATGAATTTGGCTGACACCGCCTGCGTCAACTGCGGACAGTGCATTATCTCATGTCCCACGGGCGCGCTGAGAGAGAAGGACAACACAAAAGAGGTTTGGGACGCGCTTGCCGACGAGAACAAGGTGGTTATCGTCCAGACAGCGCCGGCCGTAAGAGCGGCCCTCGGCGAGGAGTTCGGCTATCCCATGGGCACAGCCGTTACCGGAAAAATGGCGGCGGCGCTGCGCAGACTGGGCTTTGACAAGGTATTTGACACCGACACGGGCGCCGACCTCACGATAATGGAGGAGGCGAACGAGCTTGTTGAGCGCATCCAAAATGGCGGCAAGCTGCCGATGATCACGTCGTGCAGCCCCGGCTGGGTAAAATTCTGCGAGCACAACTTCCCCGACTTCCTTGACAATCTTTCAAGCTGCAAATCTCCGCACGAGATGTTCGGCGCGATAATCAAGAGCTACTATGCCGAGAAGCACGGAATTGATCCGAAAAACATATTCAACGTTTCGGTAATGCCCTGCGTCGCGAAGAAATTCGAGGCCGGCAGACCCGAAATGGAGAGCGAGGGCTTAAGAGACGTTGACGCGGTTATCTCGACCAGAGAGCTCGCCAACATGATCAGAGAAGCGGGAATTATGTTCAACAAGCTTCCCGACGAGGAATTTGATCAGCCCTTCGAGCGCGCGAGCGGTGCGGGCGTCATTTTCGGCGCAACGGGCGGCGTTATGGAAGCCGCGCTCAGAACAGCGGCCGACACTCTCGGCGGCAAGTCGGTCGAGGAAATCGAGTATCACGGCGTTCGCGGCGTTGACGGCATTAAGGAAGCCACAGTCAACATGGGCGGCACTGACGTAAAGGTCGCGGTCGCTCACGGCCTCGGCAACGCGAGAAAGTTGCTTGAGAGCATAAGAGACGGCAAGGCCGACTACCACTTCATTGAGATCATGGCATGTCCCGGCGGCTGCGTAAACGGCGGCGGCCAGCCTATTGTAAACGCAAAGGACAAGATGGATAAGGACGTTCGCGTTGAGCGCGCCAAGGCCATCTATTCCGAGGACAAGGCCAGCAAGATAAGAAAGAGCCACGAGAACCCGGATATGATCATGCTCTATAACGATTACCTCGAAAAACCCGGCTCTCACAAGGCTCACAAGCTGCTCCACACAACCTATACCGACAGAGGATTATTTTAAAAAGGAAGTGACAGAATGAAAAAGGATTTAGGATTGGTTCAAGCCGTATATCCGATGCCTGTGCTTATGGTGGCCGCGTATGACGCGAACGGGAAAGTCAACGTTATGAACGTCGCGTGGGGCCAGATATGCGCCGAGGACAAGATCATCCTGTTTATCGGCGAGGGCAAGAAAACATGGTTGAATATTAAGGAAAGCAAGGCGTTTACCGTCGCGATCGCAGACGAGGCGCACATGGACGCCGCAGATTTCTTCGGCATCGCCTCGGGCAATAAGATCAGCGACAAATTCGAGCGCACCGGCTATCACGCCGTTAAGAGTGATAAGGTCAACGCCCCGATCATTGAGGAATTTCCCGTCGTTATGGAGTGCGAGCTGCTCGAGTTCCTGCATACCGATCATGTTGACGGTATTGTCGGAAAGATAGTGAACGTCAAAGCGGAGGAAGAAGTTCTGTCGGAAAATGGGAAGGTCGATCCCGAAAAGCTCAATGCCTTAATGTTCGACCAGTTCCAAAACGGATATTACGCCACCGGCAAAAAAGTAGGCCAAGCCTGGAACGCCGGAACAGAACTTATGAAAAAATAAGCATTTTAAAATTCGGTGTTGACAAAGGTTAACATTTGTGATATTATAAATATCGTAATAATAAACCGATGAGGCAGAAAAAAATCGCTGCGGGCAATTTGAGCGAGCGGATTACGGTGTGAGTTCCGTATTGCCGGGCGAATAATATGGACTGCCGAGGGCGGCGTCAAATGCGCCGACGTCAGGCTCGCGTCAGAAGCCGGGGATATGCGCGTATCCCGCAGAGGAGCCTTTGGCTTGAAGCAAGGTGGCACCGCGGAGTTTTTGAAATTTCGCCCTTGATTTGCATGTTTTATGCGGATCAAGGGCTTTTTATTTTGAAAAATAATAAAATTAATATATATGAAAGGAGACATGGAAAATGTCAAAAATCCCATACAAAATCTATTTGGAAGAAAACGAGATCCCAACGCAATGGTACAACGTGAGGGCTGACATGAAAAACAAGCCCGCGCCGCTGCTTAACCCCGGCACTCTTCAGCCGATGACGGCAGAGGAGCTTGAGGGCGTTTTCTGTGCCGATCTCGTCGCTCAGGAGCTTGACAACGACACGGCCTACATCGATATTCCCCAGGAGATCTTAGACTTCTATAAAATGTACCGTCCGTCGCCGCTGGTTCGCGCTTACTGCCTTGAAAAGAAGCTCGGCACACCCGCGAAGATCTATTATAAGTTCGAGGGCAACAACACAAGCGGCAGCCACAAGCTGAACTCGGCGATCGCTCAGGCCTATTACGCCAAGAAGCAGGGTCTCAAGGGCGTTACCACCGAGACCGGAGCGGGCCAGTGGGGCACGGCTCTTTCGATGGCCTGCGCATACTTTGACCTCGACTGCAAGGTATATATGGTTAAGGTTTCATATGAGCAAAAGCCCTTCCGCCGCGAGGTAATGCGCACCTACGGCGCTTCGGTAACGCCCTCGCCCTCAATGGAGACAGAGGTCGGCAAGAAGATACTTGCGGAGCACCCCGGAACCACGGGCAGCCTCGGCTGCGCGATCTCCGAGGCGGTCGAGAAGGCTGTTTCAACCGAGGGTTACAGATATGTTCTGGGCAGCGTTTTAAATCAGGTATTGCTGCACCAGTCAATAATCGGACTCGAGACCAAGACCGCGCTTGACAAGATCGGCGAGAAGCCCGACATTATCATCGGCTGCGCGGGCGGCGGCTCTAACCTCGGCGGACTTGTGTCGCCTTTCATGGGCGAAAAGCTCCGCGGCGAGAGCGACTACCGCATAATCGCGATCGAGCCCTCGTCCTGCCCCAGCTTTACGAGAGGCAAGTTCGCCTATGACTTCTGCGACACAGGCATGGTTTGCCCGCTCGCGAAGATGTACACGCTGGGCAGCGGCTTTATCCCGGCTCCCAACCACGCGGGCGGTCTGCGCTATCACGGCATGAGCTCGATCTTATCGCAGCTTTATCATGACGGCCTTATGGAGGCAAGATCCTACAAGCAGACAGAGGTATTCGAGGCGGCCGAGCTGTTCGCTCGCTCGGAGGGCATCTTGCCCGCTCCCGAGAGCAGCCATGCTATCAAGGGCGCTATCGACGAGGCCCTCAAGTGCAAGGAAAGCGGCGAGGAAAAGACGATCGTGTTCGGCCTCACCGGAACGGGCTATTTCGACATGGTAGCTTATGAGAAGTTCCACGACGGCGAGATGAGCGACTATGTTCCCAGCGACGAGGAAATCCAGGCCTACCTCGAAAAGCTCCCCAAAACCGAGTAATTCACAAAAATAAAACCGCCTTCGGGCGGCATTACATAAAAAAGTATAATCAATAATTTTATGACAGGCTGTTAAAACGGGATTATGAAAGAGCGTATCAATAGAGCGATACGCTCTTTTGCTGTTTGTATGTTGCGTTTATTTAGTGAAATCGAGCCGAGAAATGGGAAATAAAAATAAGCAGAATTGATGCCATTTGCGGGAAATTATTGATTTACCAAGAGATTTATGCTATAATTATGCTATAATTAATAACGATAAGAAGGTGTGACAGTAATGATAATACGAGATTTAACGCTATCCGATTTTGATGCGGTAAATGAAATCTTCAAGCAGCTTAACAAACTGCATGCAGAGCACCGACCCGATATATACAAGGACATTGAAAACCCTGTCGATGCAATCGGATATGTTACAGAGAAAGCTATAAAAGA
>CANRGH010000029.1 GCA_947630135.1 uncultured Monoglobus sp.
TCCTTCCACTGCTTCATGTGGTCAAACAGATGGGCGTCCTGGACTTCCGTGGCATAGATGTAGCGGTTCAGGTTGTGGAGCAGGTAGTAGTCAAAGTATTCCACCCCGCATTTGTCCAGCTGCTCCTGGAAAATGGCTTCCACCTTGTCCTCGGCAGGCATCTGGAAGGTGGGAAATTTCGACACCAGCAGGAAGCTCTCCCGCGGATGGCGCTTGACAAGGGCTTCCCGGATCGCGGTCTCGGAAGCGCCGTCATGATACACATAAGACGTATCAAAGTAGGTAAATCCCCGCTTCAGGAAAAGATCTACCATCTGCTTGAACTGTTCCATGTCAATGTTCGCTTCATTGTTGCTTTTTTGGGGAAGGCGCATCAGCCCAAATCCCAATTTCTTGATCTCACTCATTTTTGGTTCCTCCTTTTTTTATTTTTCGCTGCTGTTTCAATTTTAATAATTGCTATCGCTGATATAAGGCTGCATCATGGCCGGTAAAAATAGACTGCAAAATTCTTTTGTTCGTTCCTCAAAGCTGTATGCCCCGCCGGACATATCCCAGCACAGCATTTCGCCGTAGATCACATCTATCAGCGCGTTGGCGAGCGTGTCCGCCGGCGTATCTTTTTTCAGTTCTCCACGCTCCATACCCTTTTTGATCATTCCCTTCATGGAATCGATATCCACGAGGAGTTTGTCCTTGTTGTACGGAGTCTCCACGAGATCGGGGTCTACGGTGTTCCGCACCCATTCCTGGCAGAGCTTCAGTCCGTCCCGTTCAATATGTCCGGAGAAATTTGTCATGTAAAATGCCAGCCGTTCCATAAAGGGACCGTCATGGGTTTGCGCTTCCTCATAAATTCCCTGATACATCTCCTGACTCAGCGCAAAAACCACATCTTCTTTGCGATTGAAATAGGTATAGAACGTACCGTTTGATACGCCGCAGGCGTTTGTGATCTCTTCGATAGATGTGTTGACCAAACCTTTTTCACGCACCAGCTTTTTCGCCGCCTCCAGCAGTTTGCGCCTGGTTTCCAGTGCGGCAAGCTGACGGTTCGTCATCTTTTTTGCCATGCCATCACCTCCTGTACGCAATTTCATTATATCATATTCATTGAATTGAAGTCAATGGCTTTTAATAATTTTTTTCCGCTGACAATGCAAATATTATTATTGCAGGTAAAATAACGGATATTAATCTATCCGAACTGCTCTTTAAGTATATCAGCGAAGATTTTTATGCATTTTTTGGTGTTGTCGGTTTTCCAAAAGGCGCAGTATTTTCTCTTTATCGGCTTTCCGCAGCGGCTGAGCGGGACGCGCGCGATGTCCTTTGAGAACCGATGCGGGAGGCTGCCGCCCTCGACCGGAACATAGCCTTTGCCGCTCACGACCATGAGCCGCGCCTCTTCAAGGTTTTCCGCGAACACAAACTCGCCGTCTATGCCGTATATCTCGTGATAGTGAGTTTGGTCGTTTTCAAACTGGTTTTTTGTCGATACCAGTATGCACGGCGTGTTTCTCAGCTCGTCCGCGTTTACGGACTGCTTTTCCGACAACGGATCGCGTTTGGATATCTCAATGCAGCAGTTCATCTCGCTGAGCGGCAGGTTGACATACTCGTCAGAAAACGCTCTGCGCTGATCGTTCAGCGCAAGATCGACGCAGCCAAGACGCAGCATGTTATATACTTCCTCGTGGGTACCGCTCTTTATGTCAAGAGTTATGTCCGGATATTTTTCCGAGAATTGCGCCAAAGCCTTTTGAAATTCCTGACCGCCGTAGCTCTTTTGGTAGCAGACTCTGAGCATGTTGCTGCCGCCGCGGGAGATGCGCACAGTCTCGCGGCAAAGCTTGTCAATATCGGATGTGATCAGCAGGCTTTTTTTGTAAAAATGCTCTCCGGCGGGCGTAAGGCTGAATTTGCGGTTGCCGCGGTTTAAAAGCATAACGCCAAGCTCGCGCTCAAGCGCCTGCACCTGCTGTGAGATCGCGGACTGTGAGATAAAACATTCCTCCGCGGCGGCGCTGAAGCTGCCTCGCCTTACCACCGCCTGAAAATACCTCATCTGTTTAAGCATCAAATCACCTCGGTTATATATAATAAATTTATCATAATACTTGTTTGTTTTCAATTCGGTTTGTTTATGCTTATAATAAGCAAAGCTTATATGATGTTCCAAGCTTTTATATATAAGCATACGCTTATAAAAACTATAATAAAACGGAATTGATTTTAAGAGGAAGATCCGCTATAATATAATTACCTGATTAACTTTGACAAACTTGTTGAAGGTCTTTCGCCAAGACTTTCGGTTTGTGATCATAACCCTTTTACGAACGGAGGCTGCCGCATAGACGGCAGCTTCCTGTTTTTTATTATTAATTTTTATTCGATAACGCCGCTCTCGCTTAACCATTCCGTAATTTCCGCTCTGTTATAAGAAGAATACGTCACGTCAAGGCCTTCCTTTATCGCGCTGCCGGGACAGAGCTTCGCGACCGCACTTATCGTTTGGCCGAAGCGTCCGCCGCCCATTGAGCAGAACGGGATTATCGTTTTGCCGCTCATATCATAGCGCATAAGAAAGCTGCGGACGGGCGCGGGAATGGACGCCCACCAGTTGCAGTAGCCGAGCAGTATCGTGTCATAGTCGTCAATATTAAGTCCGGCGTCCTCAAGATACGCTTTTAAGTCGGGAACCGCGTTTTCCCGCTGTTCGTTTAAGGCTTCGGCATATAAAATCTGTGAATTATAGTCCGCGGCATAAGGTGTCGCGCGCTCTATTCTGAATATGTCGGCGCCGCTGATTTCCGCTATTATTTTTGCCAGTCCGTCGGTGTTGCCGGTCTGTGAAAAATACGCGATAAGAGTTTTATTCGCTTTCGCGCTTGTCTTTGCCGCGTTGACGCTCGTCACGCTGCCGCTTCCAGCCGCGGCGTTTCTCGCCACGCGTATGCCTATGCTGTAAAGCGGCGCGTCGGGAGGATACGCGCTTCTGTACGCGCTTCTTATGTGTTTCGGAAAATCATTCCAGCCGCCTCCGCGCGCGATCTTGTAATGTCCCGATTCCGCGCCCGTCGGATTTACCGCGTCGCCGGAATATTCGCCGTACCAGTCCCACACCCACTCCGCAACGTTGCCGTGCATGTTGTAAAGCCCGTAAGCGTTTGCGCCGTAGCTGTCGGCCGCGACGGTATGAGAGAGATAACCGCTTACCCAGTTTCCGCTCGCGTTGTTGTTGTAGCCATAGGCGTTGTAGCAGTTTGCGTTTTCGTCATAAACGTAATCTCCGAAGCTGAACGGAGTGGTTGTGTTCCCTCTCGCCGCGTATTCCCATTCGGCCTCCGTCGGCAGGCGATAGCCGTTCGCGCTTTTATCCCAAGTGACCGTGTCTCCCGAAACCGCGTAACACGGGGTCAGACCTTCCGCGAGACTGCGTTTGTTGCAGTATTCCATCGCGTCGTACCATGTTATATTTTCGACCGGCAGATCATCTCCGATGTTCTCGCTCGGATCGCTTCCCATGATTGCTTGATACTCGCTTTGCGTAAGCTCTGTTTCGTCAATATAAAAGCTGTCGACCGTGACGCTGCGCATGACCTCGTCCGCGTCGCGCTCAGGTTCGCTCTCCGAACTTCCCATTTGGAACGTGCCGCCGTTTATCAGTACCATGTCTTTGACCTCCTCGTTATTTCCGAAACTTAAACCGAGACCGTCTACCCATGCTTTAACGCTGTCTCTTGACGCGCCGCCGTCGAAGCGCCGTCCGTCAAGCCAGTTTGCGCCGGGCGTTAAGCTCTGCAGTTCGGCGGTCGAGCCTATGCCGCTGCTGCCCGAGGTGCAGAACGGAATTATTGTCTTTCCCTCAAAGTTATAGCTTTCAAGGAAGGTATATATAATTTTCGGCGCTTTGCCGTACCATATAGGATATCCGAGAAAGACGATGTCATACTTGTCTATGTTTTGAAGCTCTCCTTCGATCTCGGGCCGCGCGGTGTCGTCGTACTGTTCCTGATAGGCTCTGGTGCTTGGGTCATAGTAATTGCTGTTTTCCGGGCCATAGGGTATCTTGGGGATGATCTCATATTTATCCGCTCCGGTTATGTCCGCGATATGGTTTGCCACTCTCTCGGTATTGTTTGTCCAAGAGAAGTACGCCACAAGCGCGCCGCTGCCCGCAGGCTCCGTTGTCGGCGCAAGAGTGGGTGTCGGCGTAGGCGAGGCGGTCGGTTCGGGCGAAGGCGCGGGTGCCTCGCTCATTTCGACCGGAGACAGATTTGTCATATTCCAAAGGAACATTTTAGCGCCGCCCTGTGTCACCGTGTCGGGCACGCCGCTTATCACGCCGTTTTCGGGCGCGTAGAAATCACAGTCTGCCAAAGCTCCTTCGGGTGAATAAGATGCGATAATAAGCCTGCATTCGCTCGGCACTCCGGTGACGGTTATAATGTTTCCGTCGGTTTGGTATTCCGCGGCACTAACCGTCGCGACGCATATCAGCATAAATATCAGCAGCGAAAGAGATACAAATATTTTTTTAATATTCATTGCAAATGTTCCTTTCAAATTATTTGTTGTGAAATTATTACAGGCCGAGGCCGTTTACCCATTCCATAACGACGTCGCTCGATGAGCCGCCGCTGAAACGGTGTCCGTCAAGCCAGTTCGCGCCCGGCGTCACGCTCTGCATTGCCGCCGTTGAACCAATGGGGCTGCTGCCCGAGGTGCAGAACGGGATTATTGTCTTTCCGGCAAAGTCATAGCTTTCAAGGAAGGTGAATATGATCTTGGGCGCGTTGCCCCACCAGATCGGATAGCCTAAGAATATCGTGTCATACTGCGCCATGTTTTCAATACTTCCGTTGATCGCGGGACGGGCCGTGTCGTCGTTCTGCTCGCGGTTTGCGCGGCAGTCGCTGTTATAGTCAAGATCGGCCTCCGTGTATGGAACCTCGGGCACGATCTCATAAGCGTCGGCTCCGATGCCGTCGATAATATGCTTTGCAATTCCCGCGGTGTTGTTCGTGCAGGAGAAATACGCGACGAGGGTCTTGCCGCCCGCCTCGGGCGCAGGTGTTGCTGTCGCCGCGGAGGAAGAAGAGGAGTCCTCTGCTTTTGAAACGGTCGCTGTTTGCGTCGCGTCGTCCCAGCCCACATTAAATCCGAAGCTTTCAGCGATAAACCGTATCGGCATCATTGTTCTGTCGCCTATTATCATGGGCGCGGTGTCAAGGGTCTTTGCCTCATCATTAAGATAAGCTGTCGGGTTGTCGATTTGCAGCGTTATTGTGTCGCTGCCGTACGCCAGTATTACCGTTTGGGTGTCCTCGACCCATTCCACGGAACCGCCCATTTCCTCAACCACGGCACGGACGGGAAGCAATGTCCTGTCGTTTATCAAAACCGGAGCTGTGCCCTGCTCGTCGATCGCTTTTTCTGCGCCGTTCACCGTCATGTTGGGGTTGCCGATTTGAAGCATGATAGTTATGTCGGCATCAGCCGCGAACACGGCGGCCCGGCACACGGTCAATATCATACATAAAATCATAAAAACCGATAAAACTTTTTTCACTGTAAAAACCTCCTGAATTTAATTTACTTTGTTTAAATATTAATTGCCGGCAATTATTCCGCCTTTATATCAACGTTAAGACCGTTTATCCACTCCGTCAGATCCTCGCGCGAGACGCTTGACGCGAAGCGCTGTCCGTCAAGCCATTCGGCGTTTGGAGCCGAGGCGTGCATATTTTCCGCGCTAGTGCCGATAGAACTGCTGCCCGAGGTGCAGAAAGGGATTATCGTTTTGTCGGTGAAGTCATGACTTTCAAGGAAGGTGTACATAATTTTCGGCGCCTGTCCCCACCATATCGGATAGCCCAGGAAGATCACGTCATATTGATCTATTCCGAACTCGCCGCCGTTGATCGCGGGGCGGGCTTCATCATCGTTCTGCTCGCGGTTCGCGCGGCAGTCGCTGTTGTAGTCAAGATCCGCGTCCGTGTACGGAACCTCGGGCACTATCTCGTGTAAGTCCGCGTTTGTCGCGGAAGCGATATTCAGGGCGACGTTTCTTGTGTTACCGGTCGCGGAAAAATACACGACAAGGGCTTTGTTAAATAACGCGGGCGGTTCCTCGGCCTGTTCCGCCGCCGTTTCCGCGTCAGGCGCGGTATTGCCCGCGGCGCAGCCCGCCATAGATATAATCATGACAGCCGATAGAAGTAACAATAAAAATTTTCTCAATTTATTCTCCTCCGTTTACTTTTGAATATGTTTCGTCATTGACGGCCTCAAGCCATTCGTTTGACGCGTTTTCTCCGGGAACCTCAACGGCAAGATGCGAGAACCACGAATCGGCCGCTGCTCCGTGCCAATGCTTCACCCCGACGGGAATGTTAACGCAATCGCCCGGTTTCATTTCGACCGCGTCTTTGCCCCATTCCTGATAATATCCGCGTCCGCCGACGCATATAAGTATCTGACCGCCGCCCTTGTCGGCGTTGTGGATATGCCAGTTGTTGCGGCAGCCCGGCTCGAACGTGACGTTGAATATTCCGACCTGCTCCGACGACACAGGCGCGAGATAGCTCTGCCCGGTGAAATACTGCGCAAAACCGTCGTTCGGCGCGCCTATCGGGAATAAAATTTCCTTTTGGTATTTGTCTTTCTCTGTCTCGGCTTTTTCATTTTCTGACCAGACTTCCTTTGCCATGTTGAACACAGCCCACGCCTTGGGCCAGCCTACGTAAAACGCGGCGTGGGTGACTATAGCCGCGATCTCCGCGCGGGTAACGCCGTGCGCTTTCGCGTTTTCAAGATGATAGGTCAGCGACGAGTCGGTGATACCTGACGACATCAGAGCGACAACCGTGATAATGCACCGCGTTTTTAAGTCAATATCCTCGTTGTTCCAGTTTTCTCCAAAAAGAACGTCATCATTAAAATGTGCGAACTCGGGCGCAAACTCCCCAAGCGACTGTCTTCCTGCTGTTTGAACTATTTTTTCTTTCATTGAAAATTCCTCCTAAATTTTATTTTATAAATAATTATTAAACTACATTTCCGGCTTTTTGTTTTCCGTTTTGCGCCATAACCCCCGCGAGCGCGTGAGGCACATACAGCTCTTCCAAATAATTGATCTCATTCTCGGTCAGCTTCAGATCGACCGCTTTGGCCGCGCCCTCGACGTGCGAGAGCTTTGTCGCTCCGACCACCGGAGAGGTCGATTTTGTCAGCAGCCACGCCAGCGCTATCTCGGTCATTGAAACGCCGCGCTTGTCGGCAAGCTCCTCGACGCGTTTTATGATCTTGCCGTCCGCCTCGGCGGTCGCGTCATACTTGAATTTGGCGTATGAGTCCTCTTTAAGCCTCTTTGTGCTCTCGCCCGGCCTGCGCGACAGCCTGCCGCTCGCCAGCGCGCTGTACGGCGTTACCGCGATGTTTTCCGATTTGCAGAACGGGATCATTTCGCGTTCCTCCTCGCGGGCAATAAGGTTGTAATGACCTTGGATCGAAACAAACTCGGTGAGCCCGTTTGCTCTCGCGTAGTAATTCGCTTTTGCGAGCTGCCACGCGAAGCAATTTGAGATGCCGATATATCTCGCCTTGCCCGCTTTGACAGCTCTGTCAAGCCCTTCCATGATCTCATTCATCGGCGTGTGGTAATCCCACATGTGATAGATGTAGAGATCAACATAGTCCATGCCGAGATTTTTAAGGCTTTGGTCGAGATAGTTTTCAATATGCCTGCGTCCGTCCACGCCCGAGTCGATCTCGTCCTGCGTGCGCGGAGTGAATTTTGTGGCGATCACATATTCATCACGTTTCGCAAAATCCCTGAGCGCCCGACCGACATACTGCTCGCTCGTGCCGTTTTGGTAGACTATCGCAGTATCGAAAAAGTTTATACCCAGCTCAAGCCCGCGTTTTATGATCTCTCTTGTTTGATTTTCGTCAACCGTCCAGCTGTGCTGCCCCGTCGCGGCGTTACCGAAGCCCATGCAGCCCATGCATATCCGCGACACGTTCAGATCTGACTTGCCCAATTTTGTGTATTCCACTATTATCACTTCCTTATAATAAAAATATGTGTAAAGATTTAACTATACACATATTATATACCTGTTAAATAATAATGTAAAATGCTTGTTTTTCATAGTTATCCATACAAATTTTGTATTGATAAATTACTCGGTCAATTTGTCACGGATATACTCCAAAAACCGCCTCGCCGCAGGAGCAAATGTCTGTGATTTTTTCCACGCTATCACCGATGTGGCGGTTTTTTCGGGACACAGCGGACGCATGCAAATTATATTTTTGTCAATATACGGAAGCGAGCCTTCGATAACGATTGCGTATCCTATGCCCTGCTCCACCAGAATTGACGCGTTCGTGCTCATGTTTATCGTCGCGACAATATTAACCTTATCAACATGTCTCCCGAACCAGTTTTCGATCTCGTTCCTGACACATTGGCGCTTTGTGACGATCAGCGGGAGGTTTATCAGATCCTCGGGCGTGACGCATTTTTTCTGCGCGAGAGGCGAATCGGAACGCATTACGACAAACCAGCGCTCGCGGGTCTTAAAACGAATAAAATCATATCGGTCGATCTCCACGGGCTCAAGCAATATTCCTATGTCGTTAAGCCCGTCGTCGAGCCGCTGTCTGATCTGGTCAGCATTTCCTGTATACAGATCGAGCTGCACGTTCGGATAAATTTCCTGAAAACTCTTAAATATATCCGTCAAAAGTCTGACCGACGCAAGCTCGCCGCAGCCGATCGAGAGCATTCCCTCGATATTTTCTGCGCTGTTTCCCATCTCCTGCTCCGCCTTATCCGCAAGCTCCGTTATTTCCTCCGCGCGGCGGCGGAACAGTATTCCCTCGTCGGTGAGCGTAATTCCGTTTTTGTCGCGGACCATAAGCTTTGCTCCCAGATCGTCCTCAAGCTTTGAAAGCTGCCTTGAAAGCGTCGGCTGCGTAATATGCAGCATCTCCGCCGCCTTTGTTATGTTTTCCTCACTCGCAACCGCGAGAAAATATTTTAATATCCGTGTATCCATAATACTCTCCTAACTTAATCTGATCTCATCAAACTCATCAAATTTGTTTCTGACACCGTGTCATTTTTCTATATTATAACACAGCGCTGACACGTTGTCAATAATTTTTCAAAAAATATTGACATTATGTCAGCAATGTGTTAAAGTAATTATAAGCTTAGTTTATAAGGAGAAAAAATTATGCCGAAGGGATCGCCCGAATTAACAAACGCGCGCAGGGAGGAAATAATAAACGCCTGCGAAAAGCTGTACCGAACCATGAGTTTTAAGGAAATAACAATAAAAGAGATCGGCGCTGTAACTTCTTTTACGCGCACCTCGATTTATAACTATTTCCAAACCAAAGAAGAGATATTCCTCGCGCTTATCGAGCGTGAATATAACCTATGGTGCGACGATCTGGAAATTACCATGCGAAATACCGAGTCGATGACAAAAGACGAGTTCGCTGCCGCGCTCGCCCGCTCGCTTGAGCTGCGTCCGCAGCTTTTGAAGCTGCTGTCTATGAACCACTATGATATGGAGGAAAACAGCCGCCTTGACCGACTGACTGATATGAAAGTCGCGTACGATCGCTCGATGCGCACCGTACGCGAGTTTTTGAAAAAATATTTTCCGCAGCTTTCCGAGCAACGGATACACGAGTTTATATATCTCTTTTTCCCGTTTATGTTCGGGATATACCCGTACGCCGTAGTGACGGACAAACAGTGGCGGGCCATGAAAGACGCGGGCATGGATTATCCCGAAATGACGGTTTATGACTTAACATACTGCTGTGTGAAGCGCCTGCTTGAAAATATTGTGTGAATTTTAAATCAGGCTATCAAATTCACAATAAAACCGCTTATTAGGGCGTAGAGCATAACGAACGCGATATACATCGCGAAATGCTTTATGCCGAGTACGATCTTGAGCGCGCCAAGATTGGTGATCTTTGTTGCGGGGCCTGTCACCATAAATGCTGCCGCGCTGCCCATGCTCATGCCGCTCGCAAGCCATTGCTGAAGCAGCGGGATAGTTCCGCCGCCACAGGCATAGAGCGGCACGCCAATCGTCGCCGCCATAAGCAGGCCGAAGCCCTCGTTGTTCACAAACAGCTTTGCGAACGCGTCAGCCGGAACATATCTCTGAAACAGCGCGGAAAGCAGAACTCCCAGCAGGAAATACGGGCCCGTTGCCTTTAGGTTCCTGCCGATATTCTTTATCAGGCGCATGACCGGGTTCGGGTCGGTGTCGTGGCTCGCACGCTCCGAAAAGCCGTCGAAGTTGAAAAAATGCTTGTCCTTAAAGAAAAATCTTACCGCGAGTCCCGCCGCTATACCGCAGAGGAAGCAGGAGATAAATCTCACGCACAGCGCAAAGCTGCCGAGAGCCGCGCTGTACATCAAAAGCTGCGGATTGAGCAGCACGCTGCTCATCATAAAGGCGGCCAGATAATCGTCGCGCATACCCTTTTGCGAAAACGAGGCGGCGATCGGAATTGTGCCGTACATGCAAAGCGGCGAGGCGATACCGATAAGGCTTGCGGGAATTATGCCAAACACGCCGAGATGCTTATCCTGTATCACCGTCATCAGCGAGTGTATCTTTTGCTTTCCGAACACGGAAATTATCGAGCCAATCACGATACCCAGTAGGAAATAAGGCAGTATCTGGCGAAGCTGAACCTCAAAATAGTACCACACATAAATAAATTCACGATGAAGTATCTCAAGCATTTTTGTCACTCCTTTCGCAACCCCTGATTACTTTAGTCAAAACGGCCCTATACTTTTTCAATAGGGCCGTTTCTTCGGATTATTATTGGGAATCAGATTTTATCAATTCTGTCGGGCGCTTTGCCATAGAATTTGTAATTGCTACAACTCCCGCCCATACCGCGGTGACTGCCGCGGCCATTGCGACTCCTGCTGTCGCCATTTCCTGAACGGCCGATACACCGTTTGTCAAAAACGGCGCCCACGGCACGATCTCACCGTGCCAGACGTGCTCAAAAGCCAAGAGAGCCGAACCGCCCCAGAGCATATTGTTGAGCCAGTTTAATCTTTTGATAAAAGGATTTTTTATCTCGATCTTTTTCTTACCCGCCGATTTGTCGGCGCTTTTCTTTACGATCGTTGTTACGATAGCTTCGGTTGTTGGTACTAAAAAACATGCCATTTTATTTTCCTCCTTAAATTAAATTTAAAATTAATTATCTATGCTTACCAAATTATATTCACGGCTGCCCAAGCCTATTTCGGCTGCGTGCTCGAGGGTGTGCAGACCGTTGCGCGATTCTATGCGCTCGACGAGTGAAGCGCCGTCGCCGTCCTTCTGCGCATATACAAGATCAATGCAGGCCTGGTCTACCGCAACGGGATCATATGACGCCAGTATGCCTATATCGTGCATATCCGGCTCTGCTGGGTTACCGTCGCAGTCACAGTCAACGGACAGACGGTTCATTACGTTGATGTATACAACTTTATTTTCCATGTAGTCTACAACAGCACTTGTCGCGTCGCCCATGGCTTCAAGAAACGCGTTCTGATCTCCGCCGAAAATACTGCCGGACTTTTTCGTTCCGCCGCTGTGAATCCATGCTTTACCCTCACTTGATCCGATACCGATCGACATATTCTTGATCGCGCCGCCGTAGCCCGCCATTGCGTGGCCTTTGAAGTGGGCGAGTGAGATAAGCGAATCGTAGTTTGCAAGGTGAGCGCCGACGTAATCCTCGGTTATCGTTGATGCGCCGCCTTTCGGAGCGGGAACGGGAATAGTCATCGAGCCGTCCTCGTCCATAATATCCACATTCGCAATCGTCGTGAAGCCGTGATCTTCGGCAACCTGCTTATGAGCCGAGGTTTCGCTTCTTGAGCCGCCATACGCGGTGTTGCATTCAACTATTGTTCCGTTTACCTTCTGCACCAGATCCTTGATGAGCTCGGGCCTTAAGTAGTTGCTGTTGGGCGGCTCGCCCGTTGACATCTTAACCGCCACATTGCCCTCAGCGTTAAAGCCTAACTGCTCGTAAATTTTAACGAGTGCTTCCGGCGTTATCTCGGTTGTCATATAAACAACGGGAGCGTTCGTGTCCGAGACAGCAGCCGGTGTGTTTGCTGTTTCCATAGTTTCATCCTCCTTTGCGGGAACGGTTATGGTAACCGTCTGCGTGTTTTCGTCCCACTCAACGTCAAATCCGAAGCTCTCGGCGATAAAGCGTATCGGAAGCATTGTGCGGTCATTGATCGTTGTCGGCGCGACATCAAGCGTGCGCGCCTCGCCGTTTAAATATGCTGTCGCGCTGTCGATCGTCAGGCTGATAACGTCGTTTCCGTATGTGAGTGTCGCGGTGTTGGTGTTTTCATCCCACGTGACAGCGCCGCCCACCGCCTCGACGACCGCGCGCACCGGCAGCAGCGTTCTCGCGTCGTTCACAAGCACCGGGGCCGTTCCGCGGCCCGGGTCGATCTCGCGCTCTTCTCCGTTTATCGTCATAACGGGATTATCGATTTGCAGAGTTATTATCTGTCCCTCGCCCGCGGCAAGCGCTGTCTCAGTTTGCGGTCGGCTTGCTTGCCACGCGAACATCCCGAACGCGAGACAAATTACCGCCATAACCGCGATAAAAGCTATGCTTTTCTTTGTTTTTGTCATATCGACATCTCCTTTCGTTTTTATTTGTAATAATCTTATTACCGTTTATTGATAATTACATTATTCCGCAACTGAAAACACCGCTGTGATATCGCCGTTGCCGAGAGCAGCCTCCCAGCCTGTTAAATCGTCAATATGTCCGAGCTTCGTGTAGCTCCATGAGTTTGAGCCGTAAAACATAACAATCTGATTGCCGCTGTAGAGTACTATATCGCCCGGAACTGTGGTCATTTGGCTGTTGCTCGCCGTAAGGCTTCTGCCCAAAGGGCCTACTTTTTCAAATCCCGAATAATCGCTCATGTTGATCGTGACCGGCGCTTCCTTCATCATCTCAATAAATTCGCTGACCGCCGTGTTATCCTCAAGCGTGGCGGTAAATACCGCGTCTCCTATCCGTACATTCATTTTTGTTTCAGCCTCCGTATCGGATCCGACACTCGGTGTTGGCTCGTTTTCATATGTTCCCGTTTCAACGGTAACCGCTTCGCAAAGCGGCAGCATTTCGCCGACAGCGCTCCAAAGCATAAATTTATCGCCGCTTCTCGTTTCCACGCTTATAGTGCCGTTTGCCGCGTCGCTTATCTCAAGCTTTGACAGCGCTCCGTTTGTGTATGACGCGTGAAGCAGCTTCGCGCTGCCCTCAAGATTGCTTATAGTAAGAGCTCCGTCAGCGTAGGCCATATTTGCCTGCGGACGCGGAGTAGGAGGAGGCGGCGCTTCGCCGTCTATATCCAAAAGGCGATATTCTCTGCTGCCTATGCCGATTTGAGCGGCGTGCTCGAGCGTGTGCAGTCCGTTTCGGTTTTCGATACGATTTACCAAAGACGCGCCGTCGCCGTCTTTTTGTTCATAGATCAGATCAATACACGCCTGATCGAGCGCTACCGGGTCGTATGACGCGAGTATGCCTATATCGTGCATATCGGGTTCGGCGGGATTTCCGTCGCAGTCGCAGTCAACAGACAGACGGTTCATCACGTTTATATAAACAACCTTGCCGTCCATATAATCTATAACAGCGCTTGTCGCGTCGCCCATGGCCTCAAGAAACGCGTCCTGTCTGCCGCCCCAAATATTCGTCATGCTCGTGCCGCCGCTGTGGATCCAGCCTTTGCCTCTGCTTGAGGCCACGCCGATAGACATATTTTTTATCGCGCCGCCGTAGCCCGCCATAGAATGTCCCTTAAAATGCGACAGGCATATAAGCGAGTCATAATTTTCAAGATGTGAGCCGACGTAGTTTTCGGTTATTGTGGACTCGCCGCTTTCGGGCGCGGGAACAGGGATCGTGAGCGAACCGTCCTCGTCCATAATATCCACGTTCGCAATAGCGGTAAATCCGTGATCCTCCGCCACCTGCTTGTGCAGAGCCGTTGATGAGCGCGAGCCGCCGTATGCGGTGTTACATTCGACGATTGTTCCGTTTACCTTCTGCACCAGATCGCCGATAAGCTCCGGCCTTAAATAGTTGCTTGCCGGAGGCTCGCCTGTGGACATCTTGACCGCCACATTACCCTCGGCGTTAAAGCCGAGCGCGTCATAGATTTTAACGAGCGCTTCCGGCGTTATTTCGGTTGTCATGTAAACAGCCGGGGCGGCGGGATCGTCGGTTTTATATTGAGTATCCGCCGCGAAAGCCGCCGAGGTACTGCCGAGCAGGCGGCAGCCGCCGAAAGAGCAAATTCCGATACAGATAACCGTTATTGCGATTATAAGAATAAATTTTTTCTTAGCAGAAGACAAATTTATCATTTTAAATCCTCCTGAACTGTTATTTAACCTTTTAGATTTTTTCCAAGTTCATACGCCTGCTCAACATATCCCGAACCCTGTGTCATCGCGGGAGTTCCGCAGCCTTTTCCGAGAACCGTTCCCTGATCCTTTAGACGAAGATATTTAACAAGGGTTTTGTAG
This sequence comes from uncultured Monoglobus sp., assembly GCA_947630135.1. GTDB lineage: Bacteria > Bacillota > Clostridia > Monoglobales > Monoglobaceae > Monoglobus. Next base: position 14,631 of record CANRGH010000029.1, read on the forward strand.
TGGGCTACGAGTGCGTCAAAAGTCCAGTTATCGCTGTTCCACGCCACAGTCAAAAGAGCGGATTTCATATGCTTTCTCTGAATACTGCTGTTAAACGCGCAGAAGCGGTCGATAAGCGTTTTAAGCTGCGCGCTCATACCGTAATAGTACAGCGGAGTCACAAACACCATCATATCCGCGTCGAGGATAGTACGGCGGATCTCGTTCATGTCATCCGTCTGACTGCACGGGCCTTCATAGCCGCAGTGAATACATCCTGTACACAGATGTATTTTCGCGTGAGCCGCGTCCACGATCTGCACACTGTGACCGGCTTCCTTTGCGCCCCGAATAAAGCCTTCCGCGAGCATGTTGGACGAACCGTTTTTATTTGGACTTCCCTCTAATACAACGATTTTCATAACGTCTCCACCCACTTTTTAAGCTCTTCTTTTGAAGGTCTGCCGTTTAATATTCTGCCCGCTTTTATTACGGCGCTCGGCGAAACGGAACCCTTCAGACCGTCAACGCAGCCGCCGATACCGCTGCCGCCCGAGGTGGCGAACAATATGATCTTCTTGTCTGAAAAGTCATAGCTTTCAAGAAACGTGTTTATTATTGTCGGCGCAGTGTACCACCAGATAGGGAAACCCAAAAGGATCGTGTCATACGCCGCAATATTCGCGCTTGTGTCCGCAAGAGCGGGACGGCTCGATTTATCCTTCATCTCGACCGAACTGCGCGAATTTTTATTTTGCCAATTCAGATCCGCGCTTGTGTAGGGAACCGCGGGGTTGATCTCATATAGATCCGCTCCCGCCGCCTCCGCGAGATTTTTCGCGGCTCTCGCCGTCGTGCCGCTTGCCGAAAAATATGCCACCAATGTTTTACTCATAGTAATTACCTCCGTTCTTATATTTTAGATTAGTTATTTTTGAATGACAGGCATTTACCCATAACATCGCCCGTCTTTAAATATTCGTATGTCGGGAACTCAAAAAGAACCGGCTTGATTTTATGATAATCAATTTTGCCCGCGTCGTTCAGACATTTTTCCTCGACATATGTGCCGTCGATAGTGCATATAAAGCTCTCGAAATTCGGAGTATTGTATACGTCAACAAGGCTGCATATCATGGTAAGCGGCGACTGCTTTATAACGGGCGCGCCGTCCGCTGTTTCATAGTCAAACAGACCCGATTTGTCTGCCTTTGCCCCGCTTACGGAACCTGAAAAATCAGCCTTTGATAATATTTCCTCCGCCACCATATTTATCGACAGCTTATTTGTCTTTTTGATAACACTGTTAATAAAGTGGGGAGCGGCTAAACTTACAAGGACTCTGTCATGTCCGATAATTCCGGTATGAGCAACAAGCGTCCAAGTGGGCCTATCGTCATTCATAGCCCCAATAACGGTTACGGGCATGGGATAAAGCGCTAATTGTGAACCTATATTCTTTTTCATTTTAAATTATACCTCCTGAAATATATTCTGACATTATGTCAGCATATATATTATATAACCATTCTGACATCGCGTCAATACTTTTTTGGAAAATTTTTAAATAAAATTTGTGAAGCATTGCGGATTGCCGATTTGAAGATTTAAGATTTGTTCAGCGCCTGCGGTTTATCTGTTGCCGAAGTAAGCGGCGATTTCCTTCATTCTTGCCGATTGATTTGCGTGGAACGGGCAGCGTTTGTCACAATGACCGCACTGCACACAGCTTTCAGCCGTTACGTCTAAATTTTTGTAATGCTCCGCGGCAAGCTTGTCTCCCGCTTTGGCGAGGTCATAATATTTGTTTATCAATCCTATGTTCAGCCCTTGCGGACAGGGGCGGCAGTGATTGCAATAAACGCATATACCCTTTGCGTCCTCGGGCGTGAATGAGCCGATCACGGAATAATCCTTTTCCTCGGCCGAAGCGTTAAAAAAGCCGAGAATATCCTCAAGGTCTTTTTTTCCGCGAAATCCGGGCAGGACTGTTAACACGCCGGGCCTGTCAAGAGCGTATTGTATACATTGATATTTACTCAAAGCCTTTTTAAACGGCGACGTTTTTTCGTCTAAAAGCTGTCCGCCGCTAAAGGGCTTCATCACGGAAATTCCGACGCCTTCTTTTTCGCATCTTTGATAAAGCCCCGTCCTGTCGGACACGCCGCCGATAGCGTATTCGCCTTTTTGATAATCATATCCGGGATTTATCGAAAACATCAGCATATCAACGATCCCCATGTCTAACACGCTGTTTGCCGTTTCCGGCGAGTGCGACGACAACCCGACATGCCTCACAACACCCTGCGCTTTCAAATCCAAAATATATTTGAGAGCGCCGCCTTTTTCATAATCACTTAAATCTGATCGCTCGTCAAGGCAATGAATAAATCCAAAGTCAATATAATCAGTTTTAAGATTATTCATCTGCCAGTCTATTGATCGTTTGATTTGGTCAAGGTTTGTCGTCCACCCATATTCGCCCGTGGTGTAGTCCGCGCCGAAATGTATTTGCAGATATACTTTATCCCGCACATCATTTAACGCTTTACCATACGCGGGGAAACAGGAGGCGTGTCCCGCCGCCAAATCAAAAAAGTTAATTCCGTTTTCGATCGCGGCTCTGACTGTTTCGATTATTTCCTTTTCGTTTTGCATGCCTATGGCGGATGAGCCCATTCCTATTACGCCGATCTGTTCTTCACCGCGAGGGAGTTTTCTGTATTCCATGACAATACTCCTTTATATTTAAACTTTACTTTAAGTTTATTATATAACATCAACGCAAAAATGTCTAATACTTATTTTACATATCCGAACATTCCTGAAAGGCATAGATGCTGACTGCTTTTTCGGACTGCGCGGCTTCCGCGCCGTGAACCGCGAGGCCTTTTCCGAAAACCGCGCCTTTGCAGATCTTTTTAAGATCGCGCTCGCTTGAAGCGAGACCGCTGCCTTCGTGCGTCATGACCGCCATTACCTTTTTGCCGCTCCAGTCAAGCTTTTCAAGCTGCGTGAAAACAGCCATGGGATAGGTTCCCCACCAGCACGGACCGCAGACAAAGATATTGTCATATTCGTCTATATTGTCAAGATACCTTTTAAGCTCGGGCCTCGCGTTCTCTTTAAGCTCGGCCTTCGCCTCGTCGATGCAGACGTAATAATCGGGCGAATATTCCTTGACTGTCTCGATCTCAAAAATGTCGCCTCCGACCGCCTTTTGAATAAACTCGGCGACGATCTCGGTGTTGCCTTTTTTGATATTTTTGATCCCGCCGTTCCAATAATTCTCGCCCTTGCGAGAGTAATAAATAATAAGATTTGCCATAAGTTACCTCCAAATTTATTAGTTTTAATAATTCTATCATAATATTTTTTGGCTTTCAATTTGAATTGTTTATATTTATAATAAGCAATGCTTATATAAAAATTTATGAGCTATTGCTTATAAGTCCCTCCTATAAAAATTATTACAAATCAAAATTGATTGTTAATTGAAAACCTGCTAAAATAAATATACAAGCAAATTTTGAAAGCTCACTCGCCAAGGCTTTCGGTTTGCAATCATATATCCCTTTACGAACGGAAGCTGCCAACAAATCGGCAGCTTTCGATTTTATTTTAAAATATTTAACAATTTTCTTAAATCTACCCAAGCTGAAACTGACCGTTTTTCAGCGCCGCTATTGTCCCGCCGTCAACGAGGAGATCGGTTCCTGTTATATAGCTTGCGGCGTCGCTCAGCAGAAACGCGCCCGCCGCGCCGATCTCGTCCGGCGAGCCCACGCGTCTCATCGGCGTGGCGTCGATCATTCGCTGATAGCCTTCACCGTTCGCATTGAACTCGTCATACGCCAGCGGCGTTACTATTATTCCGGGGCTGATCGTGTTTATTCTCGCGCCGCGCTTTCCCCATTCGTGAGTCGCGGCATACTGTACCTGCAAATGGTTCGCTTTTTTAGCGACAATATACGCCGTGCCGGAATTTGTTATCCGCTCGCTCGACAAACACGGCAGTTCCGCGAGCTTATCGGCAGGAGTTGTCATTATCTGCGTTTCTTCCTCCCGAGACAGCGGCGGGAACATATATCCCGTCTGACTTGATATCAAAAGACCCGCGCCGCCGGCTGCCATAACCTTTCCGAACGCGTCCAGCGCGTATGCCGAGCCGACGAGATCAAGAGCGATGATCTTTTCGGGCGCCGCCTGATTGGGCGACGCGCCCGCCGTGTGTATATAATATTTCACGCTGCCAAGCGATGCCGCCTTTTGCGCAAACGCTTCGATCGAATCACGGTTTGCGGCGTCCACAATCTGTGTTTCCACGGCATAGCCGTAGCCTTCATACTCCTTTTTTACCTCGTCAAGCCGCTTTTCGCTTATATCTCCGAAAAGAACAGTCATTCCTGCGCATACGCGGCGAAGTATTGTCGTTCCCATGCTGCCCGCTCCGAGCAACACCGCGACCTCTCTGTTATTGTTTCTGTCAAAGATCATTTTTGTTTCCTCCTTAAATAAAGAATTTCTATCATTATATAAATTATATCACCAAAATATTGACGTATCCAATAAAATTATGCTATAATTTATTTAAAATTTTTATAACGAGGATATAGATATGAATACCAAACAAATTGATTATGTACTTGAGCTTGCGAATACTCTTAATTTCAGCCGGGCGGCAGAAAATTTGTTTATTAGTCAGCCCTCCCTGACGTATCAGATACAGCTGCTTGAAAATGAAGTGGGTATACGCTTGTTTGAGCGTTCCGGCAAGGGCGCGATGGTTACTCCCGCCGGAGAGATGTTCTGCTCGCATTTGCGGCATATAAAAGATGAGCTTAAAACGGCGATCGAGCAAAGCCGTAATATCGGCTCTAAGTACGACGAGATTTTAAACGTCTGCCTGCCTATGCGTTCATGCGTAATATTCCTGCCGGAAATTATGAAAAGATTTGAGGAAACGATGCCAACCACTGCGCTCAACATAAATTATATTTATGACGACAGTCGTCTTGACTCGTTTTTAAGCGTGAGCAGGATATTATTTTCGCGCGCGAGTCGGCAATGAAACGCTTTGGAAACATCGGGACCGTGCCGCTTTTTGACAGTCATTTTTATATAGTTGCGCGAAAAGACGATCCGATTTCGGAGCTTGAGACCGTGTCATATAACGACATAGCGGGACGTACCATAATGATAGGCGGCGGTTCTCCGCCGGAAATGATCGTTGTTCAGAACAGGATCATAAACACCGTGGATGTAAACACGATCAACAGCTCAAATCATGAGAGCTCTATGACAAACGTTGCCGCGGGACGAGGTATTGTTCTTGCGCCCGGATTTACCAACGACCATAACGGCGAGTTCGCGTGGATACCGTTTGACTGTTCGGAATCGATTAAATGTGTGCTTGCGTACCACAAGGACGACGCGCGCGAATGTACAAGATATTTCACCGAGCTTGCGCGGAACGCATATAAACATGCCGGCGCCGCAGCGCTGTAAGCCGCTACGCTTTCCCACCGCCTGAAAATACTTCATCTGTTTAAGCGTTAAATCACCTCGGTTATAATAAATTTATCATAATATTTTTTGTTTTCAGTTCGGTTTGTTTATGCTTATAATGAGCATGAGCCGTATATAAAAAATTTAAAAAACCTCTTGACTTTAAACCCGCTTTATAGTGTATAGTATAACCGAGGTGAGAACTATGAACATAAGCGAGGCCGAAAAAGCAACAGGGTTAAAGCGCGCCAACATCAGGTTTTACGAGAAATGCGGACTCTTATCCGTTTCTCGAAACAACGCGAATAATTATCGCGAATATTCTGACGGCGATATACAAAATTTATTAAAAATAAAGCTTTTGCGGTGCGCCGGGTTTACTTTGGAGGAAATTAAGAGGTTGATTTTAACCGATGAAGGCATCGGCAAAATTGCTTTGATAAAAACTGCCGAACTGAAAAAACAATTATCGGATACGGAAACCCTTTTACAGATTTGCACAGTACTCGGCAAAAGCGACAAACCGTTTTCGGAAATGGACACAAATTCTTATTTAATTAATAAAGAATTGCTTGACAAACGCCGGGATATAATTATGTCGGAAGACTACGACGGCATATCAAAAAAATACGATCAATTCCGCGCAGCCGATAAAAGCAATATAGACTATCTCATAAACGAAGCAGGGATTACTTCGAACATGATCGTTCTTGATTTCGGAAGCGGAACGGGCAATCACGCAATCGAATTAAAGCGGCGTACAGGAGCGGTGATTTATGGAGTCGAACCGTCTGACGGAATGAGGGAAAACGCGGTTCAAAAAGGAAGCGGCGTAAGATTTTTAAAAGGCGATCATAAAAATATTCCGCTTAAAAATTCATCGGTTGACTTAATATATATGACCGACGTTATTCATCACGTTCCAAATCTTGTTATAATGTTTAACGAGTTTGCGCGTGTGCTGAAACCCGGAGGCAAAGTTTGTATTATAACGGAATCGTATAAACAAATAGAAAGCCGTTTTTGGATGAGATTTTTCCCAACGGCAATAACAGCCGAAAAAGAGCGTTATCCGGATGTTGATGATATAATTTTTATCGCCGAAAGTTGCGGACTGAAACATATTAAAACGGATGTTTCGGATAAACGCAGAAAACGTAAGATCAGCAAGGAATTTGTCAAATTAGCCGAAAATAAAGGCTTTTCAATGTTCAATCTGATTTCGGAAACGGATTATCTGGCGGGACTTGAAAACCTTAAGATCGCTTACGAAAACGGCAAAATACGGGACTACACCCACGGTGAGTCATTCATTTGGTTAAAATCAGGTAATATTTAAAGATATTCACGAACCAATAATAAAGCGCACTGAAATAATCGACGGAAAGAAAGACTGGCAATTAAAAATACACTTGGGGTGCATAGGCTCGATCGAGATAACGAAGCTCAAAGCAATACCCGAAAACGAAACATGGGCTCCCGCAAAGCGCCAGCGTAGCGTGCTTTGTGGGAAAAAGGAGCGGTCGCGGCGTGGTGCGACTTGTCCGTATAAATCCGAACCCTTTATATCGTCAAGTGTGACGGTTTTACTGGTCTTTGTAGTTAAATACGATTATTATTTTGTCATCAAAAAGATATATCGCGTTCACGAAACAGTCTATGTAGCCCTCCAGAACCGATTCAAGAATAATTCCCACCACGCCTTCCGAAATTACTTCGGTTGCCGATACGACCTTAACTCCGTTTTGCGCAGCATTGCTTTGTAGTGGGCTGAATCATATCTGTTTCTCGCAAATCTGTCCAGTTTCCAGACAATAATAACATCAAACAGCTCCTTTGAACTGTCCTTGATCATTCTTTGAAATTCGGGTCTGTTGTCCGTCTTGGCTGATAGCGCTCTGTCAATATAACTTCTGAGAACTATCATGTTATTCTTTTCTGCAAACGCTTTGCATTCGCGCAGCTGCCCTTCGATAGACTCTTCTCTCTGATTGTCACTTGAATATCTCGCGTATATTACAGCGTTCATTATTTATCACCGACCAAAAGCAAGTTATATAAAGATTTTTTCAACTTTTCATTTAAAGGCGATTCCGGGTCAAAGCACATATCTATAACATAAAATTTACTTTTCTCCGATTATTTTTACATATTTTGCTTTTATCAAAATTCACCTTGAACTTTTATGCCAAATGTTGTATTATAATTTTATGTGCAAATCAGCCGTTATGGTGGACAATCCCGGTGAATATCGCTGTTCCGTAAAGAAAGAGAGGTATAAAATGAACACAGAGTTTAAAACCGAAGTTTTAGGAAACGGATTAACCGTGAAAGTGCTTGGAAACGAGCATCTGCACAGCGTAAATATCGGAATATATATAAAAAAACCGACGGAGTCTGTTCGCGGCATTGCTCATCTTACGGAACATATGTTTTTCAGGCGGCTGAACGATCTTTCACAGCAGCGACTGTACTTTGAAACAGACCGAATCGGTGCGACGCTCCGCGCGTCGACTTATGTTGATTTTCTCGCATTTGATATAATAGCGCCGCCGGATAAATTCTCGGAAGCTTTTAACTTGATAATTCGCATGTTTGGCGACTTTGAATGGACATCACGTGAAATATCGGCCGAAAAAGAAGTTGTGAGACGTCAAATCGAGGAACGATATTGGTCTATGTATGACAGAGCAGAAAAGGAATATTTTTCCGGTACCCCGATGGGAGAACCGATAATGGGGACCCTTTCGGATATACGCAAAATGAGCGCAAAAAAAGTAAACGAATACAGAAAAGCCCTAATGTCGCCCGAAAACTGCTGTGTGGTTCTCACGGGGAACTTTACCGAAAGTGATTATTTAAGATGCTTGGACGTGCTTAAAGATATACCGGCACGAGCAGCAAATACTTGTTCTGCGCCTACCGCCGTCACAAAATTTGCAGAGAGAAACAACAGGTCAGATAAAATATATACCGCCAAGGACGAATATTCCGACGTGTGTATTTCTTTTGATACGGACGTAAGGAAAGTCAATCGCTA
>CANRGH010000030.1 GCA_947630135.1 uncultured Monoglobus sp.
ATAACATATGATTTTTAGGGCAGTTCTCATGACCGCCCATTACAGGAAAGTTACCGCCGCAATAAACAACTCACTTGGATTTCCGCCAAAGGCGGAAAGACGGAGGTGGGTTATTTTTTGGGACATACCCGCATACATATTCCGCATACCGCGCCGCGTCCAATCTTTTGGTACGCGGCTTTCATATGCCTGCTGCACGCCAGAGCGTCAACAATGTTTTCCCTCGGCTCGCCGGGCCTCCAGAGATTGCCCGAGATAGCCATGGCCGGGCAGGCCTTCATGCACAGATTGCATTCGCCGCATCCGCACTCAAGGATTTTTTGGTTAACTTCAAACTCGGCGCAGTCGGTCAGTATCGTGCCGAGCCGCACCCGCGGCCCGTTTTCGCTTGAGATAAAAAGGCCGCTTTTGCCGACATAACCGAGCCCCGAGCGCACTGCGGCGTATTTGTGTGAGAATGCGCCCTTGAGCCCGTTCACCGACTGCGACGCCGGGATCGGAACATACTTATATCCCGCGCGCCGTAGGATAAATCCCGTCATAAGCGAGTTCCTGTCGATCAGCGCGTTCACAGTTCGATAGTGGTGAAAGTAGGTGTGGGTCGGCGCGTCCTTGATGCCGTCGACGACGGCGTCGGACAGCGGAACTGTATAGGAAACGGCGTGTGTCATGCCGAACTCGTTTTCGCCGAATTCGTCGCCGCCGAGCTCGCAAAAGCCGACCTGCGCGGCGCCGTTTTCAATTAAAAAGTTTGTGATTTGGTTTTGGATATTTGTCATGTATTTATACCTTTCAACGTAGTGATTAGTGATTAGAAAATAGTGATTAGGCCTCCCCCTCAGTCTGCTTCGCAGACAGCTCCCCCTCGGGGAGCCGGGCGGTCGAGGGCGCCCGCCCCTACGACCGTGGTGTGTAAAATGCCGTAAGAGCGGGCGGATAATATCCGCCCCTACAAATTAATGGGGGTTATATCCTTCTTTTAAAGTCCTCATAGCCGAATTGTTTATAAAGCTCAATTTCGCCGTTTTGTCGTTTGATATAGATCGTCGGCAGGTTTATTCCGTTGAATGTGTTATTTTTGACCGTTGTGTAGATCGCCATGTCGCCGAAGAAAAGTCTGTCGCCGGGCTTGAGCGGCCTGTCGAACGAATAGTCGCCGATAATGTCTCCGGCAAGGCATGTGGGGCCGCCGAGGCGGTATGTGTGTTTTTTCTCGTTCGGTTCACCGCTGCCGAAAAGCGGCGGGCGGTAAGGCATTTCGAGCACGTCCGGCATGTGGCACGCGGCGGACGCGTCAACTATCGCAATGTCGATTCCGTTGTTTATGATGTCCATGACCTCGGTGACAAGACAGCCCGCGTCAAGCGCGACCGCCTCGCCGGGCTCAAGATAAACGGTCAAGCCGTATTTGTCGCGCATATATTCGACCGACTTTATCAGCGTTTTGATATCATAATCGCCGCGGGTGATATGGTGGCCGCCGCCGAAGTTGAGCCACTTGATCTGCGGCAGACTTAAGATACTACTGAACTTTTTGTCGACCTCAAGCACGGTGCGCCACAGCACGTCCGAGTTCTGCTCGCACATTGTGTGAAAGTGCAGCCCGCTTATGCCCTCGGGAAGCTTTTCCGGAAAGTCGGAAATTCTAACTCCCATTCGTGAGCCGGGAAAGCAGGGATTATACATGTCGGTCTTTATCTCGGAGTATTCGGGATTTATTCTTATCCCGCACTCAATGCCCGCGCATTTGTCTTTGTGTCTCTCCCATTGGGAAAACGAGTTAAACATCGCGTGATCGCAGATTTTAACAATCTCGTCAAAATCCGCGTCACTGTAAGCCGGAGCGTAGATGTGGGTCTCGCCGCTTGGCATTTCCTCGCGCCCGAGCCGCGCCTCGTTGAGCGAGCTGGCCGTGGTGCCCGATATATATTTTCCGATAAGGGGATAAAAGGCGTACATTGAGAACGCCTTTTGCGCCAGCAGTATTTTCGCGCCCGTCGCGCGTTCAACACCGCTGAGTATTTCAAGATTTCGGATAAGTTTCTCCTCGTCAAATATATAACACGGGGTTTTGAGGTTGTTTATGTTCATATTATTAAAACAATTCACACACAAGTTTAGTATACTCGATCGGGTCCTCGACGGGGAGGCCTTCGATAAGACGGGCCTGGTTGTAGAGGATCTCGGCGTACTTCTTGAGGGAAGCCTCGTCCGCGGCTTTAAGCTTTTCAAATACCGGGTGGTTCGCGTTCAGCTCCAGCACCTTATCACTGACGGGCTTCTCGCCCTCGTTTCCGGGCATCGAGGCCAGAACCTTCTCCATTTCGATCGAGACGGGGCCGTCGGCGGTTATGCAAACCGGATGCTCGGTCAAGCGGGTCGAGATCTTAACGTCCTTGACCTTGCCGTCAAGCGCTTTTTTGATCGCGTCAAGCAGATCGCGGCTCTCTTCGCCGGCTTTGTCGGCCGCCTTTTTCTCTTCCTCGGTCTCAAGCTCAAGGTCGCCGCTGTTTATGTTCTTAAATTCCTTCTCGCCGTATTCGCGCAGCACCTGCAGGCAGAACTCGTCCACGTCCTCGGAAAGGAGCAGGAGATCGCAGCCCTTGGAAAGCACGGTCTGCGCCGCGGGCAGCTTAGCCAGACGGTCGACCGAGTCTCCCGCCGCGTAGTAAATGTATTTCTGCTCGCTGCCCATGGCTGTGGTGTACTCGTCAAGCGTGATCATCTTTTTCTCTCTCGCCGAATAGAACATGAGCAGGTCTTTAAGCAGCTCGGCGTTCTGACCGAATGAGTTGTAGCAGCCGAACTTGATCTGACGGCCGAAATTCTTCCAGAACTCCTCATACTTGTCGCGCTCGGCGGTGAGCATCGACTTGAGCTCATTCTTTATTTTCTTTTCAAGGTTCCTGCGGATAACCGTGAGCTGTCTGTCCTGCTGAAGCATCTCGCGCGAGATGTTGAGCGACAAGTCCTGACTGTCCACAACGCCCTTTACAAAGCTGAAGCAGTCGGGCAAAAGGTCCGCGCATTTGTCCATGATCATAACGCCCGAGGTGTAGAGCTGAAGTCCCTTTTCATACTCTCTCGTGTAGTAGTCATACGGCGTTCTTGACGGGATAAACATCAGCGCGCTGTATGAGATCGCGCCCTCGGTGTTTGTGTAGATAACACGGGCCGGATCGGTGTAGTCCATGAATTTCTCTTTATAGAAGTTATTGTATTCCACGTCGGTCACGTCCTTTTTTTGACGTTTCCAAAGCGGTATCATGCTGTTGACCGTCTCAAGCTCGGTGTATGTCTCATACTCGGGAGTGTAGTCCTCGCCCGCGTCCGCGGGGCGCTCCTTCTCGCGCGTCTTTTCGCGGTACATCTTTATGGGATAGCGCACATAGTCGCTGTATTTTTTGATTATGCTCGAAATTCTGTATTCTTCCAGAAATTCGCCGTAGTTTTCGTCGTCGGTGTCATCCTTTAAGATCATTGTGATCTCGGTTCCCGCGCTGTCCTTCTGCGTCTCTTTTATCGTGTATCCGTCCGCGCCCGAGCTTTCCCACACCCAAGCCTCGTCCGAGCCGAATGCGCGGCTTACGACCGTGACCTTTGACGATACCATGAAAGCGGAGTAAAAGCCGACGCCGAACTGACCGATTATGTCGATCTTGTCATCAAGGCTGTTCTCGGTCTTAAAGTCAAGGCTGCCGCTTTTGGCGATCGTTCCGAGATTGTTTTCAAGCTCGTCGCGCGTCATGCCTATTCCGTTGTCGCTGACCTTGATCGTGCGCGCGTCCTTGTCAAGAGTGACTAAAATTTCAAAGTCATCCTTGGAAAGACCGACCGAACTGTCGGTCAGACTTTTGAAATACAGCTTGTCTATCGCGTCGCTGGCGTTGCTGATAAGCTCGCGCAGGAAAATTTCCTTGTTGGTGTAGATCGAGTTGATCATCAGGTCCATCAGTTTTTTGCTTTCTGTCTTGAATTGTTTTTTTGCCATTTTTCTGTCTCCTTGTCTTATGTTATTTTGCGCGTTTCAAATCAAAACGGGCGGTGAGCCACCGCCCCTGCGCGTTTATTCATAAATAAGATTTTAGCACAACCGAAAAATAATGTCAATACTGTTGGTTTGCAAAAACTTTTAATAATCTATACAAAAAAATGTACAGTCAAAATGTGACGTATTGACAAACGGTAAAATATGTGTTTATAATCGATTGACAGCTTTAAACTGCGTAAAATTTTTGTTAAAGGAGCAATAGTTATGAACGATGAAAAGTTATTTATTCAGATTTTAGAGCCCGACTGCCAATTTGCGCTTTACGATTATGACGGTATAGTGATCGACATTCCGTCTCCGATCATTGAAAACAACAATGAGATTGATCTCAGCAAATATTTTGATGTCCCGAAAAATCGTAAATCTGTGAAGGGCTTTACTGTTGTTTATTGCGTTCGGACAGATGAAAACAAAGCGGTTGTTGCATATGTGGCAAAAGACGCGATAATTTATTCTTTTCGGGTATTTTGCTATGACGAGCAGCCTCTTTATATTTCAGCATCGTCAGAAAACTCGTATGCCGTGCCCGAGAATAAGCGCGAGTATTATATTGACAGCAGCCTTGACAACCGGTTGATTACGGACAAGGCTCTTAGCGAATACATAGAGAAGATCTCTGTTCCTGAATACTGTGTTAAGTTTGACGAGTCAATAATAGAGCGCGGTCTCAGCGAGGCGGGCAATGATATAAATAAGCTTACCGCGCTTTTTGACGAGGTTTTCGATGTGAAACAACAGTATCACAAATCAGAGCCGATAATCAAAAAGATGATAGAACTCAGCTCGGATTGGGAGACAAGGTACAGATACGCAAACTATCTGTATTACTGCGGCGACCCGGTTGAGGCTATGAGTATGTATAATAAACTGCTCGGCGAGGATCAGCGTGACGAGATGCTCATACACATGGGTCTTTACTATCAGGGCTGCGGACGAAAGTCCGAAGCGATGGCTTTGTTCGAGCAGGTCCGCGACAAATCGAAGTTCGGCGATTTTTATCTGGATTATGAAATGTTGACCAAAAGTCTGCCTTGGGTCAGCAATGTGGAGCTGTATGACGAAAAACGTATAATTAAACATTCCGTTTTTCTGCCCTTTAACAATAAAAAACTTCCCGGCAAAATAAAGGTGGACGGAGCTTCAAAATTTCTTGACCCTGTAAGGAAAAAAGGCGTGCCGGTGACGCCCGAGGAAAAGGTGCGCCAGCAGGTGCTGAGATATTTGCTGGATGATTGCCGAGTGCCCGAGGAGTATATAAAGGTTGAAGATTCTCTTGCCCATTATGACAAGGGAAACGCGCTGCGAGCCGATATAACGGTCAGAGTCTCGGATATTCCGCTGCTGGTGGTTGAGTGTAAGGAAAACAATATTCCTATCGACGGCGACCCGCTGCGTCAGCTTCTCAATTACAATAAGACAATAAGAAGCAAGTATTTGCTTCTGACTAACGGAAACGAGTCGTTTATTTATATGATTGACGATAATGAAACGCCTGTTCCATTAAGCGCCCTTCCGACCTTTGATGAAATGCTGAAAAACCTCGGAAACGCGGTTCCGGTCAGGGAGATGTACCGACAGAGGATTGATGTTTCCGAGTTCACGCCCGATGAAATATCCTATGAAAAAGCTAATGCGAGATTTCTCGGCGCTGATACCCCGGACGAGCTGTGTCCGGTCATTCTTAATCTTGCATGGTTTTTTATGGACGACAGCTATAAAATTGAAAATATCAAAGGCTGCGGATGCGAGATAGTAAGAGACTGCGGAATTAATTATACAAAGGTTGGAAATCAGTCCGGAGGCAAATACGAAGGAGAATTCAGACAGCTTATTGTTATAGACAGACACGGCCGGGAGCAGAGACTTTGTTTTTCGGTATTCGGGACTATTAGTGGCTATACCTCGCTTATCTGCGCTATAGAAATTAACGGCCATCTTGAAAGCAAACTGCAGATACAGCTCGACAAATCGCTTGAAAAGAGTGAGGACAGCGATATATTCACATTGACACATAACGGCGTAAGATCGCGGAGATCCGCGAAAGCGACAATAGATTATGTCATGGGCATCTGCCCCGAATTGATTGAGAATAATAAGGTTTTCCTCGGTAATTTGGACAATGAAAAAAATCTTACGATCTCGTCTCCGGGAATGAAGGAGTTTATGTCGCGTCTTGTAGCGTATGTGATCCTGAGAAAGGAACTCAGCGTTAAAGAAACGAAGGAAAAAACGCTTTAATTCGGAAATAATGATCAAAGGTTTTGCTATTTCATATTTTAAAGTGATGATTTTGTGAAATTTTCCTTGCAATGTATTTTAAATTATGCTATAGTTTATTGAAGGAAATTAATTTAAATATATAAAGGAGTGAAACAAGTGAAAAAACTTATCAGCGGAATAATTATCGGCGCGGTTCTGGGCACGGCGATCGGCGGATTTGCCGTGAATTCCATTGTCGACAATCCGTTCCCGGTTGTGGTCAACGGCGAGAAAAAGAACATAGAGGGCTATAACATAGATGACAGGACATATTTCAAGCTGCGCGACATCGCCGACGCGGTAGGCGGATTTTCGGTCGACTTTAAGGACGACACGATCCTGATCAATACCGAAGGCGCCGCGCCCGCGCCGACTGCCACGGTCGCCCCCGAAGCCCCGGTCCCCGAAACGTCGGTTATGGGCCAGACAGAGCGCAAAGACGCGCTTGACGCTTTTCTGAAAAATGACTTTGAGAATGCGACCGTTGTGACACAGGTTGATCAGACAAAGTCGATCGCAGAGGACGACACGCAGATCGCGTGCAAGAACAAGACGATCTCAAACTGTTACGCCGACATCGACGGCGACGGCTATGACGAGCTTGTCATATTTTCCGAGGCCGCGCCCGAGGGCGACTATAAGATGAACTCGAACAAATGCATCTCGATATGGGATTGCGGCGACAACGGAAGCGTAACGAAGCTGGTTGCCAAGATCGGCCTGGCGTCGCGCACGTCTTACAGATACTCCGTCATAAGCCACAAGGACAGGGAATATCTGGTTGAGGCGGCCATTGATGGCAATAACGAATACAAAACCGGCGAGATTAAAATTCTCGACTGCAAAAACAGCGAGTTCGTATCGGTGCACAAGCTGAGCTATTCCGAGGACGGAAGCAATAACGTATACACCATTGACGGCTCGGACGTTTCAAAGGACGAGCTTGACACCGAGCTTGACGGAATTGAAAACGCTATAATATACTCACCCTACAGCGAGTAATTTCAGACAGTTTAAAAGAGCGGGCGCCGATATGATGCGCGTCCGCTCTTTTTTAGTCCATGCTTATCTGCTCTATCCCCATGTCGGCCTCTCTTACCAATGCGCCGACCGCGGGGATATTTCTGGTGCGGAACCTGCTCATATTTATGATGCCCGAGCTTTCGGCGAGCGTGCCGCGGACGACCTTGCTGCCCTTGCGCGGGGTCATAACGTTCACGCCTTGAGTCGAGCGCGTGGCCTTGAGCGGAATTTTGTCCGACTTGACCGCGACCGCCCTGCCGCTGTCCGAAAACAGCACGATCTCAAGCTTTTCGCCCTGCGGCACGAAAAACATTTCCGCCATGGGCGACTTGTCCGAAAACGCCCCTGTCAGCTTGCGGCGGTTGGTCTTGGTCTGATACGCGCTGAGCGGAACCTTGGCCGCCTTACCGTTTTCAAAGCAGAAGATCAGCTCGCCCTTAAAATCGTCGGTCACAGCCATGCCGAGAATGCGCTCCTTGTCGGTAAGGCCTAGCAGGTTCGGGATGAACTCTCCCAAAAGGCTGGCCTTGCTGTCGGGTATGTCATAGGCCTTGAGCTTATAGGCGCAGCCGCCCTCGGCGAAAAATATGACCTCGCTGCTGTTCTGTGCCTCGACCTCCTGGACGAGCTCATCGCCCTCCTTGAGCTTTTGCTCGCCGCTGGTTCTGAGCGAGACGAGCGAAATTTTCTTGATATATCCGTCGCGCGTTCTGAAAAGCTTGACGTTATAGTCTGGAATCGTCTCCTCGACCGCGGGCTCAACGACTTCGTCCGCCGAGATTATCTCGGTCCTGCGGTCGGAGCCATATTTTTTCGCGATCTGTTTAAGCTGCTTTTCGATAAGCTTGTTTATCCGTCGCTTGCTCTCGACCGTCTTGCGCAGATCGTCAAGCTCCGCGCGAAGGCTTTCGATCTCGGCGGTGCGCTTTAGGATATAATCCTTGTTGAGGTTGCGGAGCTTTATCTCCGCGACGTATTCCGCCTGAGCCTTGGTTATGTTAAAGCCGCGCATCAGATTGGGGATAACCATCGAGTCATCCTCGGTCTCGCGGACAATTTTGATCGCCTTGTCAATGTCAAGCAGGATAAGGCTCAGGCCCTCAAGCAGGTGCAGCTTCTCGCTCTTTTTTTCAATGTCAAAGGTGAGCGCGCGCTTTACGCAGCTTCTGCGGAATCGCAGCCACTCGCAGAGAATGTCGTTGACGCCCAGCACCATCGGCGACCCCTCGACAAGAACGTTAAAGTTGCAGCCGAAGCTGTCCTGAAGCGCGGTCATTTTGTAAAGCTTGGCCATGAGCAGATCGGGATCGGTTCCGCGCTTTAAGTCAATGGTTATCTTTAGTCCCTTGAGGTCGGTCTCGTCGCGGATGTCGGAGATCTCTCTCGCCTTTCCCGACTTGACAAGATCAACGATCTTGTCGATTATGACCTCGACCGTGGTGCTGTAAGGTATCTCGTATATGTCTATGCAGTTTTGCTTTTTGTCATATCTGTATTTGGCGCGAACCTTGATCGAACCGCGGCCCGTGCGGTATATCTCGTCAATTTCCTGTTTGTTGTAAAGAAGCTGTCCGCCTGTCGGGAAATCGGGGGCGGGCATTATATCCGACAGATCCGCCTCGGGGTCTTTCATAACCGCGATCGCCGCCTCGCAAAGCTCGCGCAGGTTAAAGCAGCAGATGTTCGACGCCATTCCGACAGCTATTCCCTGATTAGGATTTGCCAGAATGTTCGGAAACGTGGTGGGAAGCAGCGTGGGCTCCTTCATTGTTCCGTCATAGTTGTCAACGAAATCGACCGTGTTTTTGTCGATCTCCCCGAACAGCTCGGAGCATATGGGGCTGAGCTTCGCTTCGGTGTATCTCGCCGCCGCGTACGCCATGTCGCGGGAATAGACGCGTCCGAAGTTGCCCTTTGACTTCACAAGCGGCAGAAGCAGCGCACCGTTGCCGTCGGTGAGGCGGACGAGCGTCTCGTATATCGCCGCGTCGCCGTGGGGGTTAAGCCGCATAGTCTGGCCGACAATGTTGGCCGACTTTGTGAGACTGCCCGAAAGCAGGCCCATTTTGTGCATGGTATAAAGCAGCTTGCGGTGCGACGGCTTGAGGCCGTCGATCTCCGGTATGGCTCTGGAAATGATAACACTCATGGCGTAGGGCATGTAGTTGTTTTCCAGAGTGTCTGTTATTTGTTGTTCCTGAATAATTGGTTTTTTCATATTTATTTCCTGTTCTGTAAATTATCTTTCCGATGATCACGCTATGACACGTCCGCCATGTCGATGAAGTTGTGACCCTCCTCGGCGATATGCTCCTTCCTGCCTGAAAGGTTGTCGCCCAGCAGAAGGTCAAACACCTCTTGTGTCCTTATAACGTCGTCGGGCATTATTTTGATAAGCCGCCGCGTCTCGGGGTTCATGGTCGTGCGCCACATCATGTCGGGCTGGTTCTCGCCGAGGCCCTTGCTGCGCTGTATTGTGTATCTCTGCCCGTCGATCCTTTTGAGTATGTCGGCTTTTTCCTGCTCGCTGAACGCGAAATAGGTGTCCTTTTTGGTGTTTATCTCATAAAGGGGCGATTCCGCGATATAGACGTATCCCTTTTCGATAAGCGTGGGAACCAGACGGTAGATCATAGTCAGCACCTGAGTGCGGATATGGTAGCCGTCAACGTCGGCGTCGGTGCAGATTATGACTTTGTTCCAGCGCAGATTGCCAAGGTCGAATGAGCTGAGGTCCTTGTTGTGCTTTGATTTGATCTCGACCCCGCAGCCCAGAACGCGGAGCAGATCAACGATAACGTCGCTTGAAAATATCTTGTCATAGTCCGCCTTGAGGCAGTTCAGTATCTTGCCTCGAAGCGGGATTATCGCCTGGAACTCGCTGTCGCGGCCGAGCTTGCAGGCGCCCAGCGCCGAGTCTCCCTCAACGATGTAGACCTCGCGTTTTTCGGGGTCCTTGCTTCGGCAGTCCACGAATTTTTTGACCCTGTTTGAAACGTCAAGGCTGCCGCCGAGCTTTTTCTTTACGTTGATGCGCGTCTTTTCGGCTGTCTCGCGGCTGCGCTTGTTGACAAGGACCTGGCCGCAGATCTTGTCGGCCTCCATTTTGTTTTCGATGAAGTATATGTCAAGAGTCTTGCGCAGGAACTCGGTCATCGCGTCCTGAATGAACTTGTTGTTTATCGCCTTTTTTGTCTGGTTCTCGTAGCTGGTCATGGTGGAGTAGGAGTTCGAGACGAGAATAAGGCTGTCCTGAATGTCGCTGTACTGAATTTTGCCCTCGTTTTTGTTGTACTTGTTCTCGGCCTTTAAGTATTTGTCGATCGAGTACACAAAGGCGTTTTTCACGGCCTTGTCGGGTGAGCCGCCGTGCTCCAGAAAGCTCGAGTTGTGGTAATACTGCGTGGTGTTTATCTCGTTTGAGAAGCAGAACGCAAAGCTCATCTTAAGCTTATATTCGGGCAGGTCCTCTCTGTCGCGTCCGCTGCGTTCCGCCTCGGCGAAGTACGGCTCGGTGAAGGCCTTGCCGCCCGCGAGCTCCTTCACATAGTCAACTATTCCGTGCTCGTACAAAAACTCGGTTTCCTCGAACTTGCCGCGGCTGACCTCGTTTTTCAGCACGAAGCGTATGCCGGGGTTCACAACCGCCTGCCGCTTCAGCGTGTCTTTGTAATATTCAAGCGGTATGTCGATGTCGGTGAAAACCTTAAGGTCGGGCCGCCAGAGAATTTTAGAGCCCGTGTGCCTGTGGCGGAACTGCGTCTTTTTGAGGCCGCCGACGTTTTTGCCTTTTTTAAATTCAAGCTCGTATTTGTATCCGTCGCGCTGAATGACAACGCTCATATATTCCGAGCTGTACTGCGTGGCGCAAAGGCCGAGGCCGTTTAAGCCGAGGCTGAACTCATAGTTGCCGCCGGTGTTGTTTTTGTATTTTCCGCCCGCGTAAAGCTCGCAGAAAACCAGCTCCCAGTTGTATTTTTTCTCGCGCTCGTTATAATCGACCGGAATTCCGCGGCCATAGTCTTCGATCTCGATCGACTTGTCAAGGAAGCGGGTTATGCTGATAACATTGCCAAAGCCCTCTCTCGCCTCGTCGATCGAATTTGACAGAATCTCGAACACCGAATGTTCGCAGCCGTCAATGCCGTCCGAACCGAATATTACCGCGGGGCGCTTGCGCACCCTGTCGGCACCTTTAAGCGCCGTAATGCTTTGATTGTCGTATTTTCTCGCGCACATATTTTAATTCCTCCAAACAATTCAAGTCATTATAACATAAAAAAAATTACATGTAAAGAATAATTTGTCTTAAAAATTCTTACTATAATATTACAATTTATTATTGCATTTTTTTAAGAAATATTGTATAGTAATAACAGATAATCATGAAAGAGGTGGCTTAAATGGAAAAAGCAAAAGTATATTTCACGTCCGAGATCACGCCCGAGGCTGTGATCAGGATGTATGAGGCTACGGGCCGCACCCTTAGCGGAAACGTGGCGGTAAAGCTGCACTCGGGCGAGAAGGGAAATCAGAACTATCTGCGGCCCGAATTCGTAAAGCCGATGGTTGAATATGTGGGCGGCACCGTGGTTGAGTGCAACACGGCCTATGACGGCGAGCGCAACTATACAGACAAGCATATGAGGCTCATGGACGAGCACGGCTGGTCAAAGCATTTTAAGGTCGATCTTATGGACGCCGAGGGTCCCGACCTCAAGCTTGAAATACCGAACGGAAAAATTCTTAAAGAGAATTTTGTCGGCAAAAATATTAAAAATTATGACTCGATGCTTGTCCTGTCGCACTTTAAGGGCCACCCGGCGGGCGGCTACGGCGGCGCGCTCAAGCAGCTTTCGATAGGCTGCGCCTCGACTGTCGGCAAGTGCCTTATACACTCGGGCGGCACGATAACCGATCAGAACATTGTCTGGGGTCATATGGCTGAGCAGGACGTGTTCTGCGAGTCAATGGCGGACGCGGCGATGAGCGTGGCCGAGATGTTCGGCGAAAATATCGCCTATGTCAACATGATGTGCAACCTCTCGGTCGACTGTGACTGCTGTGCGGTTGCGGAGGATCCGTGCATGGCGGATATAGGCATCCTGTCGTCGACCGACCCCGTGGCGCTTGACAAGGCCTGCATGGACTTGATATATGCCTCAAACGACCCCGGCCGCGATCATTTCATCGAGCGCGTGGAGTCGCTCCACGGCTCGCACACGATCGACGCCGCGGCGGACTTGGGCTTCGGCACCAAAGAATACGAACTGGTTAAAATTTAATAAAAAATTTTCTAAAGTTAAATGTACAAGGGGACGGCACTTTCGCCGTCCCCGCCGAATTTAATTGGGAATATATTTTTTACATGTCCAGCTCCGCGGGCTCTGCCAGAGGTTCAAGGCTGTCCGACCACATGAAGGTTTTGATCGTGTCACCTGTTTCTATCTCGCATGATACCGGTATATCAATGCCGATGTCGCTGCTTGCCTCAATATCCGCGGGAACTGTTCCGCAGGCTTTGAGCGAGCCGTCCGCCTCGTATACCGCCGCGTACATATTGCATGATACCGCCCTTTCGGTGTTGTTCGCCGCATTCGTGTTTATAACATATCCGCCGCTTGTTTTTGCATAGCCAAGTATCTCCGTTTCATGATCCGCCGCCCCCGAAGGACTGCTTATCAAAACATATCCGTCGTTGTTGCCGAGCGACGCTTCCTCGCCGTCAAATTCCGCTTTTATATAAATCGGCTTTGTCGGTTCAAAGAACTTCATTGAGGATTTATCTATCGAAAACTCAACGCGTGACGAGTCTCCCGCGGACAGCGTCAAATTTCTTTCGTCTATCACCGAATCACCGTCGCACAGGCTGATCTTTATGTTACCGGCTTTGTCATAACCGATGTTTGAAATATCGGCGGTGATAAGCGTTTCATCCGTGTTTACCGAAACATTGTCAACAGAAATGTCCACGTTTCCTATCACGAGGTCTTTCGAGTTGTTTTCAATGTAATATTCCCCGCCGCTTTGTATCGAGGCAGTGAGCTTAACGCTTCTTTTCGAGAAGTTCTGCGGCTTGTTGTACTCGATCGAAACGTCGGCGCTCTCTCCCGCCTTCAGCGGCTGCGTCATTGTCTTATTAGAATTTATCCCGCCGTCGTCGATTGTGATAGCGTATGATTCGATATTGAGCTCGCCGCTGTTTTTGACTGTGGCGTATACCGTCATTGTGTCCTCGTCAATATACGCGTCCGTGATTTCCAAGTCGTATGACGGGACCACCGAGACGGTATACAGATCGGTCTTTACTATCTCGTTGTTTTCGAGAATACCGTTATTGAACGCCACAAGCATTGTGCCGTCGCCGTTTAAAATGCCGCTCGGATACTTCGCCGTGTTTCCGACGTTTGTCACGCGGATCTCGTCGCTCCACGCGCCGTCCTTATACAGCGTCGAATATACTTCCACTCCGCCGCTTTCGGCCTTTGTCCACCAGATCGCCGCATCGCCGTTATCATTGCCGCTTACCGTAAAGCTGTCGGTCAGACCCGCCTTCGCGTCCGCGAAAACAGTCTGCGCGCACGTTCCGTCGATCGCTGAATACACTATGTTTCCGCCGCTGTAATAATATATCATATTATTCGCAAGTACCGGGTTGCTGTCCAGAACATCGTTATGCGTGAGCTGTGTCTCGCCCGTGCTTCCGATTATTCTTATATCCCTGTCGTCTATTGTGTTCAGGTCGTTGTCGTCATCCGTTACATAAGCGGCGTAAAAATCACCGTTCACGCTGCCCGCCGTTATGTTGGTGATCGCGTTAAGCCCGGATCTTATCTCGCGCGGCACGCTCCATGCCGCGCCGTCAAAATCGGAGCGGATAATGGCGTTGCTTCCCGTTGTTCCCATTATATCATCGTCCGTGTTTGTCGTCCACACAACGCTCGCGCCTTCACCCGAGACGGCGATCTGCGGCTGAGTGTCAAGGCTGTTGTTGTCGGTTATTTTTGCGGGTTTGTCAAAGCCGTTTCCGTTCCATTGTGAAACGCATATCTCGCCGAGCTTCGCTATATCGGTAAGCGTCATGTTATCCGATAGCGTTGTATTTTCATTCTGCCATACGAGATAGCCGTCTCTGAAACACGGGTAGAAATCCGCTGTTCCGTCATCGTCGACCGAAGTCGGCTCCGACCAGGTATCGCTCGCTTCGTCATAAACGGAATATACGAGCATCGTTCTGTCGGCGTCACTTCTGCTCGGATCGTCCCACTGCATTATCATGATCTTTTTGCCGCCCGCTTCGCATATCTGCGGAGCGCACTCGGTATAAATGTTTTCGGCCAGCCGCTTCAAATTTTTGTTGCTGTATTCCGCCGCCGCATCCGCCACTGATTCGGAACCGAGCCACAGCGTCGGGCTTTCGATATAACCGCGCGGCTCGTTTTCGTAAACCGCGTTAACGTCAAAGCCGAACATATTGTCGGCTTCCGCGTCGGCCGCCTTGAGCCTGTTCAGCAGACCCTTGCTGTTGCCTGTCTCGTAGATCAGGAAATTACCGCTCGCGAACACCTTCTTCGCGACTTCTTTGCCGAATACTTTGACATTGAAGTTAGCGCTTCCGTCAACATCGGCTTTGAAATATGAGTTTTGGAGACTCTTTTTGAGGTTCAGCGCCCCCTCGCCCGCGGCGCCCGCCGTCGCGACCTTGGCTATTCCGATTCCGCCGCCTATCGAGCCCATTATTTTGCCGGTGATATACGCCTCAAACTCCGGCGAGAACGATATTGGATTGACGTTCTTCATGTCGCCCTCAAATCCGACTCCGGCTCCGCCGCCGAACTCGTAATAAAGCGGTATCACCCAAATGAATATCTGGCCTTGGTAGTTATATGTAAACTCAACATTCACGCAGAGCTGTCCCTCGGTGAACTGAAGTCCGTTCTCGGTCACATGCAGCTCGGCGTATCCCGCCACGTCCACGCTGCTGCCTTTCTCTCCGGAGCCTCCGCCGAGCAGATTTCCGCCGAACATACTCATTTTTATGTCATCGGACATTTTAAAATCGTTCCGAAGCTGCCTTAGCGTTCTGTTCTGCTTACTCGCCGCTTTTTTAATGCCTTCTTTATATTTTTTAAAATTAAAATCGCTGAAATATTCCCGCTCGCCGTCCTTGGTCTTTGTTATATTGGTTCCGAAAACGACGTTTATCTTGTTGTTGTCTTCTCTGTCATACTCGACCGAAATTGGAATAAAGTCAAACTCCCATTTGATCTCCGTGCCGCCGAAAACGGGCACGCTGTCGGGTATGGTAAAGCCCGTGTCGCCGCCAAGCTTAAAGTTCAGTCCCTCAACGCCGCTCTGGCCTCCGAGCTTGCCGTCCGCCAATGACGATATCTTGAGCTTGGTTCTTTTCGACGTTGATTTTCCGGTGTCTTTGTCTATCGCAAGAATATATATATCTTTGTTCGCAGAAAAATCCTTTCCGGGCTTTATATCTCTGCATATCCCCGTTATATCGACCTCGGTTCCGACTCCCTGCGTCACATAGACATGAACGTTTTTGCAGCCGTTGTCATCTACTGACGCTTCTATTGCCGCGCTCGCGCTGCTGTCCTCTTCCACGGTCACCGCCTGTGTCAGTATATCATAAGTTTTTCCGCCGTATGTCAGCTTTGCCGATTTAATTATTGGCGCCTTGCCGGAGTTAGATCCTCCGCCGCCCTGTACCGTATATGGATTTGATTCGCTGCCGTTACCCGATTTAAAGATTACGGATGAAAGACTTAAATAAAAAGCGGGGCGCACCCCGAGGTAGTTGTTATATGCAATATTGCCGACGACGTAGCCGCTATCATTCACACAAAGGACATTGAAGTTACTGTTAGCGTATGGAGAACGAAGATAATAATACCATTTTTCGTTAATATAATCATTTCCGAGCGGAAGCTCGGGATTTTTCGCCGTTCCCTCACTCAATCTGCCTATGTAATAATAATCACCGAGTATGCCGCTGTTCTTGTATACCTTATTCACTTGTTTTACGTCAAGCAGGAACATCCTGTCCGTCACATTCTCGGCATAGGCGTTGTCATAATTAGCGACAACATACTCTATATAAGAATTGCATAAATGTAGTTCGCTTCCGCTCGTCGCCATTCCCGCGTCTGTTTCCGGATATGACAAAAGAGATTTTTGCGTCACCTCTTTCATTGCTTTTAGCTCGCCTTGGGTGAAATTTGTCAAAAATCCCGCCTCTTGATCATATTCGCTATGACCGTAATATACATGAGACTCGTCCGGCGGATTGCCGCAAAGCCACGTCACGTTTCCCGCGCTTTCGCTTGAGTTGAGCCATGAGCGCATATTGCTGTCTGCCCAATAGTTTGATCCCAAAGATTGTCTGTTTGAAGCTCTGTTGTGAGACCCTGTCGCGGTGTTCGCCCCGCCCGCCGCGTCGAACGGTTTTATGCAGATGATCTTATCGCTCAGCATAAGCGGCCCGTTTTCGTCAATATCAACGCAACGCCAAAGTATGGGCGCACCATAATACGTTCCCATTTGAACATAGTCGCCGATATGTATCCCCGTCGCCGATGCCTCAACACTTTCTTCCGTTTGATTATATTCTTGACTGTATTCGTCATACGCCGCCGCGTCCGCAATATCCGGCACAACGATTATGGTCAACATCAGCACAAGTACCAGAACTAAACTTAAGATCCTTTTCATAACATTTCCTCCGATTTATTTTTTATGTTTTATAATTTGCAAATTTATGTTTGTTTTAGGACGATGAAACCTCACTCGTCAACGTAGGGTCAGGCTCGCCTCCTTTTAAGGGGGAGAGCTGTCAGCGGAGCTGACTGAGAGGGAGTGATTTCCCTACGCTGCCTCCATCTCCGTCGCCTTCGGCGCCACCTCTCCCTCCTAAAGGAAGGCGAGGCAGACGGGCGGCAGCAGCCGTCCTCTACGAAACTTGGTGCACCTTGGTTGTAAGGCCGGATGCCCACATCCGGTCGGCGGCTTGTGGACAAGCCGTCCTACAGCAATAAATATTTCGCAATACACTTCTGCTATTTCGCAAAAAATGCGCGGTGTGAGATCACAGCCGCGCAAATAATAAAAACGCAGCTTGATTTCTGTTGCGACACAGTTCATTCCTAAACGGTATGACAAACCAAAACTTGCGCTTTTACCAAGCACAAACCGTTTAAGAATATTATTAAACTATGCCGCAAATTAAATATACCACACCTCGAAAAAAATAGCAAGTATTTTTATAAAATAAAAAGTTTGCGGCCGCAATCGGAGCCACGCACGAAAAATCCGCAGTTGCGTTTGCCGCAAAGTCAAAACAACGGCATAGAATTTTATATTGTTCTATTTTTTCCGACGAAAAGCCCGATTTTTTTGAGCTCGCGGGCAATATAACGATTGACACGGGAAATTTTTAAGTGTATAATTTATGAATAACAAGTCGAAAGGCGGGGAGATCATGAATTTTATGGAGGAACGCATACGGGAAGAGGGACGCGTCAAGGAAGGTAACGTGCTTAAGGTCGACAGCTTCCTCAACCACCAGATGGACATTGATTTGTTTGAGCGGATGGGCCGCGAGTTCAAGGAGCGGTTCAAGGGCAAGAACATAAACAAAATTCTCACGATCGAGGCTTCGGGCATAGGGATCGCCTGCATCGCGGCGAGGTATTTCGGCGTGCCGGTGGTTTTTGCCAAAAAGTCTCACAGCATCAACATTGACGGCGACGTGTACATGGCCGAGGTCGAGTCGTTCACCCACATGCGTACCAACCGTGTCATCGTTTCAAAAAAGTTTTTAAGCGAGGGCGACCGCGTGCTTATCATTGACGATTTTCTCGCGAACGGCTGCGCCCTAAAGGGGCTTATCGCGATAACCGAGGCGGCGGGAGCCGAGGTCGAGGGAATAGGGATCGCGATCGAAAAGGGGTTCCAGCCCGGCGGCAAGGTTATCCGCGACATGGGCTACGATTTGCAGTCGCTGGCGATAGTCGACGGTATGGACGCCGAGAGCGGCGAGGTTATTTTCAGAGAACAGTAATTTGGGAGGATTATGTTGTGAAAAAGGATAATAATATTAAAGAGAAGCAGCCCGCTTCAACCGAGAACATATACAAGCTTGACGGCAGAGTGCCGATAGGAAAGGCGGTGCCGTTCGGGCTTCAGCACATTCTGGCGATGTTTGTCGCCAATATCGCGCCGATACTTATTGTGACGGGCGCCTGCGGCATCGGCCCGCAGGACACGGCAAGGCTCATTCAGACCGCGATGATAGTGGCGGGCGTCGGCAGCCTTATTCAGCTTTTCCCGATATGGCGGATCGGATCGAGGCTCCCGATAGTTATGGGAATAAGCTTCACATTCGTTTCGGTGCTTTGCTATATAGGCCCTGCATACGGCTACGAGACCGCGATAGGCGCGATCATGGTCGGCGGCGTTGTTGAGGGAATTCTGGGCCTGTTCGCGAAATATTGGCGCAGGATCATCTCGCCGATCGTGGCGGCCTGCGTGGTTTCGGCGATAGGCTTTTCGCTGCTGTCCGTGGGCGCGAGCTCGTTCGGCGGCGGCACCGGCAGCGAGCAGTTCGGCTCGCTCACCAACTGGGTGCTCGGCGGCGTGACGCTACTCTCGTGCATATTGTTCAACATATTCGCTAAATCATACTGGAAGCAGCTTTCGGTGCTTTTCGGACTGATCGTCGGCTACATACTGGCGGCGGCGATAGGGGTCGTGGATTTCAGCAGTCTTAAAGACACCTCGGTCGTGGCTCTGCCGTCGATCCTGCCGTATAAGCCGGTATTTAACATAAACGCGATAATTTCGGTGACACTGATTTTCTTGGTCTCGGCCACCGAGACCATAGGCGACACGTCGGCGCTCACGTCGACCGTGCTGGACCGTGACGTGTCCGACAAGGAAATTTCGGGCTCGATAGCCTGCGACGGATTTATCAGCTCGCTTTCGGCCTGCTTCGGGTGCCTGCCGATAACCTCGTTCAGCCAGAACATAGGCCTTGTGGCAATGACAAAGGTCGTCAACCGCTTCACGATCGCGACGGGCGCGTGCATAATGATACTCGCGGGAATTTTCCCGATTTTCGGCGCGCTGCTCGCGACGCTCCCCGAGGCGGTGCTGGGCGGCTGCACGATCATGATGTTCGGAACGATCTTAGTCAGCGGCCTCCGCATGATAGGCGACTGCGGCTATACCCAGCGCAATATCACGATCGCCGCGCTTTCGCTGAGCATCGGCCTCGGCTTCACCCAGGTCCCGGAAATATTTGACATGTTTCCGAGGATGATCCAGAGCGTGTTTGCCGAGAACTGCGTGGCGGTAGTGTTCCTGTCGGCGATAATTCTGAATTTGGTGCTGCCAAAGAACATGGAGGCCGACAAAAACTAAAAAGTGAATTATTGGAAGAAAATGAAAGTTAAAAACCTGTTATCTGCGGAGCTTCCGCAGATAACGCTTACCTTTGAAAGCGGCAACACAACATACCGTTTCAGTGGTGTGTACGCCGGACACAAATCCCTGCCGTCAAAATTGTTGAAATTGATGGCTGAAAATTCCGAA
>CANRGH010000031.1 GCA_947630135.1 uncultured Monoglobus sp.
AGGGCTCGAACCTATGACCCTCTGCTTGTAAGGCAGATGCTCTCCCAGCTGAGCTAAACTCCCACATCTTTCCATCACAGTGCCGCACGCGGCGACAACATTGATAATTATACATAGATTAAATGCAAAAGTCAAAAGCACTCACATCTGATTATAAGCGGTTATATACGATTATATAACCAAAATACCCTATTTTCTCTCGTTTGCTAACTTTATCATATTTTTAAAATTTGTGCATTAACATTTTTTCCGCGAATATACATGTATGAAAGGCAGGTGTTTACTATGTTTAAAGCGATCAAATTTTCCGGAATAATCTGGCTGCTGACCGCTGTAATTATGACCGCGGCCGCACTTACGCTGTTGATTAAGACAAACGCTCCTGAGCCGCTGCCGACGAACGCCGAAGGACCCGCTCCGGTAATCGTGATCGACCCGGGCCACGGCGGTCAGGACGGCGGGGCCTCAAGCGGAGACGTGCTTGAAAAGGACCTTAATTTGAGCGTTGCGCTCAAGCTCCGTGATGTGATCACCTCAGACGGCGGCGCAGCGGTAATGACACGCGAAGGCGACGCGCCGGACGTTCCCGACACAAACGGAAAGTTCAACAAAAAAGCCGATCTCAGGTATCGGCTCAAAGTATTAAACGACGCGAACGCCGATGTCTTTATCAGCATCCACATGAACAAATTCACCGAGAGCAAATACAGCGGCGCGCAGGTGTTTTACTCACAAAACGGCGAGGAGAGCAAGACTTTGGGCGAGAGCATCCAGCAGTCGCTGCGCGACAATCTTGACCCAAACAACACAAGAGAAGCGAAGCGCAACGAGGCGGGCATATATATTCTCAAAAACGCCAATGTTCCCGCCGCGTTGGTGGAATGCGGATTTTTGTCAAACCCGGATGAACTCGAAAAGCTCAAAACCGACGAATATCAACAAGCCTTGGCGGACGCAATATACAAAGGGATCAAAGAATTTATGGACCGCAGTGACGAATAGCTTATCTTGTTATGTCGTCGAATTTCGCGCCTATCAGCTCTTTCAGATCTATGGGGTTCATTTTTATCTGAACGCCGCGCTTGCCGCCGCTGAAATAGATTTGTTCAAGCGGTTCCGCTGATTTGTCGATTACGGTCGGGAACTGCTTTTTCATTCCGATTGGGCTGCAGCCGCCCCGGATATAGCCGGTGACGCGGGTGATGTCCTTGACATGGATCATCTCAAGGGACTTCTGCCCCGCGGCTGCGGCGCATTTTTTGAGGTCAAGCTCCTTCGCGACCGGAACAACAAACACAAAGTTTTCATGCGCCTTGTTCTCGGTCACAAGCGTTTTATAAACCATATCCGGGTCAAGCCCGAGCTTTCCCGCGACGGTCACACCGTCGGTGAATTCGTCGCATTCGTAAAGCATTACCTCAAACTTAAGCCCCGCGGTCTCGAGTATGCGCATCGCGTTTGTTTTAACATGCTTTTTCGCCATTTCTATCACCTTATTTTCCTGCACTCAAGATAATACCTTTTATCCGCCGCCTCGCCCATCGAGAAGGTTTTTCGCGGCAGCGAGCCGTCCTTTATGACGAACTCGAACAATCGGTTCTTTTCCATCGGGTCGACCATGAAGCCGATAGTGTTCTCGGCGTCAGTGAGAGTTTCAACAACGTCGTCGCCGTGTATGTAATCCACGCGGCCGCCGTTTTTTTCGATGTACTCGTCCAGAAAATCCTGAACGGCGCCGACCGCGAGATTTCCCCCGCAGTCCTCGATATTCACCTCGCCGCGCGTTTCGCCGTATTTGTAACGTATCCTGTGGCCGCCGCGGCCATCGGCGGACGCGCGCGGATAGCGCTTATAAAGCGCCCTCATCACATCCTCGGGGTCAACGTCAAACAGCACTCGCTGAATAGGCTCAAACTCAAGCGCGTCGTCGTGGATATTCTCAAGCTCGACCAGAGCGTACCGCGCCGGGTGTGTCTCGGCCTCCGCCGCGGTCAATTCCTTTTTGATCTCGTCCCAGCATGATCTCGCGGTCGCCAATGAATGGTTGCCGTCGCCCACGGCGAACGCCATAACGTCCTTACCGCTTAATCCGTATTTTTCATCAAACGCGGCTCTGTCCTCAAGCGCGGCGAGCGCATCCGCGATCCGCTCATGCTCACTATCGGGCACGAGATAGCCGGCGATCCTGCCGCCGCCCAGCATCAGATCAAAATCATAGAGCTTTCTGAAATCACGCTTTCGCGCGCTCAAAGGCTCGATCACCGATTTTTCGCGATCGTCGATCAGCATCAGGATATGCGGCAGCTCAAGCGACGCGTTTATGCGGATTTTTTTCCGCGGCGGAATACGCTCGATTATCGTGCCCTCGGTGGCACGGATCTTCGAGTGCGAGCCGCGCCTGAAATCGTATTCCTCAAGATCGACCACGCCTATGATACCGCGGCGCGTCCTGCCGTTTGACTGCTCGCGCTCGACATACACGTACGAATCTTTGAGCTCCTCAAATATGCCCGAGGCGAGATATTCGCTCATCGCCGCATTGATTTTTTTGATCCGCTCAATGCCGCCCGGTTTATCAAGATAAACCTCCGGGAAAATTATGTCGAGCGTTGAGGGGCTGCCGCCCGTGAGCTTCGCGGCCTTTTCCCAATATTCGGGCTCGGAGGTGTACTGATCGCAGGCCACCACGCTCCATTTTTCAAAATCAATATTTTTCGGTATAAGAATATCCGCGGGTTTAAAAATCATGTCATTCTCCTTATTAAATCGGGCGGTTATTCACCGCCCGTAATATTATTTCAATTTTTCGATGCTCTCCAGCACGGTCTTAAGCATCTCGCTGTACTTCTCGGCCTTTTTGCGCTCCTCCTCAACCACCTTGGCGGGAGCCTTTTCGGTAAAGCCCTTGTTGCTCAGCTTGCCCTCGGCGCGCTTGATCTCGCCCTCGAGGCGCTTTTTCTCTTTGCTCAAAC
The DNA here is from genome assembly GCA_947630135.1 of uncultured Monoglobus sp. GTDB lineage: Bacteria > Bacillota > Clostridia > Monoglobales > Monoglobaceae > Monoglobus. The sequence goes on from CANRGH010000031.1 coordinate 2,973, forward strand.
GGTCAAGCTCCTTCTCTTTGTCAACAAGCTCGTCGACCGGCAGCAGGATTTCCGCTCCGGGAACAACGACCGAAACCGCGTTTTCGGGAACGCCGCTCTTGTCCGCGCAAACATTGACCTCGGAGGCCGAAGCGAGCTTTTTAAAGAAGCTGCCACCTTTCTCAAATGTCGCGCCTTTGTCGGTCACGATATAGAGCGCGGCCTTTTTTGAGGGCGGAACGTTCATCTCGTTTCTGATATTGCGGACGCCCTTTATCGCGTCCATGATCATCCGCATCTCGCTCTCGGCGGTTTCGTCCTTGAGTTCGGGGTCATAGACCGGGAAGCTTGAGATCATTATGCTCTTGCCCTCGTGCGGAAGCGCCTGCCAGATTTCCTCGGTAATAAACGGCATGAACGGGTGCAGCAGCTTGAGCGTGTTGCTCAGAACATACACAAGCACCTGCTGCGCGGTCGTGTTGCTTTCGCCCTCCTCAAAGAAGCGGGGCTTTACCAGCTCGATATACCAGTCGCAGAAGCTGTCCCAAATAAAGTCATAGAGCTTTGAAACGGCTATACCGAGCTCGTATTTCTCAAGGTTGTCGGTGACTTCCTTAACAAGGTCGTTATACGCCGAGATTATCCACTTGTCGGCGATCGTCAGCTTTGACCTGTCGGGCAGGGCGCAGGTGTCGATCGAGAGGTTCATCAGCACGAAGCGCGACGCGTTCCAAATCTTGTTGGCAAAATTGCGGCTCGCCTCAACGCGCTCGATATAAAATCTCATATCGTTTCCGGGCGAGTTGCCGGTCGCCAGCGTGAAGCGCAGCGCGTCCGCGCCGTATTTGTCGATTATTTCAAGCGGGTCAATTCCGTTGCCTAAAGACTTGCTCATCTTGCGGCCCTGCGAGTCGCGCACAAGGCCGTGGATATACACGTCCTTAAACGGAACCTCGCCCGTGTGCTCGAGCGCCGAGAAAATCATTCTGGCGACCCAGAAGAAAATTATGTCATAGCCTGTAACAAGCACGGATGTCGGATAGAAGTGCTCAAGCTCCTTCGTCTTTTCGGGCCAGCCCAAAATCGAGAACGGCCACAGCGCGCTTGAGAACCATGTGTCGAGCACGTCCTCGTCCTGCTTCACCTTGCCGCCGCATTTCGGGCAGACCGTTATATCCTCTTTTGAAACGATCGTCTCGCCGCAGTCCTCGCAGTAGAACGCGGGAATTCTGTGGCCCCACCAGAGCTGACGGGAAATGCACCAGTCGTGGACGTTTTCCATCCAGTTCATGTATGTCTTTGTGAAGCGCTCGGGAATAAACTTGGTCTCGCCGTTCTTCACAGCCTCAATCGCGGGCTCGGCCAGAGGCTTCATTTTTACGAACCACTGCTTTGAGGTTATCGGCTCGACCGTCGTGCCGCAGCGATAGCAGCCGCCGACGTTGTGAACATGAGGCTCTACCTTAACAAGAAGACCCTCTTTTTCAAGGTCCTCAACGATCGCCTTGCGCGCCTCGTATCTGTCCATTCCCTCGTACTTGCCGCCGAATTTGTTTATCGTGGCGTCGTCATTCATAACCTTGATCTCCTCAAGGTTGTGGCGCTTGCCGACCTCAAAGTCGTTAGGATCGTGGGCGGGCGTTATCTTAACGCAGCCTGTTCCGAACTCCTTGTCAACATACTCGTCGGCGATAACCGGAATTTCGCGGCCCACGAGCGGCAGGATCAATGTCTTTCCGACTAAATCCTTGTATCTCTCATCGTCCGGGTTGACCGCGACCGCGGTATCGCCCAGCAGCGTCTCGGGGCGGGTGGTTGCGATCTCAACATAACCCTTTCCGTCCTTGCGCGGATACTTTATATGCCAGAAATTGCCGTCGTGCTCCGAATACTCGACCTCGGCGTCAGACAGCGCGGTCTTGCACGACGGGCACCAGTTGATTATGCGCGTGCCCTGATATATAAGGCCTTTGTTATAGAGGTTAACGAACACCTCGCGCACGGCCTTGCTGCAGCCCTCGTCCATCGTGAAGCGCTCTCTGTCCCAGTCGCAGGACGAGCCGAGCTTTTTGAGCTGGTTTATAATGCGGCCGCCGAATTTTTCTTTCCACGCCCACACGCGCTCAAGGAATTTTTCTCTGCCAAGATCGTATCTGGTCAGGCCGTTCTCGTTAACGCGCATGTCCTCCTCGACCTTGATCTGAGTCGCGATGCCCGCGTGGTCGGTTCCGGGGATCCACAGCGCGTTATAGCCCTGCATGCGCTTTGTTCTTATAATAATATCCTGAAAAGTCTCATCAAGGGCGTGGCCCATATGAAGCTGACCCGTGACGTTCGGGGGAGGTATCACCACCGTGAACGGCTTTTTGCTGTCGTCCGGCTCGGCGTGGAAATATCCGCCTTCAATCCACTCGTTATATATTTTTTCCTCAACCGCCTTGGGGTCGTAGGTTTTTGAAAGCTCTTTAGCCACAAAAATCGCTCCTTACTGTAAAAATTTTATATTTTTCGTTTAACTTTGCCATTGTAACATAAAACCCCCGATAAATCAAGGGGTTTTATGTTATTTTTTAAGACCGAAGCGCGCCTGTTTTTGCCGTAGGGGCGGATATTATCCGCCCGCCCTGCCTCGCCCTCCGGGGAGGGAGAGGTGGATTTCCGCCGCAGGCGGAAAGACGGAGAGGGAGGCGAACCAACGTGGGCCTCCCTCTCAGTCTGCTTCGCAGACAGCATTAATGAAGCTCTTGGTCAAAATCGCAAGCGATTTTGAAAGATAGCTTTGAACCCGCAAGCATAGCCTGCTGATTATCCCCTCCTAAAGGAAGGGGAGCCAAACGGGACGCCGAGGTTGTCGTCCCCTACGACCAAAATGCGCAAACTACCGTAGGGGCGGATATTATCCGCCCGCCCGAGGCTTCCCCTTGAGGGGAAGCTGTCGCCGAAGGCGACTGATGAGGTGTAACCCCCCCCCGTTTCTGTTATAACTCCTTTTCCGCAAATTCGGACACCGGCATTATATTTTTCGTCGAGTTCCAGATCATGACTTTCACTTTTTTCGGCTTCGCGCCGCTTATCTGCAAATACATCTCTCTTATCGCGCCCTCGGGCGTCGTTCCGTCCTCGGCGGGCGCAGTTCCGGTGATATCGAACATCTCAAATCCCGCCAGCGTTTCATCCTCGCCGTATGCCGCGATCACCAGCGTCTCGGTCTCGCCCTCGGACAGGCAGCCCGTCACGTCGACTCCGACTCTCAATTCTCCGTAATTTTCCCCGTACGCGCTGTATTCCGCGCTTGTTATCACAGGCGCCGAGCTCTCGCGAACGTACACCCTCACTCTCGTCGGCATCGCCGCGCCCGGCGTCATGTACGAGATCACGGCCTCGCCGTAATCTCTCGCGGTTATCGTTCCGTCAGCCGACACCGTCGCGACATCCTCATTATCGGACGAAGCGTAAAGCGGGAACTCCGTCACGCTCTCGGGATACGCCGTGATGTTCGGCCTAAAGGCCGCGCCCGGCTTGAGCGCCAAACTTTTTGTCGCGCATTTCAGCATCTGCGCGGTCTGCGGCTTTATCACGCAGCCGTCGCTGTTGTCGTTTTGCGACTCCTCCGCGCTGCCGCAGCTCACCTCCGCCTTGATGACCGATCTTCCCTTTCCGCCCTCGAACGTGTAATATTTCGGGTCTAAGTTTATCGTTATCTTCTTGGTCTCGCCGCCCGCTATCTCGCCTATTTCCTCGTCGATTATTACCTCGCCGTTTTCGCCGGTCACGGTTATCCTCGCTCCAACCGCGGCCTCGCAGCCCTCGTTTGTCACATACGCCTCCGCGAAACCGTCACTGAACACCCTGTAATTCTTTATCTCCACCGTCAGGTTCGCTTCGCCGAACTCGCTTGTTGCCGCGTTGTTCGCCGTGTTTTTCTCGGCCGGATTTTCGCCCGTGACCGTCGCGGTTATGTTCTGCTTTTCAAACCCCTCGGGCAGCCTTACCGTGACTTTCGCCTCGCCGCTCTCGCCCGCGGGAATATTCACGCTCTGCGCTCCCTCGAATATCACGCCCGACTTCTCGCCCTCAAGCTTTATATTAAGGCTGCTCAGATCGGTCTTTGTGTTGTTTGTTATGTTAAGCATAAATTTCGCGCTCTTTCCGGGCGTTACCGCGCCGTCGGTGTATACCGCGTTTACCGCTATGTCCTCCTCGGGCTCGGTATGGGTGTAAACAAGCCGCGCGCTCGAGGTCGAGCCGTTCTCGTCGGTGTCCGCAAGAACCGCCGCGGTCTGTATCTCGCCGTTTTGATCTATCCTCGCGTCCCACGAGCGTATCTTCGCGTTATAGTCCGTTATCTTCACGGGATTTGTCCAATTTCCGTTTTCATAATATGACGCGTACAGATTTGAGTTGAACCCTTCCTGAACCTCATACACCGCCGCGTTACCCAGATCCATCACCGAGCCCTCGGCCTTTGTGTCGGTTATATCGGTTATTGAGCCGCTTATTCTTTTCAGCTTTCCGTTCTCGGTGAATGAGAGATAACCGTTTGCGTTGTGCAGTCCGCTCAGCTCGGAACTGTTGTCATACAAAACCTCGCCATTGCGGTACAGCACATTCTCGGGCGTCGTCATATCCCCGTCCTTGTCTGCGATAACATATGCGCTTTCTCTATACACCGCGCTGTCACATACCAGCGGCAGGTTTTCGCATACCGCGGTCGTTTCGCCGATCTCTCCGTAATAAACGCTTGTCAGATACACGCTCTCGCTTGTCTCGTCGCTTCCCGGCATCGGGCTGTCCTTATCGTTCACGGTGTAGGATATATACGTGGAAGAATAGCTAGACTCTATCCTCGGATTATACTCATATCCGTTTCCGCTTGTGACGCTTTTAGGCTCGCCCCACGCGCTTCCGTCAAACTCGGCGTATTTTATGTCAACCGTTTTGGCGATCTGATAAATATCCTCGCTTTCACCGAGTTTCCGGTTCGCGCTCTGCCATACTATCGCCGCGCCGTTTGACGAGGCAGCTATGTCAAATTCAAAGTCGGCCGTGCCGTCATTATCAATTATTTTCGGCTCGCTCCATGTTCCGTTTTCAAGAATACTGTAATAAATCGCGGTCTTGTCGGCGAGCGCCCTTGATGTGTCGTCGTCGAGCCATACCATCATTGTCCGTCCGTCGTTTAGATCAACAACTCTCACCTGACTGTAAGGATAGAGATTACTCTTGACCGTGTCCGGCCCCACTGCCGCATCCGCCGTTTCGAGATAGTCCCTTTGGACGGTCGTCATTTTATCGGGATCAATATCTATGTCCGCGGCTTCGGCCGCTTCAAAATACGGATATATCTGCATGCCGGTCAGCCGTCTCGACAGCCTAAGTTCCTGGCCTAAAACTGTATACAGCGCATAAAATCTCGCGGTCAGCGTGACCGTCAAACATTCCTCAAGCTTTGTGAGCGGACTCTTGAGGCTCGCCGCGCCCTCACCCTCTATGCCGAGTTCAAGTGACAGCGCATTTCTTAAACCTCCTCCCACTCCGATCGCAGGCGTTATTTCAATGTCGACCTGACCTGTCATATTAAACTTCGGATCAATCGGCGACTCGTTGGCCAATACCCATTTTAAACCCGACCTCAACGAGCCGGATATTTCGTAGTTGATATATATAGCAGGCGCAGCCGGAAACGGCATGCTGGTTGACACGCTTCCTTCAAGGAGCAGCGTGATTCCGCCGTTTAACACTCTCATGTTGTCATCATCAAGCGAGATCTCCATAAATCCGTATACGCCCACCAAGCCCTCAATGCCCAGCTTAGTCGGAGTTTTGGGACTTTTCTTTTGCTTGAAGTATGCTTTGCCTTCCTCGCCGGCTCTCACTTCATTATACAATTCTTTAAACTCTTCAAAGGTATCTTTCCATTCTTTGCTGTCGGCGTCCTCGAGCACATCGTCAAACGAGCCGTGGGGGCCGATAAGCACCTCGAAAATATTTTCCTCGGCATTGTATGCCACCCTCACCGTGTCATAGAAATTATATTCAAAGTTAAACGGCACGTCAATTATCGGCAGCGGCTTGTTCGCTATATCGACCGTTGGGCCTGTGAGCCGCGTTCCCTCGCTGTTTCCCGCGAACAGATCCTCCGGGTCAAGGTCAAACGGCTTGACCTTGATAACGCTCACTTGGTTGGGCACAAGGAAAAATCCCGCGTCGGTGTATACCACAGAGCCGCCGTAGTATATTCTGATTCCCGCCGTCCTGTTTGAGTTTTTGAATTGGATAACTCCGCTGTCGTCGGTGTCATAGCCTTGTCCGTCAATATATACCGTGGCGCCGCTTATCGGGTCGCCGCTGACCTCGTCCACAACTTGGAGCGAGTACGCCGAAGGCTCCCGCGTGACCTGCGGCTCCGGAGTCGCTATCGGCGGTATGGTGGTGCCCGGAGCGGAGCCTCCGCCTACACCTTTAAGTGGGTATATGTAATATACATCATTTTTGCACCGATATGAACCGCGCACATAAGGCGTGTTATCGCTGTAATAACCGTAACAATGCGGTTGACCGCTTATATCTCTGGTTGAGATCAAACTTGAGCCGTCATAGCCGCACTCAAAATACCCCATAAACGGCGAAGACGCACTTGCGGTCAATGTTGGAGTACCGTCACCGGGGGTTTCCTGCACTATTCCGCTTATGTAACAGTTGGTGCCCTCAGTTATTCCGCTTGCCTCTCCGTTTGTGGCGATTACATTGCCTTGAATATTACAGTTGCTGCCACTGTTTATTCCGCTTGCATCACCGTTTGTGGCGGTTACACTGCCTTGAATATTGCAATTGGTGCCACTGCTTATTCCGATAGTAACGCCATTTTCGGATGTTATATTGCCGTAGATACAGTTGCCGTTGCCACCGTCTATTCCGCTAATCCCGTTGTTTTCGGCTGTTATATTACCATAAATACAATTGCCGTTGCCGTGATCTATTCCTTTAATCCCGTTGTTTTCAGATATTATATCGCCATAAATACAGTTGCCGCTGCCATTGTATATTCCGTAGGTTATTTTGTAGGTCTCGCTTTCTGATATTATATTACCCACAATATAGCAACCGGTGCAATCGTATTCTATTCCTGTTGCTCCCTCATTTCCTGTTATATTACCCTCAATATAGCAATCGGTACAATCGTATTGTATTCCTATTGATCTCTCACTTTCTGCTGTTATATTACCCTCAATATAACAATTGGTACAATTGCGTAGTATTCCTATTGCACGCTGACTTTCTGCTGTTATATTGCCATAAATACAGTTACCATTGCCGCCCCCTATTCCGTAAGTCCAACCTTTTTCGGATGTTATATTGCCTTTTATATGATTGTCGCTGCCGCCGTCTATTCCGTAAGTCTCACCGCTTTCGGATATTATATCGCCATAAATACAGTTGTCGCTGCCGCCCTGTATTCCGTAAGTCCCGCTGTTTTCGGATATTATATCGCCATAAATACAGTTGTCGCTGCCGCCCTGTATTCCGCAAGTCCCGCCGCTTTCGGATATTATATCGCCCTTAATATAGTTGCCGCTGCCGCCGTCTATTCCATAAGTATAACTATTTTCAGATGTTACACTGCCCTCAATATAATTGTCACTGCCGCCGTCTATTCCATAAGTATAGCCATTTTCGGATGTTATATCGCCATATATCACGCAGTTATCACAATTGCTCATACCCGTTATTTCCACTCCGGCTATACTTCCTCGGCTTCGGCAATTTGAGCAAGCTAATAAAATATAGTTTCTACCGTAATAGTAGTCTTCATCCGTTGAGTAATCGGCGGCAAAATTCCCGTAATTTTCGCTGTTTACGCAATTTGATAATACGGAATAATATCTCTCTGCTAAAACAGAACCGCTTATCTCGGCATTCAAATAATTTACGCAGTTTACTCCGTTTTCTATAACAGATATAACAGATATATTTGAATCAGAGCCTATTGAATCAATCTTAACTTTAAGATCACCGTCAACACTGCATGTATCCACAAATGTATTATTCTGATCACCCAATATTTTTATTATAAAACTATTTTTTACCGTGATATTAATATTAATGTTAGTAAGAGCGAGGTCAAAAATATAATTATTATTTCCATATCCCGAAGCCGAAAGAAAGCCGATGTTGTCGGACTCCTTTGTGATTGTCAGACCGTTTATCGCGTAATTATTTCCGTTAAATGTGGCGTTATAAAGCGTCAGAGGTTTCCACTCAATTCCGGTTATGTCTATGTCGTTTTGGAGCTCATAGTAGCCGCCGTTGTGGCCGTCAATCGCCATAAGCTCCTCGGGGGTCGATATGTATACCACCTCGCTGTAGCCCGAGTCGGCTGCTGTGACTTCGCCATCGCCCGGAACCGGAGGACGGGTAGGCAGATTGTCGGGGTCAAGTTTTTCGTCCGGGTCAATTCCCATAGCGCGCAGGCTCTCGTCCCTGCGGTTTTTCTCTTCCTCGCGCAGCTTTTCCTCCTCGGCCAGGCGCTGCTCCTCTTCCGCTCTGCGCTGCTCAACTTCGGCCCTGTGCGCCTCTTCCTCGGCGCGGAGCTGCTCCTCCTCGGCTCTGCGCGCCTCCTCGCGCGCCGTAAGCCCGTCTGTCTCGGCGGACGCCTCCGCCGCGGACTGCTCCTGCGCGAAAACGCTTACTCCCGAAAACATAGAAACCGCCAAAGCCAACGACAAAATCAAACTCAACAACCTTTTCATAACACTTTACCTCCGGAATATATTTTATATAAAAAATGCGCGGCCGCAAAATCACGACCGCGCATAAAAAACGCAGCCTTGATTTTATGCTGCCACGCACTTATCTATATTTTGTATTTCAAAGTTAGATAACCAAAGCGTGCGCTTTTTTCATAAGCGCAAACCCCGAAATACAAAATATTAAAATACGTGGCAAATTAAATATAACACATTTATCCAAAAAACACAAGCAAAATTTTAAATTTTTGTAAAAAAATCGCCCAACAGCACAATTCCCCCGTAGGGGCGGACGACCCCGGCCGCCCGCCTTGCCTCGCCCTCCTTGGAGGGAGAGGTGGATTTCCGCCGCAGGCGGAAAGACGGAGAGGGAGGCGAACCAACGTGGGCCTCCCCTCTCAGTCTGCTCCGCAGACAGCTCCCCCCAAGGGGAGCCGGGACGCCGGGTCGTCGTCCCCTACGACTAAAGTGCGCAAACCCCCGTAGGGGCGGATATTATCCGCCCGCTCTGCCTCGCCCTCCTTGGAGGGAGAGGTGGATTTCCGCCGCAGGCGGAAAGACGGAGAGGGAGGCGAACCAACGTGTGTGGAGAGGGAGGCGAACCAACGTGTGCCTCCCCTCTCAGTCTGCTTCGCAGACAGCTCCCCCAAGGGGAGCCGGGACGTCGAGGGCGCCGTCCCCTACGACCAACAGCGCGCAAACCGCCGTAGGGGCGGACGACCTCGGCCGCCCGAAACAACACCTCATCCGACTTTTTGCCCAAAAGGGCAAAAACCCACCTTCCTCTTGAGGGGAAGGCTTTGTAGGGGCGGATATTATCCGCCCGCCCTGCCTCGCCCTCCTTGGAGGGAGAGGTGGATTTCCGCCGCAGGCGGAAAGACGGAGAGGGAGGTAAACCAACGTGATCCTCCCCTCTCAGTCTGCTTCGCAGACAGCATTAAGGAAGCTCTTAGTCAAAATCGTAAGCGATTTTGAAAGATAGCTCTGAACCCGCAAGCAAAGCTTGCTGATTATCCCCTCCTAAAGGAAAGGGAGCCTGATTTTGCCGTAGGGGCGGACGACCTCGGCCGCCCGTTCTGCCTCGCCCTCCGTGGAGGGAGAGGTGGATTTCCGCCGCAGGCGGAAAGATGGAGAGGGAGGCGAACCAACGTGTGCCTCCCCTCTCAGTCTGCTCCGCAGACAGCTCCCCCCCCAAAGGGGGCGAGCCGGGACGTCGAGGGCGCCGTCCCCTACGACTAAAGTGCGCAAATCGCCGTAGGGGCGGATATTATCCGCCCGCCCTGCCTCCCTCCTCAGCCGCCGGTGTAACAAAATTGTAAGTTGAAAAATTTGTCGGTGCATGGTATAATTTAAGTGGTGATACATAATCACAAGTCCGAAATTTCTCGGGCGGAGAAACACTTTGGTGTAAATAAAATATATTAAAGTAAAAGGCAGACATGAAAACGTAAGGACGGTTAACATAGCGATTAGGGATTAGTGAATAGCGAATAGGGCTCCCGCAAAGCGCCAACGAAGTGCACTTTGTGGGAAAAGGAACAATCGCAGAGCGATGAGAAAAAATCGCCTGCGATTTTTTTGATAAGCGGTGCGCATTGTGACGCAGGAGTGATGCTTATGAAAGATTTTACTTTCAAAATATTAATTGCATTGCTCGTAATTATCGTGTTATTCGCGATTTTTGCATACGCGGTGCAATAAAAAAATAACAACCGCCTTAAAGTTTTGAGCTAGCTTTGGCGGTTGTTATCTAATAACCACGAAGCGACCAAACCGTTTTTACGCTCTGCCGTTTCTCTTTCTATGATTATTATATAATATTTTTATTGTCTTGTCAAGTGAAATATTTACAGACCGCTCCCCTGTCCACGTCAAACGCATGAAAAAAATAACGGAAATGTAACACAAAAAGAGGAAGAAATAGTGTATACTTAAATCTATAAAGGAGATGAGTATATGCTGGAAGTATTAAAATATTTAGAATATGTAGAGGATAAACGTCAACCGTGGAAAATCAAGCACAAGGCAAGCGATTGT
>CANRGH010000032.1 GCA_947630135.1 uncultured Monoglobus sp.
CAATCTCACTGAATTTCTGCACTTTTTCCTTGCTTTGATCAATGTTACATCTTTGTTAATAAATTAGATTGACGTGCCGCCCGCTATGCGGCGCGCGGAAAACAGGGGTTCATTGCTCAATATATTTTTTCACAACGGCGGGAACGCCCGCCGCCATACAGTTATCGGGCAAATCGCTCGTGACGACACTTCCCGCGGCGATCACGCAGCCGCTTCCGATCGTGACGCCCTGCAAAACGGACACGTTCGCGCCAAACCAGCAGTTGTCGCCCACGCGGATTGGGAGCGCCCTCTCCAGTCCTTTGTTCCTGTCCGCAATATTCATGGGGTGGCTCGCGGTGTAAAATCCGCAAAACGGACCGATAAAAACGTTCTTTCCGATATAGATCATGCCGCCGTCCATAAAGTAGCAGCCGTGATTGACAAATGTGCCCTCGCCGAAACGGGTGTGCGAGCCGTAATCGAAATAAACCGGCGCAAGCACGGTAAGCCCTTTCGGAACATCGGCGCCGATCAGTTTTTCCAAAGCCGAAATCTGCTCATCGCTTCCGGGGCGCGACATATTAAATTCAAAGCAACACAATTCCGCTTTTCGGCGTTCCTCGATCAGACTCTCGTCAAAATTCGCGTCGTGCCACTCGCCTTTAAGCATTTTTTCTTTCTCGGTCATAATTTCCTCCACAGAACCCGGTTTTTTAATTAAGCTCCAAGGTTCCTACAATTTCCCTGACCGACTTATATCCGTTTTGATCCAGATAATCATTGATCCCGTTACGCACCTTTATCCACGCATACGGGTCGACTATTCCGGCGGTTCCGACCGCCACGGCGTCGGCTCCCGCCAGCAGGAACTCTATCGCGTCCTCGCCGGTGGTTATTCCGCCCATGCCGATTATCGGCAGCTTCACCGCTCCGCGCACCTGATGCACCATCCGGACCGCCACGGGCATGACCGCCGGGCCGGACAATCCGCCGGTGTTGTTTTTAAGTACCGGGCGACGGGTCTTTATGTCAATCTTCATGCCGAGCAGCGTGTTGATAAGCGAAAGCGCGTCCGCTCCTCCAGCCTCGGCAGCTTTGGCGATCTCGGTTATGTCGGTCACGTTGGGCGACAGCTTAACGATCAGCGGCACCTTTGAGGCCGCCTTGACCTTTGAGGTTATCTCCTCGACCATCTTCGGACTTGTGCCGAAGGCCATGCCGCCCTCTTTCACGTTGGGGCAGGAAATGTTAAGCTCGAACATGTCGAGCTTGTCACCGAGCATTTCGGCGACCTCGACATAATCCTCCACCGCCGAGCCGCACAGATTGGCGATAAGCTTTGTGTCAAACTTTCTGAGCCACTCAAGCTCGTTTTCAAGAAAATGCGTCGCTCCGGGGTTCTGGAGCCCCACGCTGTTTAATATTCCGTCGTTTACCTCGGCTATTCTCGGCGACCTGTTGCCGAGCCTCGGCTTGGCGGACAGCGCCTTGAGGCAGACCGCGCCAAGCTCGGACAAGTCAAAATACTCGGCGTATTCCCGTCCGAAGCCGAAGGTTCCCGAACCGGTGGTTACGGGGTTTTTCCACTCAACTCCCGCTATGTTCACTCTAAGATCAGCCATCAAAATCCACCTCCGCTCCGCTGAATACCGGGCCGTCCTTGCAGACCCTCTTTTTTGAGCCGTCAGTCATGGCGCATGTGCAGGTCACGCAGGCGCCGATACCGCAGCCCATCCGCTCCTCCATGGAAATCTGGCAGTCAATGCCGTTTTCCTTGGCTATGTCTGTCACGATCCTCATCATCGGCACCGGGCCGCAGGTGTATATCCTCGAGATCTTCGCTCCCGACGCGATTTTTGATTTGAGCATATCGGTCACAAATCCCTTGCATCCGATACTTCCGTCGTCGCTGGCGACATACACGGTCTCGGCGACGTTTGAAAACTCGCGGATCATGACCGCGTTTTCCTTATCCCTGAAGCCCAGCATGACCGCGGGCTTTTTGGGCAGCCTCTTCGCCAGCATCAGCAGCGGGAAAATTCCTATGCCGCCGCCGATAAGCAGGATATCGCCGTCCGCGCTCTCGGGCGCCGAAACGTCAAAGCCGTTCCCCAACGGGCCGAGAATATCCAACATCTGTCCGGGCTCCGCCTTAGAAAGCTCGGCCGTTCCCTTGCCGCGAACCTCAAAAATAAACCTCACAAAACGATTATCCACCGCGTCGCAAATGCTGATCGGGCGGCGCAGATACGCCGAACCCCCGCAAAGCGCGTGGATAAACTGACCGGGCTTCGCCTTCGCCGCAATTTCCGGGCAGTCGATTATGAAATTAAAAAGCCCCGGCCTGAGCTCGTTCTTATAGCTTAGCTTGCATAACATAAAATTTATCTCCTCTTTTTACTTGATAGCGGACACAATATCATCTCTCATTCTTATCGCCTCGGCTCTGGCCGCCTCGCCGACGCCTCCGCCGTTTTTCTTATAGGCACACATTATCGAGCGCGACGCGTTGACTATCGCGCCCAAACCGTCGCCGTTAAACGACTTGGCCACATCCTCGGCCCTGCCGCCCTGCGCTCCGTAGCCGGGAACCAGAAAATAGGTGTGCGGCATCAGTCCGCGCAGGACCTCGGCCTGCTCCGGATAGGTTGCGCCGACCACAGCGCCGACTCTCGAATAGCCGTGGGTCCCTATGCTGTCAATTCCCCATTCCTTGACCAAGCCCGCCATGTGCTCATATATCGGCTTTCCGCCGCTGATCAGATCCTGCAGCTCGCCCGAAGATTTGTTGGATGTCTTGACAAGGACGAAAATGCTCTTGCGGTTCGCCGCGCACTGGTCGACAAACGGCTTGACGCCGTCGGTGCCTAGATAAGGATTGACCGTCATTGAGTCGGGCTCAAAAGCGCGCTCCCGCTCCGTTCCCAGATCGGTCTTTCCGAGATACGCCTTCGCGTATGCCTCGCTTGTGGCGCCGATGTCGCCGCGCTTCGCGTCAAGAATAACATACATTCCCTTTGACTTCGCGTACTCTATCGTCTTTTTAAGGCACTTGAGGCCCTCGATGCCGTACATTTCATAATACGCCGACTGCGGCTTCACCGCAGGAACTATGTCGCATAGCGCGTCGATCAGCTCTTTGTTAAAGCTGAAAAGCGCGTTCGCCGCACCCTCAAAGGTCTCGCCGTATTTGTCGAATGACTGCTTTATCATCGACTCGGGCAGATAGTCAAGCTTCGGGTCAAGTCCCGCCACGGTGGGGTTCCCTGTTTCGATAATTTTCTCAATAAGTGTGTCCATATTTTTCTCCTTTTGATTGAAATTCTTATTTTCGGCCATGCCATTTTAAGGGGACGGGCGGATAATATCCGCCCCTACGAATGTAGTGATTAAAGATTAGCGAATAGTAATCAGGCCTCTGATGTTGTAGGGGCGGATAGCATCCGCCCGCTTTTCATCCCACGGCTGGGCGACAATTTTCTAATCCTTACGCTCATACACCACTTTTCCGCCCAGGATCGTCATATCTATCCTGCCGCGCAGCTTCATTCCGTCGTAAGGGCAGTTGTTGTTTTTCGAGGCGAACTTGCTTATATCGACCGTGTATTCCTCCTCGGTGTCGAAAATCACAATATCCGCCGCTTTTCCCTCGCTGAGGGTGCCCTTGTCGATCTTTATTATATCCGCCGGACTGGCCGACATCTTTTCTATCAATTGACTGAGCGTGAGCTTTCCGGGCACGACAAGATTTGTGTAACCGAGGCCCAGCGAGGTCTCAAGACCCACAATGCCGTTTAAGGCGTATTCAAACTCTATATCCTTCTCATCCCGGTCGTGGGGCGCGTGGTCGGTGGCTATCGCATCGATCGTGCCGTCTGTAAGGCCCTCAATGACCGCGTCCACATCGTCCCGCTCTCTCAGAGGCGGGTTCATTTTCGCGTTGGTGTTAAAGCCGTCGACCGCGCTCTCGGTCAGAGAAAAATAATGTGGCGCTGTCTCGCAGGTTATGTTCGCGCCGCGCTTTTTCGCGCGGCGTATCGCGTCGATCGAGTTTCGGGTGCTGACATGGCAGACATGCAGCCTGCCGCCGACCTCCTCGGCGATCAGCACATCGCGGCTGATCGCGACGCTCTCGGCGCACTTGGGAATTCCCCGGAGTCCCAGATAGGTCGACATATATCCCTCGTTCATCGAGCCTCCGTCAACCAGATCAAGATCCTCGCTGTGCGACATCACGGGCAGATCGAACATTCCGGCGTACTCAAGCGCCCTGCGCATAAGCGACGGGTTTATGACCGGTCTGCCGTCGTCCGACACGCCGATCGCGCCCGCGCTTTTAAGCTCGCCCATTTCGGTGAGCTCCTTGCTCTGCTGCCCCTTGGTGATGCAGCCCGTGGTAAGCACGTTGGTCAGGCCGACCTCTTTGCCGCGGTCCATAACATACTTCACCAGGGCCGGGTTGTCAACCGGCGGATTGGTGTTCGGCATACACACAACCGTCGTAACGCCGCCCCGCGCCGCCGCGCGGCTTCCGGTCTCTATATCCTCTTTATACTCGTATCCCGGCTCACGGAAGTGGACATGCAGATCGATCAGGCCGGGGGCCACGATCTTTCCCGAAGCGTCAACTACCTCGTCCGCCGCCTCGCTTATATCGCCGTCGACCTTCGCGATTATCCCGTCCTTTACCAGAATATCAAGCTTCTCGTCTATGTTGTTTTTCGGGTCAACCACATGACCCCCCTTTATCAGAATTGACATATCATTTTCTCCTATCTCGAATTTCACGCGCGTGACTCGTATCTTCTGCCGTTCGCCACCATGTTCAGCACCGCCATGCGCACGCACACGCCATTTGTTACCTGCTCGTTAATAACGCTCTGCGGGCCGTCTATTATGTCCGGGTTGAGCTCAACGCCGCGGTTGACCGGGCCGGGATGCATAAGTATCGCGTCGGGCTTCGCCAGCGCGAGGCGGCGCTTGTCCACTCCGAAATACTTGTTATATTCCCGAACCGTGGGGAACAAGCCCTTCTTCTGCCGCTCAAGCTGGATGCGCAGACCCATGACAACGTCCGCGCCCTCAACGGCTTTGTCAACGTCGGTATAGACCTTAACGCCCATATCTTCGAGCCGTTTGGGAAGCAGCGTAGACGGGCCGGCCAGAACGACCTCCGCGCCCAGCTTTTTCAACCCGTAAATATTGCTGCGGGCGACGCGGCTGTGCTTCACATCTCCGATTATTGCCACTTTTAAGCCTTTTATATCACCTTTTTTCTCGCGCATGGTCATAAAGTCGAGCAGCGCCTGAGTCGGATGCTCGTTCATGCCGTCTCCGGCGTTGACTATGCGGCAGCCCACATGCTTCGCCACCAGGTGCGGCGCGCCCGACATGCTGTGCCTGATTATTATCACGTCGGTGTTCATTGCCTCAAGAGTCTTTACCGTGTCGATCAGAGTCTCGCCCTTCGCCACGCTGCTGCCGCTTGACGACATGTTCGCAGCCGTGGCGCCGAGGTATTTCGAGGCCATCTCAAACGAAACCCTCGTGCGCGTGCTGTTCTCGTAAAACAACGTGATGACGCCCTTGCCGCCGAGCAGATTTGATTTTTTGTTATCACTGAGCAGCAGCTCGCGCTTGAGCTTGTCCGCGTCATCCAAAATGGCGGTAATATCCTCCGCCGAGGTTTCCTTAAGTCCCAATAAGTCTTTTATCATAAGTGTAAGTCCCTCTAATTTCCGTAGTATTTTGCCGGTGATTTGCGTTTTTCGATTATGATCTCGGTCGCGCCGTCAACCTCCTCAACGTGAAGCGCGACACGGTCAAGGCCCGAGCCCTTGATCCTGACTCCGGTATAGTCGGCGCTTATCGGGAACGTGCGCCTTCCGCGGTCGATAAAGCACGCGAGCTGGATCTCAGCGGGCGAACCTATCTTGAGCAGCGCGTCGATCGCTGTGTGGATCGTTTTTCCGGTGTAGAGAATGTCGTCAATCAAAACGACGACCCTTCCGTCTATCGAAAAATCTATCGCGGTGTCGTTCAGCACCGGATATTTCGCGATAAGATTATGATCCGCGCCGTACAGCGTTATGTCCAGAACTCCCACATCAAGCCCGGGCCCGCCGAGCTCTTTGATATAATCCGCGAGCTTGTTTGCAAGGACAACGCCGCGGCGGACAATTCCGATCAAGCATATGCTCTTTTCAAACTCGTTCCTCTCGACGATCTGCGCCGCCATTTTTTTCAGTTTGCTTTCGATTTCCTGTTTTTCAAGTATTACCTCGCTCATATTGATCACCTCGCGTCTTTTTTGCCCCGCTGACGGAGACAGTGTGAAACACTCAAAAACATCTTTCCATATATTATATATTAACATTTCCGCTTTGTCTACAAATTTTTTCAAATTTATTTTTCAATATTTCCCGAATATGGCTTGCATATTTTTAATTTTACTGATATAATTATCACAGCAAGCGGTTTAAATCGAATTTTGCAGCGATTAAGTTCGATAATCGTATAATGAAAGGAGCAATCATATGAAGTATTCAAGTGAAGTAGAAGCGATGTGTCCTTTGGTTAAGGGGGCATATCACGGACCTGCGCCTATCCCTCAGGAGGGTAAGTGGACGCAGGTTAAGGAAGTTAAGGATGTTTCCGGCCTGACCCACGGCATCGGCTGGTGCGCGCCTCAGCAGGGCACATGCAAGCTCACGCTGAACGTTAAGGAAGGCGTTATCCAGGAAGCCCTGGTCGAGACGATCGGCTGCAGCGGCATGACCCACTCGGCGGCTATGGCCTCCGAGATCCTCGTGGGAAAGACTATTCTTGAGGCGCTCAACACCGACCTGGTGTGCGACGCTATCAACACCGCGATGAGAGAACTGTTCCTGCAGATCGTTTACGGCCGCACACAGACCGCGTTTTCCGAGGACGGCCTGCCGATCGGCGCCGGTCTTGAGGATCTCGGAAAAGGCCTGCGTAGCCAGGTCGGCACTACATACGCGACACTCAAAAAAGGCCCCAGATATCTGGAGCTCGCCGAGGGATATATCACCAAGGTCGCGGTTGACAAGGAAGGAACCATCATCGGCTACAAGTTCGTTCAGCTCGGCAGAATGATGGAAATGATCGCAAACGGCACCGACGCCAACGAGGCGCTCGAAAAAGCGAGCGGCCAATACGGACGCGTTGACGACGCGGATAAGCTTATCGACCCGCGCCACGAATAATAGATAGGAGGAATTGAGATATGGCTTTATTTGAGAGTTATGAAAGAAGAATTGATCAAATCAATGCGGAGCTTAAAAAACACGGAATTTCTTCTATCGAGGAAGCGAAGCAGATTTGTGACGAAAAGGGCGTTGACGCCTACAACATAGTTAAGGGAATTCAGCCCATTTGCTTTGAGAACGCGTGCTGGGCCTACACGGTCGGCGCGGCGATCGCCATTAAGGACGGCGTAAAGACCGCGGCGGACGCGGCCGAAAAGATCGGCCTCGGCCTCCAGTCGTTCTGCATTCCCGGCAGCGTTGCCGATGACAGAAAAGTCGGCATTGGCCACGGAAATTTGGGCGCGAGACTCCTGCGCGAGGAGACAAAGTGCTTCGCATTCCTCGCGGGCCACGAGTCGTTCGCGGCGGCGGAAGGCGCTATCGGCCTTGCCAGAAGCGCCAACAAGGCGAGAAAGGAAGACCTGAGAGTAATCTTGAACGGCCTCGGCAAGGACGCCGCGCAGATCATCTCCAGGATAAACGGATTTACATATGTTCAGACCCAGTTTGACTACTACACCGGCGAGGTAAAGGTTGTCAAGGAAACGGCCTATTCCGACGGCGAGCGTTCAAAGGTTCGCTGCTACGGTGCCGACGACGTTCGCGAGGGCGTTGCGATAATGCACCTTGAGGGAGTTGACGTTTCGATCACCGGAAACTCCACCAACCCCACGAGGTTCCAGCACCCGGTTGCCGGAACATACAAGAAGGAGTGCATCGAGCAGGGCAAGAAGTACTTCTCGGTTGCCAGCGGCGGCGGCACGGGCCGAACCCTCCACCCCGACAACATGGCGGCGGGCCCCGCATCCTACGGAATGACCGACACGATGGGCAGAATGCACAGCGACGCGCAGTTCGCGGGCTCGTCCTCGGTTCCGGCCCACGTTGAAATGATGGGCCTCATAGGCATGGGCAACAACCCGATGGTAGGCGCCACCGTAGCCGTGGCCGTAGCCGTCGAGGAAGCGATGAAAGGCTAAATTAAATCTAAAATCCCACAAACAGGGCGTTTCACTATGTGTGAGACGTCCTGAATTTTTACGTGTAGCACACACGTAGCGCACAAAATTTATGCCGTGAGCAGCGTCATATTTTTGGGTATTTTATCATTATGTATCTTTTGGATCTCCGTATGAAGCTGACCGATTTTTCTGTGCGTATAAACCTTTTCGGTTATATCGCTGATACTGTGACCGACGATCATTTTAAGGATGTACTCGTCCATATCGGCTTCTTTGCCTAAGGTTATGAATGTGTGTCTTGTTTCGTGCGGACGGTGATCCATTTTCAAGCGGTTCATAACTTTAGCAAAGCGACCGCGGTATTTGTCGTAAGTCAATTTGAAAGAGTTTCAAAGTATCTTTCGCTCCACTTGTTATAAAGTTCCGAAAATGTAATTGTGTTTGCCTTAATATCATACGGATCGGCGTTGTAATTCATTAGCGCCTGAAATGCTTCTTCCTTTGAGTGATAATATCCGATAGTGACCCTGTTTTGTTTAACACGCTCGCCGTCAGTATCGATCACCCAGCCGGTTGTTTTAACCGCGCGCCACGGCTTACGGCGTTTTCCCGATAATTTGTATATTGAACCCATACCGTTAGATAATTTCATATAATAATTTGCCTCCTTGCTATTCAAGTTTTTTCATGATTTTGTTCGCTCCTTTAAGACTTTGATTATCAGACAAATCATTCAGCGGACATTGAGCGTAATATGCGGTAGTTCTGTCCTGCCATTGCTCATATGCCGGATATGTCAGCATTTGCTGTTCAAGGTTTTCTCTCGCATTTGCAAATTCTTCGAGCAGCAAACACAGCTGGGAGTTCATATCCGCGCTTTTGTCCTGCCCGTCAAATATAACGGAACAGCTCCACTTACCGTCAGTTTTCGGCTTTTTAACGTCGATATCAAACTTCACACCTGCTTTGCGTTCCAGCTTGAACAGAAATGTGCAGAAGTCGGCAATGCTGTCAAGATTAACTCCGTCCTGCTCATAGCCTATTAAATAGTTGGCGGTGGTGTCCAACTTATCGGCGATCTCGTTGATCACCGAGATAGACGCTTCGATCTCGCCGCTTTCATATTTTTGCACGGTACGCAGGGATTTGCCTAAAAGATTTGCCAGATCTGTCTGACTGAGCTTTCTCATTTTGCGCATATTCCGTATGCGCAGTCCGATTTCTTTTGGGGAATTTTTCATGTCTGTCACCTCTTGAAAATATTATATCACAAACAATTACGCATTGCAAGTGCGTATTTAAAAATATTTTAACATATTCATGATTAAAAGTGCTTGACAAATTGTGAAAACCGTGTATAATAGAATTGTGAATTGATAATACATAATCAATTTGATTTTACTGATAGAACGAAAAAATAATTCGCAAAGGCGGTGATTTATTGGAGCAAAAGATTTATGTGGAAACGCCAAAGTTTACCGGACGAAATGTGCCTGTTATCGAAATCGCAAAAGCAATCGGAAAAGACGCACAGTATATCCGTATCGGCCTGCAGCAGGGCATACTAAACTTTGGCTATGCTATGAAAATGGGCGGTTCAAGAGAATACAGCTATTACTGCCCGGACAGAAAAGTTTGGGAAGAAACGGGATATTTTAGAGAATCTGAAAAGTAAGGGGTATGTGAATGGATCATGATGCTCTTGAGAAAAAGCTGACACAGGCGAAACACAGGCTCGAAGAGGCAGAAAAACGAGATCGTGTGAAGCTGAGAAAATTGCGGACACGCAGGCTAATTCAAGAAGGCGCGATACTGGAAAAGGTCTTCCCGAGAATTGTGTCTATGGAGCTTGATGAACTGGAAAAGTATTTTTCTGATATTTTGAGATAGAACTGAAACTTTTTAAGCGTTCCGAGTATTCGGAGCGCTTAAATATTCCCGAAGGGCGCACTTACTCACCACCCGAAAAGCTGCAGGCTTTTCGGGTGGTGGTACTGCCGCCATGCGGCGGCAGCCGTGCGCTCCTGCGGAGGGCGCGGATAATTCGCTCTGCGGATTATCCGTTCAGTCGAACACGCTATTATGAAATAATAGCCGAGCGTTGCTTTTCCAACGTATGACGGAATAATTCCGTCATGTTCGACTGACTGCAAAAACTAATTATTTTAGTTTTTGCATATGGGCGCAGACCGCCCATGTTCTTTTGGTAAAAGAACCAAAACTGCCCGCCGTCGGGCAGAAAGGAGTAATATTTATAGCAATATATCACTTTGAAGCAAAAATGATAAGTCGAAGCAGTGGCCGCTCGGCTGCGGCTGCCGCGGCCTACGCGTCCTGTTCACAGATATATAACGACTACGACGGTGTTCAACACGACTATACCCGTAAGCAGGGCTGTGTTTACAGTGAAGTATTCCTGCCTCCAAACGCACTCGAAGAATGGAAAGACCGCTCTGAATTGTGGAACGCAGTTGAAGCCGCCGAAAAATCAAAAGACAGCAGAATTGCTCGTGAGCTTATTGTTGCTTTGCCTATCGAAGTTGATCTTGGCGAATGGAAAGCAATACTTAAAGATTTTGTTCAAGAGCAGTGCGTGTCAAAAGGAATGTGCGCCGACGTGAATATCCATGACACTGACGGACACAATCCACATGCTCATATTTTACTTACAGTAAGACCGCTTGACAAAAAGGGCAAGTGGCAGGCTAAGACGCAAAAAGAATATCTTTGCAAGCGCGGTGATGAGGAACGCAGATTTACCTCAGCCGAGTTTAAGACGGCGCAAGCCGACGGCTGGGAGAAGCAGTATCAATACAGGGTCGGCAAGAAGAAAATCTACATGACACCCTCCGAGGCTGAAGCGCAGAATTTAGAGCGAGTTTCCAAAAATCCGAAAAGCACACGCTACGGCAGACAGAACCCGATATGCGCCAAGTGGAACAGCGAGGGGCAGATTTTAAAATGGCGCAAAGCCTGGGAAAAAGCTGTCAATAAATCTTTGGAGCAGAAAAACATTGACGCCCGTATCGACTGCCGGAGTTTTAAGGATAGAAACATTGACGAACAGCCGACAATTCACGAGGGAGTGACTGCCCGCATTATCGAGCAGCGCGGCGGTGTTTCGGAAAGATGTGAGCTAAATCGGCAGATCAAGGCTGACAACAAACTTCTGCGCGAATTAAAAGCTCATGTTAAAAAGCTGACTGACGCCCTAAAGAATACAGTACCGTCAATCGCGGCGCTGCTTGAAAACATACGCGCGAGTTTGGTTATATTTAGGTATCGGATAAAGTTTAATTCTGTTCGAATCAAAGGTATAGAACAGGATAAAAAGAAAATAGTATCGATACTCAAAAGATATGACAAAATCCAATCCGGGCTTAAACAAAAGAATGCCGAACGCAAAAAGCTGCAATCCGAGAAAAAGTCCCTCGTTTCTATACGGTTTGTAAAGCAAAATCAGCTTGAGCGCCGTATAGCCAAAGTTATTGAGGAAATTGAGGAGCTGAAAAACGAACGTAAATATTTACTCTCTGAACTCTATTGCCAAAATGACACAGAAGTATCGGAACTCGAAAGACAAATCTCGGATAACGCTATGGTTCTCGAAAAGCTAAACAACATAAATTCGGACTTATCCGAGCGATACAATACAGAAAAAGCTCGCTATTTTGAAACCCAAAGCGCCATACCACAGGAGGATAAAGCCGAAGTAAATTATGAGCGCCAAAGCATCAGAGACAACGCCATGACCGAAGCCGCATATCGGCTAAAGGAAATTTACGGTAAGAAATACGATTATACCTTATTAAAGCAATCCGAAACCGAAGTAAACCGCGAACTGAATGTTTTGCAGCAGGACAAGTCGATTCGACAAAAACTGACCAAAGCCGAGCAAATAGCTCAAAGCAAGTCTGAGATCACTCCGAAGAAAACCAAAACCGTGGAACATTAGACCTTGATTTTCGGCCCATCGAGACATATTATAATATACCCGACCCCGAAACAAGCTCCGAAACCCACGCAAATCCGTACCTCGCAAAGCCCTAACTTTCCACGCCGTCACGCAGTAGAACAGCCGTTCCGAGGGTTTTAATACAATATCATTACTTTATAAAATTTGCCGAATAGAACCCACATAAAAACGTTGGTTATACGTCCCTACTGCGTGACATATCTCTCACTTTTTGATGTTAAGCGCAGCTTTGCAGAGATTATACAATAACCTGTAGTCTTCATTTGTACAATCTTTAAGCAAATACGCGAATTCGTTTTTGAATTGACTATAATGTTTATCAATATGATGATAAAAGTAATCAAAGATATTAACCTTAATATGCTTTCGCGTGGGGAAAGAAACGGAATAACCAGAAAAGATTATTTTAAGGCTTACCAATGAGAACAAAAAGCAAAATCATGAACCTGAAATTTGAATAAGTAAAATAGTGAGTTGAAAATGTTGCATCAAAATCTTGAAAGGATAAAGAATTATTTATGGGTTGATGTGACAAAGAATGTTTTAGAAATCTTCAGTAAGACGTTTATAAAATAAAATAAGAGATAGATATGTTGGTATTAACAAGCGATATTTTAATCAGGTACGAATATGACTTTAATTCGATAGTTAGGTGGATATTATTGATACAAAATGACTTCAAAAAAGATAATCGTGAATTCCCAAAGTAAATTCCAGAGTGAGGAGGAAGTGGCATTTAGAGCGGGAAAAGGGCGGAAATAAGTATGG
>CANRGH010000033.1 GCA_947630135.1 uncultured Monoglobus sp.
TAATTCTACCACTTTTTCTTTCCCACACTTAATTCCACTCTAATTTCCACTCTGGAATTTACTTTGGGAATTCACGTGGGAAAATAACAAAATAAAAGCTTATTACAATTAATTGACTTGCGTACATATTTGTGGTATACTTGTATATAGTATTTAAAAGATTGGAGAGGTAAAAATGGCCGGTAAATATTCTATCGCGGAGACTACGCGTGTTCAGCGTGAAAAGATAGCGAACGACGCTTTGGCAATATCTGTGCTCGACGCTCCGGAGCCTTCAAAAGAAACTCTTAATTTAGTTGATGAGTATATCAAAGGCAATATGGAAATAAATGAGGTCTTAAAAAAGACTATTGATAAATATAGAGTAACAGTATGAAAGATCCGTATTTATATGATAACGCTGATGTTCTTAAAAATCTCCTTGGTATAAAAGATGAAAAGGAACTTGAAAAAGCCGAAAGCAGCATTACTTATATTAAATTGCTTGACATTGATAAATTAGCTGATAACTGTTCATTCGATGCCAGGCATTTGCGATTGCTGCACAAATATATTTTTGAGAACATATACGAATGGGCAGGTGAATTTCGCACTATTCAATTGGTAAAAGGCGAGCGAGTTCTTGGCGGCGATACCGTAAAATACAGCAAACCGGAAAATATCAAAGATGACTTGGCAACGGCAATTAATAATCTTAATAAAACAGACTGGTCTGTTCTCGGCATTGATGAAACGGCAAACATTTTTGCGAAACAAATTGCCGCATTGTGGCAGGTTCATCCTTTCCGCGAAGGAAACACACGCTCAATCATAACCTTTGCCACACAATTTGCCTCGGCTCATGGTTTTAAAATGGACAAACAGCTTTTGAAAGAGTCGGCCGGATATGTGCGTGACGCGTTGGTTAAAGCTTCAGACGGACAATACTCCGAATACAAATACTTAATAAATATTTTTAAAGACGCAATTTTAAACGGATAGCAATTTAAAATCAATAATTTCTTTGCAAATTATTTCGGGATTTCAGCAGTTCACGAAAAAACAAAGTGCCGGAAACACGTCAAATCAACGTGTTTTCGGCACTTTTTATCAGCTAAGATTTATATTTTTTTAATATAATTAATGTACAAAAAAACGGACTGCGCATAATTATTTAGTCATAATTGCTTTTTGCCTTTGCTGCAAGCTCATACAAATCGTCAATAACGCTTTGCGGCGAAATTATTTTCGCTTTGTCGCCAAAGCTCATTATCCATGAAAGAAAATGCGGGCTGACCGCCACCTTTGCGCGGCAGATGAAATGCTTGTCATCCTCTTTCATAACGGGAACGTCGATCCCGAACCTGTCGTAAACAACGCCCACGAGGTCGTTGTCGAACCGAATTGAAACATTGGTCTCGTCTCCGCTGTACATTCGGAACATCGTTTTGACGTACTCGGATATGTCAAACGCCTCCGTCGAGAGCTCGCGGTTTTCGTCGGTGATCTCAACACCCTCCATTTTGTCTACGCGGTAATGAGTGTATTTGTTGTATTTTTTCTTGTATGTGATCAAATAGTAATTCTCGTCGTCCCAGGTGAGCGAGACCGGAGACTCGGTGTATTTGTCGCCGTTTTTGCGATAGACCTTCTTCTTGTCAAGATCAAGGTCAAAATAGCGGAACGTGATCCGCCTGTCAAGGGCGATCGCGTCGTGGATTTTATCAACGTTGTAATAAATCAGCTCGTTCAGCGTCTTAACGCGGTTGGTGACAAAAACCTGCCTGTGCAGCTTTTTCGCGTTCTCGCGGCTTGTGAGCTTCTCGATTTTTGAGATAAGCTCCATGCTCTTTTTTCGCGTGATAAACTTTGACGACTGAACGCTGTCCACGAGCAGCTTGAGCTCGGGCAGCTCAAAGTCGCGGCTCGCGATAAAATAATCGGTTGTGCGCGATTTTCTCGAGCATATGTCAAGCCCGAACAGCCGCAGATATTCAAGGTCATCATAAACGCTTTTCCGCTCGGCCGAAATGCCGAGCTTATCAAGCTCGGCAATCATTTCAGGCACGGTTATCGTGTGCTCCTCGTCTGTGTTTTCAAGCAGAATTTTCGCCAAATACATGAGTTTCAGCTTTTGGTTTGAACGCTTCATATCATACCTCCAGATTTAAAATTCCGTTCTCGTTCCTGCTCATAACTATGTTCATAAAAGTCTCTTTGCTTATTGCCGCGAAATATCCGCAATACTCGTCGCCGCAGTTCTTCGTTATAAAATCCAGCGTCTCCCTGAGCTGAAGCATAACCGCGAACTCATGCTTGCAGTTATAGCTGCAAAAGCACGAGCAGGTGAGATTGCTGATTTGGCCGTCGTAATAATCAAAGGCGACCTCATACGGCTCTGTGCCCTCAACAACGGCAGATCCGCGCGTGCCGTCGAGGCTTAAGTAGCTTACCTTGTTTTCCAAATAATAGTTGTGGCCTCTGTCGGCTATCTCGGGCGCGATATTCATTTGGCTCAAATCGTCGAGCGGGAAGCCCTCGCCGTCATCGCTGCCGACCGCGTAATCCTCGTCATCCTCCGGAGCCTTGAACCACGCAAGCGCCTTCTCAAACGGAACAGCGCCCTCGTCAAAGGTGATAACATGCGAGCCGGCAATGCGGAAGCGTCCGCTGACGCTTGTGTCCGCGACCGCGATCACGCGCTTGTAATCCGAAAGCTTGATTTTAAACGAGTAATTCACGTCAACAACTCTTCCTCTTTTGCCCTCAAGCTTGCCGTCAACATAAACCAGGTCGCCGGGCTTTAAGTCAAATTTGTCGTTGTAATAAGCGAGGGTCATGCCTCTTGACGGAAAATAAACCCGAACGACCGACTTCCTCGGCACGTTCTTGTCGGTATAAACCGGAGCCGCGGCATCAAGCGCGGAGCCGTCCTTGATTTTTGTGTTAAAGCCGATAGGAAACTTTTTCATAAGATTACCTCCCAATGCAAATTTGTTTTTCTTTATGTTTATTTTAACAAACACAGTGGGAGTTAAAAAGGACAGTGCCGAAAAAATTTAACTGATTAAATCTTTCACGACCTCGCCCGCGATTATCAGCCCCGCTGCGGGTGGAACAAACGGCACGCTGCCCGGGACCGGCCTGCGCGCGTCCAAACCATTCTCGGCCCCCGCGAGCGGTTTCAGCGGTTTTTCTTTTGAGTAAACGACCTTCAGGCTTTTTATTCCTCTGCGCTTTAGCTCATGGCGCATAACCTTCGCGAGGGGGCAGACGGACGTTTCATAAATATCAGCAACCTCAAAGGCGGCGGGGTCAAGCTTGTTCCCGGTCCCCATTGAGCTTATGACCGGAGTCCCCGCCTTATCGGCGTTGACAACAATGGCGATCTTTCCCGTCACGGTGTCAATCGCGTCGACTACGTAATCGTATTTTTTAAAGTCAAGCTCGTCTGCGGTTTCGGGCAAATAAAAAATTCTGTGTTTTATAACCTCGGCCGCCGGGTTGATCTCCGCAATTCTTTCCGCCGCGACGTCAACCTTGAATTTGCCGACGGTCTTGCGGGTGGCGATTATCTGGCGATTAATGTTGCTCGGCGAGACAACGTCGCTGTCGATCAGGTCAAGAGTCCCAACGCCGGATCGCGCAAGCGCCTCAACCACATAGCCCCCGACGCCGCCGATACCGAACACGGCCACGCGCGACGCGGCAAGCTTTTCCAAAGCCGTCCTTCCAAGCAAAAGTTCCGTTCTCAAAAACTGTTCAGCCATTTCAAATCTCCTCACGTCATATTTCATCTTAATTATACAATTATGCAAAATTTTTGTCAACCGAATAAGCAAAAAGCCGCCGCATTTTGCGCGACGGCTTTTTTGTTCAATACAGATGATATATTTGATTTATCGACGATCTGAAATCAGTTTGTCAAGCCTTTCGGTTATCGCGGCGGTCTCGGCGCGGGTCGCGTTGTTTTGCGGCGCGAAGGTTCCGTCGTCATTGCCGTTTAAGATCCCCTGCTCGACGCAGAGCGCTATCGGCTCGCGCGCCCAATCCGAAATATCCGCGGCATCAGTGAAATTGAGATCGGCTCCGCTCGCCGCTGAACCTGTTTTGTATGTTATGTAGTTCGCCGTCATCTTGGCGATCTGCTCGCGGGTGATATTGTCCTCGGGGCCGAAGTTTCCGTCGCCGTATCCGTCCACAATGCCGTTTTGCGCCGCCCACGCGATATACGGGGCATAGTACTCATTTGGCGCCACATCCGCGAATCCGCTGTCTGCTGCCGCGGATAATACGCCCTCCATACGGCCCAGAACGGTCGCGTACATTCCGCGCGTCACATTGAGATACGGCTCGAAAATTCCGTCTCCGGTTCCGTTCATGTAACCCTTTTCGGCGACGTAATCCACGCTGCCGAAGAACCAGTCGGAGGGGCTGACATCCTCAAATCTTGTTATCTCTCCGTCGGGGGTCTCGATCGGCTGCGCCGAGACATCGGGGCCCTGAGCATCCGTCGGCAGCGGAGTCGCCGCGGACTCCGTGGCCGTTCCGAAGCTGCCGCCGACAAAGCCTACTCCTCCGCTCGACGGGCGTCCTGTGGGAGCGGGTGATGTTCCGTCTCCCGTGACGGTCACTTTTATCTCTTTATATCCTCCGCAGGGCATTATCATGACTTCAAGAGTGGTTTCGCCCTCTCTGACGGCTTTTAAAGTATTGCCGATCATATGCGCCACCGAGCAGTCGCGCACATAGTAACCCACCTCGGCGCCTTTATAATACTCGCTTTGGGAGAATTCCGTGCTCAGGTCAAGGGTCTCGCCCTTTTTGAGCGTTATCTCGGAAAGGTTCTCGTCACCGTTGACCGTGATGCTGTAAGGGAACTCAAGAGGCAGCTCAAACGCCTCGCCACGGCCTAATTCGTTACCCTCGCTGTCCTTCACTCCGATGTACGCGTTTAAAAATCCGTATTCAAAATCATCCGCGGGGATAGTGAGACGGCTCGAATAGCTCTTCGTCTCGCCCGGCTTCAGCTCTCCGATCTGCTCTTTAAGATACGGATCGGAGGTCTTTCCGCTGTAATAAATGTCGTTGAAGGTCACAACAACCTCCTCGCTCGGGTTCGCGTCGGCGTTTCCGCTGTTTGTGACGGAGTAATCTATCTTCATGCCGTCGGCGTCCTGGGTCAGATTATAATCGGTGATCTCGTAATTCGGCTCTATGTCGATGCTGTCGCTCTGATACATAAGAGTCTGCCCGGTGCCTGTCTCGTTAAGCTCCGCGTACAGCGAAAGGTCGTTTATGCCGTCAAAGCTCTCGGGCACCGTCCATTTAAAACTCGTATATGAGCTTGACGACGGAGTGATATACTCGTCAGACTCGGCCGAGAACAGTTTCTCTTTGATCTCTCCATTGATCACCTCGTATATGTCAAGGGTGTAACCCGACGCTGGCTTAATGCCCGTGTTCTTGACCGCAAGCGTCACGTCGATCGTCTCGCCCGCCATCGGATGCTCATCCGAAAGCTGAGTGTCGGCGGGCTCCAGCGAGCCGACGGTTTCATACTGCGTTGAAACGAGCTTAACGTCCGTGACAGCGATGTCGTCGCTGTTATTATCAAGCTTATACTGATTGTTGACGGTCATCAGATTTCCGTTTTGATCTATCACGAGAGCGGGCTCGTCGTTGAACGCGCCGCTGTGGGTAAGGCGTATGCCCTCTGACCAGTTTGAGCCGTTTTCGTCGTTGATCATCGCGGTCGCGTAGATCTCCTGTCCGCTGCTTCCGTCCTCGTTTCTTTCGGGCTGGATCCATACAATGTATATGTTTCCGTCCGCGTCCACAAACGGCTCGAAGCTACCGAATGTGGGATTGACGTTCGGATCGTCGGTATTGCAGTACACAAGAC
Organism: uncultured Monoglobus sp.; assembly: GCA_947630135.1. Lineage (GTDB taxonomy): Bacteria > Bacillota > Clostridia > Monoglobales > Monoglobaceae > Monoglobus. Next base: position 5,885 of record CANRGH010000033.1, read on the forward strand.
CGATCTTATGCTCATAATCGGGATCGATATTGCCGCCGTCGGTTATTCCCTCCTCGATAAGTCCGGCAATGCTTATATAGCGTATATCGCTGTTGTTTTCAAGCCAGAACAGGCACGTATTTTCTCCGGCGCTCGCGATCTGCGGCATCGAGTCGCAGTAATTATCATTGGTAATTCTTATCGGGTCGTATGTCTTGTGCGTCTCAAAATCGTAGATCTGAACAAACAGCTCTCTGTCGGCATCGGTGTCCATGTTGTTGTCCTCGTCGACTGTGTAGGTGTATATTCCTTTTCCGCCGAAGCTTGCGGCGTCAAAGTCGATGATGACGGGATCATTCATTCCGAAATCGTTAATGGGTGATGACAAAAATCTTTGTCCGCCCCACTCGTCGGTGAGCGTCTGTTTAACGCCGTTGTCGGACACCTCGTTGTCGTAATACATATCCCTCAGCCATCTGCCCTGCTCCGCGTCGTAGAGCATATACATGATCTCGCCCTCGTTGACCGTGGGCGATACCGACTGCTCAAAGTCGTCGGTCGGCGCGGATTTCAGATAAAATACCATCATGTCGCCGCTCGCGTCGTCATACACACCGACGGGTGTGCTGTTGAAGTAGTCGTCGTCGGTCAGCTTCTCGACCTCGCCGAGCTCAAGGGTGTTCTTGTCGAGCGTCACGGCATGGACGTTGAGGCTCTTTAAGTATTCCTTTTCGTTCGTGTATTCCGCGTCCTCGGCTCTTGAAGTCCATGAGATCAGCACCTTGTCGCCCGCGTCGCAAATATCGGGCTCAAAGTCGGCAGTGCCGTCGTCATGTATCATTTTCGGGTCTGACCATGTGTTGTTTTCATAAATGCTGTACATTATCGCGGTTCTGTTTTCATCGTTCCTTTCGGGAATGTCGGCCACAAACACGAGCAGCACTTTTCCGTTGCCCAAATTCAGAAGCTGCGGGTCGGCTCTGTCATATCCGTTCTCGAGCAGCACGCTTGTGCCGTCCTCTTCAAACGAGCCGGCCGCCTGCACAAGATCGCCGTTTGGCAGCCACTCGGACGTGCCCTCGGCTCTGGGCCTCATGACAGCCTGCGCGGCGTCCGCGGTCTCCGCCTTATCCTTATCTTTATCTTCCTCTTCCTGCTTCTCCTGTTCCTCGCGCGCTTCTTCAACATCCTTGAAGTATCCGTAATTCTGCTCCATCAGCGTAACCACCGGGATCGGTATCGAGAACAGGAGCGCGTCAAGTTTTATTCTTATCGTCGCGTCCAGGGTCAGTCCGTCTGTGTGATATGACGGATACATTTCCTTTACCGTTGGATAATAAATATAATCTCCGCCGAAAGTAAATCCGCCTCTCACTCCCAAAATACCGCACAGACCGACACCCGCGTACGCGTAAACATCGGCGTAGGCCTGAATGTTCCACTCGGGCGCGAAACGCGTGCCGAACGAGTTGGAGACGTCCTTGATCGAATTGATAGTTATCCTGTTTTTGTCTTTCGCGCTGAATCCGCCCTGGGACGCGGCGGTCAGTTCTCCGTCAACTCCGAGGTATATCGGCACCGCGCCGACCATGAAATACTGAACGAGCCTGAATTCTCCGCTTATTCCGAGATAAAATCCGCCGCCCGTGAATTCAAGAACGCCGTCGGAACCTTTGACGCCGAAATCAATATAAATTCCGAATATGGGGCTCAGTCCCCATGAACCCATGCCTATGAAATGAGTGTCGCCGGCAAGCAATCCCATATCCTTGAACAGATCGGCGCCTTTCTCCAGTTCTTCTTTCGATATTCCCGAATCCGACATTACATGCTCATCGGCCAGCGGAACAGCTCCGATGCCGAGGCGCTCTCCGCCGTCGGGCAGACTGGTGAGCGACAAACTTACACAATCAAGATTAAAGAACGCGTTCATCTTGCCGATAAGCGGCAGGGTCACAAAATCCATATAAGTATCGACCTCTATGTCCTGCGTCACGGGCTTTTGCGGATTTTGCTCCGTTAATGTGCAGCCCGTGTTGATGGGATTATAGGTCGTCTGCATAAACGCTTCGCTGTCCTGCTCGTTCCCGTCGGCGTCGATCGACTTGCCGTTGCCCATGAGCCTGTCGGTCGTCAGTCTGACATACAGCTTGTCGCTGGCCTGATAAAAATCGGAATGGCCCTTTTTGAAGGTGTAGTTCATCTTCCATACCGTTGTGGTCGTTCCGTCGTTATTGACCGTCTCGCTCTCCTTTATTATTCCGGCGGTGTTGTCCACCCCGTTGGGATCGCGCGTGGGCGCGGGCGTGGCATTCGGATCGGGAGTCTCGGCAGGCTCCGGGCTTTCGCTGGGAGCGGGCGTGGCTATCGTTCCCGTTATAACGGTTTTGATTTTGAAGTCTTTAGTATTGGGATCACAAACCAAGAGGTCGATCTGCTTGACATTCTCGTTGTGCGAGTTTCCGTCCGAATCGGTGTAGGCCGCGTTGTCATTATTGACGGTGATCGTGAAGGTAAAAAACTCGTCGTCGCTTATCTCGACCGTGTTGTCTTCGTTTTGAGCGCCGTTTTCGTCCGCTGCCGCAAACGCGCTGATATGCGGAACCGTCACATCGGCGGTGTTGACCCTGATCGTGCCCGCCTGCGTGTTATAAGCGGTGAACGCGCTGTCGCCCTGACCGAATTGTGTTGTATCTGAATTATCGAAAACCGTCGTGCCGTATGTGACCGTGCCCGAGGCCGTTATTCTGTAAATAACGCTGTATCCGTCAATGCCGTACATGGCGGTGGTGGTGAAATTGCCGTCATTGTCGGATAATCCGTAGTTATACGGGTCAATGTATATATATGTCCCGCTCGCGGGCAGATACTGACTGCTCTCGAACGAGCCGTTTAAGGGCTGATCCGAACATTTCGCTTTGCCGCTTAAAACATAGGGGGTATCATCCGCCTTCACGCAGGTCAGAAATACTATGTTTTTCTGCGGATCGGAGTCCGCCTTGAAATAAAATGTGTTTTGCGCGTATTGCGTCGTGTCCGTGCCGGTCTGCCGCCAAATCGAAATATATCCGTCCTGCGCGGGCGCGGCTGTCATTTCATAGAAGTCCTCGACCACGTTGTCTTCCGACACCACATATTCCATATAATCTCCGGTGTCGGCGCCCGTGTTTGTGAATATACCCTTGCTTGTGTCGAACTTGTCAAGATCGGTCTTGGCTACTCTGACGATTATCTGATTGCCCTGTCTGGTGTAGTAAGGCGTCACGTCTATTTTGTTGCAGTTATTAAAATATGTGCAGTAATTCGTGAGACTCCCATCGGGCTTTTCGTCGTATTTTACCAGACTGTCGTTCGGATTGTTATTTCCCTCGGTCACTATCTTTATTCTGTCAGAGGTATACATATCGGGCCGGTTTATTGTCTGAGTAAATCTTATGGTATCGCCCTTGTGGTAGGTGTATGAGCCGTCGCTGTTGGGCTGAACATTTCCGCTCGCCGTGACCGAGGCCGCGTTAAGCGGATCGGCGTTTATGTTGACGGTCGTGTCTATATAACCGAGCACGGGCTGAATGTTGAACTGTCCCTTTTTGCCGTGGCTTCCGTTGTCCGGATATTGAACATAGTCCGCATAATTATCCAAGAAATCTTCGGTGAGCTTGACCGAGACCGAATTTGTTCCGAGTCCGCTTATGTATTTTTTATCTATCTGTGTCGATTCTTTGCTGTCGCTGTTCACGATATTAAGATTCGTTATGAGCGAGTATTTGCCCCCTGTGTTGACGGTGATCGTATCGCTGCCGTCTTTGGCAAATCTTACTATCTTTCCGCTCACCGCGCCGCTGAGCGAGACCTTTGTCGCGTCCGCGATCTCTCCGCCGATCTCCGTGTTGTTCTTGTAATTTCCGTCGCCGTCAAGGAATTTAAGAGGTATGGGGCCCTCGAGCGAAATGTCAAACGGTCTTAATATGGGAGACGCCGAGTATATTTTCAAATCTCTGGCATTATGGGTCGCGCCCTTATCGTACGTCAAGTGTATTTCAAACATATTAAGCAGTTTTCCCGAATGCCCAATGGGTCCTGTGGTACCGCCCATTCGTTCTTCTTTTTGAAATACATCTATTTTTTGCCTGTCCCATGTTCCCGAGTTTTCATAAATTGGAGTGGATATCGTATGCTCGCCGCCAAAACCAATAATGGTATCGCCGTCACCGCTGCAAGAACAATCAAACTCGAATCCGTTATAGATATATCCTTTATAATCAGTTGTTCTGTTCTTATCCAAATACCCATGAGCTATTGTCTCTATTCTCGGTGAATTATAATTCCAATGAGCATCGGCAACCACTTCGTATTGAGTATTTATTTTATCCATGATACCGGCTTTACCTAACGCCATGCTTGTTTTCACACCAAAATTATTAAAATCATACGCGTCGCCGAGAACAACATCATCATCGCCGGCGAAATCCGCCGCGGTTACCTCGTTTTCAGCCTCGTTCTCAAACGAATAGCTCTCGCTGCCCGCGGGGATAATTCCGCGCGCGGTCGGGTTTCCGCCAATGACGCAGCCCTTCGGGTCGGAGAGCGTGATGTTAAAGTCGGCGTCCTCGCCTATATATTCGCTCCTGATCGGTATATTGAGGGCGCGCTCGGTCACGCCGTAGGGGAATGCCGCCTCGGTGTCTACCTGCGAATAGTCGCGGCCTGCCGCCGCGGTGCCGTCCGAGGTTGTGACCTTGACCGCCACCATCTGATTTATCGCCCCGCTCCTTTCAAGCGTGACCCTTATATAGCCGCCTTCGGGATAATACTCCGAGCTTCCGAACGAGATCACGGCGGGCTCCTGCTCCTCATCGTCCTTGATCGTGACGGTGAGGCCCTTCCTGTCGCTTATCATGGCGCTCTCGGTTATGGGGAAAAGAGCCGCCATGAACATTCTGTCGCCGTCGCCGCTCATGTTGTCATTCGGGATGA
>CANRGH010000034.1 GCA_947630135.1 uncultured Monoglobus sp.
TTACCTATATTTTATCATAAAATACAGAAAAAGCCCAGTCTTTTCTGAGCTTTTTCTTCCCTTTTTCGACAGTCTGATCCGAGAGGCGTTTTTGACGCCTCTCGGGGTTTATTTATTTTATCTCTTTTACCGAGATCACTTCGGTGTCGGCGGGGGTCAGGTTCTGTTCCATCACGCTGACCAGCGCGCCGACAGTATCGAGCGAGGTCATAAGCGTTATCGAGCACTCGGAGGCGCAGCGCCTTATTTTAAATCCGTCGCTGCCCTTGTCGTTGCCCTTTTTGGGAATGTCGATAATCAAGTCGCACACGCCGCTGCGTATCACGTCAAGCACATTCGGCACACCCTCACCTATCTTTTTGGCGGTTCTCACATTTATCCCGTTTTCCTTCAAAAACTCAGCCGTGCCGCCCGTCGCGATAAAGCGGCAACCCATCGCGTCAAACCGCTTGGCGAGCGGCAGAAAGTTGGGTTTGTCCAGATTGCGGATCGTCGCGAGGATCGTGCTGCCCTTATGGGGGATCGTGGTCGCGGCCGCCACAAAGCCTTTGTAAATCGCTTCTTCAAAGGTCCTGCCAACGCCCAGAACCTCGCCGGTCGAGCGCATCTCGGGGCCGAGGCTGACCTCAACCATTGGCAATTTTTCGGTAGAGAATACAGGAACCTTGACAGCCACCATTGAGGCCTCGGGGCTTATGCCGCTGCCGTAGCCCATGCTTTTTAGGCTTTCGCCCAACATGACCCTTGTCGCCAAATCTATAACGGGCACGCCCGTAACCTTTGTGATATACGGCACGGTGCGGCTCGAGCGGGGATTTACTTCGATTATATAAAGCTCGCCCTTAAACTCGATAAACTGAATATTGATCATTCCGATGACCTTCATCTCGACCGCTATCCTGCGCGTCACGTCCATGATTTTTTCTTTTATTTCCTCGGGCACGTTCTGGGGCGGATATATCGAAACGCTGTCGCCCGAGTGGATACCCGCGCGCTCAAGATGCTCCATAATTCCGGGGATAAACACGTCGGTTCCGTCGCAGATCGCGTCTACCTCAAGCTCGCGTCCGCCTAAATATCTGTCGATCAGCACCGGGTTTTCCTTGTCCTTCTTGAACGCGTCCTCAAGGTACTGGACAAGCTCTTTCTCGTTGTGGGTGATCTCCATGCCCTGGCCGCCGAGCACATACGACGGGCGGACGAGCAGGGGATATCCGAGTTCCCCGGCCTCGCGTATGCCCTCCTCAAGGCTCCACACGCCTCTGCCCTTGGGGCGCTTTATGCCGAGCTTTTCGAGCACAGCGTCAAACTTCTCGCGGTCCTCGGCCTCGTCAATATATTTGGGCTTGGTGCCGAGGATCGGCACGTTCATGCGGTCGAGGAAATTCGCGAGCTTTATCGCGGTCTGGCCGCCGAACTGAAGTATCACGCCCTCGGGCTTTTCAAGCTCAATTATGCTGTAAACATCCTCTTCGGTCAGGGGCTCGAAATACAGCCTGTCCGATGTGTCAAAGTCGGTGCTGACCGTCTCGGGATTGTTGTTGATGATTATCGTCTCGATCCCCATTTTCTTGAGCGCCTGAATACTGTGGACGCTGCAGTAGTCGAACTCGATGCCCTGACCGATTCTTATCGGGCCCGAGCCCAGCACCAGAACCTTGCGCTTATCGGAAGGAACCGCCTCGTTTTCCTCGTCATACGTTGAGTAGTAATACGGTGATACAGCCTCGAACTCGCCCGCGCAGGTGTCAACCATTTTATAAACCGGACGGATCCCGAACTCCTCGCGCTTTGCCCGCACGTCGGCGCCCGAACAGCCGATTATCTCGGCAATTCCCTCGTCGGCAAATCCCATTTTTTTGTACTCTCTCAAAAGCCCGGGAGTCAGGGTCTCAAGCGTATAATCCCTCAGCTCCTCCTCCTTTAAAACGATATTTTGTATCTTCTTCACGAACCACGGGTCCATGCCCGTGATCTCGCAGATCTTTTCCATAAGATAGCCGCGTCTTATCATCTCGGCAAGGTCGAACAAACGTTCGTCGTCCGGCACAATGACTCTGTGCTTAAGGCCCATGATGTTGTGGTGCTCGGAAAACTCGCGCATTAAGGTGAACTGCTTGATCTCAAGCGAGCGTATGCCCTTGAGCAGAGCCGACTCAAAGCTGTTGCCTATCGCCATGACCTCGCCGGTCGCCATCATCTTTGTTCCCAGCTGACGCTTGGCCCCGAAAAACTTGTCAAACGGCCACTTCGGAATTTTGACCACACAGTAGTCAAGAGCGGGCTCAAAGCAGGCGTAGGTCTTGCCCGTCACCGCGTTCTTTATCTCGTCGAGGTTATAGCCAAGCGCGATCTTCGCGCCGATCTTGGCTATCGGATAGCCCGTGGCCTTTGATGCCAGCGCCGACGAACGGCTCACGCGGGGATTGATCTCGATCACCGCGTACTCAAAGCTGTCGGGGTTCAACGCGAACTGCACATTGCAGCCGCCCTTTATTTCTATTGAATTGATTATGTCGATCGCGGCCTTGCGCAGCATCTGATATTCCTTGTCCGCCAAAGTCTGAGCCGGCGCCACAACGATGCTGTCGCCGGTGTGCACGCCGACCGGGTCAACGTTTTCCATCGAGCAGACGGTTATGCAGTTGCCCGCGCCGTCGCGGATGACCTCAAACTCAATCTCCTTCCAGCCGCGGATGCATTTTTCGATAAGCACCTGACCCACGCGGGACAGATGAATGCCCTGCGTCGCGATCTCGATAAGCTCGGCGCGGTTCTCGGCTATGCCGCCGCCCGTGCCGCCCAGTGTGTAGGCCGGGCGCACAATCACCGGATAGCCTATGCTCTCGGCAAACTCGCAGGCGTCCTCAACAGTGTTAACTATCTCGCCCTTGATCATTGGTTGGTTGGTGCGCTCCATAAGCCGCTTGAAGCTGTCGCGGTCCTCGCCCTCTTTGATCGACTCGATCGAGGTGCCGATGACCTTCACGCCGTATTTGTCAAGTATTCCCTTGTCATACAGCTCGCAGGCGATGTTGAGACCGGTCTGTCCGCCCATTCCGGCTATCAGGCTGTCCGGGCGCTCCTTCGCGATAACTTTTTCAAGATACTCGGCGGTAAGAGGCTCTATGTAGGTCTGATCGGCGGTGTCCTTGTCGGTCATTATCGTCGCGGGATTGCTGTTGACCAGCACAACGTCAACGCCCTCCTCTTTGATCGCGCGGCAGGCCTGGGTGCCGGAATAGTCAAATTCCGCCGCCTGACCGATAACGATCGGGCCCGAGCCGATGACCAGAACCTTTTTTATGCTGCTGTCCTTAGGCATTCTCGCCGCCTCCTTTCACCAATGTCAAAAAATCGTCAAATATAAATCCCGTGTCCAGCGGGCCGGGCGAGGCCTCGGGGTGGAACTGCACGCTGCGTATCGGCAGCGTCTTGTGCTTTATTCCCTCGCAGGTGCCGTCGTTGACGTTGACATAAAGCTCCTCAACGCCCTCGGGGTAGTCGGACACGATATAATTATGGTTCTGAGACGAGATGTAAACCTTGCCCGTCTCAAGATTTTTTACCGGGTGATTGCCGCCGTGGTGGCCGAATTTGAGCTTTTTGGTTCCGCAGCCCAGCGCCATTCCGATTATCTGGTGCCCCATGCAAATTCCGCAGAGCGGCACTTTGCCGACAAGCGCCTTGACGGTCTCAACCGTCTCGGGCACATCCTTCGGGTCGCCGGGACCGTTTGAGATAAACACCAGATCGGGCTTTGATTTAAGCACATCCTTCGCTTTGGCGTTATAAGGGAACACCGTTATCCCGCAGCCGCGGCTCTCAAGATCGCGCAGTATGCCCGCCTTGCAGCCCATGTCAATAAACGCGATCTTCGTTCCGTCTCCCTTGATCTCATACTGCTTTTTGCAGGACACGCGGCTTATAACGTCGCTGTTGTCAAGCGAGTCCAGCTTTTTCTTTACGGCGGATTCGCTGAGCTCCTTGGTCGTGATTATTCCCTTCATGCAGCCGCTCTCGCGTATGATCCGCGTCAGCGCGCGGGTGTCGATCCCTTGGAGCCCCACGATCTTGTTTTGTTTGAGAAATCCGTCCAGGTCCATCTCAGTTCTGAAATTGCTCGGATAGTCGCACATCTCGCGCACGACAAACGCGCTCAGGGCGGGGGCGTCGGCCTCCATGTCCTCAAAATTCACGCCGTAATTTCCGATAAGCGGATAGGTCATGACCACTATCTGGCCGCAGAACGACGGATCGGTCAGCGTCTCCTGATAGCCGGTCATGTTTGTGGTGAACACCACCTCGCCCACCACGTCATGGGCGTAGCCGAACGTCGTTCCGCGGAACTCCGCCCCGTTTTCAAGTATAAGCCTCGCGGGCCTGCTTGTTTGCATAAAATCACTCCGTTTAATTTAAAAATAAAAGGACAATTGAGAATAATGATCTCAATGTCCTTTAATAATTATCCTGTTTTTGAAAATAAGATACCCCGGAAAACAAAAACGGGAACTGATAAATCGGAGGCTTGCTTAAAGATACCAATTTTATCACTTCCTGTTCCAAGTATTTTTAATATTCTACCACTTCAAAAAAAGCTTGTCAATAGCAAACGGAAATTTTTTTGAAATTTTTTCGCGATTTTTTCGCGGGCCTCTTGTAATACTATTGACTTTTTTTGTTTAAGATATTATAATTATTATGAGGTGCGAATTATGACTAAACCGAAATATACAATATCGGATCTGCGCAAAGCATGCAGCGGCGACAAAATCAAATGGTCATCGCACGCATTAAAGCGGCTTCGTGAAAGACATATTAAACTTTCGGATTTCACAAATTGTATTTTGACCGGCCAAATAATAGAATTCTATCCCGATGATTACAGGACCCCGAGCTGTCTTGTTTGCGGCATAAGCACGGATCAAAAAACTCTGCATACGGTTTCCGGTTTTGACGGAGAATATATATACGCCGTAACGGCATATTTCCCGAGCGATAATGAATGGGAACCCGATTATAAAACAAGGAAGGTGAATTCAAAATGATTTGTCATTTTTGCAAAGGCGAACTTGAGACATCTACGACCGAATATATTGAAAAACAGGGAAATGTTGTTGTTATAATCGAAAACATTCCATGTGAGAAATGCAAACAATGCGGGGAAACATATTTTTCCACTGCCGTCGCCGAAAAAATCAATGATATTCTTGACAGCGCGAAAAACATTTCAAGCATGCTCACAGTCACTGTTGTCGATTATTCCAAAGCGGCGGCATAGACGCTGTATTATATGGCGATATGCATAAAAAGAATTGTTAAAAATTATACAAAAATACTAATACTTAACCGATTTTGCGAAGCATAATCGGTTACTTTTTTGTCGCGGTTTTATTGAATTTGAGTTTGAAATGAGTTATAATATTACGCAAAAGTGAAATTATGACATTTCACAGACGGGAGATAATTTTATGGTCAGACTGCAAAAATATCTTGCGGACTGCGGCGTGGCTTCGCGCCGCGGAAGCGAGGAAATCATAAAAAGCGGCCGAGTCGCCATAAACGGCGAAACCGCCACCGAAATGGGCGTCAAGGTCGATGAGGACAACGACCTTGTGACCGTTGACGGCTCCGAGGTCCGCCCCGCGAAAAAGCATGTTTACATTATGCTCAACAAGCCCGCGGGCTTTGTGACGACCGTCAGCGACGATAAAGAGCGCGACACGGTTATGGAGCTGGTAAGCGACATAAGCGACAGGATCTATCCTGTGGGCAGGCTCGACTATGACACCGAGGGATTGCTGCTTATGACCAACGACGGGGACCTGACTTACAAAATTACCCATCCGAAAAACAATGTTGAAAAGACATATATAGCCGAGGTTACCGGCAAAATAGACATGAGCACCATAACGCGGCTCCGCAGAGGCGTTGTGATCGACGGTGTAAAAACCAGCCCGGCCGAGGTGAACGTTATCGGCGCGACCCAGCTCGGGACCAGGATCGAGATCACAATTCACGAGGGCAGAAACCGACAGGTGAGAAAAATGTTTGAGTCGGTGGGCTGCATAGTCAAGCGCCTCAAGCGCACCCGCGAGGCGGGACTGACCTTGGGCCATCTGCCCTTGGGCAAGTGGCGCAGACTCTCGGAGTCGGAGATAAACATGCTTAAGAAAATCGGCACCGGAAAGGTCTCGTCCAAAGAAAAGAGCCGCAGCATGTACGGCGAAAAGGCGGCGAAAGGCAAGCCCGCCAAGCCGAGGCCGAAAAAGAAGCCCCGCTACAGCGGAAACGGAATAAATAAGAACAAAAGCGGCCGCAAAACGCCGTAGGGGCGGATATTATCCGCCCGGTCAGCCTCCTCTTGGGAGGAGGTGGCTGCGGCTTGCCGCAGACGGAAGTGGGAACGTAGGGACTAGTGAATAGGATCTGGGGACTAGGCTTTCCCCCCTCAGTCGGGCGTTGCCCGACAGCTCCCCCGAGGGGGCGCCAATATTTACCCCCCCCACCTTACGGCAGGGGAGGCGAGCCAAAAACGAAAATTAGCAACAAAGCATATAAACAGCTCCCACAAAACGCCAACGAAGTGCGTTTTGTGGGAAAGAGGAGCGTCCGCCGGTAAGAGCGCAGCTTTTGCCGCTTGCGGCAAAACAAGCTAAGAGGCGAGACGCGACGAAGGAGGTAATATTATGAGTAAGACGGAAGAGCTGCAGGAGCTGCGCAGAGCGGTCGAGCTTGGCGGCGGTCCCGACAAAATCAAAAAGCAGCACGACGGTGGCAAAAAGACTGCCCGCGAGCGGCTTGAGATGCTTTTTGACGAGGACAGCTTCGTTGAGATCGACGCTTTTGTGAAGCACAGATGCAGCGAGTTCAACATGGCAAAGACAAACGCGCCCGGCGAGGGCGTTGTCACCGGCTACGGCACGGTCGACGGCAGACTCATATACGCGTACGCGCAGGATTTCACCGTTATCGGCGGCTCGCTGGGCGAGATGCACGCGGCGAAAATTTGCAAGGTTATGGATATGGCGGCAAAGATGGGCGCGCCCATTGTCGGAATAAACGACTCGGGCGGCGCGAGAATTCAGGAGGGCATTGACGCCCTGAAGGGATTTGGCGACATCTTTTTGAGGAACACACTTACATCCGGCGTTGTTCCCCAGATCTCGCTGGTTCTGGGTCCCTGCGCCGGAGGCGCGGTATACTCTCCCGCGATCTGTGACTTTATTTTTATGGTTGAAAACACATCCCAGATGTTCATCACCGGCCCGGCGGTCGTCAAGTCGGTCACGGGCGAGGACGTGAGCTTTGAGGAACTCGGCGGCGCCGGCACCCACGCGGCGAAGAGCGGCGTGGCGAGCAAGGCCTTTAAGACCGAGGAGGAATGTTTCGCGGAGCTTAAACGCCTGCTGTCGTTCCTGCCCTCGAACAATCTCGAGAGCGCTCCGGTTTACGGCTGCGGAGACAACCTCAACAGACTTTCGGAGAGGCTTGAGGAGATCGTTCCCGAGGACGTTAACAAGGGCTATGACATGCGCGACGTGATACGCGAGGTCGTGGACAACGGCGACTTCTTCGAACTGTTTGAAAAATTCGCGCAGAACATCATAACAGGCTTCGCGAGAATGAACGGCGCGACAGTGGGCATAATCGCCAATCAGCCCAAGTTCATGGCGGGCTCGCTGGACTGCGACTCGTCGGACAAAGGCGCGAGGTTCGTGCGCTTCTGCGACAGCTTCAACATCCCCGTCATAACGTTCACCGACGTTCCCGGCTATCTTCCGGGCGTCAACCAGGAGCACAACGGCGTTATCCGCCACGGAGCCAAGCTGCTGTTCGCCTTCTCCGAGGCGACCGTTCCGAAGATCAACGTTATTGTGAGAAAGGCATACGGCGGAGCGTACATCGCCATGAACAGCAAGCATCTCGGCGCGGACATGGTGTTCGCGTGGCCGACGGCCGAGATCGCGGTAATGGGCCCCTCGGGAGCCGCGAATATCATATTCAAAAGAGACATCGCGAACTCCGATGACCCGATCGCGGCGAGACAGGAAAAGATTGGCGAATATACCGACAAATTCGCCAATCCTTACATCGCGGCGGCGCGCGGATATGTGGACGACGTGATCGAGCCCGACTCCACCCGCCCGCGCATCATCAGCGCTCTTGAAATGCTTGCCAGCAAGCGCGAGACGCGCCCGGCCAAAAAGCACGGCAATATACCGCTTTGATCCGCGGTATTCGGAATTAAGGAAAGGAGACAAAACTATGACAATTGCGGAAGCTCTGTCCGAAGGCTTGCAGGTCACGGTTGTCGGACTTGCGATAGTGTTCGGAGTTCTGATCATTCTGATGCTTGTGCTTATGGCGTTTAAGGCAATTTTTTACAAAGAGCCCGAAAAGGCCGCCGAGGCCCTGCCGAACGCTGAGAGCATAGCACTTCCGGCGGCAAAGGCCGAGCCCGAAGCCAAACCCGCCGACGACGGCGAGCTTATAGCGGTACTGACCGCGGCGGTGGCGGCAAGCCTGAGCACTTCGACATATCATCTTAACATAAAATCCTACCGCAGGGTAGGAAACGAGGCTCCGGTATGGAACCAGGCCGGCCTCGAGGACGTTATAAACTCGACATATTAACTATCGCCTAAAATTGCCTCGCCCCTTAGTTCGAGGCAGGCGGGACGTCGAGGGCGCCGTCCCCTACGAATTTGTAAATAACGTATCGGATTGACACATTCCGTACGAATTCCGGCAAACATGTAGGGGCGGATATTATCCGCCCGCCGTAACGCCCGTCGTAACGTCCGCGGGGATACAACAAATATTTTTGGTAAATTAATTACGCGTAATCACTATTCGCTAATAGCTAATAACTACGTTAGGAGGAAATTCTTATGAGAAAATTTAACATAACCGTTAACGGCACAACATACGAGGTCGAGGTTGAGGAAATCGAGGAAGCGGCGGCAAGCGCTCCCGCTCCCAGATCCGCGGCTCCGGCTCCCAAGCCCGCCGCCCCGGCCGCGGCTCCCGCGCCCGCTCCGGCGGCAAGCGCTGCGAGCGCTCCCGTTGCCGGAGCCACAACAGTTGAGGCTCCCATGCCCGGCAGCATTGTGGCGATCAAGGTTCAGACCGGCGACACCGTAAACGAGGGCGACGTGCTCTGCGTGCTTGAGGCCATGAAGATGGAAAACGAGATCATGGCTCCCAAGGCCGGAAAAATCGCCGCGGTATACACCACTCAGGGCGCCTCGGTCAACACCGGCGACCCGCTGATCTCGATCGGCTGAACAAAACCCCGCAAACGGGACAACATTGAATAAAACAAACGAAAGGGTGATTTTGTGTTAGACGCTTTTTCAAGCTTTTTAGGAAGCACCGGCATCGCGGCGCTGATAAACAACATGATGAGCGCGGCAACTTCGGGAAAGAATTTTCTTGAGATAATTGGAACGCCGCTCATGATAGCCATAGCGTGCCTGCTTCTTTATCTGGCGATAGTCAAAAAATTCGAGCCGCTTCTGCTGCTCCCCATCGCCTTCGGCGTGCTTTTGACAAATCTGCCTATGTTCCAAAACTCAAGCGCGATACTTATGCACACCGAATTCTTCACCGACCCGCAGTATATGATCGACGGGCATCTTGATATGCAGCGCATTTTTGCGGAGGGAGGGCTGCTGGACCTGCTTTACTTAGGCGTCAAGCTCGGAATATATCCGCCGCTGATCTTCCTCGGCATCGGAATTATGACCGACTTCGGCCCGCTTATCGCCAACCCCAAGAGTATTCTTCTGGGCGCGGCGGCGCAGTTCGGCGTGTTTATCACGTTTCTGGGCGCGCTGGCAATGGGTGCGCTGATCCCCTCGATAGGGTTCGGCGTTAACGAGGCCGCGTCGACCGGCATAATCGGCGGAGCCGACGGACCTACCGCGATATATGTGACAAAAACGCTGGCTCCCGCGCTGCTCCCCGCGATAGCGATCGCGGCGTATTCCTACATGGCGCTTATCCCGGTTATCCAGCCCCCGATCATGAAGCTCATGACCACCAAAGAGGAGCGCTCGATTGTTATGGAGCAGTTAAGACCGGTCAGCAGGACCGAGCGCATTCTGTTCCCGATCATCGTTACCATCGTTGTGGCGCTGATCGTGCCCGACGCGGTCGCTCTGGTGGGAATGCTCATGCTGGGCAACCTGATAAAAGAGAGCGGCGTCGCCGACAGACTTGCGAAGACCGCGCAAAACGGACTTATGAACACTATCACGATCTTTTTGGGACTCACGGTCGGAGCGACGGCCAAGGCCGAGACCTTCCTGACCCCGGCGACTCTGGGAATAGTGCTTCTGGGCCTTATCGCCTTCTGCTTCAGCACGGCGGGCGGACTGCTGCTCGGCAAGATAATGTGCAAGCTCACCGGCGGCAAGGTCAATCCGCTCATCGGCTCGGCGGGAGTTTCCGCGGTTCCGATGGCGGCGAGAGTTTCGCAGCAGGTCGGCCAGAAGGAGAACCCCTCCAACTTCCTGCTCATGCATGCCATGGGCCCCAACGTTGCGGGAGTTATCGGCAGCGCTGTGGCGGCGGGAGTTTTCCTTGCGATGTTCGCTTAAACTTTGAATAACAACCGATTAGGAGGATAATATTATGGCAAAAGTTGGAATTACCGAAACTATATGCCGCGACGCGCACCAGTCGCT
>CANRGH010000035.1 GCA_947630135.1 uncultured Monoglobus sp.
ATCGGGATCGCGAAGCCCATGCCCTCAACGCCTGTCGTGGAAACCTTGACCGTGTTTATGCCTATGACCTCGCCGCGGGAATTCACAAGCGCTCCGCCCGAGTTGCCCGAGTTGATCGCCGCGTCGGTCTGGATAAGGTTCATTGTTCTGTCGTCGACCGTTATCGTTCTGTTGACCGCGCTCACTATGCCCTGGGTGACGCTTCCGAAGAACTCCAGTCCCATCGGGTTGCCTATCGCGATCGCCGTCTCGCCGACCTCAACGGCGGACGAGTCGCCCAGAGTCGCGACGGTGAGCTCCTCGTTCGGCTCGATCTTTATGACCGCAAGGTCTGTCTGCTCGTCGGTGCCGATGACCTGAGCGTCATACTCCGAGCCGGTGTTGAGCTGAACAACTACCTTGACCGCGCTCTCGACAACGTGATTGTTTGTGATAATATAGCCGTCGTCGCTGATGATTATGCCCGAGCCCTGACCCTCGGAAACGCTGCGCGCTCCGAACAGGCTCATCTGGCCCTCGATCGTGCTCTTTATGCCGACAACCGCGGGGCCGACCTCTTTGGCTATCTCGGTCGTCTCCTTGCTGCCCTCGGTCGAGGCTGTGTTCGCAATGCCGTTTGTGTCGCCGCCCGACTCCTGCGAGGTCTGCTGCACCTCGGCTTTGAGCTGCTGCGACAGGCTGCCCTTATTTGAAGAGCTGCCCATGCTGTGTCCGAGGGCGAACGCGCCGCCCAGCACCGCCAGATTGAGCACCGCCGCCGCGAGCAGCGCGGCAACGTATCTCATTGATCTTCCTTCTTTATGTTCTTTATGTTCTTTATGCTTTTTCGCCTTTTTGCTTCCGATATGCTCGTTATACGGAACGCTGTTCATTCCGGCGCTGCGGGCGTAATTATAACCGGTGTCATACGCGCTGTTGCTGTAAGGCGCGCTTTGGTAATCCGACGCGCCTCGCGCCGCGCCGTCCGACGTTTTTTCGGACGCGCCTTCAAAGGTCTCGCGCGCGTTCGCGCCCAGGTCCGAGCCGCTGAAGGAATAAGACGAATTTTCGTCCGTCTCGGCGGCGGGTATCTCCGCCGTGTTTTCCGCGGACGGCTCAAGGTCGATTATCTCGCTTTCATTTTCGTCCGCGGCCGCGCGGGACTGAGCATCCTCCGCCTCGTCCCCGCCGTCAAAGGGATCATAGTTAGTCTTGAAATCATCCATAATAAGTACCTCCTGACATATTTAAAAGCTTATAAGCTTGTATCCTTATTACAGATAACATTATAATCCGAATATATTAAAAAACTATGACGAAAATGTAAAAGAATTGAATTATTTAAAACAAGCAAAAGCGGCGCAGTAAGGCGCCGCGAGTGCGTTTTTTAACAAATTGTTAAGCTAAGACGCGTTTTTGAGCTGGAGCCTCAGTTTGTCCGCTATCATCGCTATGAACTCCGAATTCGTCGGCTTTCCCTTTATCTGCGAGACGGTGTATCCGAACACGTTGTTCAAGGTGTCCATGTCGCCCCTGTCCCACGCGAGCTCGATCGCGTGGCGGATCGCCCGCTCCACGCGGCTTGAGGTGGTTCCGAAGTTTTCGGCGATCGTGGGATAAAGCTCCTTCGTCACCGAGTTCATAATGTCAAGGTCATAGATCGCCATCATTATCGCCCGCCTTATGTATTGATAACCCTTGATGTGGGCGGGAATTCCTATCTCATGAATAACGTTTGTCACCATTGACTCGACCTTGCCGTAGTCAAACTTCTTGGTGTTCACGCTCCAGTTCCGCGACGTGTCCGCTCCGGTGGTTATCGGCGAGGCCATCATGGTTATCCTCTCAATGACCGCGTCATAATTTACCGGCTTCAGCATGCAGTACTCAACGCCGAACGAGCCCGCGGAGGCGGTTATCATATCGTTCAGAACCGAGCTGATCACCATAATATGCGGACGCTTTTTAAGCTGCATGCGGCTCAGCCGCTCCAAAACCCCTAAGCCGTCGAGCGTGGGAAGCAAAAGCTCTGTGACGAGCACGTCAACGTCGCCCGATTTTACAAGAGGCGGGACCTCAAGCCCGTCATACACGCAGCCGACGACCTCGATCTTTGTTGTCCGGCGCATGTAATCGCACAGCCCGTTGGCAAGCTCTTTGTCATGATCCGCTACCGCTACCTTGATTTTCTGATTAATCTCCATAAAAATTCCTTCTCTCTTTTAAATTTTAAATTTTGAATTACTTTGTTTGACGTTTTTCGGTAATTTTCGCCATTAACAAGTAACATTCAATTTAAACAAATTATATAATATTCAACATTTATTGTCAATAGCTTCGACAAAAAATTACCGTATTTTCCCATTAAATTTTCCGAAATAATTTAAAAAGGGTGAAAATATCACCCTTTGCGAGCTATTAATCCATATTTTCCACAAAAACTCCGTAGCCCATATCGGGCTCTTTCACCAGCACGTGAGTCACCGAACCGATAAGCTTTCCGTCCTGGATTATCGGGCTGCCGCTCATACCGCGGACTATTCCGCCGGTTTTTGAGATAAGCTCCCGATCGGTCACTTTGAAAATTATATTTTTGCCCTCATTGTCGTCTTTGTTTACGTCGGTTATCTCGATCGAATAATCGCCTATTCCGCTGCCCTCTATGTTTGAGCATATTATCGCCTCGCCTTTGTGCGCGCTGTCCTTGTCTCCAACCGGCACCGGCTGGCGGACGGAAATAAGGTTTTCGGGATTTGAGACCGTGCCGCTTATCCCGTGGCTGCCGCAGCCGCTGATCTCGCCGATCTTCCGACGGTTCTCGGAATACACGCCGATAAGCTCGCCCGGCGCGCCCGCCTCGCCTTTGCGGACGCCGACTATTTCCGCCTTGTAAACATCTCCGCCGCCGTCGGCGGTCTCGGTTCCGGTTATGCTGTGCCCCACGGCCGCGAAGCCGCCCGTCGCGGGATCGTAGTATGTTATGGTCCCCACGCCCGAGGCGGCGTCCATTATCCACGCGCCTATTTTGAGCCTGCCGTCAAGCGCCCTGACCGGAACGAGGCTGACCTCGCGGCTGCCGCTTCCGTCCCTTACGGTAAGCTCGGCCTCCTCGCCGTCGCCCAGGCGGTTAAGCCGCTTGGTGAACTCATCCACCGTTCCCGTTTCCTTGCCGTTTAGCGCGGTGATTATATCTCCCTTTTTTATCCCCGCCTCTGCCGCGGGCGAGGTTTCGGTGCCGTCCGCGGTTTCTATCTCGCCCAGATCATCCACATACGCTCCGCCGTAGCTTAGTGACACACCGACGCTCTGGCCGCCCGGGACCACCATCCTCGGAGCGTCGTCCGCAGCGGCGCATGTCCACAGCAGCAGCGACGCGAGCGCCGCCGCTGTCCGTATTTTTTTGAATGGCAATTTCCGCGCCTCCTTTGAATTTGATTTTATTTTGTTCTCGCACTATGTATTATTGCCGGACGCGCTCCATATAACTATAGCAATAAATGAAAAAAGGGGGCGGCAATGCCTGCCGCCCCTGATTTTCTCACTCAGTCGTCGCTCTGCTCGGACTCGCTGCTGTTCTGCTTCTTTGAATTCTGGCTGTTGTTCTGGTTCTGGTTCTGGTTGTTGCTCTGGTTACGGTTATTGTTTTTGCTTGACATAATAAACCTCCTAAAAAATTTATAATTTATTTTGCAACAATAGTTTTAACAAAAATAAATTTATTATACATATTTATGTAAACTTTTGAATTTAATAATAGTATAAATATAATATGAAGTCAGGAGGTATAAAATGGCTGTAAAAAGAGACGGACGAAATTCCCTTCCGCAGTACCGCGCGCCCGATATTGAGATCGAGCTTCCGCCGCCCGTCCGCGGCGAGGATCAGTCGCTCTACGACAAGATCCTTAGCGGCACCGAGAAGATATTCAGTCTGCCCGAGCAGATCGAGGACAATTCCACTGTGCTCAAGACGTATCTCACGGGCTTTCGCGGCAAAAAGGTCTGCGTCGCGCTCTGGGACAGAGCGGGCGGCAGATGCGAGAAGTGCGGCATTCTGCGCGAAGTCGGAAGCGATTATATCGCCATACACGAGCCGCGGAACGGCAGGCTGATCATTACAAATATGGAAAAAATAAAATATATAAGCGTGTTTTGCGTGTAAGCGCGCATGAAAAAGCGTCTGTCCGCGGGCAGACGCTTTTTACATATATCTCTTTAGTATATCCGCGGCTATGCGGGCGCGGCTTTCGCGGGTGTCCATGGCCCGCTTTTCGATAAGTCTGTGGGCCTCCTGCTCGGACATGCGCTCCCGCTCGATCAACACGCACTTGGCCCGAGAGATCACGCGGAGCTCCTCGTATTTTTTCTCCTGTTTGGCCATCTTTTTGTCAAACTCGGCTATTCTCGCGGCGAAAGCCAGAGCCAGGCGCACCGAGCTTAAAAAATATCGTCGGTCAAGCGGCTTGGGTACGACAAACACGCCGTCGCCCTCGACCCGCGAGGCGAGCACATCGGCGATCTCGCTCTTGGCGATCAGAACGACCGAGGACCGCGTTCCGTGGATCAGGTCCGCGGCCAGGCGCTCGCCCTGCTCATCCTTGAGCGGCGCGTTTATTATTATCAGCGAATAATTGATCCGCAGCACCGCGCGGCGCGTCTGGGCGCCGCTGTCGGCAAAATCTATATTGTTAAAGGTGTACCGTCTCAGGATACCCGCCAATGTTTCGGCGCTTTTTTCGGTCGCCGAAACGATGAGGATCTTGTCATCCAATGCTTTTCTTACCTTTCAAATCTTTTCTTTAACTCTGATTGAGCGTTGCGGAAAACAACGCTCCGCGAAGGCCACATGGGCCTAAATCGACTCGAAATACATCTTGCGCTCGTACTCTTCCTTGTTGTCGGCCTCGAGGTACCTTTGATACTCGCGGCGTTTTTCCGCAATATATGTGGCAAGAATATTTTTGGGCAGCACGCGCTTTAAGAACTCGCTGTTTTCGGCGTAGTTCACAGCCTCGTCAAGAGTCTGGGGCAGGCGCACAAGGCCCTCTATATCGCTCTTGTAGGTGACGTTGATCGGGTCCGCCAGACGCATCTTGTTCCTTATTCCGTCAATGCCCGCGTAGATCATCAGCGCGGTCACGAGATAGGGGTTTGAGCTTCCGTCCGGCGAGCGCAGCTCAAGCCTGCTCTCGCCCACCATGTTTGTGGGAATACGCATAAGCTGCTGACGGTTCTGGTGCGACCATGTCACGAACTTCGGCGCCTCGAACTGGCCCAGTCTGCCGTAGGAGTTGGTCGTGGGGCAGAGGAACAGACTCATCTCGTTTATGTGAGCGAGTATTCCGGCAATGAACTGCCTGCCCTTTTCGCAGTCTATGTCGATCAGGCTTTTGCCGCTCTCCCGCTCATAGAGCGACAGATGAACATGCATCCCGTTTCCGCTCTTGTCGGGCAGTGGCTTTGGCATGAACGACGCGAACAGACCGTTCATGTCGGCTATCGTCTTAACCAAATTCTTGAAGGTCATAACATGGTCGGCCGCCTCGACCGGGCTCCCGTGCATATACACGATCTGGTGCTGGCCCGGGCCCTCGGCGTGCTTTGAGGTTCGCGGCTGAATGCCCATTTCCTCAAGCGTCAGGCATATCTCGCGGCGGATATTCTCGCCGCGGTCAACCGGAGCGACGTCATAATAGCTTCCGTTGTCGTGGGGAATTTTTGTCGGGCCGCCATGCTCGTCAAGATTGAACAGATAGAAATTGCACTCGGTCCCGATCTCGCAGTACATTCCCTCCTCGCCCAGACGGTCGACCGAGCTTTTGAGAATGTTGCGGGAATCGCCCTCAAACATTTTTCCGTCGGGATAACAAATGTCACAGAAAATGCGCAGCACCCGCGCGTGCTGCGGCCGCCACGGCAGGATCTCGGCCGTTGTCGGGTCGGGCCTCAGCATAAGGTCGCTCTCGCCTATGTTCATAAAGCCGTTGATCTCAGAGGCGTCAAAGGTCACGCCGTATTTCAAAGCACGGGGCAACTCGGACGCGAAAACCGAAATGTTCTTCATGCTTCCGAAAATATCAAAAAACACCAGACGCACAAACTTAACGTCGTTGTCGTCAATATATTCCATTATGTCATCCAAAGAATACAGCATTATAATTTTCCTTTCCGTATTATATTTTCGCGCGGGTCTGCCAATCGGACGGGCGCGGGGGCGCGCAAACGCTTCAGGCTAAGTTTCTCCGCGTATTCGCTATTCGCTGATCACTAATCACTATGTTAGCACAACACGCGGAATTTGTCAATTAAAACCGCCTTCCTGCGTTAAGAAGGCGGTATGTTTTATGCAAAATATTCAACCAGCACGTTCACTGCGTCATGCTTTATCATCATCTCTCCCAACTCGTTGAGCCTGCCGTGGGAGATAAGCGTACGGTTCTGCTTGTCCGAAAATTCAAGCATTATCTTCTCGACTCCGAGCATCACCCGTATGTCGTCGGGCATCAGCAGCATATAATAGCACCCCTCGTGCTTATACAGCGTGCTGTCGCCAGAAAAATCTCTATGTATCGCCTCGGCCGCGCGGCAGACATTCTCAAAATCGCCGAAGCGGAATATCCTCGTGCCGCGTATCTTGCCGTCCGCTCCGCCCGGATACAGGCATTTTCTGCGGATCTTGCCGCGGTAGGAGCAGTTGGCGACCGCCGCGTCCAGATCCTTGTCGCTGAAAATTCTGGTTATAAGCATTCCGAAGCCGTCGGTCTGGCCGGGGATCGCCTCAACAAAAAGTCTGGCGCCCTCGATGCTGAACCGCACCTCCTCCTGCGCAAGCCGGATCGCGGTGCGGAACATCTCCTGCACCTCCGGTGAATCCGACGCCATGTTGCCGGCGCTGATGTTCCATTCCCGGGCCTCGTCGGTGTCGATCAGAACCTTTATTTTATTTTCGTTTATCTTCTCAATTCTCATATTTATTCTCCCGAGCGTTTTTTGAATTCCTTTTCCGAATTGTCTCACTCAAAAATATGCTTTCGTAATTATAATTATACCTGAAAAATTTTTAATTTCAATGCAAAAAATATGGAAACAATAAATTGTTAATTTCCTGTAAAACTGTGGAAAAACGTTGTAACACAACAGAAAAGTTTGTAACAATAATCGGCTAAAATTGTAATAAAAAGAACATACAAAGGTGTTGTAATTTTCAAAATATATGATATAATATTACTATAATATTTCCCTGCGTTGTTCGTAATTATGACATTAATGTAAAACCAACAAATTTTTTAAGGGACTTCAATCTTCGGAGGCGGCGCACATGCCTCACACCCTTTCGGGTCGTCCAGTGGACTTGTAATGTTTCCGAGAAAGTCCCACCTGGTTTCCAGGTTTTTACTTGAGTCATTCTACGGCAATCGCGGGGTTTATTTCTGTAAGCGGAAACAAGCCCCGTGAGCTTTATTTGAGATTGCTTTTGTTAAAATCGCTGTATTTTTACAAATTTACTCAAAACCCTTGACAAATTTACAATTTTGATATATAAATATAAGGTGAATGTAATTAACTGATAACATTTCGGCTAAGGAGAGACATTTTGCGAGTTATATCCGGTAAAAGACGCGGCCTTAAACTCATCGCCCCCGAGGGGCTTGACACAAGGCCCACCACCGACCGGGTCAAGGAATCGGTCTTTAACATTATTCAAACTCATCTGCCCTGCGGCTTTGTGCTTGACATGTTCGCCGGCAGCGGCGCGATGGGGATCGAGGCTCTGAGCCGGGGCGCGGCAGGCGCGGTATTTGTTGAATTAAGTCCCACCGCCCACAAAATCGTGAAGGCTAATCTTGAGGCCTCAAGGCTCGGCGGCGCGATCCTGTTTAACTCCGACGCTTTCGCCCTGCTTGAGCGGCTCGCCGCGGAAGGCGCATCGGCGCCAAACGGCGAGAGGTTTGACCCGAAGCAGGGATTTGACATAATTTTCTTAGACCCGCCGTACAACAAAGGCTTGGTTCAAAAAGCGCTTTCCGAGATACGGCGGCTCGATCTTCTCGCCGAAGACGGAATAATCGTCGCGGAGACCGAACGCGGCGGCGAGGATTTGAGCGACTGCGGGTTTTCGGTTATTAAAGAGGCAAAATACGGCAAAACGGTAATCACGGTTATGCAGAGGTGATACATATGAGGACTGCTGTATATCCGGGCAGTTTTGACCCGTGCACCAACGGGCATCTTGACGTGATCAAAAGGGCGTCGCGGCTGTTTGACAAAGTCGTGGTCGCCGTGCTCATAAACAGCGCGAAGCAGCCGGCTTTCACGGTTGAGGAGCGCGTGAGCATGCTCAAAGAGGTCACAAGCGAGATCGAAAATGTTGAGGTCCGCGCCTTTAACGGGCTTTTGGCGGACTTTATGAGAGATATTAATTCAAGTATAATTATTAAGGGAATTAGAGCGGTGTCTGACTTCGAGTATGAATTTCAGATGGCATTGACTAACCGTACGCTCAACAGCGAGCTTGAGACCTTGTTCCTGCACACGAGTCAGGATTATATGTTTTTGAGCTCCAGCATCGTTAAGGAAATTGCAAAGTACGGCGGCTGTCTCGACGGACTCGTTCCGGACGGTTTAATCCCTGTTATCAAGAGCCGTTTTGAACGCTCAGACAAGTGAATCGGCTTTAATACAATAATCAGAGGAGGTATTTTGCAATGGATGCATTGGAACTGTTGGATGAATTGGAGGATATAATCGACAAAGGAGCGTCAGTGCCGTTTTCGGGACGCTGCATTCTCGACAAAGAGGAGCTGCTTGACGTGCTTCAGGAGATCAAGCTGAAGCTCCCCGACGACCTCAAGCAGGCCAAGTGGATCAAGGAGGAACGCCAGAGAATTCTTCAGGAGGCTCAGACCGAGTCCGACAATCTTATAAAGAGCGCGGAGGACAAGATCATCGCAATGGTCAACGAGAACGAGATAACCAAAAAGGCGATTGTTCAGGGCAACCAGATCATCGAGAACGCCCGTCAGAACGCGCAACAGATCTCGGATTCGTCGTATAACTACGCCGACAATCTTCTTGAGACCGTTGAAAAGGTCGTTATGTCGTCTATGAAGGATTTGGAACAGTGCATTAACATCGTGCGCACCAACAGAAGTGACATGCGCAGCAACGGCAACGTTGTACCCCAGGCGAGCGCTTCGGTTCCCGCCGAAAATCAGCAGCCCATTGAGTAACAGTGACAAATTTCAAAGCCTTTGGCCGCGGTCGAAGGCTTTTTTGTTTTTTTAAAAATAATCCTTGACATTCACAGAATTTTATAGTATAATTCATATCTGTGAGCGCCGATATAGCTCAGTCGGTAGAGCGATTCACTCGTAATGAATAGGTCAGCGGTTCGAATCCGCTTATCGGCTCCACTAAAAACGCCGTGAAAC
>CANRGH010000036.1 GCA_947630135.1 uncultured Monoglobus sp.
ACTATGCCCGAGGCGAACACGTCGGAGAGCTCGGTCTCGGCCCAGTCGGGAATGTCGGTGAATGTCTCGGCGGGGAAGGCTACGTACTTGTTAAAACCTTGGATCTCGGGGATCTCGCCAAAGGCCCTTTTCAGCATAACAAGCGCTTCGGCTCTTGTCACGCTCCAATCCTCGTGGAGCAGACCGTCCTCGTAGCCCTTTAATATGTCGGTTTTTTGAACGCCGGGGTTGTAGTCGTCGGCGGCGGTGAGCAGCATGTCGCATACCTCGCCGCGGGTTGCGTAGTCGTCGGCCGCGAATACCATTGCCGCGGGCATCGCGCCGATAAGCATTGCTATGGTTAAAATAAGTGATAAAATATTTTTCTTCATAATAATTTTCCTCCTTTTTAATCGGGCGGCCGGGGTCGTCCGCCCCTACTGTGTCTTGCGCGTTGTGGTCGTAGGGGACGGCGCCCTCGACGTCCCGCGGGCGGATAATATCCGCCCCTACGGTGTTAGGTTGTATGAGCCATCAATGTCACACAAGCTCGCCCCTTGGGGAGAGCTGTCGCCGAAGGCGGCTGAGAGGGGTTCCTAGTCCCTAGTTACTAATCACTAGTCTCTATGTTAACCCCTCTACGTCTTTCCGCCGTTGGCGGAAATCCACCTCTCCCTAAGGGGCGAGGCGGGCGGCGGGCGGATGATATCCGCCCCTACGGTGTCTTGCGCGTTGTGGTCGTAGGGGACGGCGCCCTCGACGTCCCACGGGCGGATGATATCCGCCCCTACGGTGTTTTACGTGTTATCTTGTAGGAAACACCTCATCCGAGCGCCTTCGGCGCCCACCTTCCCCTCAAGGGGAAGGCGTTGTAGGGGCGGATATTATCCGCCCGGGCTTCCCCCTGATGAGGTGTAATCTAACAATTTAAAATTTTACCAAATCGCAACTCTGTTCTCGGGGGCAACCCACATTCCGTCGTCTTCGGTAATTCCGTAGGCCTCGAAGAACTTGTCGCTGGTCTCAAACAGTCTGTTCACGCGAACCTCGGCCGCGCTGTGCACGTCTGACACGGCCAGCTGTTCAAGATACCCGCGATAGGAAACATTCATCCACAGCTGCGCCCATGTCTCGAACATCTTTTTGTAATCAAAATTTTCGATTTTTGACGCCAGCTCCGTCGCCACCGAAAGGCCGCCCATGTCGGCGGTGTTTTCGGTAAGAGTCAGTTCTCCGTTGGTGGTGATGCCGGGCGCGGACTCCTGTCCGTCATAGAAGCCGATAACTGCTTTGCAGCGCTCCTCAAACGCCGCGGCGTCCTCGTCGGTCCACCAGTTCACCGCGTTTCCGTTCTCGTCGTACTGAGAGCCGCTTTTGTCAAACGCGTGGCTGAGCTCGTGGCCGATAGCAATTCCTATTCCGCCCAGATTTTCCTCATATGAGGCGCTTGAGCTGTAAGTGTGCGGTATCTGCAATATCGCGGCGGTGATGGTAATATCGTTAAAGCTGGGATTGTAGCAGGCGTTCACGGTCTGGGGCGACATTATCCACTCGGTGTGGTCGACCTCTCCGCCCTCTTTCTTAATATCGTCTTTCTCGGCGGCGTCATTGATCGCCATAATGTTTTCAACGAGGCTGCCGCCGTCGGCGTAGCTTTTAAGCTCTGTGCTGTCTAAGGTCGTTTCGGGGAGCTTATCGGGGCCGCCGACTTTTATTCCCATGGTGTCGAGCTTCTTTATCGCCTTCTGCTTCGTCGCGTCACTCAACCAGTCAAGCTTTTGTATTCTCTCGCGGTAGATGTCTATCATGTCTTTGATAATTTGAGTAACGTCGGTCTTTGTTTTCTCGTCCATATACTTATCGGTATACAGCTCACCGAGATAATCCGAAAGATAGCCGTCGACGCAGTTCACCGCGTCGGTCTCGTCGTCGCTCTCTCCCTGAATTCCGTAAACCTCGGAAACAAACGTCTTATACGCGTTATCAAAGTCGTCGCTCAGATATGAGTCGTAGCTTTTAAGAATATTGATCTTCGCGCAATCCTTGATCGCTTCAAGGTTCTTATCATCAAGCAGCTCGGCTGTTTTTTCCATCGCGCCGACGTCATAAACAATAAATCTGTCCTTATTCTTAAGGCCGCTGTTTTCGAACACCTTGTTTATATCCACGTTTTTAAACAGAGCGGATATCTCATCAAGCGAGTATATGTTGTATGTTTTGTTTATATCATAGGTATCGGTAAGCGAAAGACTCGCCTCGGCGACCTGTTTCTCTATATCAAACACTCTGTCGGCCGCGGCTTCGGCTTCGGCCTCGCTGTAGCCGATCAGTTTTAAGAGAGACGCCGCGTATTTCAGAGAAGCCGCTTTTTGATTTTCGTTCTTTCCCTCATACATTTCCTTTGTGTTTATTGTCGGAGTAGAGAAAAAATCGGCGTAATGAGTTGAGTCCTTATCATCATAGCCGATCTCAAATCTCGCGAAAATTTCCATCGCTTCCTTGCAGTTTACAAGATCGGAAACGCTTTTCATCGCGTCTATCTCGTCAAGATACGGCTTTATCGGCTCATAGCCCTGCGCGTTTCTCACCTCTTTATTCATGTAGTTGTCGTAGAGAGTCTTGATCTTGCCCTCTTTTGAGTTTTTGTCGGGATCTGACGCGGCCACGTTCTTTACGATGTCCTTGATCTGATCCTGCACCTCAAGGCCGGACATGGTGCCCATGCTGATTTCTCCGTCAGGAATCACGGCGCTGTCAAGCGCGTCATGATTAACGGTCTGATAATAGTTGTCCTTGAGGTTGGTGCCGAACACGCGGTACATGCGCTCGATAAACAGCTCCATCTCGTCTGTCGTCACGTTGTCGTCGGGCGCGAATATGCCCTCGGCTTTGCCCGCGACTATGCCCGCGTCGAACACGTCCGAGAGCTCGGTCTCGGCCCAGTCGGGAATGTCGGTGAACGTCTCGGCCGGGAAGGCGATGTACTTATTGGCGCCCTTGATCTCGGGTATCTCGCCGAACGCGCGCTTCAGCATAACGAGCGCCTCGGCTCTTGTCACGCTCCGGTCCTCATGGAGCAGGCCGTCCTCATAGCCTTTTAATATGTCGGTCTTTTGGACGCCGGGGTTGTAGTCGTCAGCGGCGGAAAGCAGCATGCCGCATACCTCGCCGCGGGTTGCGTAATCGTCGGCCGCGTCCGCGAACACCGCCGCCGGCATTACGGTGAGTATTAACGCCACCGTCAGGATCAATGAGATAATTTTTCTTTTCACAGTTGATATCTCCTTTCAAATTATGTATTTATTATATATTAATTATTTTAATTATTTTTCAAATGTTATTTTAAAATTATATATCCAAAACAGCAATTTATCAAAGTTTTTATTATAAGGCAGGTCAGCAAATTCAAATTTTCACGTTGATATTGATACGGATGCGCGTCGTGAAAATTTCTTTTTCGGCGTTAAACCTGAATTTGGCGCTTCCGCCGTATTTTTGAGCGGTATACGCTATGCTTTTGAGACCGTGTCCGACGTTTGCGCGGTCGCTCAAAAATGCCTCGGCGGGCGAGAAGCCGTCCTCGTTCTGAAAGCGGCGATTGAGCCGAACGCCTACGCAGGAATTGGATATTTCTATCGCAAGCGAGCCCTGCACCGTGCCGATTTTTATGCTTATGCGTCGATTTTCGGGGCATTTTTTGCAGGCCCTGATCGCGTTTTCGAGAGAATTGGCGAACAGCACGGTCAGATCCGCGGGCTCGATATTAAGCTCGCCGCACTTGGCACGAACATCACATTTTATGCCTTCATCTCTCGCGAGGCCGATATAATATTGCAGAATGCCGTTTACCGTCATATTTTTGCAATATATCTCGCTGTCGCGCTTGACTGTTGTGTCTATCAGATTTGAAAGATAATTTTTCATTTCATCCAGCTTTCCGCGCTCAAGCATGTCATTCAAAGAATTATAGTGGTGTCTCATATCGTGCCGCATGCGCCGCGTGCTTTCCATATCCCCAACGATTTTTTCATACTGCAGCTGTTTGATCTCCATTGCGCGCCGATGCTCGTTGTCGTTCTCAATGCGAACCGACTCTCGGAAAATCAGCCAGTAAACTAATATCTGATACAGCAGCAGGACCAGAAAAAGCGTAAGTATTATCAAATACTGTTTATATTCAAAATAATAATACGAAAAATCCACACAGATTATCATAACAAAAAAAATTGCAGTCGATAAAGCAAGTATAAAAAATTCACGATTCATGTTTCGAGTGTCTAATTTGTTGATATATTCGCGCAGCATACGCATCACAAAAGTCAACATTATAGGCAGCAGAACCGCCGTGGTTAATACATAAAGCATAAGTCCGTACGAAGAGTAAAGCGACCATTCCGCATACTCAGAATATACATGCAAAACGCCCGACAAAAAAACGAGCACCGAGTTTACGATATAATACTGCAGCGCGGCATAAAACACCACAACGATAAAAACCATGATTTTTTTAGTCAAAGACTCCCGCACCAGCCATATATAAGCGGCCAGCGTGAGCAATATTGCCGAAAACATAAAGATATTTGAAACAAATGCGGTGTTTCCTCCGGCGGCATTATGGAGCAAAAACGGAAGCGTCAGCGAGAGGGCCGCGGACGCGAGTGTTAAGCAAACAAATATCGGCACGGGGCGAAAGCGATAATCCTCCCGTGAAAAAGGCAGAAAAATCATCAGGGCACAGGGAAAAAACTGTATAAAAAACCCTATAGAATTCTGTATAAAAGCCGTCATGACAAGGCCTCCTTAAAACCCTTTAGAAAGTTTATCAAACACATAGTTATCATAAACAGCGCGGATAGACGTGCTGTGGCGTATTGTGATCGGAAGTCTTATTCCGTTCTGTAAAACGCAGGTATCTATTCCCATCTGCGTGATATAATCCATATTAACGACTATTCCGCGGTTTATTTTCAAAAAGTTTTTGTTCATCATTTTTTCAAGCTCGCTGAACGACATGCGGACCTTGAGGCGGCGCCCGTCGTTAAGCGAGATATTGACCGAGTGATTGTCGCTTTCAAAAAGATATATCTGATCCAAAAACACCGTGTATCTCTCGGCTCCCGACTTTAGCGTGATGCGCTCCCTCTTTTTTTCGCGCAGATTTGTCAAACGCCTGAACGATTCGATTATGTCCTCTGTGGTTACGGGCTTGACCAGATAATGCACGGCATAAAGAGAAAAAGCGTCAACGGCGTGCTCGCGGCTGACGGTCACGAACACAATACCCGTCTCGGGAGAGATCCCGCGCATCTTCTCGGCGATATTAATGCCGCTCTCGCCGGGCAGATATATATCCAGAAACACAATGTCAAACTGCGGCTTTTCCTTTGCCGCCTCAAGCAGAGAATTTCCGTTAAAATATTTTTCAACGCTCCGCGTCGGATCCCAATTTTTAAGCGCTTCTTCGAATTGTTCCATTTCCCTCAAATCATCGTCACAAACCGCGATCCGCATAAAATATACCTCCCGTGATTGTCGACAAACGCTCTTATTGCCGACATTTGGCATAACTTTCAAATAATTATTCCGCACAATCCGCCATGATAAATATTCTGAAATTATTTTATCATAAATTATCATCGTTTTCAATATAATTAACCTATCATTCACGCATTTAAAACCGCTTTTTACGCAATATACTCCCAAAAACTTACAAAAAATGAAAAAGAACCGCTTTATTACAGCGGTTCCAAAATTGCCGCGTTCCGCGGCTCTGGCGCGCCTGGAGGGATTCGAACCCCCGACCTAACGGTTCGTAGCCGTTCACTCTATCCAGCTGAGCTACAGGCGCAAACTTGCGAACTCAATTATTATACCACCTTTTTAATCTTAAATCAAGCGAATAATGTCAAATTTCTTTTTTA
Source organism: uncultured Monoglobus sp. (assembly GCA_947630135.1). Lineage (GTDB taxonomy): Bacteria > Bacillota > Clostridia > Monoglobales > Monoglobaceae > Monoglobus. The sequence goes on from CANRGH010000036.1 coordinate 5,901, forward strand.
TAAATTTCACAATATTTTATTTAAAATTAACCTTTTGTTCATTAATTATTCACAATAGAGTGTTATTATAATATAGTAAAAGGAGAGATCTTTTTATTTGAAATAAACCCGTAATATAAATAATAATGAAAAGAGGTGATTTTTATGCTGTGCAATATTGAAAGCGGCAATATAACACTGCTGCTGTCAAAGATAACCGGCGCGGAAGAGACTGAAATCGAACGAATGCTTATGAACGGAGTTAATCCGGCGGAGGTTGCGGATTATTACGGGAAATACGACGAGTTTAACGCTTTTTTCAAGACTAATATCATGTCAAAGCTGAAAACTTTGGTTGATAACAATGAAATGAGCGCCAGCGACGCCAACAGCTTTTATAAGCGGGTCGTTAACTATTAAAATGAGATAAATATTTTATTATATATACGGAGTAAAAAATTGAACAAAATTAATTATCAAAAACAGCTTGAAAAAATACTTAATGAAATTGACGGACAAAATTTACTGCTTCATAGCTGCTGCGCGCCGTGCAGCAGCTATGTTTTGAGTTATCTGAGCGATTATTTTAAAATAACGGTGCTGTATTACAACCCAAATATTTCGGATGAAAGCGAATATAACAAGCGCAAATCGGAGCAGATCAGGCTCATTTCCGAGCTCCCGTCAAAATACCCGATCGAAATCATTGACCGCGGCTATGAACCCGAAAAATTTTTTGAAATATCAAAAGGTCTTGAAGACGTTCCCGAGGGCGGCGAAAGATGTTTCGGCTGCTATCGGCTCCGCCTTGAAAAGGCAGCCGAAGCCGCGAAGGAGCTTGGCTTTGATTGGTTCTGCACCACGCTTTCGATAAGCCCACTCAAAAACGCGGAAAAGATAAACGAGATCGGAAACGAGCTCGCCGAAAAATACGGAGTGAAATTTCTGCCCTCGGATTTCAAGAAAAAAGAGGGATTTAAGCGATCGATCGAGCTTTCAAAAAAATATGATCTGTACCGCCAAAACTATTGCGGCTGCGTTTATTCAAAAAAATAAAAATTTAAGACTGCCAAACGGCAGTCTTAAATTTCAGTCTGTCGAAAAAGGCCGGTCAAGCGAGAGCTTGGCGGGCCTTTTGAAATAGAAGTGAGAAAAATTGTAAAATATATGCCGAACTCATTGAAGCAGAGGTGCCTTTCCATCGCCTGGTTGCGTATTTTTTCAAATTCATCGCAGCAAATTTAAGCTTTAC
>CANRGH010000037.1 GCA_947630135.1 uncultured Monoglobus sp.
CAACTGCGTCCAAATATACTGTATCAGATTTATTCGGATTTGTCAAGAGCATAGACAAAAATTTTAAGCCGCAGAGTGTACAATTGTCAATGATGGGTGACACAAAATTAAAAGAGGCTGTTCCTCACCCACATAAGGGCCGCCAAAAGACGGACACCCTAGGACGTGGCACAGGAACGGACTCTGATAATATTAATATATCAAAAACAAAAGACAATGTCAACAGTAATATAAGTGAAAACATTGAAAATGATACAAAATTAATATAAATAAAGCTACCAAAGGTAATCCCGCTGGAACTTTAAGCTCTAAAACGGGTTATCATACCTCGGATAGCGATAATACTATATCAGAAAATGAATGGAATGTCAAGAAAAATTTTGACGAAAAAATAACGGAGTTCCCAACCAGATGAATTCTGATATGGGGTTCAATGACTCCGTTAGTACAAAAGCCAACAATGGACTACGAGCAGAGGGCTCCAATTGCCCAAGCTGGTTCAGTCCATTTCTGACAATAACAGTATACTACAGAAAGAGGATATTGTCAATAATAATTCCAATGATAATTTTGACAATAATGTTCGGTTCAGCTTAAAGAGCGAAGATGCCGCGTTTGAGGACGACGGACTTTTGCCTTGGCAACGGGAAGAGAAGGCTTAATTTATCAGATAATAAAATCCGACATGATAATATTGGAGACATAGGCGTATTCCGGGCGGAGCTTTATCCGTCCGTTTTCTTTTATCAGCGCCTTTGTGAGGTTCAGATGCTTATTCAGCGGCCGCGCGAAAACATCGGTCATTTTCGTTCCGAACCTTTGCTCAAACTCCGCTTCCGAAACGCCCGCGTCAAGGCGCAGGCCGAGGAACATGAATTCGCTCATCATATCCTCCGCGCTCTCCTTTTCCGCGGTTATGCACCCGCCGCTTCTGACCGTCTCAATATATTCTTTTATTCCCAAAGGGTTTGAGAACCTTCTGCCGCCCGCGAACGAGTGCGCGCCCGCACCGAAGCCGATATAATCGCCGAGTCGCCAGTATATGAGATTGTGGCGCGACTCAAATCCGGGCCTCGCGAAATTGGAAATTTCATAACGCTCATATCCGCGGCGTTTTAAAAAATCGACTGCCTCGTCATACATGGACCGGTTTTGGTCGTCGTCTGGGATTTCAAGTGCGCCGCGCTTCCTCATCTCATAAAACGGCGTTCCTTCCTCTACTTTAAGCGAATAGGCCGAGATATGCTCGGGCTCAAGAGCCGTGATCTTTTCGAGAGTATCGCGCCATATTTCCGGGCTTTGACCCGGCAGGCCGAACATCAGATCGACCGAAATGTTCTCAAATCCCGCCCTCCGCGCGGAATTAAAACAATCGACAAATTCGGCGTGGGTATGGATCCTGCCGAGCCGCGAAAGGATTTTGTCATCCGCCGACTGACAGCCGACGCTGAGACGGTTGAAGCCCGCCCCGCGGAGCTGAAGCAGCGCGGCGCGGTCAGCGGTTCCCGGGTTACACTCGATCGTGATCTCGGCGCTTTCGGAAATATTAAAGCCGTCTCGAAGCGCCGCCAAAATGTCAATAATTATTTTCATGTCGATCGACGTCGGAGTTCCGCCGCCGAAATAAACCGTGTCAACGTTCGCGCTCTTAAACGGCGAGCTTTCGATCTCGCGGACAACCGACGCGCCATAGGAATAACTCATATCCCGAAGCCCGGGATATGAGTTAAAGTCGCAGTACAAACACTTTTTAACGCAAAACGGAATGTGAACATAAATTCCGGTCATATAATTCCCCCAAATTACTCGTCAAGCTTGAGTACCGACATGAACGCCTCCTGCGGCACCTCCACGCTGCCGACCTGGCGCATGCGCTTTTTGCCTTCCTTCTGCTTTTCGAGCAGCTTCCTCTTTCTGCTTATATCGCCGCCGTAGCACTTGGCAAGCACGTCCTTGCGCATCGCCTTCACGGTCTCGCGAGCGATGATCTTTCCGCCCACCGCCGCCTGGATCGGCACCTCGAAGAGCTGGCGCGGAATGACTTCCTTGAGCTTTTCCGCCATCTTCCTGCCGCGGGGATAGGCTCTGTCGGCGTGAACGATAAACGAAAGCGCGTCGACCGCCTCGCCGTTGAGCAGCATGTCAAGCTTCACGAGGTTTGATTTCTGATATTTCTCAAACTCATAGTCAAACGACGCGTAGCCTCTTGTTCTGGATTTTAAAGCGTCGAAAAAGTCGTAAATTATCTCATTGAGCGGCATCAGATAGTTGAGCTGGACCCTGTTCGGGTCAAGGTATTCCATGTCGATATAAGTTCCGCGACGGCCCTGGCACAGCTCCATAATGCTTCCCACATACTCCTTCGGCGTAAGTATCGCGGCGCGCACCACGGGCTCCTCCATATAGTCGATCTCCGATGGTTCGGGCATATTGGTCGGGTTATCCACGCTGATCGTTGTGCCGTCGGTCTTGATCACCTTATACTCAACCGACGGAGCCGTCGTCACAAGGTCGAGATTGAACTCGCGCTCAAGCCGCTCCTGGATGATCTCCATATGGAGCAGCCCCAGAAATCCGCATCTGAAGCCGAAGCCGAGCGCTATCGAGGTCTCGGCCTCAAAGTTAAGCGCCGCGTCGTTGAGCTTGAGCTTCTCAAGTGCGTCGCGCAGATCGTCGTATCTGGCGCCGTCCGCGGGATAAATTCCGCTGTACACCATAGACTTGACATCCTTATAGCCCGGCAGTGCCTCGGACGCGCCGTTTGAGGCCGTAGTCACGGTGTCGCCCACGCGGACGTCCTGAACGCTTTTGATGCTGGCGGTTATGAAGCCGACCTCTCCGGCGGAGATCTCGTCCGCGGGCAGCATGCCGTTTGGCAGCAGATAGCCCACGTCAACCACGTCAAACTCGCTGCCGGTGGCCATCATTTTTATCCGCGTGCCCGACTTGAGGCTGCCGTCCATAACGCGGACGTAAACTATAACGCCCTTGTACGCGTCATAGTAGGAGTCAAAAATAAGGGCCTTGAGCGGCTTGTTCTCATCGCCGCCCGGAGGCGGGACAAGCTCCACGATCTTTTCAAGGACCTCCTCGATATTAACGCCGTTTTTGGCCGAGATAAGCGGCGCGTTTTCGCCGTCTATGCCGATTATGTCCACGATCTCCCGCTTTACCTCGTCGGGCCTCGCGCCGGGCAGATCGATCTTGTTAATGACCGGCACGATCTCAAGGTCGTGCTCAAAGGCGAGGTAGGTGTTCGCTAGGGTCTGGGCCTCGATCCCCTGCGCCGCGTCCACAACGAGCACCGCCCCCTCGCAGGCCGCCAGCGAACGCGAGACTTCATAATTAAAGTCAACGTGGCCCGGGGTGTCGATCAGGTTAAGATAATACTCGCGGCCGTCCTTCGCCTTGTAAACAAGGCGGACGGCGCGGGCCTTTATCGTGATACCGCGCTCGCG
>CANRGH010000038.1 GCA_947630135.1 uncultured Monoglobus sp.
TTTTGTCACCCTTATTAAGTATATCATGTTTTGGGATTGTTTGGGTTACAATTCTATTTCAAAATTAGATTGACGTGTTAAATTAATACAAATTAAATCTTTTTCTTAACAGCAAAAAATCCAAATGTTACAAAATTGTTTCATTTTAAAAATAATGCTTGACATACACAAAAATCGTGCTATACTATATATATCGCAAATTTACAAAATTAACCACTATATCTTGTGGTTTAAGAATACAGGAGGTTTTCTGATGATTAAGACAATTGTTAAGAGAGACGGCAGAGAGGCGGAATTCGACATCTCAAAGATCTCAAACGCCATATTCAAGGCCGCGGAGGCGCTCGGCGGAAGCGACCGCGAAACGGCTCTTGAGCTTGCCGACCAGGTTGTGGATTATGTTGAAAACGGCCTCGGCATATCAAAGCCGGGCGTTGAGGAAATTCAGGACGCTGTTGAAAAAATTCTTGTCGAAAACGGCCACACAAGAACCGCCAAGGAGTTCATCCTCTACCGCGCGCAGAGAAGCAGGGTGCGCGAGATGAACACACAGCTCATGCGGGTGTATGAGGACCTGACATTCAAGGCGGCCAAGGACAACGACGTTAAGCGCGAAAACGCCAACATTGACGGCGACACCGCCATGGGCACGATGCTCCGCTACGGCAGCGAAGGCGCGAAGTGCTTCTATGACATGTTCATTCTTGACCCGCGCCACGCAAAAGCGCACAAGGACGGCGATATTCACATCCACGATCTGGACTTTCTGACGCTTACGACCACATGCTGTCAGATCGACCTTTTAAAGCTGTTCAAGGGCGGATTTTCCACCGGCCACGGCTTTTTGCGCGAACCCAACGACATCGCCAGCTATTCGGCCCTGTGCTGCATAGCGATCCAATCGAACCAGAACGACCAGCACGGCGGTCAGAGCATCCCCAATTTTGACTATGCCATGGCTCCAGGCGTCGCCAAGACATACAAGAAAAAGTTCGCCAAAAATCTGTCGGCCGCGCTCAATCTTATGGGCGGCATAGACGAGCCGCAGGACAGCGCGATGAGAATAATTTCCGAGCTTAAGGAAGAAACCGGCGAGGAACCGAAGCTTGTCAATTCAGACGAGTTTATAACGGCGCTCACATCAAAGCTCGGCGCGCTTATGGACGAGAAGGACGCGAAGCGCGCGGTTCGTTTCATTAAGAAAAACTCCGAGAAAGAGACAGACCGCGCCACATTCCAGGCTATGGAGGCTCTTATACACAATCTGAACACCATGCACTCCCGCGCGGGCGCGCAGATCCCGTTCAGCTCGCTGAACTACGGAACCGACACTTCCGAGGAAGCGAGAATGGTTATGCGCAACCTGCTGCTTGCCGAGGAGCGCGGACTGGGCAACGGCGAGACGCCGATTTTCCCGATACATATTTTTAAGGTAAAAGAAGGCGTGAACTATAACAAAGAGGATAAAAACTACGACCTGTTCAAGCTGGCCTGCCGCGTTTCGGCAAAGCGCCTGTTCCCCAATTTCAGCTTTCTGGACGCACCTTTCAACAAGCAGTATTATGTTGAGGGACACCCCGAGACCGAAGCGACATACATGGGCTGCAGAACGAGAGTTGTAGCGAACGCTTATGACAAATCAAGAGAGATAACCTACGGCCGCGGCAATCTGAGCTTCACCTCGATCAACCTCCCGAGAATAGCAATCAAAGCCAAAGGAGATATTGACTGGTTCTTTGACGAGCTTGACAGAAAGATCGACCTTGTTATAGATCAGCTTTTGGCGAGGTTCAAGGTTCAGGCGGCAAAGACCGTTAAAAACTATCCCTTCCTCATGGGTCAGGGAATTTGGATCGACTCCGATAAGCTCAAGGAAAACGACACCGTCGGCGAGGTATTGAAACACGGAACCTTGACCGCGGGATTTATCGGCCTTGCCGAGTGCCTCAAAGCGCTGACCGGCGAGCATCACGGTGAGTCGAGGCGCTCGCAAAATCTGGGTCTTGAGATCGTGGGCCACATGAGAAAGCGCATGGACGAGGCGACCGAGCAATACGGCATGAACTTCTCGCTGATCGCGACGCCCGCCGAGGGCCTTTCGGGCAGATTTGTAAAGATCGACAGAAAGCTGTTTGGAAGTATTCCCGGTGTCACGGACAGAGAATACTATACCAACTCGTTCCACATTCCGGTATATTATCCGATAAGCGCCTATGAAAAGATCGAGCTTGAGGCTCCCTATCACGCGCTGACCAACGGCGGACACATCTCGTACATCGAGCTTGACGGAGACCCGACGACAAATCTCGAGGCCTTCGAGAGCGTTATAAGATATATGAAGGAATGCGGCGTCGGCTACGGCAGCATCAACCATCCCGTCGACCGCGACCCCGTCTGCGGCTATACCGGAATAATTAACGACGAGTGCCCCGGCTGCGGACGCAAGGCCGTCGAGACCGGTGAGGACGGCGAAGTGATCGGAATTGAGCGCATAAGGCGCGTTACCGGCTATCTTGCCGGAACTCTTGACAGATTTAACGACGCCAAGAAAGCCGAGGTTCGCGACCGAGTTAAGCATATGCATGTGGGAGCGCCCCCGAAAAGCGAAAATTAATATTAAAACCCCGCGCCGGTCGGCGCGGGGCAGGATTTTTCAAAATTATCTCATAACAAAAACCCGCGGAAATATCCGCGGGCTTTTCGGTGAATTAGCTGTTCTTAAGCTTTATAATCCGCACACTGTTTGAAAGGGGTTCAAACTCGTCCCCCGTGACCTTCGCCTCATTCGGGCGTATGGCCAATTCGCGCTCCTCCTCTTTTTCGTCAAACTCATTGATAAGAAGAGAAATTTCGCGTTTCATCTCAGCTATGCGGCTCAGTGTGCCGCTCCTCAACGCTTCTGAACCGAGGCGGAAATCATCCCGCACGGTTCTTCCGTATCTGCGCTCAGAAAAAACATTAACTGCTGCAGCTCTCATGCTAACACTCCTAATTTCGGTTTTAAACCAATCTGCCTTAAATATTAATTTTACGTCGCGCGGCAATGATTTTGAAACATCATTGTAACACTTTTGTAACATTATAGCACGGTTACATAAATTTGTCAAGTCTTTTTTGCAAACTTTTTTCAACAAAAACCGCGTTTTTTCGGGCTTTTTGATTTATAATCCAATTATAGCACGCAGCGCGCACAAAAAATTGTACAGACATTAATGTTCATGATAGATAAAAATAGATAAAAATATAGATAAAAATACGTGAATTCCCAAAGTAAATTCCAGAGTGAGGAGGAAGTGGCATTTAGAGCGGGAAAAGGGCGGAAATAAGTATGG
>CANRGH010000039.1 GCA_947630135.1 uncultured Monoglobus sp.
TTTTGTCACCCTTTTTAAGTATATCATGTTTTTGGATTGTTTGGGTTACAATTCTATTTCAAAATTAGATTGACGTGTACAATATTTCAAGGTCTTACAGCTTCTTTCTCCCCGAGTTTCCGCACCAAATCACGGCGGCGGCATAGGCGGCCGAAAGTATTACCGCAATCGTGTAGCTTACGGGCCACGGGAGGTTAAAGCCGATCGCCGCATTTAAAATAAAGCTTGAGATTATAAACATATAAAACATGCCCGGAACGAGCGCCATTACAAACGGCTTCTTGTTCCGCATCATGTAAACCGTGATCATCGCGAACGCGAACACGGCGAGAGTCTGGTTCGCCCAAGCAAAGTAGCGCCAAAGCACATTAAATCCGCCCGCATTTAGCTTCGCGAACACCAAGATTACCGCGACAACTGCGAATATTACGATCGAGACACCGAGCCGTTTCATTTTCTTTTCTTGGTCTATATTAAGCGCCTCCGAAATTATAAGTCTGAGCGAGCGGAGCGCCGTGTCGCCCGAGGTTATGGGAAGCACAATAATACCGATTACGGCGATAATTCCGCCGACGCTGCCAAGCAGATTTTTCGCCACAATGCCGACAACATCGGTCGGGCTTGTGGATGCATTCGCAAGGCCGAGATTCAAGACGCCCATGGCTGCGCCCGCCCATATCATTGCGATGACGCCCTCGGCGATCATCATGTTATAAAACGTCATACGTCCCTCTTTTTCATGAGTGATTGTGCGTGAGACGAGAGTTGCCTGAGTGGAATGAAAACCCGAAACAATTCCGCACGCGACGGTTACAAAGAACACCGGAATAAAATGCAGTCCCTCGGGATGAATACCGGCGACGCCGGTTGTCCAGATATTATCAAGCGGATAACCCTTCACAATAAATCCGATAAACACGCCTATAGCCGACAAAACAAGCAGACCGCCAAAAAACGGATAAACCTTGCCGATTATCTTATCGATCGGGAAAAGAGTCGCTATTATATAGTAAGCGAAAATCGCGCCGTATACCACCCACACCAGCGGATTGCCGGCAGCGTTATTCGTTCTTAATATCTGCGTTATGAACAAATCGCCCGGCGTGTATATGAACACCGTTCCGACAAGCAGCATTGTGAGGCACACGAACACATTATAAAGCGGATAGGTATACTTGCCCAAAAACTTCCGTATGAGCGACGGCATCTGCGCACCGTCCTCGCGAACCGAGATCATACCGCACATATAGTCATGGAGCGCACCGCCAAGCACGCAGCCCACGGGGATCGTCAAAAACGCGATCGGACCGAAAAGAATACCCTGTATCGGGCCTAAGATAGGGCCGGTCCCGGCGATATTCAGAAGCTGGATAAGAGAGTTTTTCCATTTTTTCATAGGAACATAGTCCATACCGTCATTCAGCCGCACCGCAGGCGTTTTGCGGTCGTCGGGCCCGAAGGCTTTTTCGCACACTTTTCCATACAATGCACCACCGATCAAGAGCATCGCGAGCCCAATGAAGAACGTAGTCATAAAATCAACTCCTATACTGTCATTAACTGAAATATTATATCACGATCCCGCCTAAAAGTCAATATAATACGCTTCAATCCAAACAATATTCGATCAGTTTTTTTATGCAAAAGCGCGGGGGAATTATGCGTTTTCGCACAAATTCCGCCCGCGCAGTCTTTACTTCATATTTTTATTCACCGCGTCAGCAGTTTTCGCCGTCCTCGGTCATCGCGTCATAGCCGCTTTCACCGGTACGGACCTTAACCACGTTGTCAACGCCGTAGATGAATATCTTTCCGTCGCCGATATGTCCGGTGTAGAGGGCCTTGCTTGCGGCCTTCACAACGTCGTTTACCGGAACTCTGCAAACGACGATCTCGACCTTGATCTTAGGCAGCAGCGTCGCCTCGACCGCAACTCCGCGGTAGAACTCGCTCTTGCCCTTCTGCATTCCACAGCCCAGAACGTGGGACACGGTCATACCGGTCACGCCGATGTTGTTCATCTCGCGCTTTAAGGCCTCGAACTTCGACTCCTTGCAGACTACTGTCACCTTGGTTATCGGGTGGCCGTCGTCGTCCGTCGTCTTGCCGCCCGCGCTCGCCGGAACGTTTACTACCGGAACCGCAATAGGCGTGGGCGCCGCGGCTGCCTCGGTCTCCTCGACCGCGCCCTCGGCTATAGCAACTCTTGAGGGCATGAAGTCGGCGTAAGCTGAGGACATGCCGTGCTCGTGAACATCCAGACCCTCGATCTCCTCCTCGGCCGAAACTCTCAGGCCGATCGTCTTTTTGATTATCATAAACGCGATAAACATCGTTACCGCGGTCCAGCCGCAGATCGTAATTATGCCCAGAAGCTGCAGTCCGAGCTGCGAGAAGCCGCCGCCGTGGAACAGACCGTTGACCTCGCACGCGGGAACGCTTGTCGAGGCGAACAGGCCGACCGCAATCGTGCCCCAAATGCCGTTTAAGAAGTGGACCGCCACCGCGCCGACGGGATCGTCGATATGCAGAATGTTATCGAGGAACCACACGCCGAAAACAACCAGCAGTCCAGCTACCGCACCGACAACTATCGAGCCCCAGCCGTCGATCATGTCGCAGCCCGCGGTTATCGCTACCAGACCCGCCAGAGACGCGTTCAGACACATCGAAACGTCGGGCTTGCCATACTTGAGCCATGTGAATATCATGCAGACCACCGTGGCAACCGCGGGAGCGATCGTCGTGGCCATGAATATTGACGCGAGCTGATCGCCCGAAGTAGCGGCCGCACCGTTAAATCCGTACCATCCGAACCAGAGAATGAAGCAGCCCAGAGCGCCGATAACAATATTATGACCCGGGAACGCGTGAACCTTGGTGTTGCCGTCCTTGTCCTTGGTGAACTTGCCTATGCGGGCGCCCAGCAGAGCCGCACCGATAAGCGCAGACAGACCGCCGACCATATGTATAGCCGCCGAGCCCGCGAAATCGTGGAAGCCGAGCTGAGACAGCCAGCCGCCGCCCCATACCCAGTGGGCCTCTATCGGGTATACAACAAGCGAGATGACCGCCGAGTATACGCAATAGGACGAGAACTTGGTTCTTTCGGCCATGGCGCCCGAAACTATCGTCGCAGCCGTGGCGCAGAACACTAAGTTAAACACGAAGTTCGACCAGTCAACGTTGGCGTAGTCGGTAAAAATTCCCAGAGTGGGCATGCCCATAAATCCGCCGAGCGTGTCCTCGCCCAGCATCAGTCCGAAACCGAGGATGATGAACATAACCGTGCCTATGCAGAAGTCCATCAGGTTCTTCATAATAATGTTGCCGGAGTTCTTGGCTCTCGTGAAGCCGGCCTCTACCATAGCGAAGCCCGCCTGCATAAAGAACACCAGCGCCGCTCCTATCAGAAACCAGATGCCGAACATTTCGGAAGTCGCCATTTCAATAATGTTTTCCATAACTTATTCCTCCTTGAAAGCATATAAAATAAATAAAAAGGGGGTCTGAAAATAACTTTCAGACCCCTTTGTCTTTTTTGAAAATTGAATTTGTTTGGTAATATATATTATGTTTTGTAAATCGATTTTGTGATTACTCCTGGATCGAGAACAGCAGATCGCCGTATGTGGGGAACGGCCAGTAGCTCTCGGCCGTGTTTTCCTCCATCTCGTCGGCAACCGCTCTGACGTCGTTCATCTTGGGCAGGATAACGTCCGCGAAGAACTCGGCCTGCTCCTGACCCTCGGGCATCTCGGCCGCCTTTTTGATCTCAGCCTCAAGAGCCGCGACCGCCTTGCTGAGCTTAAGCTCAAGCTCTGACAGGTGATTGATAAGGCCCTCCTCAAACTCGGTGGTGATGCCGCCGATCTGCTTCTTGGAAACGACCGTGTCAGCCAGATCCTTGACATAGCCCGCGACCGCCGGAGCGATGTCGCGCTTGGCCATCTCAACAGTTGTCTTTGCCTCGATGTTTATGGCCTTGCTGTAATTCTCAAGGTTGATCTCATAGCGGGCGAACATCTCGTCCTTGGTGAGAATGCCGTGCTTTACGAACAGATCAACGTTCTTGTCGGCAACGAACATTTTGAGCGCCGCGGGCGTGTTCTTTAAGTTGCACAGGCCTCTCTTCTTGGCCTCACCTACCCAGCTTTCCGCGTAGTTGTTGCCGTTGAAGATAATGCGCTTGTGGTTCTTCATGGTGTCGCGCACTATGCTGTAGATCTCGGCAGTCGTATCGTCGGCATTTTCAAGCCTCTCGGCGTATCCGTCGAGCACATCCGCGACTGCGGTGTTCAAGATGAAATTCGGGCCGGCAATCGAAAGCGCCGAGCCGGGCATTCTGAACTCAAACTTGTTGCCCGTGAACGCGAACGGCGAGGTTCTGTTTCTGTCGGTCGTGTCCTTCGCGAAATCGGGGATCGCGTCGATGCCCGAATTCATGACCTCTTTCTTCTTGTTCTTGAAGTTGCTGTCGTCCTCGATCGAGTCGAGCACCGCCTTGAGGTCGTCGCCCAGGAACATCGAGATGATCGCGGGAGGCGCCTCGTTCGCGCCCAGTCTGTGGTCGTTGCCCGCTGTCGCAACCGAGCTTCTGAGCAGATCCTGATACTTGTCGACCGCCTCGATTACCGCGCTCAAGAACAGCAGGAACTTGGGATTGTCGTGCGGGTTCTTGCCGGGCTTTAAGAGGTTCTCGCCGGTATCGGTCGAGATCGACCAATTGTTGTGCTTGCCGCTGCCGTTGATGCCCTCGAAGGGCTTCTCGTGGAGCAGGCACTTCATACCGTGCTTCTCGGCGACCTTTTTCATGATCTCCATGGTAAGCTGGTTGTGATCGGTGGCCACGTTTGCCTGACTGAATATCGGGGCCAGCTCATGTTGTGCGGGCGCGACCTCGTTGTGCTTGGTCTTTGCCAGAATGCCCAGCTTCCAGAGCTCGCGGTCAAGGTCTTTCATGTACTCCGAAACTCTTCTCTTAACAACACCGAAATAGTGGTCGTCAAGCTCCTGGCCCTTGGGCGCGGGAGCGCCGAACAGCGTTCTTCCGGTGTATGTAATGTCCTTTCTCTTGAGGGCGACCTTTCTGTCGATCAGGAAATATTCCTGCTCGGGGCCGACCGTGGTGATAACGCGCTTAACGTCGGTGTCGCCGATGATATGCAGCACCTTCACGGCCGACTGGCTGAGCGCCTCCATTGAGCGCATCAGCGGGGTCTTTTTGTCAAGAGCCTCGCCGGTGTAGGAACCGAAAACCGTGGGGATACACAGAATTCCGTCCTTGATAAAGGCGTTCGACGTGGGATCCCACGCGGTGTAGCCTCTGGCCTCAAACGTGGAGCGCAGGCCTCCCGAGGGGAAGCTCGACGCGTCGGGCTCGCCCTTGATGAGCTCTTTGCCGCTGAACTCCATGATAACATGGTCGATACCGTCGGGCTGAATGAAGCTGTCATGCTTCTCGGCCGTTACGCCTGTCATGGGCTGGAACCAGTGGGTGAAGTGCGTCACGCCGTTCTCGACCGCCCAGTCCTTCATGGCGTTGGCCACAACGTCCGCTACCTCGCGGGTAAGGGGTGTTCCCTCTTCCTTGGTCTTGCGGAGCTGCTTGTAGATATTATCCGGAAGCCTTACCTTTTGAACCGAGTCCTCAAAGACCGCGCTTCCGAACAGCTCGTTCATCTTGTCCATTTACAAAACATCCTTTCTATTTTCAAAATTATCTTTTTTTCTAAACAAAACAGGCGCCGCGAGAGAAATCTCACAGCGCCTTTGCTGACCTTACTGTGGATTATACTCCCTGAATTTGAATTTGTCAACATGTTTTGAAGCTTCGCGGGCAATTTTATATGACTTGCCGAAACTGACAATACTTTAACAAATTATTTTGTTAAAAATAACGTAGGGACCAGGAACATAGGGACTAGAGAATAGGATCTAGGTACTACGCGATCAGACTTAAGCATAAATCTTTCGCGTATCCCCGCGAGCTCTACATCTGCCTCGCCCCTTGGGGAGAGGCAAGCGGGCGGATAATATCCGCCCCTACATGATTAACACCACGGTACCTGCGTCATAATTTCGTAGGGGACGGCGCCCCGACGTCCCGGCTCCCCTTCCTTTAGGAGGGGGAGCTGTCGGCGAAGACGACTGAGGGGGGATGCCTACTTCCTATTCCCTAGTCCCCGGTCACTACTTCGTACATCCCCGCGGCCTCATCCTTGCGGACGTTGTCCTTGACCGACAGCACGCGTATTTTAAGCGGCTTTTCGCCGAACATGATCTGTATCTCGTCGCCTTCCTTCACGTCGTACGACGCCTTGACGACCCTGCCGCCGACCGACACGCGTCCGCCGTCGCAGGCCTCGTTCGCCACCGTCCGCCGCTTTATAATTCGCGACACCTTTAAAAATTTATCAAGTCTCATTTTGTTTTCCTTCTTTCAAATTAACAAACATATTGAACATATCGTTATACCAGCTTCCGTTTATGGGATTTGGTCGACTAATTATTTTGTGCTCGCCGTTTTTCATTGCCTCGATAACGACCGCTCTGCCGTCCAACAAAGTTGTTCCCTCATCATTTTCAAGCCTCCAAAAATTTTCGTTTTCAAAGCTGCGCACGATTTCATCAATCTGTTCTTTTGTAAGCTTATAGACCTTGGTTCCGGACTCACCGGTTGTATGACTTTTAGTGCTGTATCTAAGTTCTCCTCCGTTGTCGGTAACGGTAACTCTGAATATCAAGTTTCCACCGCCGGCGATATTAGAAAGTCTATAAACCTCTGTTTCATTTCCCTCAAGCCTGCCTTCTCCCAGCTCCTCAAAATCCTCCGAAAGACTTTTGTCCCATAATTTACCAAACCCGTAAATTATCATGTCTTTCGGTGCTGAATCGTCTCTCAGACGCTCATATGTTCCTCTGTATGAAAAACATCCTGTTTTCATTCCATCAACATTCTTTTCATCTATAAACTTAAGTAGGTCAACGTACTGCGGATAACCATGCGCTCCATAGCCGTCGTAACTGTAAAGCTCACAAACTTCCACGTCAACGGAATTATACTCTGTCAGCTTCTTCTTAATTTTTTCAACATCAGAGGTTCCTCGCAAAAATATTTTCCATAGCGGAATTTCAAAACCCGTCCGTTCAATCAGCGCGAAACGCATTCCATCTTTCGTGGGTTCTTTATCCTTGTTCCATACATATACCGTGCAGGCATACGCGCCGTCTTTCACCGAAAAAAACGACTCATCTGCTTTTTTACCTACATCACATACAGCGTATCCGGCTATACAGCTTGCGGCAACAATTACAACAAGAATAATTATTATCATAAATTTTTTCACAGTTAATCACCTCATAAAAAACTTATACAAATTATGTTGATTTGTTTGTTAGCCGCGGGCGGATAATATCCGCCCCTACGTTCCCACCTCCGTCAGGCTGCGCCTGCCACCTCCTCCCGGGAGGAGGCAAAACGGGCGGCCGGGGTCGTCCGCCCCTACGTCCCGGCTATTCTGGTTCAAGTCTACTTTTCGGCAATGAAGAAAAATCTGCGGAATTTAAATATATACTCTTCGTTTTTCTGCTTTGTATAAACCTTGGCGGCGCGGTCGGTTATTTCCGCTTCAAGTTTTTTCCCGCTTTCGGCATCCAAAGCATTAAGATACGGACGCAGATTTGTTCCTTTTATCCATTCGACCATTGCCTCCACGGAAGGCATACGATGATAATATACTGTTTCCCATATGTCAAAATCATTCGCGCATGAAGCGAGTATATTAAAATATTCCTCCGGCGGCAAGGTGGCGATAGTTCTGATCTCCTTGCCTGCAAATCCCCAGCGCGGCTCGGAAAGAACATCGTTTTCAACCACAAACAGCGGCTCTTTATAATTCATCGGTATTTGAACAGCCAGCACGCCGCCGTCGTTCAGTTTACCAAGCAGCGCGGGGATCAGCGTCCTGTGGCCGGGCACCCATTGAAGGCAGGCGTTGGAGAATATGACATCATATTTTTCCAAGTTTTCCAAATCCGCCGTAATATCACACAATCTGAATTCTATATCCGCGCATGACGCTTTTGCTTTTTCTATCATCTCAGGCGAGCTGTCTATTCCGACAACACGCGCTTCGGGAAATGTTTTTTTAAGCACGGACGTGCTGTTTCCCGGGCCGCAGCCAATGTCAAGAACGGCGCGCGGATCTTTATCGGCAATTCTTTTTGCTAAATCAACAGCGGGCTGTGTGCGCTGCTTTTTGAATTTTAAGTATTGCTCCGAACTCCATTCTTTCATACAAATTCCCGCCTTTTCTGTTTCTTTATTTTATAAGCGTTGTTCGTGTACTCCCCAAGCGCCGCCTTTGCGGGCGCAGACTGAGAGGGCGTAATTTACCCACATTGGTTCGTCTCCCTCTCCGTCGCCTTCGGCCATATCCACTCATGTTAATGATTTGTGGCCTCATTTATCCGTGGAAACGGAATACGGTTGTGCCTCGAACCCGCTAACGCGGCTCCGGCCGCAGCCACCTCTCCCTCCCCGGAGGGCGAGGCTGACGGACTGATAATATCCGCCCCTACATGATTTGGCGCAATATACAACATTGAATCACATCCCCCACGGGTTGCGCGTGTGCGCTGATTTTCCGCGGGCGGCCGGGGTCGTCCGCCCCTACGGAGTTTTGCACATTGTCATTCTATTCGCTGTTCACTAATCGCTAATCACTACGTTCCCACCTCCGTCTTTTCGCCTTTGGCGAAAATCCACCTCCTCCAAGGAGGAGGCATTAATCAGGCGCTCTATGGCATTTTGCATACCACGGTTGTAGGGGACGGCGCCTCGACGTCCCAGCTCGCCCCTTGGGGAGAGCTGTCTGCGGCTTGTCCGCAGACTGAGAGGTGGCAACACAGCATCAACTATTTCCTCTCAAACTTCTCAAACTCATCTATAAACTTGTTCGTATATTCCCGAAGCGCGAGCTCGGGGTCGGCGCCGGCTTTGCGGGCGCGGCGCACAAGCTCGAACAACGCCGCTCCAAAACCGGCCGCTCCGATACCGGCCGCGCCAAAATCGTCCCCGGCAGTTTCGCCGATTTCGGGCGAATAACCCGCCTTTTCGGCCTTTTTCTGAATTTTTTCGGCGCGCATCAGCGCGGGCAGATATTCGGACACGCCCCGGAGCTCGTCCGCAATGCTTTGCTGGTGCCGGTCACCGCGCTTTATCGCATCCCAGTTTTTAAGCACCTCGCCGCTGCCCGACACGCTTACGTCGCCGAACACATGTGGGTGGCGGTGGATCAGCTTGCGGCATATCGCGTCGGTCACATCGTCTATATCATACTCGCCCGCCTCTTTGCCTATCACCGCGTGGAACACCACCTGCAGCATCAGATCGCCGCTCTCGTCGGCGATTTTCGCGGGCTTTCCGTCGTCGATCGCCTCGATCAGCTCATAGCCCTCCTCGATCAAGTTGCGCTTTATGCTCTCATGGGTCTGCTCACGGTCCCAGGGGCAGCCCCCGGGCGCGCGCAGCAGCTCGACCACGCGGACCAGATCGTCAAAATTGTATTTTTCGTTCTCGTTTTTAAAATTAAAATCCATAATTACTCCTTCTATTTTATCAGCTTAAACCGCGCGAGCAGATCAGCGATCTTTTCGCCCTTGGGCAGGTTCAGCAGATCCTCGCGCTTTACGGCGCGGACAACGAATATCATGATAAGATAAACCACGCCGCATATTGCGATCTCAAACAGCGTCATGAGCTTTGACGAGGGCAGAGCTCCCGCGATAAAAAACCCGACCGCGCCCATGACCAAAGCGGCGGCAAGCGGCTTTACTACGGTATCGACGGGCTTGAACTTCATCTCGGAGAGACGCATGATCTGCGCCGTGTTGATCACCGCGATGATCAGATAGCACAGGAATGTGCCCATCGGCGCGCCCTCAATTCCGAGCACCGGTATCATAAAGTAATTGAATATCACCTTGGCCGCGCCGCCGATCAGCATATTGATGACCGGATAGTAGACCTTGCCGTATGCCTGAAGCATGGCGTTTGTGACCTGAACCACCGAAACCGGAATGATCGCGATCGACAGTATCGCCAGAACATTCGCCGCGTTGTCGGTGCTGAAAAGCAGGTTGAGCACACCGCCCGACAGAGCAGACATTCCTATCGCGCAGGGCGCACCGAACAGCAGCGCCAGACGAATCGCGCTCTCGGTTATGTTTCTGGCCTGTATTTTATTCCCCTTCGCCAATGAACCCGAGATTGCGGGAACAACGCTGGTTCCGAGCGCGACCACCAGAGTCAGCGGCAGGTTGAACATGGTCAGCGCCTTGCCGGTGTACATTCCGTACAGCGACGTTGCCTTTTGAACGTTGATCTGCGCCGCGTTCCAGCCCTCCTGCGCCACCTTCTGCATAAACTCCGAGCTTCCCTCGAACATAAAGGCGTAGCGGTCAAACACGGACGGATTAACCACCAGGCGGCGGCTGATCGTTGACATATCGATTAGAGTCGTGAGGCTTGAAACCGACGCGCCTATCGTTATGGGTATCGCGATAAGCACAAGCTCTTTGAGAATTGTCTTTTTGGGTCTCAGTTTTTTCGCCGCGGCCACTGACGGCGCAATCTTTTCGGCGCGGCGCTTGGCGGCCGCCGCGGTGAATATGTAGATGCAAATAAGCAGAGTCGCCGACATGAATGTTCCGGCCGTCACTCCCATGATAGCGCCCGCCGAGGCGTAAACGGTCCTCAGGTGGGCCGAGCTTATGACCCTGCCCGCGAAGTCCACCAAATCCGACATGCCGGGGTTCACCGCCATGTTCATAAAGAAGCCCGCGGCCAGCAGGCCGATAACCAGCTTTCCGGTCGACTCGATCACCTCGGAAAACGCGGTGGGGTACATGTTCTGCCTGCCCTGAAAATATCCGCGCAGGGCCGAGGCCATTGACACGAAGAATATCGCGGGCGAGATCGCCTTGATGCCGAGCTCCGCGTCAGGCATGCCGACCGCCCTCGCGAACGGGCCCGCGAACGTGAACAGAATAAGGCTGCCTACTATTCCGGTGACAAACAGCAGCGAAAACGCGGTCTGAAAGACGCGCTTCGCGTCGCGCTCGTCCTCGCGCGCCAGACTCTCGGAAACCATTTTTGATATAGCCACCGGAAAGCCCGCGGTCGCCACGATAAACATAAAAGTATAGATCTGATAGCCGCCGTTAAACAAGCCCATGCCGTCGTCGTTGATAAGGTTGGTCATGGGTATCTTGAAGAAGGCGCCTATAATTTTAACAATTAAACTCGCTATGCCCAGTATCAGCGCGCCCTTTACAAAGCTGCCGCCCGAACTTTTTTTCCTGCTCAAATGTTTCAGCTCCTTGTTTGCATTAAGTGTTATTTTATAATTATATTATAACGCGCCGAAAATTACAATATATATTTTGAAATTTAAGTTTTTTGAAACAAAACTGTTTTTATTTTCGCAAATTCGGTCGAAAAAGCCATAAAAAACCGCTTTGATTTCTCAAAGCGGTCTATATATTACTGTTTGGCAGGCGTCCCATTCTCCTGCATCTCTCAGGGTTTTCACCCTTGTCATACCATCGGCGTGTGGACCGGACGTAATCCTCCACCTCAAACAGCAACTTTATTATATTATTATATTAACACATTTATTCTGATTTGTAAAGGACTTTTTTATTCTTTTTAAGTCTGTTCCACTCTTTTTCGTCAATTTTCATAAATGTTATAATTGAATTTTTATATGTCTTGTCATCACTCGAAGTAATCAATCGAATTACAGTTTTAAATTTTTCATCAATCTCGGATACATGCTTTAGAACAAGCGCCGTTTTAACTCGATTACCCGAAAAAATATAATCGGGTCTCTCTACAATTTCTTGCAAATAAACGCCATAATTTTTAAAATGCCCGGGATGATTTTCTTTTATATGCGCAATACGCTCGTCCGTAATGATAACCTCATCGGTGGTTATATCTTCGGTAATGCATTTATATATTTCTCTGTCAATTTTTCCTACAAGCTTCACACAAATTCCCACCGTTTCAATCTTTTTCTTTTATTATACCGCTCCAAACGATTTTGTCAATCTTAGAACGGCGCTTTTCGGGTTTTATTTGCTTTTGCAAACAATGTCGAAAAAAGCGGAAAAGTTTTTGTTTACATAATGCCTCGGCTGTGATATAATCAAAGTTGCCTAATCAATTTAATATTTTTAAAACGCACAACGCATGTATTTAATTTGCAAAAAATACATGCTCGTCTTTCATACATGCTTTGTGCGAATGAAAGTTAAATTGATTAGGCGCAAAGAGCATCGTGTTTTTTGGGCGCGTTGCTCGGCTTCGCGCCTTTTTGTTTTGCGCGGATTTATCAAATATTATTTGGAGGTATTGTTATGATAGTTAAAATTGACTCAGCCGGCAGAGTAGTTATCCCGAAGATATACAGGCAAAAGTTTAATTTAAAGCCGAACACGGAGGCCAACATGCTGCCGCTGCCGGACGACATCGGCGTTTCGCTGCTTCGGCTGGTTCCGCGCTGCGCCAACTGCGGCGAGGAAAAAGGACTTGAAAAAGTTGAAAATATTTCGCTCTGCCCAAATTGCAGACGGGTCCTAAAATACGCGCTGAAATAAACTCGGAACCTCGCGCGATTATCGCGCCGTAGACGGAGTGCCCTCGACGTTCCTGCCTCGCCCCTTGGGTAGAGGTGCCCGCTTGCGGGCGGAGAGGGGTTACTCTCTATTTCGCGCTATGCGTTTTGCCGCATAATACACCGCGGCGGCGATTATTGCCGCCACGGCCGCTCCGCCCAAAATATCGGTCGGGAAATGGACATAAAGATATATCCGCGAAAACGCGATAAGACACGCCAAAATCAGCGCGGCAATATCAACATATTTCACGCGGTACATCAGCAGCAGGAATGCCGCGGTGAACGACGACAGCGCGTGGCCCGAGGGGAACGAATAACCCGAAGGCGGCGGAATAATCAGTCTGACGCCGGGGTTTTGGACAAAAGGCCTCGGGCGGCAGACTATGTTTTTTATGCCGAGCGTGCTTATCACAAGGCCCAGCAGCAGCCCGACGATCACCGCGATACCGCAGACGCGGTATTTTTTAAAGCAGCACAAAACAAGGCCCAGAACGATCCAGATCATCCCGCCGTTTCCGAGCATAGTGAAAAGCTTCATCAGCCCGTCCGCAAAGCCGCTGCGCAAATTGTTTTGAATAAAATCAAGCGCCGCGAAATCCACGCTTGTTATAATCTCCGTCACCGCCTCCGCCTCCTTTTTTATATATATTATCACATTATTTTTATATTTACAAATATTTAAGTCAAAAGTATTGATTTTTTTCTTATAATCGGATATAATATTTGTAAGAAATTCTGAAATTCTGAAATACGAAAGGGTGATTGCATGCTGGCAGAAATACGAGGACGTTCACAGGTCACAATTCCCGCCGATATTATAAAAAAGCTCGGCATCAGCGAGGGTGATAAATTTGACATTACCGAAAAAGACGGCGGAATATTTTTATGTCCGGTCGTTGTGTATCCCAAAAATAAAATCGCCAAAATAGCCAAGCTTGTTAAAGACGCCGAGCAAGAGACCTCGAAACAAACCGCTTTTGAAAGCATTGAGGAAATGTTCGCAGATATGGGGATCGACGCTTAAAATGTATAAGCTGAAATATACAAAGACCTTTGAAAAACATCTGAAAAGCTTATCGCGCGCTGAACAGACCGCGGTGGCGAATAAGCTCAAATTATTAATTAAAGATCCGTTTTATCCGTCTCTGCGGACCAAAAAAGTCCGGGGTTTTGATGATGTGTTTGAAATGAGCGTTAATATGAACATCAGAATTTTATGGCGGTATGAAAACGGCATTATTATTCTGTTGTTGGAAGTCGGGCACCACAAAGACATTCTCGGAGTATAAAAAAGCTTGAAACGAAAGTTTCAAGCTTTTTTGGTGGAGGGAGATGGATTCGAACCATCGAAGTCGTTGACAACAGATTTACAGTCTGCCCCCTTTGGCCACTCGGGAACCCCTCCGATTAAATTGTCCGCCGCCCCGCTTCCGCGCTGACGACTTGACTATAATACCACAATCAATCGGGCTTGTCAAGACTTTTTTGAAAAATTTTTATTTATTTCTTGCTAAAGCCGCCGCCTTGTGGTAATATAATCTTAACATATTTTTTGGAGGTAAAACAATGAGCAACGAAATGAATATAAAAGAGATAATGAACACCATACCGCATCGCTATCCGTTTTTGCTTGTAGACAGAATTATCGAGTTTGAGGAAGGCAAGCGCGCGGTCGGACTTAAAAACGTCACGATGAACGAGCCGTTCTTTCAGGGCCACTTCCCCGGCAACCCGATAATGCCGGGCGTGCTTATCTGCGAGGCGCTGGCGCAGGTTGGGGCCGTGGTTATTCTCAGCAAGCCCGAGTTTAAAGACAAGCTGGCGGTGTTCACGGGGATCAACAACTTCAAATTCAAGCATCAGGTGGTGCCGGGTGAGACGCTGCGCCTTGAGGTCGAGCTGACAAAGTTCCGCTCGGTCATGGGCAAGGCCGACGTGTGCGCCTATGTTGGCGACGCTGTCGCCGCCAAAGGCGAGATCTCCTTCGCCCTGATCGAAAAATAGTTTTTTTCGGCATTAAAAAAGCCGGACGGGATTTTTCCCGTCCGGCGGTTTTTGTTTTTAGTGAGTGATAATGTTCTCGGTGTCCTTGTCGAAGATGTGGATCTTGTTGGGGTCCATAGCAACCGGAATATGATCGCCGTGCTTGGTCTTCGAGCGGGGGTTAACTCTCGCGGTGAAGTCTGTGCCGGCAATCTTGAAGTACAGATATGTCTCGGCGCCCATCATCTCAACCAGATCGATGTTAACGTCAACGCTGCAGCCGGGAACGCTTGAAATAAACGCCTCGTCATCATACATATCCTCGGGTCTGATACCCATAACAACTTCCTTGCCGTTGTACTTCTTAAGCTCGGGAGTAACCTTGCCCTCGGGCAGCTTGATCTTGAACTGGCCGCTCTTGAGGTATGTACCGTCGCTCGCGCTGTCAACCGTAACGTTCAGGAAGTTCATCTGCGGTGAGCCGATAAATCCGGCAACGAACATATTGCAGGGATAGTTATAAAGGTTTGTCGGGGAGTCAACCTGCTGGATGATACCGTCCTTCATAACAACAATTCTGGTACCCATAGTCATAGCCTCGGTCTGGTCATGCGTAACGTAGATAAACGTTGTCATGAGCTTCTTATGCAGCTTGCCGATCTCGGTTCTCATCTGAACTCTCAGCTTAGCGTCCAGGTTGGAGAGAGGCTCATCCATGAGGAATACCTTAGGAGTACGAACGATAGCGCGGCCCAGCGCAACACGCTGTCTCTGACCGCCGGACAGAGCCTTCGGCTTTCTGTCGAGCAGATGCTCAATGCCCAAAATCTGAGCTGCCTCGATAACCTTTTTCTTGATCTCGTCCTTAGGAACCTTTCTGAGCTTCAGGCCGAATGCCATGTTCTCAAATACCGACATATGAGGATAGAGAGCGTAGTTCTGGAAAACCATCGCGATATCTCTGTCCTTCGGAACAACGTCATTCATCAGCTTGTCGCCAATGTAGAGCTCGCCCTCGGAAATTTCCTCGAGACCCGCGATCATTCTCAGAGTTGTTGACTTACCGCAGCCGGAAGGGCCGACGAAAATAACGAACTCTTTGTCGGCGATTTCAAGATTGAAATCCTTAACCGCCGTGAAACCGCCCGGGTATGTCTTGTAAATACCTCTTAAACTTAAACTTGCCATACTAAATGACCTCCTATTTTTATTTATACTATAAAGTTTCACTTTAAATACAAATATATTCTAACATACTTATCGAAAGAAAAAAAGAGATTAATTAACCAAAATTAAAAAAAAGATTTTAGGCAATTTGCATAGCAAAATTTGGCTCTTTTTAAAATTTCGGTAATACTGCACAAAATTTAAGCTTAGTCTTGATATATTTTGCCTTTGATAGTATAATAGCCTTGTAAAATGGCGAATTGGCTGAAATTTAAAACGGAGTTGATACATCAATGATAAAAGTCGGAATTTTGGGCGCCACCGGATATGCCGGAATTGAAACGGTGCGCCTCATAGTTTCACACCCCGGCGCGGAGCTTGTGCGGGTCGTTTCCCAGAGCTTTGTCGGTAAAAAGATCTCGGAGGTTTATCCCAACCTTAAGGGCATATGCGATATTGAGTGCAGCGCTCTTGACATTGACGACATAGCAAAAAGCTGCGACGTGGTTTTCACCGCACTGCCGCACGGCGCTTCAAAAACGGTCATCCCGGCCCTGTTTGAAAAGGGGCTTAAGATCATTGACCTGAGCGGAGACTTCAGATATAACGACCCCAAGGTCTATGAAAAATGGTACGGAGAGCCGCACTCGGCCCCGGAAATCCTCAAAGAGTCGGTCTACGGCCTGTGCGAGCTGCACAGAGACGAGATAAAAAAGCACCGTCTTATCGGGAACCCTGGCTGTTATACCACATGCTCCATATTGGCCCTGGCGCCTCTTGTGGCATCAAAATCGGTCGACAACACAAGTCTTATCGCCGACGCCAAGTCCGGTGTGACCGGCGCGGGACGGAGCGCGGTTCTGCCCAACCTTTACTGCGAGGTCAACGAGTCGCTCAAGGCATATAAAGTCGCGACCCACCGCCACACCTCGGAGATTGAGCAGGAGCTTTCTCTGCTGGCGGGCGAAAATATCATGCTGTCGTTCACTCCCCACCTGATACCCATGCAGAGGGGAATATTGGCGACCTGCTACGCGGACCTCAAAAAGCCTATGACCACCGCTGAGGCGGTCGGGCTCTACAAGGAATATTACAAAGGCGAGGAATTCGTCCGCGTTTACGACGCGGGCACCCTGCCCGAGATCAAGCATGTCGCGGGCTCGAACTACGCGGCGATAGGCGTCGTTGTTGACGAGCGCTTAAACCGCGCGGTTGTTGTCTCGTGCATTGACAACCTTGTGAAAGGCGCCGCGGGACAGGCGGTCCAGAATATGAACTTAATATGCGGCCTCGACGAGGGCGAGGGCCTTCGCGCCGCGGGAATGTATCTGTAAAAGAAAGGGAAATCAAAATGGCGAAAATGGAGGATTTGATCAGCAGAGCCGAGATCCTTATCGAGGCTTTGCCGTATATGCAGAAATTCGAGGGCGCGAAGATCGTTGTGAAATACGGCGGAAACGCCATGATAAACGAGGACCTCAAAAACTCGGTCATGGATGACATTATATTGCTTAAGTACATAGGCTTAAAGCCTATCGTGGTCCACGGCGGCGGGCCCGACATCTCGGCGGCCCTTGAAAAATCGGGGATCGAAAGCCGTTTTATCAACGGTCTCCGCTACACCGACAAGGCCACAATGGATATAGCCCAGCAGGTGCTTATCGGCAAAACCAACAAGGAGATTGTGTCGCTGCTTAACACAAAGGGCGGCAGAGCCGTTGGAATAAGCGGAATTGACGCGAGCTTTATCGAGTGCAAAAGGCAGACCACAGTCGAAAACGGCGAGGTTAAGGAGCTTGGATATGTGGGCGACATAGTCCATGTCAAGAATTGCATTCTCGATCTGCTTTCGTCCGACCAGTATATTCCCGTTATCGCGCCGATCGGCACCGACGAGCGCGGCAACAGCTACAACATCAACGCCGACACGGTCGCATCCGCGGTCGCCAAAGCAGTACAGGCCGAAAAGCTGGTGCTGCTCACCGACGTCGAGGGTCTTAAGGACGACGACGGCAACATCATATACGAGGCCCACACCAAAGAGATCGACCAGATGATAGGCACCGGTGTCATAAGCGGCGGAATGATCCCCAAGGTCCTCGGCTGCTGCGACGCGATCGACGCGGGCGTTTCGGGTGTTCACATCATCGACGGACGCATCCCTCACTGCCTGCTGCTTGAGATATTCACAAAATCCGGAATAGGAACTCTTATCAAAGGAGATAAATACTAACGTAGGGACTAGGAAATAGGGTCTAGGAACTAGGAATGGAAAAACGCGGGGCTAAGCGGCCCCGCGTTTGTTTGGTTCAAAACCGGTAATGTTTCATGCTCGTTTACATATGGCGGGAAACATATTTTCCTATTTTATCTATGGCGCGCTTCTCGTCGTCGCCCTCAGTAATAAACTTTATTGTGTCTCCGGCTTTTATGCCATAGCTGAGCAGTATAAACAGCTTGCCGATATCCGTGACATAGTCGCGGCTCTCGACGTATGTGCGGCATTTATGCTCTCCCGCCAATCTTATTATGTCCATCGCCGGTTTTGCGGCCAAATCATACTTGTTTGTGACAGTGTACGAAAATTCTCTCATAAAAATCCCCTCCTGTTATCACAATTAATATGACCTGAACGGACGGAAACGCTTAACGCGCCGGATGGCGCGCGCTGCTTTCCGCATATATATTAAACTACATTTTCGCGAAAATGTCAATCTTAATTATATCCAATAAAACCGCGGCTCAAACCGATTTTTTAGCAGTATTTTTCAGATATTTGCCCTGTTTGCGGGGATTTGTGACGATTGTGTTACAAAGCTGTTAAAATACGCCGCAAAGCACAAAAAAAGCGCAGCCGAACGGCTGCGCCAACAAATCGCTTTGTTTATTTATTGTTTACCAGGTCCTTGAGAGCGCGTCCTGCCTTGAAAGCGGGAACCTTAGCCGCGGGAATATCCATGGGCTCTCCCGTGAGGGGGTTCTTGCCCGATCTCGCTGCTCTCTCTCTTACTTCGAAGCTGCCAAAGCCGATAAGCTGAACCTTATCGCCCTTCTTCAAAGATTCCTGAACTGTCTCGATAAAAGCGGCCAATGCTGCCTCGGAATCCTTTTTTGTTAATCCTGACTTCTCAGAAATAGCTGAAAGTAACTCTTGCTTATTCATTTTTTGTCCTCCTGAATTTATATTATAATTTTAATTTATTTTTCTTATTCAAACAAGACGAATGAAAACAACAACACAAGCAGAGCCGAGGCATCTCGCTAAGATACATTTTCTGCCTATATTGCTAATATGTAATATTATGTCCAAACATCCATTGTAATGATATATTAGCATTTTACTACAACGGACGACAAAATGCTACAATTATTTTTAGATTTATAATATTTTTGTATTATTTAACAAAATTTCCGTCATTTTAAATTGAAATTTATTTAAAATACAGTATGCTTTTACCGATTATTTCGCTTCGTTAAACTTATTGTAAATATACACAAAATATTGCCGCCGCGCCGCATTAATATTTTATCGCGGATTTTTAATAATTCCTTGCTATTTTCCTTAAGTTATGTTACAATTTTACATTAATCAATATAAATTTTAAAGTCCGTTATTCTAATTATTATCCGCGCGGAGTCTGATTATACGCGTATTATTACCGTATACGGCGCGGTTTAAAACGAAAAGGAGGAATTTTTATGGCGTACTACTACAAAGAACCATCCCACACATTCAGCGAATATCTGCTCGTTCCCGGATATTCCGACTCAAATTGTATACCCGCGAACGTCTCGCTCCGAACTCCTTTGGTGAAATACAGAAAGGGCGAGGAGGAACCCGCTCTCTCAATGAACACCCCTTTGGTTTCCGCTATTATGCAGTCCGTGTCGGGCGTTGACATGGCGATAGGCCTCGCGAAGGAAGGCGGAATTTCCTTTATCTACGGCTCTCAGCCGATCGAGAAGCAGGCGAAAATGATAAGAAAGGTCAAGGCCTACAAGGCGGGCTTTGTTGAGTCCGACTCAAACATTGCTCCGGACAAGACCATGGCGGACGTGGTCGCCCTTAAAGAGGAAAGAGGTCACGACACCATCGCAGTCACCGAGGACGGAACCAAAAACGGCAGACTGGTTGGCATAGTTACCGGCAGGGATTACAGAGTTACCCGCATGTCGCCCGACGAGAAGGTCGAAAACTTCATGACGCCTCTTGAAAAGCTTATCACGGCCCCCGAGGGCACATCGCTTAAAAAGGCAAACGACATTCTGTGGGAGCACAAGCTGAACTCGCTCCCGATCGTGAACGACAGCGGCAGACTCGTCGCGTTCGTGTTCCGCAAGGACTATGAGCAGCACAAGGAAAACCCACACGAGCTGCTCGATTCACACAAGCGCTACATTGTGGGCGCGGGCATCAACACCCGCGACTATGAGGAGCGCGTTCCGGCCCTGGTCGAAGCTGGCGCGGACGTGCTGTGCATCGACTCCAGCGAGGGCTACACCGAGTGGCAGAAGCTGACTATCGACTATATCAGAAAGACCTACGGCGACAGCGTCAAGGTCGGCGCGGGCAACGTGGTTGACCGCGACGGTTTCAGATTTCTGGCCGAGGCGGGCGCCGACTTCGTGAAGGTCGGCATCGGCGGCGGCAGCATCTGCATAACCCGCGAGACCAAGGGAATAGGCCGCGGACAAGCAACCGCGGTCATTGAGGTCGCCGAGGCGCGCGACGAATATTTCAAAGAGACCGGGGTTTACGTTCCGATATGCTCTGACGGCGGCATCGTGCTTGACCACCACATCACGCTTGCTCTGGCCATGGGCTGTGACTTCTGCATGCTGGGCAGATACTTCGCCAGATTTGACGAGAGCCCGACAAACAAGGTCATGGTAAACGGCAGCTATATGAAGGAATACTGGGGCGAGGGCAGCGCGAGAGCGAGGAATTGGCAGCGCTACGATCTCGGCGGCGACAAGAAGCTTTCGTTCGTCGAGGGCGTTGACTGCTATGTGCCGTACGCCGGCTCGCTTCACGACAATATGGTGACCACCTTGAGCAAGGTCCGCTCCACCATGTGCAACTGTGGCGCACTCAGCATTCCCGAGTTCCAAAGCAAGGCCAAGCTGACCCTCGTGAGCAGCGTTTCGATCATTGAGGGCGGCGCGCATGACGTTGTTGTCAAAGACAACGTGAACCACGAGTAAGCATGAAATACAAATACATATTTTTTGATCTGGACGGCACTCTGACCGACTCAAAGGAGGGCATAATAAACTCGATCAAATATGCCCTGTCAAGCCTCGGAGAGCCGATTCCGGACGATACGACCCTGCAAAGATTCCTCGGTCCGCCGCTTGTGTACTCGTTCGGCGAGTTCTGCGGCATGAGCGCGGAAAAGGCCGCGCTCGCCGTTGAGAAATACCGCGAGCGGTTTTCCGTGACCGGGATTTTTGAGAACCGCGTCTATGACGGGATCGACGACCTGCTGCAGGAGTTGGTGAACGGCGGCCGCGTTCCGGTTCTCGCGACCTCAAAGCCGAGAGTATACGCCGAGCGGATAATGACAAAATTCGGCCTTCGGCCGTATTTTAAGCTGCTTTGCGGCTCCGAGCTTGACGGCACGCGCAACGCCAAGAGCGAGGTGATCGAATACGCGATCGAAAAATCCGGATGCCCGAGGGATAAAATAATAATGGTGGGCGACCGCGAGCAGGACATTTCGGGCGCGAAAAAATGCGGCATAGCCTCATGCGGAGTACGCTACGGCTACGCGTCCGCCGGCGAGCTCGAAGCCGCCGGCCCCGATTATATCGCCGACACCCCCGACGAGCTTTTGACGATACTTATGAGATAAAAAATGCTATAAATATGTTTAAACCGGTCCTGCCAATATGGACCGGTTTATTTTCGTTTATAAAAATTCCGTATAGTCGCGCCTTCCGTATATAAAGCGTATTATATAAACCGTTTTAGCCGTCTTATCCACTCTGTAAATCATAATGTAATTATTTATAATAAGTTTTCTGTAATTCTTTAATCTAAGTTTTTCATCATTACAAACCGAATATTTAAACGGATTTTCAGAAATATTGTTATATGCTTTCTCTATTTCGGCGAGCAAATTCTTAGCGGCAATATTATTCTTAAGATTATTTATAAAATACTCAATTGTTTCGTCAATATCATGATGAGCATCAGCTGATAAAACAATTTTATAATTCATATTTCTCTCTCAACTCTTTTAAAGATTTCTCGCCGCTTACGGTTTTCCCGTCCTTGATTGACCTTTCACCTTGCTCGATTTTATAATATATACTGTTCATGTACGAAAGTCTTTCAAATGTTTCGATACTCATTATAACCATATCTCCGTATCCGTTTTTTGTCACAAACACGGGTTCATTTGTACTATGGCATTTCTCGGAAATCGCGGCTGTATTTTTTAAATCTCTTATCGGAATAATTCTCGGCATATTTTCACTCTCCTTTTTATGTCTTAATTATAACACAATAACGCCACAAGGTCAATAAAATGTTATTAAAATTTTTTGTTTAGAAAAAGTTTAGAATTCAATGTTATTTTAAAATCGGGAGGTGTTACCAAATCTTGTTATATCCGGCGATGATCTTCCGATTAATACGATAAACCACTGACATCACATACATAATAAACAATGTTTACTATAGTTTTAAGACTGTTCTGTTTTTGGATACGGTTTTGTTTCATTTGTCCTTCCAACAAGATAGTCTATGCTCGTTTTGTAATAATCAGCTAAAAAATCAAGCACCATAATCGGAACATTTAGATTGCCCAACTCATAATCCGAATATGTTGTTTGATGGATATTTAACATTTTTGCAACAGTTTTTTGATCTAAATCATTATCTTCTCTTAAATCGCGTAAACGCATTCTCATAATTATCACCTCACGGAAATTTTAGCATAAGGGAATATACCTTAAATTCATTAATTTGAATTTATTCTCTTGTATGGTTTGATTTCATTTGTCAAGCCCAATATAAAGTCGGTTGAGGTTCCGTAAAATTTTGATAATTTTATCAAGTACTCAAGCGGGATATTCTGATAACCTCTTTCATAGCGTGAATAAACCGTTTGCTGTATTCCCAGCATTTCAGCAATTTCACTTTGTTTCATATCTTTATCCTCGCGCAAATCACGCAGCCGCCGAAAATACATATCATCACCTCAATAGTATCTATATGTACTATTGACAATAACATACATAACGTGTATAATTATTCACATAGAACTTATAAGTACTGTAGGGGTGATTTTATGCGCGAAAAAGCTTGCGGATTTTGCGGACACAGATTTTTTTCAAATACCGACGGATTTGTCGCGCAAAAAACTCGTGAAACCATGATTGAACTGATCGAAAACAAGGGCGTGACCACCTTTTACAGCGGTTATTCCAAGGGCTATGACAGAGTTTGCGGGAAAATCGTGCGGTCGCTGAAAGGACGCTACAAACAAATCAAGCTTTGCTGGACAGTGCCGTTTTACATGCCCTCTCTTGATACAAAGCGCGAATATTATAAAGGGCTTTTTGATGAGATCATTCAACCCGATTTTGGAAATCTGTCCTCAAGAAAAGCAATTTTAGCGCGAAATTTTTGGATCGTGGACCATTCGGACTTTTTGATCTGCCATGACAGCACCTCTCCCGACGAAACGATTAAAATGAAAGAATACGCGGTCGAAAAATCCGATATCCGCGTTATTGAGATCCCGGCTGTCAAAAAAATTATTTATCAATATTAATTATAATATCTCCGCCTTTTCCGAAAAGCTTATCGAAATTTGTAAAAAGGTTTATTGGCCTATTTTATTGACATTTAGGTATTTTTAATATAAAATAATCATAATGTAACTAATTTGTAATATTTGGAAAGGGTGTGCGAGGGAATGCTCGGACAGGACATTGGAATAGATTTGGGAACATCCACCGTTTTGGTGTATGTCAAAGGCAAAGGCATCGTTGACAGGGAGCCGTCGGTGGTCGCGGCCCAGACCCCGGGCGGAAAGGTTATCGCGATCGGTGCCGAGGCACAAAAAATGCTCGGCAGAACGCCGGGCAGCATTAAGGCGGTAAAACCCCTTAAGGAAGGGGTCATATGCGACTATTCGGTGGCGGAAAAGATGCTCAGGCATTTTATTAACAAGGCGGTGGGAAACAGCGTTATCGGCGCGTTTATCAAGCCGAGGATATATGTCAGCGTTCCGAGCAACATAACCGAGGTCGAGGAAAGAGCGGTCATTGACGCGGGCCTTCAGGCGGGCGCGGGCAAGGTCCAGCTCATTGAGGAGCCGCTCGCGGCGGCTTTGGGAGTCGGGATCGACATTGACGAGGCGCACGGCAACGTTGTTGTCGATATCGGCGGCGGCACCTGCGACATCGCGGTGATCTCGCTCGGCGGCACGGTCATCAGCGACTCGATCAAAATCGCGGGCGACAGCTTTGACGACGCGATAATCAGATATATCAGAAAAAAATACAACGTGCTCATCGGCGAACGCACGGCGGAGCAGCTTAAAATAAAAATCGGCTGCGTTTACCGCAGGGACAAGCTTTTGGCTATGGAGGCACGTGGCCGCAGCCTCGTGACCGGCCTGCCAAAAACGGTTCAGGTCTCAAGTGACGAAATTTTGGAGGCTTTAAAGGAGCCCGCCGGCTCGGTTGTGGACGCGATACGCACCCTGCTCGAAAAAACGCCGCCGGAGCTCATCGGCGACATATGCAAAAACGGAATTATACTTACCGGCGGCTGCTCGCAGATATACGGCATAACCAACCTGATACGCCGCGAGCTCGACATGAAGTCGCGCGTGGCCGACACCCCCGAAACATGCGTCGTGACCGGCCTCGGCAAAGCGATCGGCCACCCCGAACTGTTCAAGCGGAAATAACCAATCAAATTAATATTAAAAAGGTCTGATATTGTATGTCAAATGTTAAGGAGCGTATTTTGGGCGCTGTAACCGTTATGAGCGAAAAAGACGCAAATACACTTTGGGGAATTATTATTGAAAATTTCCCGTCTTGGAACAATATCGAAGAAATTGCGCCCGATCAATTTGACCTTGAAATGTTCGAGGAAATAGAGAAAAATCCGGATTGCCGCAATTTTATTTCAAGCGAAGAAGCGTTAAAAGAACTCGGTCTTTAAGCTTTTAATAAAACCGGAAATAAATACAAAAAGGCCGGCTCGGGTGAGACGGCCTTTTTGATGTAATTTTTCGGATCAGCGCGGGCAAAAAAATCCGAACTCGGTTTGTGTTTTGGTTGGTTCGTTGATTAGATATTAACACAACTCAATCATGGTTGAGTTACCGATACGGAGAAGGGATTCACACCCGCGCTGATCGGAAAAATCAACGTAGTGATTAGCGATTAGCGAATAGTGAATAGGACGGGCGGCAGGTTGCCGCCCCTACATGGTTTTCGGAATTTGTGTGTTCGCGACGTTCCCGCCATATCTCCGGAACATGTAGGGGCGGATATTATCCGCCCGCTATGCCTCGCCCATCGTTGTAGGGCCGGATGCCCACATCCGGCCGGTGGCATGTGGGCATGCCGCCTTACGAAACGGGGTGCGGAACAGGCCTGTTCGGGCCTGTTCCGACCAATTCCGCCGAATCAATCTCACTGTTTAAATCCGGCTTGCCATTCAATTTGACCTACGCGTACATAAGTTTTTCCCTCTGTAGCACTTGTGGGGGATTTTTTGAGGTCAGCACTGACGGTTATAACATCCGCACACTCAAAACTCGTAATCTCGGCTTTAGGCGCCGCGTATTCTTTTTCATTAAACTTTCTCATTTTAAGTTACCTCCAAATAAATTCAATATATCACAGTTTGTTTTATTCGCCTGTGGGTTTATTGACCTTCGTTTCCCAGTCAACTGTACGTCCAAAAACAGGACCCCAAATTTCGTTTCCGCCAATCTTAATATATGCTTTCATATAATATGTTGAATTTCCATCCTGCGTTTTATCGATTTGCATAAGATCAGCGTAAATACCTGCCGCGTCACTAAGTTTATCCGCATCTGTTCTCGTGATTTTACCTTTTTGTGCGTCAATTATTTGACCATCACTTTTAACAATATAAAATCCGTATTCCTCAATGCCATCTGATGCCGCGTAATCTTGGAAGAAACGGATTACGCCGTATGTTGCATCACCCTCGGTATAATATCCGGAGTCTGTATCATTCGCGTTCCAAAGCACCGGAGTTTCAAGCGTGATTGTCTTAACGTAAAAATTTGCAGCCTGTGTTGTCGCCGTAATTATTCCGTTATCTGATCCTTTGTATTTATATTCTGCCTTCTCGTTTTGATCGGTTGTTATTGTTGTTTCGCTGCTTTCACTGTTTTCTTTTATTTTTATACTC
Organism: uncultured Monoglobus sp.; assembly: GCA_947630135.1. Taxonomy (GTDB): domain Bacteria; phylum Bacillota; class Clostridia; order Monoglobales; family Monoglobaceae; genus Monoglobus. Next base: position 26,254 of record CANRGH010000039.1, read on the forward strand.
CTGTCTTTCGTACCGTTAAACGTTACAACACTGTTGGGCTTAACCGGAATGATCATTACGGTATTAGCATTAATTTGTACCGAATTATCAGCGGTTCGCGAATTGAATTTGCCATTTTTAGCATCAACTGTCATATAAACGCCATCGGTATCCGATAATACATTGAACGGTATACCGGGTTTTGAACCTTCAAGCGCCAAATACTCATTTGAGCTTTGATTATCCGTATTAAACGCCCATGTAATTGTATTTTTATTGATAGCGTCATAATCAAATGTAGTCGCGACAGATGTTCCGCTGCCAATATTATTGGAACTGTCCGTTGCGATTTTAACTTCAACAGGCTTCTCGGGATTACCTTTCTCATTGATCGTTATTGTCGGCGGGTCCTCCTCATTGTAAGGTTGATCGTTAACTTTAGGTGTGGCGTAATATTCGCTTGCATAATCAATCTTTATTTTATATGTTCCAAACGGCATGTCGGCGAATGATGTATTGTTTGATGACTGTCTTTTGAATTCCCATGACTTTGGCTGGTCAAGAGTTTCTCCCTCAAGCGAAACAGATTTAACTCCGTTATCACCAACGATGTTTACAGTGTTTTTGTTCTCTGCGACAGTTATTTCACAGGACTGTGTTTTGGTAGTGGTCCCGTCATTAACAGTAGCTGTAACTGTCGCTTTTGTATTCGGCGCTGTTTCGGCAGCAACCTTGACAATACCGTTGCCCGTGGCATCATCTTTTTCGACAGTAATGCCGTTTCCGGAATTAGCTGTCACCTCCCAAGTAGTTGACTTTTCGTCTGTTCCCTCTTTGAAATACTTAACGGTAGGCGTTATGGTTCCACTGCCTCCGGCGTATATAGACATTGCTGAATGGTCAAGGGTAAGCGTGGGTTCAATTACATCGGGAACAAATGTAAAGCTTTTAAGCTTAATACCATTAGTACCGCGAACATATACCAAATATTCATTATTAGCAGTCAAGTCCTTGAATTCAACTGTATCACCTGTTATATCAGCAACAGGAGTTGTTATCTCTTTTCCGGCGTTATTGTCAAAAATAGTTACGTCTTTTCCCGGCTGTGCTGCAAAAGTCACCTTAAGCGTTCCGGGATTTTTGGTTTTTATGTAAAGATTAGTTGAGATATGAGTTGGGTCATTATTGTTTTCATTATAGTGATTAGATCCAAGCAGATTATCCTGATGACCACTCAAAGCTGTCTTACCTCTAAAGGGTATTGTTTTATCTGCTGTTGAAGTAACAGTATAACTAAAAAGCGCTGTTATATCTTCATTATCAACAAGTGCATTAGTTACATCAGGTGTGATTGTTCCGGCCTTATATTCCTTTGACGCTTCAAATGTTACCGTTGTGTCCGTCGCGCTTGCGGTCAGTGGTACCGCGACTAACATTGTTGCCATTACTGCCACTGCCAGCAACAGCGATAAAATTCTTCTTTTCCTCATTTTAATTCCCTTTCTTTCTTTAAAATTTTTTATATTATTTTATTTTTTTCGTTGGTTGTGTTTACCCCTCTCCGTCAGGCTACGCCTGACACCTCTCCCCAAAGGGCGAGGCGGGACGTCGAGGGCGCATACCGATAATCATTAATGATTTGTGACCTCGTTTATTCGCGAAAACGGAATACCGTGGTGCAACGAACCCGCTCCGCGGTTCCGGCCGCAGCCGTCCCCTACGGCTTATTATGGAAATCTTAATTGCAAATTGCCACATTTTACGGCTCCCTCCGGGAGGGAGCTGTCGCCGAAGGCGACTGAGGGAGATTGGCGAGCTTACTCCCTCCACCGCTATCGCTACATGTCCGCAAATGTTAATGATTTGTGGCCCCGTTTATTCGTGGAAACGGAATACTGTGGTGCAACGAACTCCCTCCACCGCTGTCGCGGTCCCCCTCCCTCAAAGAGGGAGGCGTTTTTCGGGCGGCATGCCCACATGCCGCCGCAGGCGGATAATATCCGCCCCTACGGGGTGGGGGATGACACCTCATCAGTCAGCTTCGCTGACAGCATTAAGGAAGCGCTTGGTCAAAATCGCAAGCGATTTTGAAAGGTCGCTTTGAACCCGCACGCTGCGCGCGCTGATTACCCCTCAAGTGGAAGCCTAAACGACAAAACGGCATAGGGACGCAGTTGTCCCTATGCCGTTTTGTTCTTATTTTCGGGCGCGATCAGGCCGCGGACCGAGTTATCCACATTTTCGGGTATAATAAAATACGTACCCCCCCCCGGCGGTTGCCGGAGAAAGGCACATTTTGTGTATAACTTTCGTAATTCTGCCGATATGTCATTTTGAATACCTTCTCTGCTTCAAAATAAAAAAGCATCAAAATAACCTATCCCGCCATGATAGAGATAAGAATTTTGACACGATAACTAATCAACATTTTCAACCACTGATATTTTAGCATAACAAAAAATATTTGTCAACAGTTTTTATAAAAATATTTATAATATTAAATTTATTAAATTTATTTTATTGAATATTCCTTATTTCAATTTTTGCTTCGGGTGTCAGCAGGTTTAAAATTCTTACCATAATCTCCTCCGGGACCGACACGCAGCCGTGCGTTTGCGGCTTTCGGGCGCAGTGCAGAAATATCCCGGAGCCCGCACCGGGAATGTTTTTCTTGTTATATCCGATAACCGCGCCGTATTTATATTCGGGAAATTCCGACATTTTTTCCGCCGAGCGGAAGTCGGGATCGATCTTTTCGGTATCAACGATCCGATTATAGAATTCCGACCGCGGGTCATCAACGAGATATGTATGGTCATTGATTTTTATATAGGGCAGGGAAAATCCCGGATCACTTGAAAACCCGAAAGCCGCGGTTATCTCAAATTTTCCCGCCGGGGTCGCACCGTCGCCCTCGCGTTTATTGCTTGTAATTCCGTTTTTTCCGACAAAGCATGGTGATTTGATCATTATTTTTCCTTTATTTAAAAGAACGAGCTCATGAGGGCCGTTTCCCGAAACGATTATTTTTTGCGCCATAACACCACCTGTTTATCATATGTTCAAAAACATGTATTGACACCGGCGTTTTCAAAATTCTCACTTGAATATGTGAAATTGTTGTGTTAAAATTAATTCATACGCATATCGGGGAGTGTTGAAATTATGACAAAGAAAATAAAAATAGGAAACACCGAGATCGGCGGCGGAGCGTCGGTCAAGATCCAGTCAATGACAAACGTTCCGACCTGCGACGCTGAAAAAGTAATCGCGCAGATAAACGAGCTTGAGGCCGCGGGATGCGACATTGTGCGCTTTTCGGTGCCCGACAAAGAGAGCGCCGAGAGTATCGGCACGATAAAAAGCCGCACAAAAATTCCGCTGGTGGCGGACATACACTTTGATTACCGCCTGGCACTTATGTGCATTGAGCGCGGTATCGACAAGGTGAGGATAAACCCCGGCAATATCGGCGGCGAGGACAACGCCGCGGCTGTGGCGAAGGCCGCGCGGACGAAAAATATTCCGATACGTGTCGGGGTCAACGGCGGTTCGCTTGAAAAGGGACTGCTCGAAAAATGCGGCGGCGATCTGCCTCGCGCAATGGTCGAGAGCGCGAAGCGCCACGTTGAGATTTTAAACAAGTTTGACTTTGACGACATTGTTCTGTCGCTCAAGGCGTCTGATGTCCGCACAACCGTTCGGGCGTATCGGCTGGCGAGCGAAACCTTCAACTATCCGCTGCATCTCGGCGTGACCGAGGCCGGAACCGCGAAGCAAGGCATTGTGAAGTCGTCAATAGGAATAGGCTCGCTGCTGCTTGACGGGATAGGCGACACCGTTCGGGTGTCGTTGACGGACGATCCGGTCGAGGAGGTCAGGGCAGCGCGGCTCATTCTGCGCTCGCTCGACATGGGCGACGATTATGTTGAGGTCGTCTCGTGCCCCACCTGCGCCAGAACGAAAATTGATCTTATCCCTATCGCGAACGCGGTCAACGAGGCCGTCGGCGGGATAAGGAAAAAGCTCAAGGTGGCCGTTATGGGCTGCGTGGTCAACGGGCCGGGCGAGGCCTCGGGCGCGGACATCGGGATCGCGGGCGGCGACGGCTGCGCCGTGCTGTTTAAACGCGGCGAGATAATCAAAAAGGTGAGCGAAAGCGAGATCGTTTCCTGCCTTGTTGACGAGATCAAAAAAATGACTGAATAAAAGGAATGATAAATATGACGCCAAAAGTTCTTGAAATATTTGACAGAGTAACCGTGACCGAAAAATATGCCTCGGCGCTTGATTTGTTCGAGGTCGAAACCTGCAGCGTGGATATGCGCGCCGACAGGATCGACCTTTATCTCAATGGCGGAAAGGCCGCGGATTTTCTGCCTGCCGCGGACACGCGCGCCTTTATTGAAATGACCAAAAATCTCTACGGGATAAGAGCGTTTGACATTTTGGTAAAATATCCCGGAGTCGGATTTTCGGACGAATATTTTGATTATCTCATGGACGCCTATCTTTCCGTTCACGACTCGGGCAGGGCGTTTTTGAGCGGTGCCGAGGCCGTTTATGAAAACGGGGTCCTGACCGTTACCGGCCTTACGGGAAACGAGAAAATTCTGAAAAATATAGGATTTGAAAGCTTCATGCGCCGCCATATGTCATACGCCTTCGGGACCGACGTTCGGGTAAATCTGGTTTTTTCCGACACAGACCGCGAGGAATATCTCAGGCGGCAGGAGGAAATCGAAAGAAGCCTTGAGGCCGAGGCGGCAAGGACCGCGCCGAAGCCCGTGAAAAAACCACGGACGGCGAAGCAGTTCGGAAGATACATAGACGAAGAACCCATGCCGATCATCAATCTGACCGAGGACACCGGAACATGCGTTGTCCAGGGCGAAATAATTGAGTGCGAGACGCGCGAAGTCGCGCGCGGGAACCGAAAAAACTTGTCAATAAGATTTTCGATCGGGGACGACGAGTGGGCCGTGACATGCAGCGCCTACGGCGGCGAGGAAAAGCTGAAGACCCTCAAAAGCATGCTCTCGGAAGGGGCAATGCTCAAAGTAAAGGGAAATTATAAATTTGACGACTTTTTGAAGACTAACATTATTGACGTGACAGCTGCGCTGGCAATAGAGACTCCTCCGGTCAGGAGCGACAACTATCCCAAAAAACGCGTTGAGCTGCACCTTCACACAAAAATGAGTGCAATGGACGCCATGACGTCTATCGGCGATCTTGTTGACAGGGCGGCCTACTGGGGCCACCCCGCGATCGCCATAACCGATCACGGTGTCGTGCAGGGATTTCCCGACGCCGCAGCCGCGGCGGCAAAGCACAAAGGTCTTAAAATGATCTACGGCATGGAGGGGTACCTCATTGACGATATTAATTCAAGGGAACTCAATAAAATCCGTGAAATAAAAAATGGTACATATGTTGTATTTGACCTTGAAACGACCGGCCTCAAGGCCGAAACCGAGGCTATTACCGAGATCGGCGCCGTTAAGATCAAGGACGGGATCATCATTGACAGCTTTTCGCAGCTTGTTGACCCCGAAAAGAACATATCCGCCGAAATCACGCAGATCACGGGGATAACCAATGAAATGGTCGAAAATATGCCGACTATCGCCGAGGTTATGCCGAAATTCCACAAGTTCTGCGAGGGCGCCGTTATGGTGGCCCACAACACCTCGTTTGACATGAGCTTTATATACGCGGCGGCTCGGCGGCTCAATATGTATTTTTCAAACAAAACCGCCGACACTCTTAAAATGTCGCGCAAATTGTGGCCCGATGAGGAAGTACACAAGCTTGACGTCGTGTGCGGCCGCCTCGGCGTTGAACTGAACAACCACCACAGGGCTTTGGCCGACGCCGAAGCCGCGGCGCACTGCTTCATAAAAATGATGGAGATGACCGAATGGAAACAGGCGGCGGAGCTTGAGAAAGAGATAACGGTTATCGAAAAAGACGACCCGAAAATAAAAGAAAGAAAATATCACATAATCCTGCTGGCGCGGAACTATGTTGGACTTAAAAATTTATACAAGCTTATTTCCGCGTCCAACCTCGATTATTTCTACCGCCGTCCGGGAATACCCAAAAGCCTACTCCACAAGCACCGCGAGGGAATAATTATCGGCTCGGCCTGCGAACAGGGTGAGCTTTACCGCGGAATAATCAAGGGGCTGGCGGACGACGAGCTGAGAGAAATCGCGAAATTCTACGATTATCTTGAAATTCAGCCGCTCGGCAACAACGCCTTTATGCTCAGAAACAACCAGGTCAAGGATATGGACGAGCTGATCGAAATAAACAAAAAGATCGTGGAGCTGGGCGACAGCGTGGGCAAAAAAACCGTCGCGACCTGCGACGTGCATTTTATGGACCCGAAGGACGAGATGTACCGCAGGGTCCTGCAGGGCGCGCAGGGATATGAAGGCGCCGAAAACCAGGCGCCGCTCTTCTTCCGCACGACCGACGAGATGATGGATGAGTTCAGCTATCTCGGCGACCGCTGCGAGGAGATAGTCATTGACAATACGATCGAGATCGCGGACATGATCGAGGACATTAAGCCCGTAAAATCGGGCTCGTATCCGCCGGAAATTCCCAACAGCGAGCGCGATCTGGTTGAAATGTGCCGCAAAAAGGCCCACGAGGTCTATGGCGACGTTCTGCCCGAAATTGTTGAAAAGCGCATGGAAAAAGAGCTTGACTGCATAGTTAAATACGGATATTCGGTTATGTATATGATCGCCCATAAATTGGTAAAAAAATCCAATGAGGCGGGCTATCTTGTCGGCAGCCGAGGAAGCGTCGGCTCGTCATTCGCGGCGTTTTTGTCGGACATAACCGAGGTAAACGCGCTCTGCCCGCACTATATCTGCCCCGAGTGCAAATACAGCGAGTTTTTTGAGCATGGCGAGTATCAGGTGGGAATGGATATGCCCGACAAGATCTGCCCGAAGTGCGGCGCGCCGCTTAAAAAGGACGGACTCAATATTCCGTTTGAGACGTTCCTCGGATTTAAGGGCGACAAGGTCCCGGATATCGACCTCAACTTCTCGGGCGAATATCAGGCAACCGCTCATAAATATGTGGGCGAACTGTTCGGCGAGGAATATGTTTTCAAGGCGGGCACGATCGGCACGATAGCCGATAAGACCGCCATAGCACTCGCGCGGAAATATTACGAGCAGAAGGATATAAACGCGCCCGAACCCGAACTGAAGCGAATTTCAAAAGGAATGGTAGATGTTAAGCGTACCACCGGCCAGCACCCGGGCGGAATTATAGTCTGCCCGAAAACGATGGACATACATGATTTCACGCCGGTCCAGCACCCGGCGGACAAGAAGGACTCGGACATTATCACCACTCATTTTGACTTTCATTCTATACATGACAATCTGCTCAAGCTTGATATTCTCGGTCACGACGACCCTTCGACGATCAGGATGCTCGAGGACCTGACCGGGATCGACGCGCTGAAGATACCGCTTGACGATCCCGAAACTATGAGCATATTCAGCGGAACCGAGGCGATCGGAGTTACGCCAGAGCAGATCGACAGCAAGGTCGGCACCTTCGGCGTTCCGGAGTTCGGCACGAATTTCGTGCGCGGCATGCTGGTCGACACAATGCCGAAAACCTTTGTCGAGCTGCTGATAATATCGGGTCTGTCGCACGGCACCGACGTGTGGCTCAACAACGCGCAGGACCTTATCAAAAACAAAACCGCCAGTCTTTCCGAGGTTATCGGATTGAGAGACGACATTATGGTATATCTTATTCAAAAGGGCTTAAAGCCCGACATGGCGTTCCAGATCATGGAATTTGTCAGAAAAGGCAGGGCCGCAAAAGAGGGAATGCCCGAAAATTACGAAAAGGCCATGCGCGAGAACAACGTTCCCGAATGGTATATAAACTCCTGCAAAAAAATCAAGTATATGTTCCCGAAGGCGCACGCGGCGGCCTATGTTATGATGGCGTTCAGAATAGCATATTTTAAAGTCCATTATCCGACCGAGTTTTACATGGCTTATTTCACCGTGAGAGCGGATTTGTTTGACGCTTCGATTATGGCCGTTGGAAAAGACAGAGTCGTTCAGGAAATGCGCAAGATACGCGCGAAAGGTCCTTCCGCCACCGCGAACGAGAAAAACCTGTTCACGATTCTTGAGGTCTGCCTTGAGATGTATGAGCGCGGGATAGGTTTCGCACCCGTTAACATTTACGAGAGCCACGCCTTTAAGTTCGGGCTCAAGAATAAAAAAATCCTGCCGCCGCTCAACGCGTTCCCCGGAGTCGGAACCGCCGCGGCGCAGGCGGTTTACGAGGCGGCCCGCGACGGGGAATTTATGTCAAAGGACGACCTGAAGCAGCGCTCGGGCGTGACAAGAACCGTGATCGACATTCTGGCGGACAACGGAGTTCTGGGTGATATGCCCGACAGCTCGCAGATCTCGTTCTGATTTTTAAGAATTTTCAAAATCCGTTTCCGCAACCGAGGCGCCGTACACATGAGCGGCGCCTTTTTCTTTCAGCGCCCGCGCGCATTCGTTAAACGTTGAGCCGGTCGTTTTCACGTCGTCGATAACGAGTATGTTCTTTTTATTGATAAAACCCGGATCAATTTTCACTTCAAACGCGCCGAAAAGATTTTCGCGGCGCATATCGCCGCTGAGCGACGTCTGCTTTGTTGTTTCTCTCACGCGGCACAAAATATTTTTCATGTAAGGAACTTCAAGCCTTTTTGAGACTTCCGCCGCCAATATATGACACTGGTCAAATCCCGGATTTCTCATTCTTTCCTTTCTCGGAGGCACCGCGGCGATCAGATCAATTTTTTTAAGCTTTCCGGACACTGACGCGGCGATCATTCCGCCGAATGTTTTGTAAGAGCCCGAAGCGAAACCCCTTTTAAAGTTCAAAATCCCGCCCTTTGTATTCTCGTCATACACGCATGCCGATATTATGCGGTCATAATTCATTGAACCGCCGCTTTTTCTCAAATCAAAACATTCGCCGCAAATATTTTTATCTTGATCGATCGGCGTTCCGCAAATTGAGCAGCAGCGCTCATTCACGCAAAAGCGAATTTTATCCATACATTCCGCGCATATATAAACGCCCGTTTCGGAACGCGGCATAACCTTTCCGCAAAACGCGCATTTTTCGGGATAAAGAATATATAATATTTTGTCAATAAAGCTCATAATTTTCGTTTCGCCTCCGATCATAAATTTTGTAAAATTATATCACAAAATTCTACAAATTTCAACACGAAAAAAGAGCCGCGCAAAAGCGCGGCCCGATTTCATACAAGTCGAATTATTTGAGCTCAACCTGAGCGCCAACCTCTTCGAGCTTGGTCTTGATCTCTTCGGCCTCTTCCTTGGAAACGCCTTCCTTAACAGCCTTGGGAGCGCCGTCAACAAGAGCCTTCGCGTCAGCCAGACCAAGGCTTGTGATCTCGCGAACAACCTTGATAACCTTGATTTTCTGAGCGCCCGCGCCTGTCAGAACAACGTCAAACTCAGTCTGCTCCGCAGCGCCGCCGCCGGCCTCGCCCGCAGCGCCCGCAACCATAACGGGAGCAGCGGCGCTTACGCCGAACTCATCTTCCAATGCCTTAACCAAATCATTAACTTCAACCAATGTTAACTCTTTAATTTCATCAAGAATTTTTGTTATATCAGCCATCTTTTTATCCTCCATTTTTAAAAATTTTAAAGATTACTTTTCAAATATTAATTACTCGGCAGCGGGCGCTTCAGCCGCCTCTTCTGCCGGCGCCTCGGCAGGCGCTTCTTCAGCCTTGGGTTCTTCGGCCGCCTTTGCCTCCTCAGCAGGAGTATTCTCCGTAGGAGCATCCTCCGCAGGCGCATCCTCCGCAGGCGCATCCTCCGAACTGCCGTGGCCGGGGGTTGCCTCCTCGTCCACTATTGCCTGAAGTGTGCGGGCAAGAGCTCCGATAGGCGAAAGCAGAGATCCCAGCATTTTGGAGATGAGAACCTCTTTCGAGGGAATTGAAGCGTATTTCTTGACTTCATCGATCGAGATAACCGCGCCGTCAACAAAACCTGCTTTTACTTCAAGCTTTTCATGATCCTTCGCAAAATCGCAAAGAACCTTCGCGGGTGAAACAACGTCCTCACTGCTGGTCGCGATAGCCGTGGGTCCCTCTAAAACGCTGTCAAGTCCCTCAAGACCCGCCTCTTTGACCGCAAAGTGAATAATGCTGTTTTTAATAACGGTATACTGAACATTGGCCTCGCGAAGCTTGCGGCGAAGCTCTGTGTCCTGCTCAACGGTGAGGCCTCTGTAATCGGCCAGAACACCTGCCTGAGCATTATTGAGTCTGTCCGCCAGCTCTTTAACCATTGCTTTTTTGCTTTCCAATACTTTTGCGCTTGGCATTAATTTATTCCTCCTTCCGTAAAAAATCCCTCGCAAACATACGAGGGATATAATTACGCGATAAAATTAATGTAATATATCATCCTCGGCAGGAATTACGGCTCATGCCGCCAATTTATGCGGCCGCCCCCTGCTGTCTGCGGAATAATCTTAACAAATATTTATTTTAACACAAAAAACAATATTTGTCAATACTAAGCTTCTAATTTGTTGCCGGCAATTTTGATGCCGGGACCCATCGTTGAAGCGATGGTTACAGATCTCAAATACATACCCTTTGCCGCGGCGGGCTTAGCCTTGATGATCGCACTCATAAGAACCTTAAAGTTCTCGTTAAGCTTCTCGGGGCCGAATGAGACCTTGCCGATCGGGCAATGAATAATGTTGGCCTTGTCAAGTCTGTATTCGATCTTACCGGCTTTAGCCTCCTCAACCGCCTTGGCGACATCCGGAGTAACCGTGCCGGCCTTGGGGTTAGGCATAAGACCCTTAGGACCGAGTATTCTACCTATTCTGCCGACAACGCCCATCATGTCGGGGCTTGCTATCGCGACGTCAAAGTCGAACCAGTTCTCGGTCTGGATTTTCTGTGCCATATCCTCGGCGCCCACATAATCGGCGCCCGCGGCTTTCGCCGCCTCCGCCTTATCGTCACGGGCGAATACCAGAACCTTAACGTTCTTACCCGTTCCGTTGGGGAGAACAACGGCGCCTCTTACCTGCTGATCGGCGTGTCTTGAGTCAACGCCGAGCTTCGCGTGGAGTTCAACAGTCTCGTCAAACTTCGCGGAAGCGGCCTTGCAGACAAGCTGAAGCGCTTCGTCGGGATCATAAAGCTTTCCTCTCTCAACGAGTTTTGAAGCTTCCTGATACTTTTTACCTTTCTTCATAAATTAATCCTCCTTCGTGGTTACACAGAATTTAAAATTCCTCCCACTTTTCTTGAATTCCTGAAACTTACTCCTCTACCGTGATACCCATCGAGCGGGCTGTTCCGGCGATCATAGACATTGCCGCCTCCAAAGACGCCGCGTTCAGATCCTGCATCTTTTTCTCGGCTATCTCCTGCAGAGCGGCCTTTGTTATCTGAGCCACCTTTGTCTTGTTCGGAACTCCCGAACCCTTCTCAATGCCGCAGGCCTTTTTGATAAGAACCGGAGCCGGCGGAGTTTTGGTTATAAACGAGAACGATCTGTCCTGATATACCGTGATAACAACGGGTATAATGGTTCCCATATCAGCTCTTGTTTTTTCATTAAACTGCTTTGTGAACTCCATAATATTCACGCCGTGCTGACCGAGAGCAGGTCCGACAGGGGGAGCCGGAGTGGCCTGACCCGCGGGGATTTGCAGCTTAATATAACCTGTGATTTTCTGTGCCATGTGAATACACCTCCTCATAAACAATAGTGGTATTATCGGGCTTACGCCCTCCCACAAACCCGTTTAAAACGGGTTATATATAAACGGAATAATCCGTGTGGGTAACAAATTTATGCAATTGATTCGATCTGGTTAAACTCAAGATCAACGTCGGTGTCTCTTCCGAACATCGAAACCTTGACCTTAACCTTTTCCTTCTCAAAGTTAATGTCGGTTATGACTCCCAAAAATCCCTCGAGAGCGCCGTATTTAACTCTGATGCTGTCGCCGACCTCAAAATCGATCTTAACCGTCTTTTTCTCAAGACCCATTTTCTCTATTTCCTCATCGGTAAGAGCGACGGGCTTTGAGCCAGGACCGACAAATCCCGTAACTCCGCGGCAGTTGCGCACTACATACCAGCTCTGATCGTTCATTATCATCTTGACCATAACGTAGCTCGGAAATATTTTGCGCTCGGAAATTTTCTTTTTGTTATCCTTGATCTCGATTACCTCTTCCATAGGAACCTTTACATCCTGGATAACGTCTTCCATTCCGCGGTTCTCAACTGTTTTCAATATGTCGTCCATAACCTTATTTTCATATCCGGAATATGTGTGGGCGACATACCACTTAGCTTTGTTGTCTGCCATAAAAAATCACCTTTTATCTGTTAATAATAAATGACATAGCCCATGTAAACAGAGCGTCCAAAATCCAGATAACTATGCCGACAATAAAAACGTAGAGCATAACAACAAGAGTGTTCTGTCTGATTTTCTTGAATGTGGGCCAAACGACCTTCTTCATTTCAGACTTTACTTCTCTGACATATTTTGTTATTCTCTGAAAAAAGCTCGGTTTTGTTTTTTCCATTTTTTACACCTCAATCATCTAACTATCTCGTTTCCTTGTGAACAGTGTGCTTTCTGCAGAACCTGCAATATTTTTTCATCTCAAGTCTGTCGGGGCAGTTCTGCTTGTTCTTCGTAGTGTCGTAGTTTCTCTGTTTGCATTCCGTGCAAGCCAGCGTAATCTTTGTTTGCATAATCTCACCTCAAATTCATAACACAAATAAAAGCCCCAAAAGAGGCAATACCTATATTAACATATTTAATTCAAGTTGTCAACAATTTTTTGAAAATTTTTTGAAATATTTTGGCATAAAAAACTTGTCCTCTATATATAGTATCATATATATAATAAAAAACACTATATATTATTAAGAGGCATAAAATGGATTATTTAAAAATTATATTTATTTATATTGGGCTGATCATCGGTGCGGGCTTCGCATCGGGAAGAGAGATTTGCGAATATTTCAATTTCTGCTCAAACACAGACTACACGGGAATAATTATCGCCTCCATCCTCTTTTCTTTCGTTTGCTATATAATACTTAAAAAATCGGCAAAATATGAAATTTATAATATCTCGGACTACATAAAACACACCTTTTCATATTCAAAAATACTCCAGAAATTTTTTATGTGCCTGATATTCGCCGATCTCGCCGCTGGCCTTATTGTCATGCTCTCATCCGGAGGGGAAATATTAAGCGGTTTTTTAAACTCGCCGAAAATTATCTGCTCCGCCGTGACCGCGGCTCTCTGCGCCGTTGTTTTTATTTTTGATATAAAAGGAATAGCCGCCGTCAATATAATACTGGTCCCGGTCATAATAATAACGATCACCGTTATATGCTTATTTTCAATACTCTCAAAAATATATTCCCCGGCGTTTAACCCCGTATATTTTTTAACCGGCTTTGACCGGAACATGATATTTTTGTCGATATGCTATGTCAGCTACAACACTCTGACGGCCGCCGCGGTGCTGTCGCCTCTTGCAAAAACTATAAAAAGCAGAAAAATAATTTTAAGAAGCTCGCTGGCCGCCGGAATTATCACAGGACTGCTCATATTTATCGTATGGCTCGCGATAGGCCTCAATTTTAAAACGCTCTGGTACGAAAGCTTCCCTATGAAAAAGCTCGCCGGAATGATAGACTCAAATCTCGGCAACATATATTCGCTCTGCCTTTTATTTTCAATATTCACCACGGCGGTGTCCGAAGGCTACGGAATACTATCATATTTCAGCCATGACACCATATTAAAGCGCGCTGCTTTGTCAATAATCATATTCGGGCTCACCCTTCCTCTGTCGGTCATTGATTTTTCTTACTTAGTCAAAAATCTATATTTTGTAATGGGATCGCTCGGAATGTTGTGGATGATAGTTATCTTAGCCGATTATTTAAAGGATCTTAAGAGTTAGGAACATTATCAATATTTATAAACTGTGGAAAATATGTGCGGAAAATTTTATGAACAGTCCGTATGTAGATAATGTGAAATGTTAAAAATAAAAATTAATATATTTTCACACTGAGGTTTTCAAAGTAAAAACCTTACTTGTCATATATTACAAACATTTTCCACCACAGCATCAACAACAGCCGCAATAAAATAAATAATATATAATATTATATATATAAAATATCTCCCAAGCTTGACAAGGGAGAGATAAGATGCTATAATAAGATTAGCAAGAGGCACCGCTTATGCGGCACAGCCTGATTAGTTAAGTTATATAACCGTCTCAGACCGGAAATTCAGAAGCGGTTATATTGATTTATAAGGAAAAAATTTTAAAAACGCGTATGCTTTGGTTTTTTATACTGGTGGTAATTGGGTAAAAAATGAGTTGCTTTATCCAAGGCTGCGTTTTTGTGCGTCGGATTTATCCGGCGCATTTTTTTATTAAAATATAATGTTGAAATTTGTCGAAAAAATTTTATTTACAAATTTTGAGGTTTATGTTATATTAGAATTGCAATTCTTTTTTATATAATTTTTATTTACTATCGGTATACCGTTTTGAAAAAACGTGTATGCTTTGGTTTTTTATACCGATAGTAATTGGATAAAAAAAGAGTTGCGTCATCCAAGGCTGCGTTTTTGTGCGTCGGCTTTGGTCGGCGCATTTTTCATACAGGAGGTGATTTTATGAAATATATAAGCGTAATGAACTCAAGCGGAAGAATGGTCATACCGAGAGAAATATGTAAAAAATTTAATATTGAGAAAGGCGATAAAATCGAGGTTATTACTGTTGATGAGTCCGAACAGATCATTTTGAATAAGCTTAATCCGTCGTGCGTTATTTGCGGAGCCGAAAAAAATCTTATAAAAGTTAAAGATAAATTTATTTGCGAAAGCTGCGCGGAAATTGGATCAAAAAAACAGGATTGATTTTTCAATCCTGTTTTTGGTGGAGCATAGGGGATTCGAACCCCTGACCCCAACACTGCCAGTGTTGTGCGCTCCCAGCTGCGCTAATGCCCCGTATATAAAAAAGTGGTTGCGGGGGAGGGATTTGAACCCCCGACCTTTGGGTTATGAGCCCAACGAGCTACCGAACTGCTCCACCCCGCGATATATCTGGTGCCGGAGACCGGAATCGAACCGGTACGGGAAATTAATCCCACGGGATTTTAAGTCCCGGGCGTCTGCCAGTTCCGCCACTCCGGCTTAATTTACCAACACAGCTTAACTATTATAACACTGAGTATATGCCTTGTCAAGTATTTTTTAAAATTTTTTTGGTTCTCCACGCTATTGTATCTTTATTAATTTTATGATATAATCATCTAAATTATTACTGTATCGAGGTAAAACTATGATTCTTTCAAACAAATCCGAGCTTATGAATATTCTCGGCGGATTTGATTTTAAATTTTCAAAAACGCTCGGTCAAAATTTTTTGATTGACAAGAATATTCTTGACAAAATAATTGAAAAATCGAATATAAATGAAAATACGAATGTTTTGGAGATCGGTCCGGGAGCTGGAACTCTGACGCGCGAGCTCTGCCTTTGGGCGAAAAAGGTTGTGGCTGTTGAAATTGACAGCTCGCTTGTGCCGGTTCTGAATTATGTTTTAAATGATTTTCAGAATTTTACACTTATTAATGATGATATATTGAAAATTAATTTAAAGGATTTGATAAAAGAAAAATTCGGCAATGAAAAATTCACGGTCGCGGCCAATCTTCCTTATTATATAACGACGCCGATCATCATGAATTTTTTTGAAAATGATTTTAATATAGATTCAATGATATTAATGGTCCAAAAAGAGGTGGCGGATCGGATCGCGGCAAAGCCCGGAACCAAGGATTACGGCGCGCTGACCGTCGGAACGGGATTTTACGCTAAATCCGAAATAATATGCTCTGCTCCTCCTCACTGCTTTTTTCCGCAGCCGAAGGTATCATCGGTTGTGATTAAGCTTGAAAAATATGAAAAGCCGCCTTATTCGGTAAACGATCGGGAAATGTTTTTTAAGGTCGTAAAATCAATATTTTCGCAGCGCAGGAAGACTCTGGTAAACTCGTTGTCGGGAAGTCCGTTTATAAGCTGCGATAAAAATAAAATAATTGAGATACTTGGTCAAATGGGACTTGACGAAAAAATCAGAGGCGAAAAGCTTGATATAAGTCAGCTCGCGGAGCTTTCAAACAGATTATTTGATTAGGAGGATATATATGAAAACATATGTGCTGGCAAGCCAAAATAAGCATAAGGCAAAGGAAATCAAACAAATTCTGGGCGGTGATTTTAATATTATAACAATGGACGAGGCCGGGCTTGATAATTTCAAAATTATTGAGGACGGAAAAACATTTGAGGAAAACGCCGCGAAAAAGGCCTCGCAGGTTTTTCAAAGGCTTAAAATTCCGACAATAGCGGACGACAGCGGGCTGTGCGTTGATCATCTCGGCGGCCGTCCGGGAATATATACGTCGAGATTTGCCGGAGAAAATGCCACCGACGAAATGAATATCAGTAAGCTGTTAAAAGAGCTTGAGGGAGCTCCAATTAATGAACGCGGCGCGGAATTTGTATGCGCGGTCGCTCTTATTGAAAATTCGGCGGAGGATATAAAGATTTTCAAAGGAACATGCCGCGGATATATTATTGAGGAAAAGCGCGGAAACAACGGATTTGGTTATGATCCTGTATTTTATTATCCGGAGTACAGCGCGACGCTTGCCGAGCTCGGGGATGATATTAAAAATAAAATAAGCCACAGATATAAGGCTCTTAAAGCGTTTTCGGATTATCTTAAAATGTCGTAAAATGTTTCATATGAAACATTTTATTAAATGTAATTAAATTTTAAGCTAAAACTATTGAAAACGGTTAAATTTGTGTTATAATAGTATTATTCAAAAAAGGACGGTACATATTATGGGAAAAGTTATAGCTGTCGCCAATCAAAAGGGCGGAGTCGGCAAAACAACAACATCTATCAATTTGAGCGCCTGTCTCGGCCTTAAAAAGAAAAAAGTGCTGCTGATCGACACCGATCCGCAGTCAAACGCGACAAGCGGACTGGGCGTTGAAAATAAAAATATTGAATTTTCAAGCTATGATGTTATTGTGGACGGCGTTGATATAAAAAAGGCGATAATAAAAACCGATTATGAAAATCTTTATATTTGCGCTGGAAGTCTTGATCTGGCCGGAGCCGATATTGAGCTCAGCGGTAAGGATAATCGGGAATATATGCTGAAAAAACAGATTGAACCCGTTCGGGATGAATTTGATTTTATAATTATTGATTGTCCACCGTCGCTCGGTTTGATAACATTAAACGCCTTCGCCGCGTGCGACAGCGTTATTATGCCTATCCAGTGCGAATATTACGCGCTTGAGGGATTGTCGCAGCTTACAAAAACCATTAAAACCGTCAAAAAAACGATCAATAAAAGACTTATGATAGAGGGCGTTTTGCTTACAATGTTTGACAGGCGCACAAATTTATCGGTGCAGGTCGTTGAGGAAGTCAGAAAATATTTTTCCTCTACCGTCTTTAAAACGCTTATTCCGAGAAATGTCCGTCTTTCCGAGGCTCCGAGCTTCGGAATGCCCGTTATCGTGTACGATAAAAATTCCGCGGGAGCAGAAAGCTATACAAAGCTTGCCGCTGAAATCATAAGAAAAAATAAATAATGTTTTATGTGAAACAATTGATAAGGATGTGAAAATATGGCATCAAAAACAAAAAAGACTATGGGAAAAGGAATAGGAGCTCTTTTTGATATAGATGACGACGCCGAAAATTTTGACGTTTTTAAGGATTTTAACGAGGAATATTCCGAAGGGGATATTAAAAATATAAAAATCAGGGATATTGAACCAAATAAAAAGCAGCCTCGAAAGAATTTTGATAAGGAAAAGCTCGAAATTCTCAGCGAGTCGATAAAAAATCACGGACTGGTTCAGCCTATTTTGGTCAGAAAAAATTCCGCCGGAACATATATGATAATTGCCGGAGAGCGGCGCTGGAGAGCGGCGAAAATGGCCGGGATCAAAGAAATTCCGTGCATAATCAAGGATTTTGACGAGGCCGAAATAATGGAAATAGCGCTGATTGAAAATCTTCAGCGAGAAAACTTAAACCCGATGGAAGAGGCGGAAGGATATAAAAGCCTTATGGATGCCTTTGATCTGACACAGGAGGAGGTGGCGGAGCGCGTCGGCAAGAGCCGCAGCGCGGTCGCAAACTCTCTGCGCCTTAACAATCTTTGCGACGCGGTCAAAAAAATGGTGATCGACGGAAAGCTCAGTCAGGGCCACGCCCGCGCCATTCTAAGCGTTTCCGAACCGGACAAACAGACCGAGATTGCAAATATGGTTATTGAAAAAGGACTTAATGTTCGCCAGATTGAAAAATATGTTTCCGAGCTTGGAAAAACAAAATTCAAAAAGGCTCCGAAAAAGGTTTCGGGAATGATGAAAAAATATTTTGACGAGGTTGAAACTTCTCTCGGTTCGCGTTTCGGAACAAAGGTTAAAATAACCGAGGGTGCCAGCAAGGGAAAAATAGAAATCGAATATTATTCGCGCGAGGATTTAGAGAGGATATTATTTGAATTAAAAAGATAATATTATACGAAATTTAATATTTCAAGTAAAAAATAACGTCCTTAAAATGCCGTCTGTTTTATAAAAAATGACTATCTGCTATGATAGTATATTATAAATTTAAGTAATTGATTTTAGATGCGATTTTGAGGCTCAAAACACAAAAGCAAATTTTTTAAAAAAAGAGGGTGAGAATTTGAGCGGTGAAAAAAACAAAGGTTCCGAAAAAAAGCAGAAAAATATATTTAATTACGCAATAATAATGATTATAAGTGTAATTATAATTATTATTTTTGCTGCTATGGCCGACAACCGTGAAAATGAGATCGACAACAGGATAAACGAGACCGAAAGGACCAATCAGACAAATCAGGAAGAAATCGTGCGCCTGACAAATGAAAATGCGGCTTTAAGCAAGCAGGTCGAGGAAAACCAAAAAATCATAGATAATTACACAACTATTTCGCAGCAGCTTATCAGTCTTTCGGAAATCTGGAATTTGTATAACGACGGCAATATAGAGGAGGCAAAAGCAAAAGCGGCACTTATTGATCCGTCAACGCTTGATGAAAATAATGCGGGATATTATAACGCCTTATGCGCGGTTCTGAATATTGATCCCGCCGATAATAAAACCGAAAATTAAATTTAATTCAGGAGGATAAAAATGTTAGACATAAAAATTATCAGGAACGAAACAGAAAGAGTAAAGGAAGCGCTCAAAAACAGAAATTCAAAGGATATTGATATTGACGGTCTTTTGGAGCTTGACAACGAGCGACGCGCGCTTTTGTTTAACGTGGAACAAAAGAAGGCACAGCAGAACACCGTTTCAAAACAGATACCCGTTTATAAAAAAGAGGGAAAGGACACTGCCGAGATATTCAAGCAGATGCGCGAACTGTCCGACAGCATAAAAGAGGATGATGAAAAGGTTCGCGAAATTGATGAAAAAATCAGAAAAATCATGCTAACGATTCCGAATATTCCCGATTCGAGCGTTCCGATCGGCGAGAGCGACGCTCAAAATGTCGAAGTGCGCAGATTTTCGGAGCCGCGCGAGTTTGACTTTGAGCCAAAGGCTCATTGGGATATCGGCAAGGATCTGGGAATACTCGATCCCGAGACCGCGGCCAAGATAACGGGCGCGAGGTTCCATGTTTATAAGGGAATGGGCGCGAAGCTTGAGCGCGCCATTGTCAATTATTTTCTTGACACTCACGGAAAGAACGGCTATAGCGAGGTTTTTACACCGTTTATGGTACACAGGAACAGTATGATAGGAACCGGACAGCTCCCGAAATTTGAGGAGGACGCTTTTAAGGTTATGGACAGCGAATATTTTCTGGTTCCGACCGCAGAGGTTCCGGTAACAAATATGTACAGAGACGAGATTTTGGACGGAAACGATCTGCCGCTTAAATACTGCGCGTACACGGCCTGCTTCAGAGCCGAGGCGGGCAGCGCGGGAAGAGACACGAGAGGCTTGATCCGTCAGCACCAGTTTAATAAAGTTGAACTTGTTAAGTTTTCAAAACCCGAAAATTCGTTTGACGAGCTTGAAGAGATGACCAATGAGGCGGAGCGCGTGCTCCAGGGACTCGGACTGCCTTACAGAGTTGTGTGTCTGTCAACCGGAGATATGGGATTTTCTTCGGCGAAAACCTATGATATAGAGGTATGGATGCCGAGCTACGGCAGATATGTCGAAATTTCGTCGTGCTCCAACTGCATGGACTTTCAGGCGAGACGCGCGAATATTAAATTTAAAAATTCGCAGAAGGAAAAAGCGCAGTTTGTGCACACTTTAAACGGCAGCGGAGTGGCCGTCGGAAGAACCACCGCGGCGATACTTGAAAATTATCAGAACGCCGACGGCACCGTGACGATTCCCGAAGCCTTGGTTCCGTACATGGGCGGAGTGACCGAGATAAAATAAAACAGCGTAAAAATTTAAGACTGCCGTTTGGCAGTCTTAAATTTCAGACTGTCGAAAAAGGGAAGAAAAAGCTCAGAAAAGACTGGGCTTTTTCTGTATTTTATGGTAAAATATAGGTAAG
>CANRGH010000040.1 GCA_947630135.1 uncultured Monoglobus sp.
GTAAAGCTTAAATTTGCTGCGATGAATTTGAAAAAATACGCAACCAGGCGATGGAAAGGCACCTCTGCTTCAATGAGCTCGGCATATATTTTACAATTTTTCTCATTTCTATTTCAAAAGGCCCGCCAAGCTCTCGCTTGACCGGCCTTTTTCGACAGACTGATCCGAGAGGCGTCAAAAACGCCTCTCGGATTTTTCTAAAATTCATTTTCAGTCAGTCTTTTGTTTATGTCGGATGCGCTGTATAAAACTCGCGTGACAATTACGCTTTTGTTTTTGACCATAAAGAAAACATAGTAATTATCCACTCGAAATTGACGCAATCCCCATGAACGTTCCGGTTCCGAGTTCATAACCTTTATTCGGTATGGAAAAATATTGAGTTTTTCAATTGAATCAGCAATTCGATCATATTGTTTGGCAGCCGTTTCGGGTTCTTTAAGAATTTCGGCAATGTAGGTATATATTTCATTCATATCGCCGAGAGCTTTGTCGGTTATTAAAACGTTATACTTATCCATAATTATTTGTTTTTTCTGAATTCGGAAAACGCTGTTGAGGCGTCTTGCGTGTGGCCGGAGACAGCGTCTTTGTAGCCGTCGAAAAGTTTGCTGTGAATTTCATCTGCGCTCATCAGATCCGTATTGACCGACGCGGGGGCTTGCGGTAGGGTTATCGCGAACGGTATGCCGCCTTTAAGTGAAATTTGATTTAAGTATATGTCTATCGCGGTCGACATGGGGATCCCCAAACGCGAAAGAACTTCCTCGGCGCGCTGCTTTACCACAGGATTTACTCTTAAATTTAATGTAGCTGTTTTTTCCATTATCAATTTCTCCTTATATTTGTAACGCTTTTGTCGTTACATTTTTCTTTATTATATATCAATCCGCTTGCCGTGTCAAGAGGGAATATATTCTGTTTATTTATTTTTCTTGTATAAATTAATTCTGTCGTTTTAATATTATATCCCACATCGTCGTAGGGGCGGACGACCTCGGCCGCCCGTTTGCCTACCCCATCGTTGTGGGGCCGGCGGCATTTGCTGCTCATTTTGCCTCCCCCTCGGGGGGAGGTGGCGCCGAAAGCGACGGAGAGGGGTGCTTGTATGTATTTCCCCTCTCAGTCTGCTTTGCGGACAGCTCTAAGGAAGCGCTTGGTCAAAATCGCAAGCGATTTTGAAAGGTCGCTTTGAACCCGCACGCTCCGCGCGCTGATTATTCCCGAGGGGGGAGCCGGGACGTCGAGGGCGCCGTCCCCTACAACAAATATACCGCCGAATTCGTTGGAAACGGCGGTTTTTATCATGACACCATATATGATGTCAAGTCATTTTCCCGAGCGTCGGGCGGCTTGTGACAATATCATTTAAGTTTTAAATTTTTCATTGACCTTTTTGGAATAATATGATAGAATAAATTTGCGACATAATTTATATTATATTGTACAACATATTGTATATGCTTGTAAAAAAGCGTATGCCTTGGTTGTCATTCCAATATGTTGTATATGAAAGGAATTGTGTCGCAGCAATAAATCACGGCAGTGCTTTTTATGCGTAGCTGTGATTTAACAGTTGCGCATTTTTATATAACGGAGGAAAAGATTATGAAAAAAACTATGTCTTTTATAATTTGTATATCAATAATTGTTTCAGTTATTGTTCCGATTAAGACAGTTCATGCAAAGGTTTATGGTGACATTCAGTATGAGAAATATGATGATCATATTGAAATTACGAATTGCAAGAGTGGCGTAACTGCAATAGAAATACCGGCAGAAATTGAAGGTCTTCCTGTTACGAAAATAGTTGGAAGTAGTTTTCAAACAGAGGGAGCCTTTAAAAATTGTACGAACCTTACGAATGTAATACTTCCTGATAGTATAATAGAAATTGGGTCAGAGGCTTTCAGTAATTGTAGGTTACTTAATAATATTAGATTATCTGTAAATTTATCTAAAATAGGAAATTCAGCTTTTTCATATTGTGACAGTCTTACTAATTTAACAATTCCAGATAAAGTTATCAGCATTGGCGATCGTGCATTTTATTCTTGCCGTAAATTAGACAATATTAATATACCAAACGGTATAATAAGTATAGGAGAAAATGCTTTTTCTAACACGTTGTTCTATAATAAAGATATTAATTGGAAAAACGAAGAACTATATTTAAATAATTGGTTGTTGGGAGTTAAAAGTGTTCCAACGGATTATTCAATTTCCCGGGGTACCATTGGTATTGCTGACGGTGTGTTCAGAGGTAAATGGTTTACTGATATAAACTTACCAGACAGTTTAACATATATTGGCAAAGAAGCTTTTTCTGATTGTGGTGCTTTAACGAATATATCAATAGGAAACAAAGTAACATATATTGATTATATGACGTTTAGAAATTGCTCCAGTCTTGAGGAGGTGATTTTGCCGAACAGCATAACTTCAATAGGTTACTGTGCTTTTGGCGGATGTTCCGCGCTTAAATCAATTAATATACCAAGCGGTGTGATAAGTATTGAAGATTATGCCTTTGAAGATTGCAGGAGTCTTGACAATATAGTTTTGCCTGATAGCTTAACAGATTATGGTTTTGATTCATTTAAAAACTGCAGCGGACTTAAAAATCTAACGATCGGCGGCGGGATAAAAATGATAAGGAAACGTGAATTTTTAGATTTTAAAAGTCTCGTCAATGTTACTATTAACAAAGGCGTAGAATCAATCGAAGAATCAGCATTTGAAAATTGCAGTAATTTAACAAATATTTACTTACCAAATACAATAAACATGATTGATTATAAAGCGTTTTATGAATGTCCTTCTTTAACCAACGTATATTATAGCGGCACCAAAGAACAATGGTACAATATTTACTTTTCTTATAGCAACGATAATCTTTTAAATGCAGTTATACATTTTGGTAATGAAAGCGATAGTGGAAATGAGAATAATCCGCCTGAAGTAATTTATCCGTATGAAATAAGCAATGTAACACTTGAAGATGAATATGGAAACGAGCTTTTGGCTGCCCCAATTAAATCACCATTTATTGTTAATGTAGAATTAACAAAAGTGAAACAGCGTTCCAATAAGGATTATCTATTTGTGGCAGTGTATGATTTCAATGGAGCTCTTTTGAGTCTTGATTATGTAAAATCAAATTTTATTTATAACAGTCCATTTGAAATTGGATTCTTTGTCCCTGTACCTCTCCAAGATAAAACCATCGGTTCTATAAAAGTATTTGTATGGAATAGCTTTAGCACGGGTATACCTTTGGCAGAAGTAAAACAAATTAAAATTTAATTTTGAAAATATATCAAGAAGGAGGCGTTTAGAATGAATAAAAAAGAAAAGGATAGAAAAAAGGAAATTATTAGAAAAAATATTGATTTGGCAAATGGAAGATTTAAAGATGATGAGATTGATGTACTTGTGGATATAGTCACTAATTTTAATAATTATATTGGTCAGAAAAAGATAATTAAAAGCAGCCATTCAGGGATATCATCTGAAGGGAAATATATACGCAATGAAGAAACTACATATACTATAAAGAAAACAGACTCGAATATAGGCATCGAGGAAAACTATCATTACTATGATGACGATGGTCAAACAGGGAATTATACAAAACTACACAAAACAGGAAGGGATATCATTAATATTTACGAAAAATTTTTTAATACAAATAAATAATAGTAGGTAGCATAATGGAGCGGAGAAATAGATGCTTAATAAAACTAATTTTTGTGTTAAATTCATCCTGTGTAATTCCTAAATGTGCTATGTTGGGACTCCGAGGGCTTATAAAGTCAAACACAAATAATATATGATCTTGTTTATATATGTAATCAGAATACTTAAGTGCCACAAATCTGATATTCGGGAGGGAGGAGCCGACCCGAAGCGGAAGAGTCTTTCACGCTTGCGTGAAAGCGATTAAGCGCAGGGATCGGCGACGACGCGGCGGGCCGCGGTGGCGGCATCACGGAAGGTTTGGTTTTCGTATACGCCGGTGGGGGAGTCGAGCGGGGTTTCGCGGACGCCGGAGCTGGTCGCGTGGATTATGTTTCCGTTTCCCGAATATACGGCGGCGTGGTCGGTCACGCCGTCGTTTTCATAGTCAAAAAATATTAAATCGCCGGGCATGATCTCGGATAATTCTATCGGCTTGCCGTATTCAAGCTGGCTGTCGGTACCGCCGCTTGACATTTCGATCCCGACGCTTGAGCATGCGTACCCAATCAGGCCCGAGCAGTCAAAGCTTTCGGGCCCGAGGCGGTTTTCGGATGAATACGGCCTGCCCATGCAGTTTGCGCGGATAAATTCGACCAATATATTATCGCTCTCCTGCGGCGGCGCGGCGTTTTTTGAAAAAAGCGCGGGTGCCAAAAAAACCGCCCACAACAAAACGCATACCGCCGAAATAACAAATTTCTTCATTATTTAACGATATGCGTAAAAAATTCTTTTATTCACGGTCAGAGAATATTGGCCTCGCGAAAGCTGTAGTATTCGTCTCCGGCGTAGATTATGTGATCCAAAAGCTTTATGTCCGCCTCGCCGAGAGCCGACTCAACGCTGCCCGTTACCCGTCTGTCGGCCTCACTCGGGAACGCTATGCCGCTCGGGTGGTTGTGGCTCAGTATAACGTACGCCGCGCCGCACAGCACAGCCTCTCTGACGATCTTCGCCTTGTCAAACGCCAGATAATTCAGCGAGCCCTCGGCCACGTTTTTAAGCTTTATTACCCTGAGCGACGGATCGAGATAGAGCACATGCATCTGCTCGTATACCGCGTCAAGATACTGACTTAGCACATATTCCCGAAGCTCGTCAAGGATCTCCGCGTCGCTCTTTTTGCCTTTTGAATTAAAGTGCCGCGATTTTGCGGCGGCTTTCATAAATTTCGGCATACAGTGCAGAAAATCGGCGGTCCTCTCTCCGACGCCCTTCACCTTTTTAAGCTCGCCCGCGTCGGCCATAAGCACGCCGTAGAGCGAGCCGAATTTGTCGATCAGGTTATGCGCTATCGGGTTCGTGTTCCCTTGGCGTATAACGGAGTAGAGCATGATCTCCAAAAGCTCATGCTCCGGCAGATTTTCATAGCCGATCTTCTCCGCTTTTTCATACATTCTCCGCCGGTGCCCTTCGTGTATGTTTTCCTTTTTCTTGCCGCCCGGCGCGGCGGCCGTATCTTTTTTCATTTTCCTGCCTTCCGCTTGCTGTAATGTTCTTAGAATGTATAGTTTGCCTTACGGTACTTGCTGGGCGATACGCCCATGATTTTTTTGAAAACGTCACCGAAATAGTTGCTGTCCTTGTATCCGCAGAAGCGGGCGATCTCCGTGACCGAATACTGCGTCTCAACAAGCATGTTGGTGGCCATTTTGATGCGGACGTTGTTAAGATACTCGTTAAAACCGAAGCCCGTTACCTTTTTGAATTTCTTTGAAAAATAAGTGGGGCTCATATACGCCATTTTTGAAATATCCGCAAGCGTGATCTGCTGGTTGTAGTAATTGATTATGTACTTGCAGACCTGCTGGATACGCTCCTCGTGAACGCTGATGTCCTCAAAGGGCGCAACGCTGTGCCCCGCGCAGCGATCAAGAAAGATCATGATTTCCGCCATGTGCGAATGGGCGAGATACTCGGCGTACTCGTCATTCTTTTCGCACTCGGCGCTCAGCTTGTGGAGCAGAGCCTCAAATGCGTATCTCTTCGAGATCGGAACGTGAACCTTTTTCGCGCCGAAGGCGTTCATAAAAAGGTCGCGGTCAATGTTCACGCACGCGCGCTCGACAAATTTTTCGTTGAAGGTCATAAGATAGCGCTCATAATAGTTTTCGGACGTGATCATCGTGGTAAGGTGCAGATCGCCCTTGTTTACCAGTATAACGTCTCCGGGCTCCAGATTATAGAGCGTGTGATTTATAAAATAACGTCTGGTGCCCGCCATCAGGTAGTACACCTCGTAATAATCATGCATGTGTGAGTTTTTCATAACATAAGGCTTGCTGTTTTCCTCACGTTCAATATATATGTCTCTCCCCTCGGGTAGTCCCATATAATCACCTCCAAAAATGTTCCGCTGATATTATAACATATTTGTGGCAATAAATCAATAGTTTTTTGAAAAAATACAGAATATTTGTGCCGAAAAATTAATATCGGAAAAATTTCTATATTTTTTTATTTTATTAGTCAAATATTCAGTTAATCTAAACAAAAAAACCTTTGCAAAAGACTTATATAATAGTGTATAATAAATAATAATAGGTGTGGCATGTCCCGAATTTTTGGGATTTGCGCGGTAAAAATTTTTTGGTAAAATAATTAACAATTTTTTATACAGGGCTTACGCCCGGGAGGTAATTTTTATGAAGAAGTTTATGGATAAGGATTTTATGCTGACCAATGACACGGCAAAAAAGCTGTATCATGATTTCGCGGCGGACATGCCGATTTTTGACTATCACTGTCATCTGATCCCGCAGATGATGTACGAGGACAAACCGTTTGACAACATAACCCAGATTTTCCTTGGCGGCGACCATTACAAGTGGCGTTATATGCGCTCCTGCGGCCTTGACGAGAAGTACATGACCGGCGATGCGCCCGATCAGGAGAAGTTCAGGGCGTTCTGCTCCGCGCTTCAGTACGGCATAGGCAACCCGCTCTATCACTGGACGCACCTTGAGCTTCAGAGATACTTCGGCATCGACACGGTCTGCCGCGCAGACACGGCCGATGAGATCTGGGAGAAGGCCAACAAGGTCATAAAAGAGACGCAGATGAGCCCCGCGAAGCTTATCAATCAGTCGAACGTTGCGGTTATCTGCACGACCGACGATCCGATCGACGATCTTGAGTGGCACAAGAAGATCAAGGAAAAAGGCCATATCAAGGCGAAGGTCCTGCCCGCTTTCAGACCCGACTTCATGATCAACATTGACAAGCCCACCTTCGCGCCGTACATAGAAAAGCTGGCGGCCGTTTCGGGCGTTGAGATAGACAGCTATGAGGATCTGATCACGGCGATCTACAAGAGGATCGACTACTTCCACGAGGTAGGCAGCCGCGTTTCCGACCACGCGCTCGACAGCGTTCCCTATGAGGACGTTACCGAGGCCGAGGTCGAGGCAATCTTCAAGAAGGCAATGGCGGGCGAGAAGCTGACCCAGTGCGAGGTTGACGCGTATAAGAGCATGACGCTTATCAAGCTCGGCGAGAAGTACCACGATTTGGGCTGGGCTTATCAGCTCCACATCGGCGCTCTCCGCAATAACAACACCAGAATGTTTGAAAAGCTCGGCGCCGACACAGGCTTTGATTCGATCAGCGACTACTGCATCGCGGCTCCGCTCTCTAAGCTCTT
Source organism: uncultured Monoglobus sp. (assembly GCA_947630135.1). Taxonomy (GTDB): domain Bacteria; phylum Bacillota; class Clostridia; order Monoglobales; family Monoglobaceae; genus Monoglobus. Next base: position 7,385 of record CANRGH010000040.1, read on the forward strand.
AAACGCGCTTGAGATGAAGAACAAGCTGCCCAAGACCATACTCTACACCTTAAATCCCAAGGACAACTACGTTCTTGGCACAATGCTGGGCAACTTCCAGGGCTGCGAGGTTCCGGGCAAGATACAGTTCGGCTCCGGCTGGTGGTTCAACGATCAGAGAGACGGCATGACCGAGCAGATGAAGGCTCTGGGCAACCTCGGCGCGCTCAACAAGTTCGTGGGCATGCTGACAGACTCAAGAAGCTTCCTGTCATACACCCGCCACGAGTATTTCAGAAGAATTATGTGCAACATTCTCGGCGGCTGGGTAGAAGCGGGCGAGTTCCCCGCGGATATGGACACTCTTGAGACGATCGTCAAGGGCATCTGCTTCAACAACGCAAAGAACTATTTCGGCATAGAAATCTAAGCCGCGCATTGCGCGATAGGAGGTATTCCTTATGAAATTTATAAAAAGAGACAAAAAGTATGATTTGGTGACAATGGGCGAGGTTATGCTCAGACTGTCGCCTCCGGGAACAGACAAGATCTCCCAAAGCTACATATTTGACAAAAAGGCGGGCGGCGCCGAGCTAAACGTTGCCAACGGCAGCGCCATTCTCGGCATTGAGACCGGAATCATCACCAAGCTGCCCGAGAACAAGATCGGACACTTTGTGCGCAACATGATAAGATACGGCGGCGTCAGCGACGATCTTATCGTTTACGACCACTCGCCCGAAAAGCGCCTCGGCATCTATTACTACGAGATGGGCGCTTATCCGAGAAAGTCGTCGGTTGTGTATGACCGCGCCAATTCCTCGATGACGACGCTTAAAATTGAGGAAATTCCCGAGTCGGTATTCAGCGAGACAGCGGTTTTCCATGTCAGCGGAATTACTCTCGCGCTTAACGAGTCCCTGCGCGAGACCACGATCGAGGTTATCAAGAAGTTCAAGGAAAACGGAACAGTGATCTCGTTTGACATAAACTACCGCGCGTCTCTGTGGGACGAGGCCACCGCGCGCGAGACGGTGACTTCCATATTCCCGTATGTGGATATTCTGTTCGTGTCCGAGGAGACTTCGCGGCGCATGCTGCAAAAGACCGGAACGCTCGAGGATATAATGAAGAGTTACAGCGACGACTACGGCTGCAAGGTTGTGGCCACGACCCGCCGCGAGGTAATAAGCCCCAAGATACACAACTTCTCATCGATGATCTATTATGACGGCGAGTTCTATGAGGAGGAGCCGTACAAGAATATCGAGGTCGTTGACCGCGTGGGTAGCGGCGACGCGTACCTCGCGGGCGCGCTGTACGCGATGATCGTGCATGACGATATACGCAAGGCGGTCGAGTACGGCAACGCCATGTCCTCGGTCAAGAACACTGTTCTGGGCGATATGGCCGTCAGCAGCCTGAGCGAGATCAACAGCGTTATCGACAGCCACAAGTCGATCGGACGGCAGGACGAGATGAACAGATAAAACACGCAAACCTGTGATTAGCGAATAGCGAATAAAATTATTCGCTGTTCGCTTTCACAATCTTTATATAAGAAAGGAAGAATGAATATGAAAACAATGCTTAAAAGAGCGGGCATGCTGTTTGTCGCGCTCGCGGTAATGCTGAGCTGCGTATCGTTCCCCGCGTTCGCGGCCCGGGTAGAGCCCGCGGCGGCCGAAAACCGCGTTCCTGCCTTCCCCGGAGCCGAGGGCGGCGGCATGTGGACGACAGGCGCCAGAGGCGCCGAGAAGCCCGAGGTCTACCACGTTACCAGCCTCGCCGACAGCGGCGAAGGCTCGTTCCGCGACGCGGTCTCACAGGGGAACCGTATAGTCGTGTTTGACGTTTCGGGTTATATCGACCTTGACTCAAACGTCAACGTCAGCCACGACAATATGACGATCCTCGGCCAGACGGCGCCCGGCGACGGAATTTGCTTCCGCGGCAACAACATCAAGATCGGCGGAAACAACGTGATCCTGCGGTACCTGCGCTTCCGAGTGGGCTCAAAGCTCAAGGACGGCTCGGACACCAAGGCGCAGGACGGTCTTGAGGTCCCCGACAACGGCAATAATATCATAATCGACCACTGCTCGGTTTCATGGGGAACGGATGAGAACCTTGCCGCCTACGCGGTAAAGGACCTGACCGTGCAGTACAGCATAATTTCCGAGGCTCTCAATCAGAGCGTCCATGACAAGGGCGAGCACGGCTATGCGGCGATCTGGGGCGGCGTCAACATGTCGGTTCATCACAACCTGATCGCAAGCCACAAGAGCCGCAACCCCAAGGTCGGCACATCCGAGACGGTCGCAATGACCGCGGGCTATACCGACGCCGAGACGCTTGTTGACATGAAGAACAACGTGTTCTACAACTGGGGCGACAAGTGCGGCTACGGCACAGAGAACGGAGCCAAGAC
>CANRGH010000041.1 GCA_947630135.1 uncultured Monoglobus sp.
CGCGGCGAGGTCATAGGCATAAACACGGTCAAGGTTTCCACGACAGGCGTTGAGGGCATGGGCTTCGCGATCCCGATTTCCGAGGCAAAGCCGATAATATCCGACCTGCTTGAATACGGATACGTCAAGGGCAGACCCGTTATCGGAATTTCCACCCGCGACGTTACGCAGTATATGGCTATGCAGTACGGCTGGCCGCAGGGCGCTCAGGTCATGGGCATAACCACTGACAATGCCTCCAAAGCCGGTCTCCAGCAGGGCGATATAATCACAAAGATCGACGGCAACGAGGTAAAGACCGGTTCGGACCTCACGAACTACAAGGACACAAAATCACCGGGCGATAAGGTGACGCTTGAGGTTTACAAATATGCCACAGGCACCACGGTGAGCGTTGAGGTAGTGCTCAGCGAGCAAACGCCGGATTAATAAGCGTTAAAAAGGGCGCGCGCCGATTTGGCGCCGCCCTTTAAAAAACTCTTGATTTTTTTAAGCAGCTCATGTATAATGGTTTAGAATTAACATGAGCCGTGAAACGGAGGGCTACATAATTAATTCATTTTTCGGAATAATATAAATAAAAATACAATAATATAAAACGAAAGCAGAATTTGAAAGGAGTACACTATGAAGAAATTACTGATAACCGCGCTGGCTGCCGTTATGGCGGTGAGCATGCTCGCGGCCTGCGGAGGCGGCTCAAAGAACGCCCGCAACGCAGACGAGACAAAAGCGTCATCCGCTGCCGAAGCCACCGAGGAGCCCACAGCTGAACCGACTGCCGAGCCTACCGCGCAGCCCGACGATCAGCAGGCCGCCGTCGCGACGGTTATGCCCGATCTCCAGACGGCTGATGAGGCCGCCAACGATCAGGTGACGATCCAAAACGAGATCGACAGCATCCAAGGTCTGATCGCGGAGGGACTTTATGACGACGCGATGATGCAGGCGCGGGCGCTCATGACCAAGAACCTCACCGATGCCGACAAAGAGCTTATTCAGCAGTATATGGATCAGCTCGAGTCTCAGCTCGGCGTTGACGTGTCGGGACTGGTCAACTGATAAAACGAGAAAAAATAAACGGCGCGCCCGCGCCGTTTATTTTTATATTCTGTCTATTTTAAGTAAAGTCAATAATTATTTTTCGGATTTTGCCACGGCTTTGACAAGCTCCAATATAAGCTCGCGGTTTTTATCGCCGCAGCTCTCAAAAATTTCGTTCATCTCTTTTTTAAGCATGTTGATCTTCGCGGATTTAATATTATCCTGCGTGATATAATCCAATGACGAATTAAGAATGTTTACAATGTTTGAGTAAGTTTCAAAGCTTCCCTTGCGTTTGCCGATTTCTATGCACGCCAAAAAATTTGTGCTGATATCCGCCTTTTCCGCGAGCTGCTCCTGCGTCATTCCGCGCTTTAAGCGCAGTTCCTTTATCCGTAAGCCGATAAGATAATAGTCCATATTACCACCTGCTCTTTCGCTCTTTTTTATTTATTCTAACAAAAAAGATATATCAAATACATTGATTGTTAATCAAATTATGAATTTATATATTGACAAATAATCAATGTTATTATATAATGTTTGCGAGATAGTCAATGCACTATCGGTTGTATTTAAAATTACATTAAGTTATGGAGGAAAATTATAATCAATGAAAAATCAAAGTTTCTTAATAATGTTTTAATTGTGAAAAGGTTTGTGGATAAGTATTTATATAGAAAGGTGGTATAAAATTGAACTGTAAAAAATGCGGCGCGCCGGTCCAGTCGAGCGAGTTGTTTTGTGGAAATTGCGGCGCACCCATAGAGAGTAACGAAAACAAATGTGAATTTTGCGGCGAGACACTTGAGGCCGGAGCGGTATTTTGCGGGTCTTGCGGCACACCTGTTACACAACAGACGCATGAATCCGAGTATTCTACCGCGGATGAATATGAGCCTGATCACGGCTTCCGACCTTCACCGAGACGGAGAGGAAATAATAGTTCCGCGATGCTTAAAATCATTCTTGCGACTTGTGTTGCCGCTGTCATTGTGCTTGGTGTCTTGATTGGATATATGTATAATATTAAGAAGAATGATGTACCTTCTGAAACTGAAGCGTATGATGAAAACGCAATAACGTACGCCGAAAATGACAGTCCGACAAATGAACCTGTTCAGCAGAATATAATTCCGGCTCAAAATACATATTCGCAGATTTCGGATTATTCCGAAAATAGCGCATATAAGCTTTATACCGGAGATCGTTACAGTATTTTATATCCGGCAGATTTCACTGTCTCTTTGTGTGATGGAAACGAACTTATGTGTACATCGGCCGATGGTCTTGCATCTGTTGATTGTTACGTTCAATTATCCGGCAGTGGGGCGAACAGTGAATACAGCAGATGTGTCAGTGACCATTCGGGCAGTATTGATTATAATTCAGTCGGAAGCAACTATTTCGCGGTAAGAATTAAGACCGGTGATAAATATTTTTACAGATATTCAAAGTTCAGCGGCGGATATATGTATACTTTCACGTTTGACTTTCCGGCATCACAGTTTAATGCGTATGATAAAATTATAAATGACATGTATGCGTATCTTGTCAAACAGTTTTAAACGGTTATTAATGAACAAAAGAGAATACAAGTTAAAATTTAAGGGGGAGTAAAAAATGAAATATTGCACAAAATGCGGGAGAGAATTACAGCCTGGCGAAATATGCAATTGCAGTGCCGGGTCTGGAAAGAATTCAGAAAATATAAAAATCAAACAACAGACGAATTATAATCAAAATGGTCAAAATGCGAGGAATAATGCGCAAAATTATAATTCTAACAGTTTTAGGGAAGAAACCGGAAAATATATGAAATATGCCGCGGGTGAGGTTTCCACTTCACTTTCTGAAAAGTGGACGACGTTCAGAGAAAATCTTAAAGACAAAAGTGCGTTTGAGAGAGGAAAGCAAATTGTTCCGGATACGATTGCACCCAATGACAGTGAGATACCAATTCGACAGTATGACAATGTGGCAAAATTGCGTTCGCGAATGAAGCTTACATGGGCAGACGGAAAGCTGCAGCTCACAAATAAGCGTTTGATTTTTCGAGCCCCCGGCAGAAGTCTGCTTCAGGGTAAACTGTCAATTCAGCACGAGTTTGCCATTGACGACATTTCCGGTATAGAAACAAGAAATGATTACAGATTTAGTTTCCTTGATGCGCTTGCGGGTTTAATTGTGTTTTTGTTCGGAGGCGGTATTTTGGGTTGGCCGGCGGCCATTATTACAGGGGCACTGGTTATTAGCAACAGTTCGGCGATTTTGATGTTGCTTTTGGGTTTGATTGTGGCGTCGGCATTGTTTGTTGTGACACTTGTTATAAAGGGTGAAAAGTATTATAGGAAAATGCTACTTATGGGAGGCAGTATGACTTATCTTTCATTGATGTTTACCGGAAGCGAAATGCTCGATGTTGATTTTCTTATGGTTGTCACAGCAATTATTGTTGTCCTTTTTGCAATAGTGGTGCTTTATCTTGAGGTTAAACTTATGTTTCAACATAATCTGATTATAGCGATTAAGACTGGCGCGGGAAACAGTGTTGTTGAAATAAGACGAAAGCAAAACGGAGTATTTGCGGCTCTCGGAACTAATCCGGCTCTTGGTGAGTATACCGGTTTTGACGAGGTGCTTCCGGGAAAAGATACCGAAAGAGCTATACGTGAACTCGGAGCAATTATTAATGATATTCAGAAGCTTGGAGATTATGCGATAGAACGATGGAAATAGTCTTTTAAAAACCCGTAAAGGAGTTGAGATAATTTGGGGGAAGTAGTTTTGCCCACGGCCTATCCGTTGAGCTTCAGAGAAGCTGACGGCGGATATGTTTATGCCGCAGAGACATTTAATGGTGTTGAATATTTGAATAAGGAAGAGTTTTTGATGTGGACACACCCGGAAAAGCTTTCAAGCGGAGAGGGTGCCGATACTGTTTCTCTTGAAAATAAAAACCTGATAATCAGGGCGGAATCCAAAGAGGAGCTTTTTGTCAAATTGTTTCAGAGAGTGCCCATTCGTCAAGGCTTCGGCACTGTAAATAACAATAGGCATTGCTTGGTGCTTCGAAAGTCGTTGTATTATCCGTCTGACATACAAATGGAGTTATGGATGGATGCGGATGGCAATAAAACAATGCTTGAAATTTTGAGACGACTTTCTTCGAGCTACAGTATTGTTTCCGAAGAAGAAAAAGAACGTTTTGTGGATGCGGTTTTGGCTCTTATGAATGAAAGCCTTTTGTTTATGAAATAACGAGGTAAATTCTATGCTGTTTATAAAAATTTTACAAGTTGTTGATATAATGCTGTTCGGTATTATCAGCTCTATCACGGGAGGAAATTATATACACGAGCAGTCTCAAGAAGTATTTAATGATATTTATATAGAGTCGAAATCGGAAGAAGAATACGACGAGGGTACCGGAACATATGTCCTTGTAAATGATACAATAATGGTATTTGATGATAGCGAAAGCGTTAGCTTTAACGAATATTGGCAAGAGTACGTCGTCGAGGCAGGCGAAACTTATTTCAGTGATAGAAAGAAGTGGGAAGAAAAACTCGAGTATATTAATAAGACAAATGAACTTGACGACGGCATGGGCTGGTGGTAGCCGGGAGGTATCCGATGAAAAAAATTGAGGTGTTTGACGGCAACGATTTGCAGCTTGTTCCCATGGATTATCATGCATCGGAACCGCGATGTGCGTTTATTGGAAAAACACGAGATATGCGTGGGATTCAAGTGCCGATTGATGAAAATATTCTCAGTAGGCATATCATGATACTTGGCGGCATAGGAACCGGAAAGACCAGTGCGTTTTTCCAAATTATGCGCCAGTTAAGGCATACCATAACCTCGGATGATGTGATGGTCATATTTGACACGAAAGGTGATTTTTATAATGAGTTCTATAGGGAAGGTGATGTGGTAATCAGCAATGACAATAAAGCCTGTGGCCCGGACGGCGCAGATTACTGGAATATATTTAACGAAATTGATATGGGCGGCCATATGGAAGAAAATATCACTGAAATTGTTACCGCGTTATTTCACGATAAAATTCAAAATACAAATCAGCCGTTTTTCCCAAATGCGGCAAAAGACATTTTAAGTGCGCTGATGACGCATTTTTGCAGAAATAAACATCTGCTTGATGTGAACAATTATGAATTGCGCAAATTTCTTGACATGACTGATGCCGCCAGGATAAAAAATGTTCTTATACAGCATCGTGATCTTGCCGCTATATGCAGTTATATAGCAAATGAGAACTCTGCTCAGACGCAGGGAGTTTTATCAGAACTTCAGCAGGCAGTCAGAGAAATATTTCTGGGAAATTTCAAGAAGAAGGGAACGTTGTCAATAAGAGATTTGGTTCGCAAAAAAGGCGGTAGGCGAATATTTATAGAATATGACTTAGGTATAGGAGGAATTCTTGCTCCGATATATTCGTTAATGTATGATCTCGCAATTAAAGAGGCGCTTTGCAGAAATAAAACCGAAGGTAATGTATATTTTATTGCGGATGAATTTCGGCTAATACCAAACTTACAGCATATTGATGATGCGGTAAATTTCGGCAGAAGTCTTGGCGTGAAATTCATGGTTGGAATTCAGAATGTTGAGCAGCTTTATGATATTTATGGTGAGGAACGTGCCAGAAGTATACTTTCCGGCTTTATGACAAGCGTGGCTTTTCGCGTTAATGATTCGGCTTCAAGGAATTATATTAAGGAGCTTTACGGCTCTAATAGAAAAAAAGAAATATATATGTCATCAGTTCAGGGCAGAGGAATAACAGAACAGGTCCGAGACGGCAATGTGGTTGAAGATTGGGATATAGTTAATCTTGGGATTGGAGAAGCAATAGTGGGTCTTCCCGGAATTCAGCCGTTTATATTAAAATTTGATTATCGTTGAAAATAAACGATAAGCGCTGATATATAAATTATTCATTTACAAGAAAGGAAATCCGAATGAAAGAAAATGTTGAAGCTATATTGGCTATATTATTTGGAATAGGAATATTTTACAGTTTTTACAGGGGCAATAAAAGAAGAAAGAAAGTTAAAAGAACATGCGCATATTGCAAAAACCAAATACCGGTTGATGCAAATGTTTGTCCGTATTGCAGACATAAGGTAGGTTATTTTGATGATTTTGGCGCCGAATTACGAGGAATGTGGGCAGAGACGGGCTGCTTGATGAGAATATTTTTCGTATCTTTCATCGCGATTTGTGTTATATTATATCTTTTTGAATAAATTCTAATGATGTGAAATAAATGCGGAGGCTGCGGCTTCCGCTTTTTGTTTTGTTAAATTGACCTTTTGGGGTTGAATTTTAACCGCTTGGCTTGACATCAATGACAAACGCGGGATATTATTGTATAATAGATTCGCGAGGTGATGAAAATGAAGGTACAGCTTGAGCAGGCCGAGCTTAAAGAGCCCGAGGTTATCGTTCGCGGCGATTTGTCGTCAAACGAGGTGAAAAACATTGTCGGGCTCCTCAGCGGAAAGACGAGCTTTCGCAAAATGTTTTTCTATAATGGCGAGAGAGAATACCTGTTTGATTTAAAAGAGGCCGCCTATTTTGAGGCCGCGAAAAACGGGGCCGCCGCCCATATACGCGGCGAGGTTTTCACTGTTCCCGAGCGGCTCCGCGAGCTTGAGGCGATCCTCGCCTCGAAAGGCTTTGTGCGGATAAGCAAGAGCGTGATAGTCAATGCGGAATATGTCGCGTCGGTCGAGTCGGAGTTTTCCGGGAATTATACCGCCTATTTAAAAAATAACGGCGGAAGGCTGACGATCTCCCGGAAGTATGTCAAAAGTTTCAAAAAATATATATTGGAGGCGTATTAATTATGAAGAATTTATTTAAGCATATAACTACGGCGACGGCGATAGGCTTCCCGTTCACACTGATTTGCCTTTGGATTTTCGGCGCGTATGAGGCGACAGGCATGGTTGTTCTGCGGATGTGTACGGTATGGTATATAGCGTCGATATTGTACGGCGTGATCAGCATGATATATGATTTTGATATCCTTTCGCTGCCTGTTACGATAATAATTCATTTTATTGCCTGCTTTGTTATAACTATCGGAGCCGCGGCTGCGGCGGGACTGCTTAAAATCATGAGCTTCGGCAAAATGATGATGGCTGTGGCGCCGGTATTTGTTATAATATACGCGATTATAGGCGCAATAACAACAATAGCGATCAAGCGCAATGAAAAACAAATCAACAATAAAATAAAAAGCCTTGACAAAAAACGGTGAGTCTGTTATACTTAGAATACAAAAAGGGGAGCACCACCCGAGGTGCTTCCCTTTTCGCATTTTATACCAACATCAGGGAGGAATAGTTATGAAGAAAACGATTACATGGAAATTGGCGATGGCGGGAATATTGATCGCCGTCGGAGTCGCGTGCTCACCTCTGAGTATACCGGTCGGCGCGTCGCGCTGCTTCCCCGTTCAGCATCTGGTTAACATTTTAGCCGCGGTCATCCTCGGCCCGTTCTACGGAGTCGTCATGGCGGCGATAACTTCGGTTATCAGGATCATGATAGGCACCGGAACGATCCTGGCGTTCCCGGGCAGCATGTGCGGCGCGCTTATCTGCGGCCTTGTGTATAAGTATTCCAAAAACCTGCCGCTGACATGCCTGGGAGAGCTGTTCGGCACCTCGGTCGTGGGAGGCTTTTGCGCCTATCCGGTGGCCGTGCTGCTCATGGGAAAAGAGGCGGCGCTCTGGAGCTATGTGCTGCCGTTCTTTGTGAGCTCGGCCGGAGGCACGATAATCGCGGCGGTGCTGCTGTTCGCGCTCAAGCGCACCGGAGTGCTTAAAAAAATCACCGATTAATATCCCAGGATCACAAGCTTGGCAACCGCGGCCGCTTCGCGTATATAGCTCGAGACAATGGTGTTGAGCGGCGTTTTGGCGTGTATATGCGTCACGTCAAGACCGCATTTAGCGGCGATCCTCACGGCGCGGAACACATGAAAGTCGCTTGTGACGACGGCGGCGCGGTAATTGTTTTCACCGAAACGCTCATCAAGCATCTCCTTTGAGAATTTAAAATTCTCGGTGGTGCTTGAGGCGTTTTCTTCTTTAATAATACTGCTCGGATCGGCTCCGTTCTCGAGCAGATATTTCTCCATGGCGTAAGCCTCGGTCACGTCCTCTTGAAAGCCGCGGCCTCCCGTCACTATTATCAGCGCGTCGGGATTTTGCCGCGAATATTCAAGAGCGGCGTCAAGACGGTACTTGAGCGCGAGCGAGATTTGATCGCCGTGAACTCCCGCGCCGAGAACGATAAGCGCGTCCTCATCGTATGAAACGTTGTCGCGGCCGCCGTAGGAAAACAAAAATCCCGAAAAGCAGATCGTGGAACAGATCCCGAAAATGACGGCGTACCGCAAAATTTTCAGCGGCTTTGACCGCGTGTGATTATTCACAAAATCAAAAAATATGCCGTATAATAACAGTAGGCCGCCCAAAAGCGGCGCGCAGACCGTGCCGAAGTCGACGTTGATAAATGTTAATTGATAAAGTCCGACGGCGAACAGCGCGCCGCCGATCAAGCACATTAAAATTCTGACAGCAGTTTTCATATAAAACCTCACAAAACTACATATTTTACCTGCATTTTATCACAAAAAACACCCGAAGTCTACAAAGCGCGGCAAAAATTTAGAAAAAGTTTATAATTTCTCAAAAAAAGCCTTGACAAAGCAAAAATAAGGTGATAAACTAAAAAAGCTCTGTTTTGAAGGGCGGAAACATCCGTGAATATTTGGCTGATAGAAAATCATTGATCGCTAAATATGTAGGGGCGGATATAATCCGCCCGCTAAAAGCCAAATCTAAGCCGCGTGAAAAATTTTTGAAAAAAGTTCAAAAAAGTTCTTGACAAGGCTGAAAAGATGTGGTAAACTTAAAAAGTTGCTAACGTAGGGACTAGGGAATAGGAACTAGGCTTTACAGGGCTCCCAAAAAGCGCCAGCGAAACGCACTTTTTGGGAAGAGGAGGAGCTTCGGAGCGAAGCAAAACTTCTCAAAAGCGCCGAAAGGCGCAGCAAATCGAAACCGTGTGTTTCGATTTGAGAGGAGGAACCGCCGGTAAGGGCGCAGCTTTTGCCGCTTGCGGCAAAACAAGCTAAGAGGCGAGTTCCGACGAGGTGTTTGAAAAATAAATAGTGGAGAAGCGGCAACGGTAGATGTTTTAAAAAACACACCGTTGCGACGAAATTGCACAAGGTAAGATTCTAATGTAAAAGTTAGGGTAGAAACTTGTCAATTCCAA
>CANRGH010000042.1 GCA_947630135.1 uncultured Monoglobus sp.
AATACCAAGCTTAAACATAAAACTCTTTTCATAAAAATGTACCTCCTGAAAATAAAAAGTGTGTGGTCTCAATCGGAGCCACACACGAAAAATGCACGGCTCGGATTGTTACCACACAATTTTAAACCTACTATAATATACCCAACAAGAATGAGCCAATAGAGTGAGCGTACATTTTTGCCGAAACACAAAAATAACTCACACTTGTTGGCATATTAAGTTTAAAATTATGTGGTGAGTACAGTATAACACATATCAAAAACACAGTCAATCAAAATTTTGTAATTTTGAAAAGGAATGTTTATTATAAGAATGTTGACATTTTTAAAGTAATATAGTATAATGCAAATAAGGCATAATATAATTTGAAAGGAGGCGGACATATATGGCAACATCAAGCATTTTGACTAATGTCAAGATTTCCGGTGCGCAGAACGCCGAGATTTTTGTCAATGCGCTTGAGACAGCGAGCGCGGATCCTGAAAGAAAGCCGGTTTCAACCATTAATCCGCCGCTTAAAGACAAAGAGGAAATAAGAGCATTGTTTTTTAAAATGTCAAATACATACAGTTATTAAGATTTATATAAAAATACCGCGGCGCAGCTTTTGCTGCGCCGCGGCGATTTTTCATCTCTTAGCCGAGTTCGGCGAAGTATTTGATGGTTCTTACCATCTGGCTGGTGTAGGAGTTCTCGTTGTCGTACCATGAAACGACCTGAACCTCATAGAGGCCGTCGCCCACTTCCGCAACCATTGTCTGGGTCGCGTCGAACAGCGAGCCGTACTTCATTCCGATAACGTCGGAAGATACGATCGGATCGGTGTTGTAGCCGAAGGACTCGCTCGCGGCGGCCTTCATAGCGGCGTTGATGCCGTCAACCGTAACGTTCTCGCCCTTAACGACCGCTGTCAGGATTGTGGTCGAGCCGGTAACAACCGGAACGCGCTGTGCCGAGCCGATCAGCTTGCCGTTGAGCTCGGGGATAACCAGGCCGATAGCCTTGGCCGCGCCAGTCGAGTTGGGAACGATGTTCGCCGCGCCCGCTCTCGCGCGTCTCATGTCGCCCTTTCTGTGGGGGCCGTCCAGGATCATCTGGTCGCCTGTGTAGGCGTGGATCGTTGACATGATACCGCTCTGGATCGGAGCGTAGTCGTTGAGAGCCTTGGCCATGGGAGCCAGGCAGTTCGTTGTGCAGGAAGCGGCGGAGATGATCTTGTCATCCGCTGTCAGCACGTTCTCGTTAACCGAGAAAACAACTGTGGGCAGATCGTTGCCCGCGGGAGCCGAAATAACTACCTTCTTCGCGCCCGCGTCAATGTGGGCCTGAGCCTTAGCCTTTGAGGTATAGAAGCCCGTGCACTCCAGAACAACGTCAACGCCGATCTCGCCCCAGGGGAGCTTGGAAGCGTCGGCTTCCTCATAGATCTTAAGAGTCTTGCCGTCAACCGTGAGAGTTCTCGCGTCGTCGTCGCACTCAACCGTGTGCAGGCCTTCGCCGATCGCGCCGCAGAAGCCCTTCTGAGCCGTGTCATACTTTAAAAGATTGGCCAGCATCGAGGGAGCCGTCAAATCGTTAATGGCAACAACCTCATAACCGTCAGCCTCAAACATCTGTCTGAAAGCCAGGCGGCCGATACGACCGAAACCGTTAATAGCAACTTTTACTGACATAATAAAAGTACCTCCTAAAAAATGTATAATATAATTGTTTATTATTTTTCAACTAATATTATTGTACCTTATATAGGAAAAATATTCAAGAGCTTTTTTTGAGATTTTTTTGTCAAATATTTATCAAATATACCAAGGTTTTTTGTTAAGTATTTCATTGCCGAAAAATCCGCGCCTTGTTGTGCAATCTGCACAAAACAACAAAAAGAAATGTTACAGAAATGTTACAAAAACATTTGATTTGTGTTACAAAACTTTGCCCACAAGATATGGGCGCGGCCTGAAAATATTTTCAATATCTTGTTGTTTTCAAAGAACAGCGCAAAAAATCGGACAGGAAAATACGGGAAATATTATGTATTTTTTGTAAATTGCCGTTTAACAAATTGTGAAAAAATCCCGTTTTCGCTTGATTTTTGGCGCAAAAGGTGATATACTTGTAAGCAGTTTACAGAGATGTTGAGAAAAAGGCCGGATAACGGCGAGGCCGGACGGCGGCGCAGACGCGCGGCTGCCACAGGGGTTAATGTCCGGCCGAAATTATATGAGGTGATTATTTTATGAAAAAATGCAGGATGATCGCTGCCGCGACGCTTGTGCTCGCGCTGTTGATCTCGATCTTCCCGACAGCGGGAGTGTCTGCGAGGGAGTTTTCGGACGTGCCTATCACTGCCTCGTACTACACGGCGGTCGATAAGCTCAGCAACATAGGAGTGATCCAAGGCAGAGAGGATGGCAATTTCGCTCCCGACGCCCAGACCACCCGCGCGGAGTTCTGCGCGTTCCTGTCAAGAGCCACCGGCTACAACGACGGCTATTATCAGGCTTCGACTACCCCGTTCACAGACGTATCGGCGGATTATTGGGCCAACGGCTACATATCATACTGCTATGACAGAGGCTATGTAAACGGAAATCTTGACAACACATTCGCCCCGGCCGACCCGGTAACATATGAGCAGGTCGTAAAAATGGTCGTATGCTCCTCGGGAGCGGGCGACGAGAGCTTGAGAAGTGTCGGCCCGTATTGGTACTCGGGCTATCTGGCCGTTGCCGAAAAATACGGGCTGCTCCACGACACGACCAAGGCCGTGGGCAAGGACGCAAACAGAGCGTTTGTGGCTCAGATGATATACAATTCGTTAAGCTTTATAAACGGCGGCGAGTTTGACGACTCGATCGGCACTGCGACGGACGCCACCGATCTTTCAAACAACTCGGCTTATCCCACCGCGGAGCCGCAGAAGGCCGCGGACACGTCGTCAGAGGAAGACATTTTCGCGGCGGCTCCGGAGCCCACAAAGGCGCCCGATCCGACGCTGGCGCCCAAGCCGACGGAGGCCCCGAAGCCTGCCGTTGCGACTCCGGCGCCGACCCGCGTACCCACGCCCGCGCCCACGAAGGCCCCGGCGCCTACATTGGCGCCCACACCCGCGCCGACTAAGGCGCCCGCGCAGAGCGTTCCGCAGAACGTGCCGGTATGGAACTCGGCTTATCAGCCCAACAAGACGATCGTTATCGACCCGGGTCACAACTACAGCGGAGTTGACACGGGCGCGACGGGCAACGGACTCAGGGAGCAGGACATCACCTGGTACATATCCGAGAAGGTAAAGCCCCTGCTTGAGGCGCACGGCTTTAACGTTGTTATGACGAGGAACTCGATATATGACAACTGCTCGACCGAGTCAACCTCGGCAAGCCTTGCCTACAGATACAACCTTGCCAACAATATCGGCGCGAGCCTGTTCGTTTCGATCCACTGCAACGCAGGCGGCTCGAACGGAACCGAGACCTACTGCTATTACAACAGCGGCGAGGGCCGAAAGCTTGCCCAGAAGATACAGAACTACATAATCGGTTCTGTCGGCACGGTGAACCGCGGCGTGAAGGAAGCGGGATTTGCGGTTATCAGACACACGACTATGCCCGCGGTGCTGGTTGAAACGGCGTTTATTGACTCGGCGGACGACGCGGCGAAGCTCGCGGACGGCGCGTATCAGCAGAAATACGCCGAGAGCATTACCCACGGAATTTGCGATTACATGGGCGTTGCGTATTAATTTAAGAATTAAAGGGCACAAATGATTGTGCCCTTTTACAACGTAGAGACTAGGGAATAGGAACTAGGGACAACGCGGGCGGCAGATTGCCGCCCCTACGGTATGGCGCCTATCGTGCGGGCTGCGGCGATTTGATACACCATAGGCACCCGTAGGGGCGGATATTATCCGCCCGTTTGGCTCCCCTTGGGGGGGGAGCTGGATTTCCGCCGTAAGGCGGAAAGACTGAGAGGGGAAATAAACCAATGAGAACCCCTCTCCGTCGCCTTCGGCGCCACCTCCCCCGAGGGGGAGGCAAACGAAAAAGGCAAGGTTCGCCTTACCATTTCGTAGGAGCGGATATTATCCGCCCGCAATTTTACATCAAATCGAAAGGAAACAGATCATGAATAAAATCACAAAAAAGCCCGAGCTTCTGGCTCCGGCGGGGAACCTCTCAAAATTAAAAACCGCGATAACCTACGGCGCGGACGCGGTCTACATAGGCGGCGAGGAATTTTCGCTGCGGGCCGCGGCTGACAATTTCACCGCCGCCGAGATCGCCGAGGGCGTGAAGTTCGCCCACGAGAGAGGCAAAAAGGTGTACCTCACGGCTAACATAATCCCGCACAACGGCGACATAGCCGAATATGAGGTCTTTTTAAAGGAGCTTGAGGGCACAGACATAGACGCGGTGATCCTGTCCGACCTTGGCATGTTCGCCATGACCCGCGAGCTGATGCCGGACGTTGACATCCATATCAGCACCCAGGCCAACAACGTCAACTGGAAAAGTGCGGAAATGTGGCGGAACATGGGCGCAAAGCGAGTTATTCTCGCCAGAGAAATGTCGCTTGAGGAGATCAGAGAGATCCGCGACAGGCTGCCCGATCTTGAGCTTGAGGTGTTCGTCCACGGCGCTATGTGCATTTCATATTCGGGCCGCTGCCTGCTCAGCAACTACATGGCGGGCCGCGACGGCAACCGCGGCGGCTGCGCCCACCCGTGCAGGTGGAAATATTTCCTTATGGAGGAGCAGCGCCCGGGCGAGTATATGCCGGTCTTTGAGAACGAGAGAGGGACCTTCATATATAACTCAAAGGACCTCTGCATGCTCCCCTATGTTGACAAGCTCGTCGAGGCGGGCGTGTCCAGCTTTAAGATCGAGGGCAGAGTCAAGTCCGAGTTCTATGTTGCGACCGTGGTCAAAGCCTACAGAAAGGCGATCGACGATTATTTCGCCGCGGCGCCCGGGGAGTACAAATTTGACGAACGCCTTATGGACGAGGTAAAAAAAGTCAGCCACCGTGACTACACCACCGGATTTTATTTCGGAAGGCCCGGCGGCACCGAGCAGCACTACGAAAGCAGCTCATATATCCGCGACTATGACATGGTCGGCGTCGTTGAGGGCTATGACAAAAAGACGGGCATGGCGGAGGTCGTTCAGAAAAACAGATTTTTCAAGGGCGACGAGGTCGAGTTCCTGCGCCCCTACGGTGATTTTTCAAAGCAGATCATAGAGTATATGACCGACGCGGACGGCGCCGAGATCGAGGTCGCCAACCACCCGCAGAGCACGATTTATATTAAAACGGATATCGAGCTTGAGCCGGGCACGTTTATTCGCAAAAGAAAAAATAATTAAACGGAATAATTTATATGCAATTAATAAATTAGGTAATGTTTGATTTTGTATTGACTTTTTGAAAAAAATATGTTATTATTAACTGTACGGTCGCGAGTTGTGTTTTTTATCGCGGCGGCGGCCGCTGTACATAAGAAAAATAATATAAATTTATCTTTATGGAGGGTAAAATATGAGAAACATTAAAAGACTTACCTGTCTGGTTGTAGCGCTTATGATGATTGTTTCCTGCATTCCCGTGTTTGCGGCGTTCAGCGACGTTCCCGCGACCTCGGCATATTCGCAGGCTGTGTCGGCGCTCAGTCAGTTAGGCGTGATCAACGGTTATGAGGACGGCACGTTCAAGCCCGACAACGATGTTACCCGCGCCGAGTTCACTGCGATGCTCATGAGAGTTATGGGCGCCGGCAGCGTCGGCTCGACATCCGCGGCTGATCTTCCGTTCACGGATATTTCGGATACGGACACTTCGATCTCGTGGGCCATCCCCAACATTAACACGGCTTACAGGAACGGCATAATAAACGGCTATCCCGAGGACAACACGTTCAGACCCAACGCCAACGTTCTGTATGAAGAGGCGGTCAAGATGGTTGTGTGCGCACTCGGCTACGGCGCGTATGTTGACACGAGCGCGGAGCCTTGGTACACCGACTATATCAATCAGGCCAGAACGATGACCATAATCAAGAACGCTCAGAACATGGGCAATGTCGGAAGCCCCGCGAGCCGCGCGTGCATCGCGCAGATGCTTTACGACTCGCTTAGCATCAATCTTGTTGAGTCGGGAATGCTCACCAACAAGACTCTGCTGGGCGACTATCTCGGTTATGTAAAGAACACCGGCTACATCTCGGCGAACGACGTTACAAGCCTTGACAATCCCGATGTCACAATGCATGACAACCAGATACAGATCAGAGCCCGCGAGCCCGAGACAAACAACTATGAGGTCCACACCTACGCGGTTGATAATGTCGCGGACTTCAAGGACAAGCTCGGCTATCAGATCGATTTCTTCTACGCGAAGAGCACGGCGGGCAATCCGGTTCGCTCACTGTTCAGCTATGAGATCAAGACAAACAACACGACCTTGGAGCTCAAATCGAGCATGATCGACCCGAACGAGTCAACAAACGGCGTTATCAGATATTATCCCGACTCGAACTCGCGCACTGCAAACGCGAACCTCGCGAACGACAATATTGTTATCTACAACGGAAAGCTGTACGGAGCGAACGCCGATTCCAGCAGATTTAACACAAGCATGATCCCCGCTGTCGGCACTATCTCGCTGCTTGACTCCGACAACACCGGTACCTTCAATATAATTAACATCTGGGACTACAGTGTTTACTATGTCAGCAGCAAGATGACGACCGAGCGCTCGATCACCGATAATGTTACCAGAGAGGGCGAGAACGCGAGACTTTATCTTGACACCGACAGAGAGACCATCAACATAATCAGAAAGAGCGGCGAGAAGATCGACTTCGGCTCGATCGCCACGGGTGACGTTGTCTGCTATGCGGCCAGCAACCCCAATAACGGCGGAGCGCCATACGCGACCGCGGTCGTTGTGTCCGACAAGGTAACGGGCACGGTAACTTCGGTATACAGCGGCGAGGATATGACGGTCAACGGCCAGGTTTACAACTTCTCGGAGGCTGCGCCGTGGATGCCCAACGCGGCCGCGCGCGGCAACAACAAGCGCATTGACGAGCCCATAGCTTCGGACTCCGGAACCTATGCTCTTGACATCAACGGCGACATTTTCGCGTATAACAGAAACAGCGCCGAGGCGAACGCCAACACCAATTACGGTTATCTCATCGCGTATGACGCGGGCGGCAGCCTGTTCGGACAGAACGTTGAGGATCTGAGCCTCAGAATTCTCGGCCAGAACGGAACCAGAGGCGATTACTATGTGAAGAGATCAACAAGAGTAAACGGCCAGTCATACAATAATATCGACGACTTTCTGAACGCTCTTTACACCGGCGCGAGCTATCAGTACGCCGGCACGAGCGACGGCACCGACATCCAGCAGGTAATCAAGTACACCGCGACCGGCAATACGATCACCGACATCTATACCGTAACGGGCGAGACGAACGTAAACAACGGTCATGAGGTGGTTTCAAACCAGCTTTACAAATATGACAGACTGAACCCGAAGAACGGCGACGTTAACGTTACTTATTCCGGATACAGATTAAGCAACGGAAGCGCCAACATAACCGTTGAGTCCGGAACGGTCGTGTTCGTTGTTCCCGAGGAATCAAAGAGATGGGATCAGGACAGCTTCTTCAAGAGGGACCGCGGCTACTTCAGCAATAACAGGACCTACTCAAAGGTTGAGGCGTTTGATGTTTCAACGGCCAACTCCGCGAGAGTGGTTGTCGTTTACGGCGGCGCGTCCGCGCAGGAGGTTGACGACAATTCGCCCATCATGGTAGTTTCCGACAGACCCGGCCAGACCTATGAGAACGGTGAGTACGTTTATGACCTCACGGGATTTGAGGTAACAAGGTCCTCTGCAAAACAGACAAACAGAAGAGTTTCCGAGAACTCGAGAGGCTTGATGAGCAGCCTCGAAATCGGCGACATTTACAGAATAGGCGAGGATTCATACGGATACGCGGTATTCGACAGTAAGAACCGTCTCTATCCGTCAAACCAAGGCTATGTTGACACCGGCAAAGACTCGCCGAGTCAGTGGTTCACCGCCGATTACTGCGTGATCTACGGAAGCGTTTACGCGTCCAACTCCAACGACGGTATGGTTGTTGTTCCCACGATCGCGAACTACGGCGACAATCTCGACAACGAGACCCAGTACACCATTTCGGCGCTCAGCTTCAACAGAGCGACGATCTTGAGATACGACAACACCGGAAACGTTCGCAAGATCAACGACGTTACCGCGGACGGACTTGTTACGCTTGACACGATCTCGTCATATGTGACATATTCCAACCCTGCCAAGGTTCTGCTTTACCTCTATCAGGGCGAAGTTCAGCTCCTTGCGATAGTTGAGGAATAATTCCGCAAATTTCGTAAAATCAGACAGACTGCCGCAAAACGGCAGTCTGTCTTTCGTATTGACAAGCGCTTTGCGTTGTGATAAAATTAGTTTAATCTCAAAAACGGAGGCGTTATATGTCTCCCGACTAACAGAGGCAGGCTATAAAGGGAGGTTACATCAATGGTAGAGTTAACTGAAAAGGAAAAGCGCGATATGTGCGTTGAGCTTGCGGAGCATCTTCCGAAAATACGCGAGCTTTTGAGGCTTTCGCAGAAAGCGTTCGGCGAGAGGTGCGGAATATCCACTCCGAGAATGTCCGTCATTGAGAACAAGCATTTTATTATGACATGGTCGCAGCTCACCTCGATAATGTTCATTGTTTTCACAAATCCGAAAACCAAGGAATATTTCCTGATGAACAATCTGCTTGGTCCGCGCTTTATGCAGTTCATTCAGCAGAAAGAGGAAAACAGCGTGCCCGACATCAATGTGGTTGTTGAGGATATCTGCGTCGAAAGATATAAAAAACAGTTCTATGACAGATATGTAAAAGACTGGATGTGATCTTAACGGAGCGCCCCGCGGGCGCTCTTTTTTGCCGTGAATTTTGATTTTTTAAAGGATTTTCCCGCAATAATAGCAAAAAATTATTAAAAACTAATGAATAATTGCCTCTTTATTTTACGCGGATTGACTAATCCATAAAAATGTTGTATAATGAGTTTAACTGTATAGGGGGTGGTATGCCATTTTGCACTCCCGGCTTAATATTGATAAAATTATGATTATTTAAAATAGGGGGAATAGTAATGAGAAAGTTTAGTAAGACTATGGCATTGTTGCTGGCGCTCGCGCTGGTATTCACCACATTCGGTGCTGTCACTGTCTCTGCCGCCTCGTTCAGCGACACTCAGGGTCACTGGGCAGAGGGCGTTATTGACAAATGGAGCGGCGCCGGAGTAGTGAACGGCTACAGCGACGGCACGTTTAAGCCCGACAACAACATAACAAGAGCGGAGCTTGCCAAGGTCATTTCCACAGCGAGACAGTACACCGCGTCCGCGGATATTAATTTCAGCGACGTCGCGGCGGGCGACTGGTACACGGAGGATCTCAAAAAATGTGTTGCGGCCGGCGTTATCGGCGGTTATGAGGACGGCACGTTTAAGCCCGACAACAACGTTACGCGTGAGGAAGCCGCGGCTATGTTCCAGCGCGCCTATCAGGTAAACTCGCACGGTCTTATCACCTTCGCGGACAGCGCGGAGATCTCGCCCTGGGCGGAGACAGCGGTTACGGCTCTGGTCGGCACCGGCGTTATCAACGGCTATCCCGAGGACAACACCTTCCGTCCCGCGGCAAGTATAACCCGCGCGGAGGTTGTTAAGGTGCTTGACGGTATTACAAACGTTGGCACACAGCCCGGCGCTACGGCGGTTCCCGGACAGAATGAAGTAAGCGCGGGAACGGTTGTTAACGGCGGTCTGGGCGGCAGCGCAAACGGCGGCGGCTACGCGCCGAGCGGCTCGTTCGGAAACCCCGGCGGCAGCGGAAACAACGGCGTCAGCGTTACGTTTAACGCCAACGGCGGAAAATTCGCGAACGGCAGAGAGACAACCTCGATCACGGTTTCAAAGAACAGCGTGATCGGAGGCGCAGAGCCGACAGCGACGCGCACCGAGGAAGGCCCCGTTCCCACAGCTGGAGCGGAACCCGAGGTTATTACATACACGTTTAACGGCTGGTACAAGTCAAAGCAGGCGGCAGAAAATCTGGACGATACCCAGAAGTGGGACATTAACGCGGACAGAGTTACCTCCGGCATGACGCTTTACGCCGGCTGGTACAAGAACGACAACGTTATCGTTTCGTTTAACTTAAACGGCGGATATATTACAGTCTCCGACGGCCTCGGCACGGAGGAAAAAGTGACCAGCATAAATACTCAGATGTTCATGGCGGGCGGTTACGCCACCAAACCCGCTGAGGTTCCCGCTCGTGACCATTACACATTCACGGGCTGGTACGCGAGCCCCACAGCGTCTTCCGCGTTTGATTTCGCGGGTACGCCCATAAAGATAAACACAACTTTATATGCCGGCTGGCAGGTTGACATGGACTATGCGGACGTTGAGGTTACAATGCCCGATGTTACGGTCGGTTCAACGCTGAACGGAACGATTATAGCCACACCCGCAAAGGCGGTTCCCGGCGAGACGGTAAGTCTTAAGGTAATCTCGCCCGACGGCTATAAGGTAAGAGCCGTGAAGTCGCTCAGCTATGTTTCAAGCGTTACGGGCGAGAAAACGGAGATCACAGACACGACAATGGTAAACGGCGTTATTACCTTTGTAATGCCGTCAGGTGCCGAGGATGGAACAATGCAGCTCGAGGTATACTTCACCGCGGGCGTTGAGAGCGAGGAGCCTCCTGCGACGCCGGCCATCACGCTCGACGATCCTGATATGGCTGCGGGATATAAGGCTTATAAGTTCCACTATAGTGAGTTTGAAGATTACAGAAACAACAAGGTTCCGAAGGATAAAGATTTTGACGGATTTTCGGTTTCGGCCGATTCTGACCTCTCTTCAAGCAGCAAGACGTTTGACGACGACAGGGCCTACTCATACTGTGTGAAGATAGGTAAAAACACAGCCAAGGTCGAGGTACTCGGATCATGTGACGTTACTATCGACGCGGTTTCGTCGAACAACGACGCCGTTAGAGCGTATGACGTAACAGACAGCAGCGGCAAGGTTTGGGTCGACGATTTTGAGGTTATTGGCGGCCAGGCTCCCTCATGTCAGTTCAGATATGAAGGCGGCCCCACAACGCTGTCGATCAAGAGTGGTGACGGCATCAACCTGTACGGAATTATTCTGTACTACGGCGAGAATTTTGTTCCGCCTACCGCCGCGCCCACTCCCACACCCGATCCGAATCTTAACCATAAGATAAACATGGGCGAGGTAACTTACAGCACCATGACGATCGACGCCGATCAGGCTGTTGACAAGAACGGAAAGTTCCTCAACTATCAGGGAACCGTCGGCACCAAGATCGGCATCACGGTAAATCCGAATGAAGGTTGCAAACTTTTGGGTGTATACACCGAGCCTTATGTTCCGTTAACGCAGGAGAGCGACACAGCGTTCTCGTTCGAAATGCCCTATAACGATATCACGATTATGGCCCGCTGCGTTCCTCAAAACGCGGAAGAGCATGCGGTTATGGCGTCACAGCCCGAGAACGGCAGCGTCACGATAACGCCGAGAACCGGATTTATCACAAGACCGGTTATAGACTCGACTGAGTCGTTCCTGGCATATCAAGGCGATGGCGAATGGTTCGTATCACGCGACGGCTCGACCGTTAACGTGGACGGCCGGTCAGCTTCGGCATACGAAACCACCGAGGCGATCAGAGGCAATGAGACAAACAAGATGGTTGTTGCCGACAGCGACGTTTTCTATCAGCTCGACAGCGCGATTGAAGGTCCCTTCACTCTGTCCTATGATCTTTACACAAAGGGCGAGATCAAGCAGGGCTTCAGAACCTATTTTGACAATGCCGCGTATCAGGTAGACGAGGCGAGCGGTCAGGCGGTGACAAGCGGAAATGAAAACGCTGTCTTCCACATGACAAATCTTAACGACAGAATATACGTAACGGGCGACGCTGCCGACCTGACGCTGACGGATCCCAAGGCTTCAAATTCGGCTACTTTGCTCAGCAAGAATGAGTTTGAGGACGGCAGATGGTTCAGAGTATATATAAAGGGCAACACGAACGACGACAACGTGACCGTTGAGTATCACAGACATCTCAACAACGGCGAGTATTCCGGAGACAATGTGACGGCAAACGCCGAGATCGCGTCAGACGCCGCGCCCCTCGTAAAGGGCAGACATCATGCGATCAAGCAGATCAGACTCGCGCAGGCGACATCGGGAACGGTATACTATGACAATATCAAGCTTTTGAAGTATAACGACGATCAATACACGGCCTATGAGGGCGAGGAGTTCACAGTTAAGCCTTCGGCAGATCTGGGCTATGAGTTAAAGCGCGTAACTATTACTGACGCGTCTGGCAATATCACCGAGGCGGAGCCTGCTCTGAACAGCAGCGGAAGACCCACGGGCGAGTATATCGCGAAGGTTCCCTCAAGCGACGCGTTAATATCCGCGGAATTCGCGCCCGAGGCGCCGGCTGATCCTCCCGCGGAGCTTAAGCCGCTCACAACCGATCTGGAGTTTGCCGTAGCCGATTATATTTCCGGCGAGCAGGGAGACGCGATCTATTTGATGGACAACAACGTATATCTCTCGGGAGCGCACTACTACAGCTCTGAGAAGGGCAATAGCATCGTCGGAAGCCTCGGCTCCAAGAAGAATTGTCTCCGTCTGACAGGTTCGACGGCTTACATGGCCGTTATGCCCGCGTATGACGCCGAGATCACGGTTTACTCCGAGTCGGCCGCAGGCAAGACGATAGGTATGGGTCTGAGACCCGGCTCATGCGGCTTGTACATCGGTGAGTCGCTGCAGACGGTTCACACGATTACCGTAAAGGCCGGAACATGCGTATTCATTACCGGTGTATTGCCGACAGGCAGCGGAAGCGATGTTTACACTGCCGGATTTACTGTAAAGCATGCGGGCTCTGCCGCGGAAGCGGCGGAACAGCCCGAGGATGAAGCGGCGATTGACGCGGCGGTTCCCGAGGAAGCCGCGGTTGAGGCAGTTGAAAATGAAGAAACAGAGGCTGCGGAAGCTGTCGAGGAGACAGCTTCCGAGGAAGCCCTCACCCAAAACGCCGACGAGACAGAAGAAGCGGACTCTCCCGACACTGTCGAAGAGGTATAGCAATCGGCTGAGCCGTAACTTATTGATACGGCGATATGATATTTAGATAAATAATTAACATTATAATATAGGGGGAATTTAAATGCTTAAAAAGAAGCTATCAGCTGTGCTTGCTCTGCTTGTGTCGTTGATGCTTGTACTGCAGGCAGGTCCCATCTATTCATTTGCCGCGGAGGCGGATGAAGCGGATGCTGAGGCTCCGGCGCAGACAGAAGCTCAGAAAGGCACTGTTGATGAAGAAGACGTCAGCTTCATGATCGATGAGAACGGCAACAAGACTGAGCTGACAGACGAAATGCGAGAGGATATCTACGCGGGTGATACTGACTCGGAAGGTCTCTACTCCGCCAATACCGATGCGTTCTTCGAACATGAGGACGGAGAGGTAACATCGGCTGATGGAGAACAAGCCGCGCCGGAGGATGAGGACGCCGTAACGGCGGACGCAGCGGCTTTGGCTATTCCCGGCGGGGATTCTGATTTGACAGCGGATTTTGATCTGCCGGTTAAGGGCTCGTTTGGCTCGACAATAACCTGGGAATCATCAAACGCGGATATTTTGTCGGTTGACAACGAGACAGGCCGCGTTACGGTAAAGCGTCCCGCGTTCACTGGTGAGCCCTCCGTTCAGATTACGCTCACGGCAACGGTAACAAAGGGCGCGGCGATCAGCACAAAGACTCTGACCGCCAAAGTCGCGGCGCTTGTGCCCGACAGCGATCAGTCTATCGCGCAGGCTGATGTCGATATGATTGATCTTCCCGCGGTTGACGCGGACGGCAACAAGTTCGACGCCTCGAAAGTGTCCACAGGATTTACCATGCCGGTGAAGGGCTATTACGGTTCGGTTATTACATACACTTCCGAAGACCCGACATATCTGAGTGTTGACAATGAGACAGGTGTCGTTACAGTCAAGAAGCCTCCGTTCATGGGAACAGGCATCACCGAGTATATTCTGATGGTAAAGGCCGAGTATAACGGCCAATCCGCGGAAAAGACGTTTGATCTCAGCCTGATTGAGGAAGAGCCCGCCACGGATTATGAGAAAGCTCTCTATGATGTAAACAACGCGAACATCGGCGGCATTGATCCCGACACGGTAAGACAGAGCTCGTTCTATCTCGAGGACAAGGGCAGCTTCGGCACGCTCACATGGGAGACATCCGACAGCAGCATTCTCAGCATCAAGCCCGGCGACTATGTCAGCGGCACCGACGGTTCGGGCGACGATGAGGGTAACGAGGATAATCTTCCTCCCGAGAATCTGGGCGGCTTTACCGCAACGGTTACCAGACCTTCAAACGGATTTAACGCCTATGTGACTCTGACGGTTACATCAACGGTGAACGGAAAGACGGCGAGCCGTGATATCCTTCTCACGATACTCGCGAACGACGCGCTTAAGGCGTTCCCGTCCGCCGAGGGCTACGGCCAGTATTCGGTAGGCGGCCGCGGCGGTCAGGTTTACCACGTTACAAATCTTAACGCTTCGGGACCCGGATCGCTCCAGTACGGCGTTGAGGAGATGACGGGTGCCAGAACGATCGTGTTCGATGTCGGCGGCGTTATCGATCTGACAAACTACGGCGCTAACCTTTCGCTCAAGGGCGTAAAGGGCGCGAACGTTACGATCGCGGGTCAGACGGCTCC
This sequence comes from uncultured Monoglobus sp., assembly GCA_947630135.1. Taxonomy (GTDB): domain Bacteria; phylum Bacillota; class Clostridia; order Monoglobales; family Monoglobaceae; genus Monoglobus. Next base: position 14,913 of record CANRGH010000042.1, read on the forward strand.
TTATCCCGGCATCACGCTGAAGGGATACGGACTTGACGTAAGCTCGACCCACGACGTTATAATCAGAAACATAAGAATAAGAATAGGCGACGTTCAGAAAGACGGCCTTTATAACCAGACAGACCCGATGAGCGTGGGCTCGACGACAAATCTTATCGTTGACCACTGCACATATCAGTGGGCGATCGACATGGAGTTCCGCGTAGCGGGCAGAAACGTAACCTTCCAGAACATGCTGATGGGCAAGGGTCTTACGATCAACTCCACTCATGAGAAGGGCGGCCACTCCTACGGTGGAGCCGTTAACGAGGGTTCATCGAGAGTTTCGTTTATCAAGACAATGCTGACAGACAGCACGCAGCGTACACCTCGTCTGGTTGACGCCAACTGGGTAGACTCATATAATGTTCTGCTCTTTGACTGCGGAAACGGATTTGATATTTACAACTATGAAGGCCAGAACAGAAACGGTAAATACAACGTTCATGACAACTTTGCGCGCGCGGGCGCTGTGCAGAGCAACAACACGCCTTACAGAATTGGACGAGGACGTGCATATTCTGGCGGTGTAATAGCCTATTTCAAGAATAACTTTACATCAAACACCCAAAACGGAAATGGCAAGAGCGATGCGGAGCTTACAAACGTTGCCGCGGCGACGATCGCGAGCAACAGCGTTCCCGAGAAAGGCATATTGTATTTCGGAAGAGACGGCGGCGCGAGCAAAGATGCCGACCTCAGCAGCATGACATTTGAGGAATGGGATAACGATCCCAGATCCTATGATAACAACAATAAGAGTGATACAGCGGCAACATTAACCTATATGGATTATCCGCTTCCCGCACCCCGCGGCGAAATTATCCCCGTTTCGGGCACGGGTCTTGACAACACTCTCGTTAAGTACGCTCTCAACGAGGAAGGTCTCGGAAAGGGCATGGGCTGCACGCAGCCGGCTCGCGACCTTTACGATACGATGATCATGACAGAGATGAAGGCCGGCGTCAACAAGAATATCAGCATGACGAAGAGCCAGGTATCTCCCTTCTTCAATCAGCTTGAGGCAAGACTTACCGAGACCAAGCTCGACGAGAACGGCAACAGCGTTACGGTTCCGGTCGATTACACAGCGCACCGCGCTGTTGAGGCTGACGAGACCTCGGCATCGGGCTTCTCATACGGCGAGCCCCACAACTATAAGGTAAGCCGCGGCTGGACAATGATCCAGGGCGCCGGCCCCGCGCTCAAGGGTTCGACCGACAAATCGAACAGACCTATCAACTGGGATACCCACACAGACGTCAACAAAGAGACCAATCCGTTCGCGACGGGCGTATATGAGAATTCTTATCTGACCGACTTTGAGATTGGCGACTGGTGGGGCGAGTACTGCGGAGCTCCCGGTAAGGTGCTTGAGTATTCGGTATATGATCCCGCTTCGGGAAATATATACAAGACAACAAATCCCGACACAATAGACGAAACAAAATATGAGATAAAGGGTGTTGAGCCCGTATATCAGGAAGTAAAGAGAACCGTGGCGGATCTGATCCCCGCTCAGTGGGTATATGACAGAGACGCGAGACACGCGGACGAGGAAGGCTACAAACCCGTTGCTCCCTTTATGCTCAACTACATGCTGAACAAGTATCCTTATCTCACAAGCTACAATAACTATAGCGAGTTCCAGCAAGCGAAGGCTTCGGGAAATCTTAAGGACTTTGAGTTTGTTCAGGATTACACTGTAAGACAAATTCCTTGGGACGGCATGGGCGACGGTATCCCCAACTGGTACAAGGAATACAGAGGTTGGGACACGACCGAGTATCTTGCAACAAAAATCAACCCCGACACCGGCTACACCTATCTTGAGGAATACATCAACTTCATGGCCGATGACGAGCCGGCTAAAATTGATATGACTCCCGCGGTTGCCGAGAACTTCAAGATAATCCGCGGCGACAGCAGAAGACAGGATATAGCTCCCGACAGACTTGGTTATTCATCGGCTGAGCTTTCATGGAACACGACATACAGAGCAACATGCGTTATCGAGTACGGCACGGAACCCGGTAAATACACCAAGAGCCAGCCTCTTGACTACACCAACGCGCCCGACGGTTTCCACACCTATCACTCCGTAACGCTTGAGGATCTGCAACCCGCCACAACATATTATTACAGAGTAACGACCACCGACGAGTTCGGCAGAGTTACCGTGGCGGAGAGCGATGGAATGCAGTTCACAACTATTCCCAAGCCCGAGGGTTCGACGACAATGCCGTCCGAGCCTCAGATCGCCACCAGCGGAGTTGTTCCATATCTGAATCAGGTAAGAATTAACTGGTCCGGCAACCCCACGACCGACGAGGGCTATGAGATCTACTACGATACGGTTGACCACGGTCAGGACTACAACGCCTATGCTCATAAGCTGACGGGCCTCAGCATGACGGCCAATAAGCAGGTAATAACCGGTCTTGAAAACAACATCAAGTATTATATACTGGTTGTCGCGACAAACGGAAACGGCAAGACGCCGTCAAGAGTAATTGAGACAACGCCTTCGGGAGTTCTATATGACTTCAACTTCCCCGAGATGAACGAGGAAGAGAGATACGACTTCCTGACCAAGCGCTTCATGTACATTTTGGGCGGTCAGGTTTCGATCCAGAAAGACCCCGACACCGGTAAGTACGTCTTGATGATGCTTGATGAGACCAACTCCCACGGTGTTAACACATACCTCACGCTGCCCGTAACGCAGGACGACAAGATGACTTATGAAGTTAAGCTCAAGGTACTCTATCAGAAGCAGACAGACGCCTTGAACGGTATGATCTACACCTACGGCGGCGGTACTCCTATCACCAAGACAGGTACCGATGAGCACAACACATGGCAGATCAACTTCTCCAAAGACCCGGATGTGAACGCCGATAAGGATTCGACCAAGACAGAGCTTTGGGATTCCGCTTTCTCGCTCTATATGGATCCGTCATCAAGACCCGTTAACGTAACGCCTCTTAACGTGGACCTTAAGGACGAGGAAGGAAACAATGTTCACTTCGAGGGTGACAGAGCTGACGGAACGATCGAGACACCGATATTCAAGTTCGGCACGACAGAGGTCGGCACCTATTCTATAGGAAGAACCGGCGGTCCGGTTCCCGGCGACGAGGATCCCGAGACGCACGCTGTTCCCAGAGCCCCCAAGAGCTATGACGAGACAGAGCTCACGGGCGCGGATGGAAAAGAGTACGTTCTGCCCGCAATGAAGGCAGGAGATGCGTACACCTCTGAGCTTGATCCCAGATACAACAGCTTGATATCGACCAACACTGATTTGAGCAGCTACGCATATTCCACACCTTTGGGTGACGCGATGTATGTATATCCCGACCACAAGGTTCTGCACGGACTTTGGTACTATGAGAAGGGTTCGGCTCAGTACATAAACATCAAGGTCGTTGTCGATGCTCTTGGCAACAAGGTAGCGGTAACGGTTACTGACGAAAGCGGCGCCGTGCTGACCGATTATAAGCTCGGTGAGTTCAGCCTTAACATCGACCCGCCTTACAACATCGGTAAGATCGAGCTTAAGTCGCGTAACGACGGTTATTCATGGGTAAACGTTGAGAGAATTAAGATTTCAACAGGCGACGGCTCAGTTGCGATTGATCCCGCGCCCGTTCCGGATGGATCTACAAGACCTTCCGGCGGCGGTGGCGGCGGCGGTGGTGGTGGTATCACCACAAGTCCGACCGCGACAGCAACGCCCGACCCGACCGCGACGGCTGATCCCAACGCAACAGCGGCACCTGCGGCGAGCGCCGCGCCCGCTAAGTACACGGATCTGGCCGGATACGAGTGGGCTGAGGAGTCCATCAACGCGCTGTCGGCTATGGGTATCGTTAACGGAACCGGCGACGGCAAGTTCTCACCCGGACAGAACGTGACAAGAGCGGAATACACCACAATGCTCATGCGTGCATTCGGACAGGACACCACGGCGTCGGCCACAGACTTCACAGATGTAGCAGCGGATCAGTGGTACACCGTTCCGGTCGGCAAGGCGGTCGCTCTCGGAGTCGTAAACGGCTACGACGACGGAAGCTTCGGCGTTAACGACAACATCACGCGTGAAGACATGATGGTTATGGCATACAGAACAGTTACGGCTCTCGGCAAGACTGTTCCCGCGAAGATCCCCTATGCGGAGTTCACGGATCAGGCGAGCATCAGCGATTACGCTGTTGAGGCTGTCGAGAAGATGTATTGCGCAGAAATAATTAATGGCGTAGGCGGCGGACTGCTTGACCCGAAGGGATTTGCGGAACGCGCCCAGTCAGCTAAAATAATATACGGATTAATAAATATGGAGGGATCTGTTAATGAGTAATTTTAAAAAAGCAGTATCAATTCTGTTGGCACTCACTATGATTCTGAGCGTATTCAGTATGGTAGCGTTTGCCGATGAAACCGACCCGACAGCAGCCCCCGCCGATACCGAGCAGGTAGAGGCGACTGCGGCTCCCGACGCGGCTGAAGCAACAGCCGCGCCCGAGGCCGACGCGGCCGCGGAAGGCGGAGAAGTAGTAACAACAACCACCGATCAGGAAGCCGCTGAAGCGGTTGTCGGCTCGACAACGGCTGCGACAATGGCTTCGCTCCCCAATGATGACGTACAGTTCGCTGAGGACTACAGATTTGATTACGGTCTCGGCCTCTTCGAGATGCTCCCCGACGGTTACTGGCAGACAGAGCAGGTAACAAGAGCGGACTTCGCGACGATCGTTGCCAAGATGCTCAAGGCCAACACAGCGGGTTATCCCAGATACGGTCAGACGCCTTACAGCGACGTTGACGACTCAAATCCCGCGTATCCCGCTATCTGCTATCTGACAGAGATCGGAATTCTCCAGGGCGACGGCAACTCGATCTTCAGACCCAACGATCCCATCATCGTTAACGAGGCTTCCAAGATGATCATGTGCGCGCTGGGCTATCAGAGAGCCTGCGACGTTACAAACGGCGGATATCCCGAGGGCTACACGTCATTCGCTCTCAGACAGGGCGTTTACAACGGCCTGAGCCTGAGCTATACCAACTCGATGAACGCCATGCAGATGTCCAGAATGGTAAGAAACGCTATGCAGGCTTATATTATGGACACCGTAACATATGACTCAAACGGCGGTCAGATTCAGGTTATCCAGAGCACAAAGACCCTGCTTTCCGAGACATACAAGATGATCAGCGCGAGAGGTATCATTCAGGGCACATACTATTCATATCTCGGCAACGCTGAGGTACAGCTCGACAACGAGGTTATAATTTCCGACGTATTTGCCGACGTTGACAACGCGAGAAACGTTGAGCTCGGCACGGTAACATATCAGTTTGACGACTCGCTCGATATGGAGTCTTATGTAGGCTACGCGGTCAACTTCTATTACATGGAAGACGTATCCGGCTACAGAAGAAACTACATTGCTTATTTCGAGCCCCGTGACAGCTACAACACAGTTTACGACATCGACGCAAAGAGCATCACAAACCTCACGAACACGTCTATCTCTTATGATGATGAGAACGGCAGATCAAGAACAATTGATTTGACAAACGCGCAGATTTCCTATAACGGCGTTGCCACAACAACAAAGCTCACGGATAAGCCTCTGTTTATCGGCCAGGGCCATGTAAAGATCATTTGCCACAGCATGACAAGCTCGGCTGACGCGGTTCTCATCGAAGAGCAGTTTGATGGTCTGTTTGAGAGATATAACCAGTCAACATACCAGGTTATATTCCAGAACAACATGACGAGCAAGATGTCTCCCGTATATTTTGAGGACTCCTATCACACAAGACTCACTTTGAACGGTCAGGACATTGATCCTAAGGACCTGAAGAAGAACGACGTTATCACTTACTCTGTAAGTGAGGACGGCATGTACATCACGGCCTATGTATCAAGAGACATTATTGAGGATGCATCGGTTACGGCGGTATATTCCGAGGAGTACAGCAACGGCACATTCGACGTTTACACGATCAACGGCCAGCCCTACTATAAGTCGTTGTATCTTGAAAAGAAGATCACACCCGGCTTCCAGAGCGACTTCCAGCTGACGTATGACGGCAGAATTGCCGGCACAAACGCTGCCGGAACAGGCGCGGGCAACTACGGTTATCTGATCGACTTCGGCGTTGACGAGGGTTCGTTCGACTCAAGATTTTTCGTTAAGATTCTTGACATGAACGGTGATATCAAGACCTATAGATCGGCCAGCAAGGTTCTGACAAACATTGCAAACAACGCTGACGTTCAGCGTCTCGCGTCAAGCGATTCCCTGTTCGCTCAGGTATTCGCGACGCCTCAGCTGGTAACATATGAGGTCAACGGCAATAACGAGGTAAGAACGCTCTACTATGCGCCTGATTACACCAACGCGGTTCCGAACTCGGATCTGTTCGGTAAGTACTTCACAGGCACCACGCCTTATGCCAACCACCTGATGCAGACATGCGCCATCACAAACGACACGGTTATCTTCAATGTTCCTTACGAGGATCGTGAGCGCGATGAGGACTACTCGCTGCTGACTCTTGACGATCTGACAGAGGATTCATATTCGGTTGACATTTATGATATTCGCAACGGTGTTGCGAACGCGCTCGTTGTTAAGGACGTTAACCCCAGCAGCCTTTCAAATACGGCCGGCGTAATGCTGATCGACGAGATCGCGCAGGCTTGGGATGCTGACCAGCAGATGTCAATAACCGAGATCGTTGGCTGGCAGGGCGGCGAGAAGAAGACGATCAAGATCGACGAGACCGTTGTTCCCAGAACTTCGATCAGCGATATCGGCGTAAATATTCCCGCTGATGAGATCTCTTCAGTTAACGATCTGAAGCGCGGTGATGTTATCCAGTACAACACCACGGCTAACGGTTACCTCAACTCGTGCAGACTCCTGTTCAACTACACCAACAGAATAATCAACGGCGAGCCTTACGGCGAGTGGAACGAGAACGGCGAGGCAACAAGCTACAACATCACATCCGGTGAGGATATCCGCGCTATCTACGCTGAGGTAACAGCGGCGTATGATTACTTCATGATCGCGACATCCAAGTTTGACGACATGAAGTGGTACAGAACATATCCCACAAACGGTACCGAGATCTATATCTATGACCAGACAAAGAAGGAGATCAGAGTCGGCGAGCCCTTCGATATCGAGATCGGCGACAAGGTATTCGTAAAGGTTAACAACGGCGATGAGAAATACATGATCGTAGCTTATCAGTAAGCCGAAAATTTACGGCGGCAGGCCTCAAGGCCTGCCGCCTTACTTTTTGCTTAACCGCTCAAAAATAAACGAAATGCTTTGCACGGATTGCAAGAATGTATAAAATATTGCGGCATAAAATCGGTTATTTTGTTAGTCTGTTCTTTTCTATTCTATTGACAAAATTCAAAAAAAATAGTACAATAAATAACGTGGGTTTTTATACGGACTCACAGGCATATAATATAAAACGGTAATTTTCAGAACAGGAATGGAAGTGATTTTTTGAAAATCGGAATACCGCGGGCCCTGCTTTTTCAGTTTTATTATCCGCTCTGGCGTTCGCTGTTTGAACGTTTGGGCTGCGAGGTTGTCATATCTGACCAATCGACCAAAAACTTGGTTCAAAAGGGCATAGCGGTCACGGTTCCGGAAATATGCTTTCCGATAAAGATATATAACGGCCACGTTATAAACTTGATTGAAAAAGAAGTCGACTACATATTCTGTCCCCGATTTGTGCATATTGAAAAGGGCTACTGGTTCTGCCCGAAATATATCGGCCTTCCCGAGCTGGTTGGAAAGACGATCCCCGAGGCGAAGCTGCTGACTATCGACATCGACTGCCGCCGTGAGGATACGGCGGACCTCAAATGCTATCTGCCGATTGCCAAAAAGCTGGGAATACCTACCCGAAAATTCAAGGACGCGCTCAAAGGCGCGATAAGCGACTTTGAAACCTTCCGCGGCCTCTGCATCCGCGGCCTCACGCTTGATGAGGCGGCCGAGGTAATGTTTGAGGGCAAAAAGTTCGAGGACTTTAAAATACCGAAATCCGAGACCACGATCGGTCTTCTGGGATATATTTACAACGTTTATGATCCGTTTATCAGCATGAACATAATAAAAAAGCTGCGCGAGCTTGACGTGAACGTTATTACTTTCGACATGATCGAGCCCGCGATGCTGCTCAAGCACCGCAGCGAGGAGACCCGCCGCATATTCTGGACGTTCCCCGATAAGCTCTATCAGGCGGCGACGGTCATGATCAAGGACATGAATGTTCAGGGCTTGATCCACATCACGGCCTTCGGCTGCGGCCCCGACTCGATCGTCGGCAAGGAGATCGAGCACGATTACGCCGACTCGGGCGTGCCGTTTATGACGCTGAGAATAGACGAGCATACCGGCGAGAGCCATCTGCAGACCAGAATTGAGGCGTTTACCGATATGATCAAGAGAAAAATACGCAAGGTTAACGAGAGGTGATTTGCCAAATGAAAACATCTTTTCCGCATATGGGCTGTGTGACGGGCTACAAAAAGCTGCTTGAAAAGCTTGGCCACGAGGTGATAATGCCCGACCCGCCTTCGCAGAAAACCATGGAGCTGGGCGTGAAGTACAGTCCGGAATTTATTTGCTTTCCATTTAAGGTAATGATGGGAACCTACATAGAGTGCGCTCAAAAGGGCGCGGAGCTCATTGTGTCCTCGGGCGGCGCGGGCCCGTGCCGCGCGGGAATGTATCCCGACGTGCACCAGAAGGTGCTGCGCGAACTCGGCTTTAACACCCGCGTAGTGGTTTTTGACAGCATGTTCCAGGATTTTCACGCGTTTTACGAGAAGGTAAAAACCGTCAAGAACGGCACTCCGAACCGCAAGCTTCTCGGTCTGGCGCTGTTTTGCTATATATTGATAAAAAAAATGGATAAGCTCGAAAAGCGCATGAAAATACTGCGCGCCTATGAGATAAATCAGGGCGATTATTCAAAGGCCTGGAAGGACATTGTAAAAATGTTTGAAAAGTGCGAGACTATCCGCGACGTTAACCGGACCTATAAGCAGGCTGTTGATATTTTCGAGGCGATACCCCGCCGCGAGGTCAAGGAAAATCAGCGGATAAGAGTGGGAATTGTGGGCGAGATATATGTTATAATGGAGCCCACGGTCAACAAAAACGTTGAGGAGATTTTGAATAACCTCGGCGTTGAGGTTGAAAACGTTCAGTACATATCCGATTGGGTAGAGCACAACATTATGCCGAAGTGGCTTCCCTTCCCCAAGTCGCACCGCGTGTTCAGAATGTCGGACAAGGTGGCGCCGCTCAACTGCGGCGGCCATGATAAGGAAAACATGGGCTGGGTGCATGATTTCGCGAGACGCGGCTTTGACGGCGTGGTTCATCTGATGCCGTTCGCATGCCTGCCCGAGCTTGTGAATTTGGGCAAGTTCCCGGCCATATCCAAAGAGCTCAACATGCCGATAATGTCGCTGTCGCTTGACGAGCAGATGGGCGAGGCCCATGTCAAGACGAGGCTCGAGGCCTTTACCGACCTGATAAAGAGCAAGCACTACGCCAAGCAGAAAGCCTCTATCGGCGACACGATAGGAAGCGCGGCCCAGTCGGCCGCCCGCAAGGCGCATTCCAAGGCGCAGGAGGTAAAGGATAATCTGAAAACAGCCCCCGCGGCGCCGATAAAACAGCACGCGAAATAGGAGACGAAAAAGCATGAAATATTATTTAGGAATTGACATAGGCTCGGTCAGCACCAATGTTGTCGCCATGGACGAGGATTACAACGTTTGCTTTAATCAGTATATCAGAGCGAACGGCCAGCCCCTCGAGAGCGTCAAAAAGGGCATGAAGCTGCTCAAGGACGCAATCGGATGTGAGGACGACGACATTCTCGGCATAGGCACAACGGGCAGCGGCAGAGAGCTTGCCGGAGTTCTGGTCGGCGCCGACGTTATCAAAAACGAGATAACCGCCCACGCCACGGCCACCCTGCACTATCACCCCGACGCCAGAACCATTTTCGAGATCGGCGGCCAGGACTCAAAAATCATTATTTTGCAGGACGGAATGGTTACTGACTTTGCCATGAACACGGTGTGCGCCGCCGGAACGGGCTCGTTTCTGGACCACCAGGCGGAGCGCCTCGGCGTTCCGATCGAGGAGTTCGGCGATCTCGCTCTGACAGCCGAGAAGGACGTCCGCATTGCGGGCCGCTGCACGGTTTTTGCCGAGTCCGACATGATCGCGAAGCAGCAGTACGGATTTTCCAAGGCCGAAATCATAAAAGGCCTGTGCACCGCCCTCGTGCGCAATTATATAAACAATCTGGGCAGAGCCAAGACCTTAAAGCCGCCGTTCATTTTCCAGGGCGGCGTCGCGGCCAATGTGGGCATACGCAAAGCATTTGAGGACGAGGTCGGAGCCAAGGTAATAATACCCAAGTATTATAACGTTATGGGCGCGATAGGAAGCGCGATACTCGCGAAGGAATACATAGAGGACAACCAGATCGAAAAACCCGCGTTCAAGGGCTTCGGCCAGCTTGAGCTTGAGTTCAAGCCCACCAGCTTTGAGTGCGGCGGCTGCTCCAATATGTGCGAGGTTATCCGCGTGATCTCGTCGGATAACGAGGTATTGGCAGTCTGGGGTGACAAGTGCGGCAAATACGCCGGCACAAGCAAGGCCTCAAAGGCCGCCGGAAGATAAAATTTTTACGGAGGAAAAATTATGCAGTACACTTACAAGACAAGAGGAACATGTTCTCAGTTCATAAGATTTGATATTGACGACGGAAAAGTCAAAAACGTCGAGTTTTTCGGCGGCTGCAACGGCAATCTTCAGGGCATCTCGGCGCTTGTCGAGGGAATGGACGCCGAAAAGGTGATCGCCCTGCTCAAGGACATAGACTGCAACGGCCGCGGCACATCCTGCCCCGCGCAGCTCGCCGCCGCCCTCACGGAAGCAATATCGTAAAGCTAAAACCGCCGAAAGGCGGTTTTTTGCTGCGGATAAAGCGGCGCGGTCTATCGGCAAAAAACGTGTCGGAAACGCCACGTCAAACGCATGAAAAAAATAACGGAAATGTAACACAAAAAGAGGAAGAAATAGTGTATACTTAAATCCATAAGGGGGGATGAGTATATGTTGGAAGTATTAAAATATTTAGAATATGTAGAGGATAAACGTCAACCGTGGAAAATCAAGCACAAGGCAAGCGATTGT